>NZ_VCQV01000032.1 GCF_007845645.1 Leekyejoonella antrihumi
TCGCCGATGGTGCGATCGTCGACATCCATAGCGAGTGGACCGATGGCGTCGACCGGGTCGCGCCGAAGTTCCGGGTGGTCGGTTACCCGAGCGCCCGCGGCTGCGCCGCAGCCTACTTCCCCGAGGCGAACGCTCTCGTCCCGCTGGACCACGTCGCGGAGGGCAGCAACACCCCGGTCTCCAAGTCGATCGTCGTGCGTCTGGAGGCCGCCTCCAGCTATTGACAGATCAACTAGATTGGAAGTGTCGCCACGGAACGTAGGAGGTTCTGATGGACGTAACCTTCGCCCAATCTGCCTTTCCACCCCTTGCCCTCGGCTTCTTCGGCCTCGGTACCGGCTACTTGATCTACGGCCCGCAGGAGCTTCTGGGATGGCCGAAAAGGGACGCCAGCGTCGACCGGTCGACTGGGGTCTGGGGCATCTGGCTGCCGGGGTTCTGCCAGTTCGTCGCCGGCACCATCTTGTTTGTGGGGCTGGCCTGGTTCCAGGTGTTTTCGAAGTCTCCGGCCCTGTATATGGCGGCCTTCGCGTTTGCCGCGTACGGGATTCACTGGTTCGCCATCGGCTACAACCGATACCAGGGCAACGATGCGCGTCCGAACGCGGGTATGTGCGTGGGCTACGCGACGATCTCCGCGATGGGCATCGTGGTCTTCTTCGCAGTGGGCGACTGGCCTGTCGGCCTGGTCTTCGTCGGCCTGCTCGCCATCTATATCTGCGACTTCTTCGCATCCTTGGGGATCAAGCTCGGTGAACGTGGACTCGGCCTGTTCCACCTCGCCACCGGGTTGTGGCTGCTCTACTGTGCGTTCGCCACTGCGGTGAACTTCTCCCTCGGGTACACCTGGCCGCTGTAGCCACCCGGCGAGCACTCTTGGCCCTGCCGACCCAAGTCAGTGCAGTATGCGGATCTGCCACGGGTATTCGTAGGGCTTCCCACCCAGCGACCGGAGTGCCGCCTTGAGGTGGCACCAGAGGCTGACAAGGAAGATCACCGCCAGGAGCACCACGCCAACCGGCAGCGCGAGCACCGAGAAGATCAGGACCCACGACACGACATACAGCACCCAGAACGCGAGGTTGAAATTGAATGCGCCCGCCGCCGAGGCACGCACGGCCGGATTGCCACGCTTGACCGCCCAGACGATCAGGGGACCGAGCATGCTGAGCCAGCCCGCCGAGACGACGGCGGCAATGATGGCGGACAGGTGCGCGACGGCGCTCCAGGTGCGGTCGGTGCCGGTGACCGGTGCCGTCGTCTGTGGCGTGATCGGGTAGCGCTCCATCCGTCCAGTCAACCATCTCGAGGGGTCGCACGTCGCGTCTCGAGAGTCGACAACTCGCCTCTCGGAGGGTTGCAAGTCGCGCCTCGAGGGTTTACAACTCGCGTTTCGCGGGATGGAGGTCGAGGCCGAGGTCGAGGCAGGTGACGCTGTGGGTGAGTGCGCCGATCGAGATGACGTCCGCGCCGGCCAGTGCCAGGTCACGCACGGTGGTCTCGTCGACACCACCGGAGACCTCCACGACCACCGCGGCGGGATGAGCGCGCACGAGGGCGACTCCTTCGGCCACCTGCGCTGGCGTCATGTTGTCGAGCAGCACGGCATGGACGACCGGAGCGCTGTGCTCCTCCAGCCGCACGGCATCGTGCTTGAGCACCACTGCGAGCTGGTCGAGCGTGTCGACCTCGACCTCGACACGCACCAGGTGACCCGTGTGGGTTGCCAGTCGCGCGAGGACGGCTTCCAGTCCGCCGCCGAGTCCGATGTGGTTGTCCTTCACCAAGATTGCGTCATGCAGGCCAAACCGGTGGTTGACGCCGCCGCCGTCGACGACGGCACGTTTCTCCAGTGAGCGCAGACCGGGTGTCGTCTTGCGGGTGTCGACGATCCGGGTGTCCGTGCCCGCTACCAGGTCGACGAACCCGCGCGTGCGCGTCGCGATGCCCGAGAGGTGGCCGATCAGGTTCAGTGCCACTCGCTCGCCGGTCAGAATCGAGGCCGCCCGGCCGCTGAAAATGGCGATCGTGTCGCCTGCGCCGAGGGTGTCGCCGTCATGACGTTGCCAGTCAACCTGGACGTGTGGGTCGACGGCGGCGAAGGTCGCGTCGACGGCGCGCGCGCCAGAGAGCACGCCTGGCACGCGCGCCGTGAGGTAGGCGGTGCCGGTGACCTCGGCAGAGACGGTCACCTGGGTCGTCAGGTCACCGACCAGGCCGAGATCCTCGGCCAGGGCGTGCTCGACGACACGAGAGAGGTCGCGATCGATCATGCGGTGAATCTCCTTGTGTGCTCATCGACTTCGTGGGATGCCGTCATGCCGACACTCCGTGGAGAGCAAGAGCACCGGGGTCGTCCGTGCGGCGGTGCCCGCCGATGCTATGCGGGTGGGCGAGAGCGGACCGCGCGATCAGCCACGCGACGTAGGCGCCGTCGCCGGCGGTGTGCGCACTC
The DNA here is from genome assembly GCF_007845645.1 of Leekyejoonella antrihumi. Classification (GTDB taxonomy): domain Bacteria; phylum Actinomycetota; class Actinomycetes; order Actinomycetales; family Dermatophilaceae; genus Leekyejoonella; species Leekyejoonella antrihumi. The sequence goes on from NZ_VCQV01000032.1 coordinate 2,456, forward strand.
AGCTGGTCGACGGCCGACTGTAACGTCGGACCGTCGCGCAGCACCCCGCACGCGGTATCGAGGAGCTCCCGCGCGCGCTCCAGGGGCAGCGACGCCCCGGTCGTCGCGGGTGCGACGGTCTCTGGGTCGGCGGATGGGACTGAGGTGTCCCATCGCCCCGTCGCACGAGTAGAGATATCTTGTGCCGCAGCCTGTCCGGTCACGACCGCTTCGAGCAGTGAGTTGGAGGCCAACCTGTTGGCACCGTGCAGGCCCGTGCGTGACACCTCGCCGATCGCCCACAGACCCGGCACGCTGGTGCGGCCACGAGCGTCGGTCGTCACACCACCCATCGAGTAGTGCACAGCGGGCCGCACCGGCAGCAGATCGTGTGCGATGTCAAGCCCGGACTCCTCGGCAAGCGCCGAGACCGAGGGGAAGCGAGTGCGCACGTCCAGGACCGCACGCGCGTCGAGCCGCACCCTCCGTCCGTCCGTGAGCTGCTCCCATACGGCGGCTGCCACGACGTCACGCGGCTGCAGCTCGTCGACGAACCGGGCATCATCGGCCAGCAGGACTGCGCCGGCGCCGCGGAGCGCCTCGGTCAGCAGAGGCATCGGGTCGCGCCCGACATCGAGGGCCGTGGGATGGAACTGCACCAGGTGCAGGTCGTCCGTGCGGGCTCCGGCGCGAGCCGCCAGTGCCACGCCCTGGCCCAGCGCGGTGGTCGGGTTGGTGGTGTGTGCGAAGAGCCCGCCCATGCCGCCTGTCGCGAGAATCACTGCGTCCGTGTCGATCTCACGTCGGGTGCCGGAGGCATCCTGGACAATGATGCCGCGTACTGCGCCGGACTGGTCCGTGACCAGGCGGGTGGCGGTATGTCCCTCGAGCAGCTCGATGTGCGGTGCGTGGGACACGACGTGAGCGAGCGCGGTGGTGATGGTCGCGCCACTGTGGTCACCGGCGTGCGCCACGCGGCGGCGAGAGTGGCCGCCCTCGAGGGCGAGGTCGAGGTGACCATCGGCCGTGCGGTCGAACGGGACCCCCAACTGGTCGAGCAACTGCACCACATCGGGTGCGGCGGCTGTGATCCGGTCGACGGTGTCTCGGTCCCCGGCGAACGCGCCGGCGCGCAACGTGTCCTGCGCGTGCAGTGTCGGGCTGTCGTCGTCGGCGAGAGCCGCGGCGATTCCGCCCTGTGCCCACAGGCTCGCGGCGCCGACGGTGAGCCGGTCCGGTGTGACGAGTATGCAGTTTCGCGGGTCGAGCGACCATGCGGCGGTCAGGCCGGCCAAGCCGGAGCCGACGATGACCGGCCTCGGGTGTGCGACACGTGTCGCGGCGCTCAGGCTTCGACGCTCCCGCGAAGTATCGGAGGGAGCTTGCGACCGGAGAACTTCGTGAGGGTTCATCGCACCTCCAGCATGCGTTCGATCGCGCGGCGTGCGGGTGCCGCCAGCTCGGGCACGACGGTGATCTCGTGCTGACCGTGTTCGAGTGCCGCCCGGATGGCGCTCAGGGTGTTGCGCTTCATGTGCGGGCACAGGTTGCACGGGCGGACGAACTCGATGTCCGGGTGGTCGGCCGACACGTTGTCGCTCATCGAGCACTCAGTGATGAGAGCGACCTTGGCGGGCCTGCGCTCAGTCACGAACCGCTGCATGTCGGCGGTCGACCCCGCGTAGTCGGCGACCTTGACGACCTCCGGTGGGCACTCCGGATGGGCCAGGACGACCACGCCAGGGTGCCCGGAGCGGATGTCCTCTATGTCCTTGGGAGTGAACCGCTCGTGGACCTCGCAGGACCCGGGATGGGTGATCACCTCGACGCCGGTCTGCGCGGCGATGTTCCGCGCGAGGTACTGGTCGGGAATCATGATGACCTTGTCGGTGCCGAGCGACTCGATGATCTTGACGGCGTTTCCGGAGGTGCAGGTGATATCACTCTCGGCCTTCACCGCCGCGGAGGTGTTGACGTAGGTGACGACCGGCACACCGGGATGAGCCCGGCGCAGGTCACGCACGTCCTGCGGCGTGATGCTCTCGGCCAAGGAGCAGCCGGACCGCAGATCGGGCAGCAGCACGCGCTTGGCCGGGTTCAGCAGCTTGGCGGTCTCGGCCATGAAGTGGACCCCGGCCAGCACGATCGTGCCCGCTTGCACGTGCTGCGCCTCGCGAGCCAGCGCAAGCGAGTCGCCGACGATGTCGGCCACGCCGTGGAAGACCTCCGGTGTCATGTAGTTGTGGGCGAGGATCACCGCATCGTGCTCGATCTTCAGCGCCTCGATTGCCTCGATGTCTCCGGCGATCAATGGCCACTCGACCTCGGGCACGAAGTCCTTGACCTTGTCATACGTTGCGGTGCTCATGATCCGGCCTCCGGGATTGCTTATTCTCTAACTGAGCAAATGCTAGGAGTGAGCATAACACTGCATTTCCGAGACGGCTGAAGGGGGCGAATACTGAGACGCGGGCGCGCGGCGCAGCGGGATGCAGTGAAAACGGAAGCTACAGCGCGCGGATCCGCTGAAGAGCGCGTAAGGGGGTGGCGTCAGCGGGCGCGGGGGAGCGGCAGCTTGGTGCCGACCTGCTGACGCTCGGTGAAGACCTCTCGCCGGAAGCGGTAGAGCTTCGCCGGCCGGCCACCGGTGGCTCGCGAGGTGCCACCGGTGGGTTCGACCAGCTCGTGCTGCTGCTCGACCAGGCGGCGGAAGTTCTGCTTGTGCAGGATCTGGCCGGCCAGGGCCTCCACGGCCTCTTGCAGCTGACCGAGCGTGAAGGTCTGCGGCATCAGCTCGAAGACGACCGGCCGGTACTGCAGCGCGGATCGCAGTCGGGACAGTCCCGTGGCCAGGATGCGCCGATGATCGTGCAGCATCGACGGTCCGGTCAGGCCGGACGGGTGCCCGCCCGTCGGAGACTCGCCGACCAGCCCGGCCTCCCACAGCAGCTCGTAGCGGTGCAGGGCGAGCTCGGGGCGCCAGGGATGGTCACCGTGGCCGAAGACGTGGGCGCACCGGTCGCGGCGCTCCTCTTCGAGCGCGGCGTCGGACCGGGTCCACCGACCGAGCGCGGTCTCGATCTCCTGCAGCAGTCGGTCCGGCTCGGCGTCCGCGCAGATGTGGCGGTGGTCCTCCCACGGCAACAGGTCATAGATGGGCATCCAGGCCGACACGTCGTCTCGGGCGCGGGTCAGCCCGAGGTAGGAGATGGACACGACACGGTCGGCTCCCGGGCCGCGGCCGAGGTCGGCGAAGGTGTAGAGCTGCTCGACATAGCCGAGGGTGTGGCCGGTCTGCCGTGCGGCGAAGGCGCGCACGCCGTCCTGCAGCGACTGGTGGTCCTGGCGCAACGGGCCAGCGGGCAGCTGGGGCGGCCGGCCGGACGCGAGCACTCGCGGATGCCCCTCGTCGACGGTGATCACGACGGCAACCAGTTCGGCTCGCAGGCCGACCGCGCCCTGCGAGCCGATCGCAGGCGGCGGGGTGGCGCTCATGTCGGGGTCCCCACGAAGTATCGAAGGGAGCTTGCGACCGGAGAACTTTGTGGGGTTGCGCTCATGTCGGGGTCCCCACGAAGTATCGAAGGGAGCTTGCGACCGGAGAACTTTGTGGGGTTGCTCTCATGGCGCCGTCACGAAGTCGATCAGCTCCTCGACGCGACCGAGCAGCTCGGGCTGCAGATCGGCATACGTCCTCACGGTGCCCAGTATCCGCTTCCAGCCGTGCGCCACGTCGGTCTGCGACCGGTGCGGCCAGCCGAGCTCGGCGAGTATGCCGTGCTTCCAGGAGGTGCCGCGCGGGATCGTCGGCCAGGTGGTCCAGCCGAGTCTCTCCGGGCGCACCGACTCCCACACGTCGATGTAGGGGTGCCCGACGACGAGGACGTGTGCACGCGCCTCGGGGATCGCCCGAGCCTCGTCGACGATGCGCTGCTCCTTGGTGCCGCGCACCAGGTGGTCTACGAGGACGCCCATGCGGCGGTCCTTGGTCGGCTTGAAGTCGCGGATCACCGAGCGCAGGTCGTCGACGCCCTCCAGCAGCTCGACCACGACGCCCTCGATGCGCAGGTCGGCGCCCCATACCTTCTCCACCAGCTCGGCGTCATGGCGGCCCTCGACGAAGATCCGGGAGCCGCGGGCCACGCGCGCCCGGCTGTCGGAGACGGCGACCGAGCCACTGGCGGTCCGGGTCGCCGCCTGCCGTGCCGCCTTGAGCCGGTCGGCGTTGCCGGGCGTAGGCGGGGTGAGGATCACCGGGGCTCCGTCGAGCAGGAAGCCCGGGCCGAGCGGGAAGGCCTTGAGCCTGCCGCGACGATCCTCGAGGTGGACGACGTGCATGCCGCCGGCCTTCTCGACCCGCACCACGGCGCCGCACCAGCCGGTCTCGACGTCCTCGACGACCAGGTCGCGCTCGGCCGGGACCTCGCGCGAGCGCCCCCGAGGCGGCGCCTTCCAGTCGCCGGCGAGTACATCGGAGCCATAACGGTCGGTTGTCACGCCGCAACGTTAGATGGGCCACGACCCGGCCGCTGTGGCGACACGCCCCCACTCGGCATGAGAACCTAGACTGGCACTCGGCATAGACGAGTGCCAGTGGGTGTTGGCTTGGAGGAGGTGACTATGAGCGAAGACCGGCGACTGGAGGTCCTGCGTGCGATCGTGCAGGACTATGTCTCGACGTCTGAGCCCGTGGGCTCCAAGGCGCTGCTCGAGCGGCATGAGCTCGGGGTCAGCGCGGCCACGGTCCGCAACGACATGGCGGCGCTGGAGGAAGAAGGTCTGATCTCCGCCCCGCACACCTCGGCCGGACGCATCCCGACCGACGCCGGGTACCGGATGTTTGTGGACCACCTCAGCCAGCTCAAGCCGATGTCGCGCGCCGAACGGTCGGCCATCGAGACGTTCCTGTCCCAGGCCGTCGACCCGGATGACGTCGTGGATCGCACGGTCCGCCTGCTGTCGTCGCTGACCCAGCAGGCGGCGGTGATGCAGTACCCGTCGCTCAACGTCGCCCGGGTGCGGCACATCGAGCTGGTGCCGATGAGCCCGGAACGGATGATGGTGGTGCTGATCCTGTCGACCGGCAGGGTCGAGCAGCGCCTGATCGAGGTGATGCGCGATCTCACCGAGGATGAGCTTCTTCGCACGCTGCGCAGCAAGGTCAACGAGATCAGCGACGGCCTGACCCGCCGCGAGGCCGCGATCCGGCTGCGTGAGTGCCGGGACGCCTTCGCGCCGGCCGACAACGAGGTCGCCACCGACGTGCTCGGATCGGTCGCCGACCTGCTCGGCGTCGAGCGCGAGGAGCGTGTCGCGCTGGCCGGCACGGGTCACCTGGCCCGCTCGATGCGAGACTTCCACCTGTCCCTCGGCCCCGTGCTCGAGGCGCTCGAGGAGCACGTCGTGCTGCTGCGGCTGATGGGCCAGATGAGCGCGGAGTCTCGCGACAGCATTTCCGTGCGTATTGGAGCCGAGAACACCGTTGCTGGCCTGCGGAGCACTTCCGTGGTCAGCACGTCCTACGGCGGTGAGCTCATCGGTGGCCTCGGGGTGCTCGGCCCCACCCGGATGGATTATCCCTCCACGATGGTGGCGGTGCGTGCCGTGGCGCGCTACGTCTCCGACATTCTCGAGCAATGACACATAGTTTCGAAACCGTCTGCTGACAAGGAAATTCGTGAACGACTACTACGCCGATCTTGGTGTTTCGCGCGATGCGAGCGCTGAGGAGATCAAGCGCGCGTACCGCAAGATGGCGCGCAAGATGCATCCGGACGTCAACCCCGACGCCGAGGCCGCCGACGAGTTCAAACGGGTCTCGCAGGCCTACGACGTCCTGTCCGACCCGCAGAAGCGCCAGTCCTATGACATGGGCTCCGACCCGTATGGCGCCGCCGGCTCGGCCGGGTTCGGCGCAGGCTTCTCCTTCAGCGACATCATGGACGCGTTCTTCGGCGGCGCCGGAGCAGGTGGCGGCGACCCCCGCCGGTCCCGGGTCCAGCGCGGCCAGGATGCCCTGCTGCCGCTGGAGATCGATCTGGGCACCGCGGTGTTCGGCAACAACGAGGACCTCACCTACGACACCGCCGTGCTCTGCAACACCTGTAAGGGTGACGGGGCGCGGCCGGGGACCGGCAAGCGCACCTGCGACGTCTGCCATGGCTCCGGCCAGGTGCAGCAGGTGCAGCGGTCTTTCCTCGGCCAGGTCATGACGACCCGTCCGTGCGCCGCCTGTCGGGGTTTTGGTGAGACCATCACCGACCCATGCTTCGAGTGCTCGGGCGAGGGCCGCGTGCGCGACCGGCGATCCATCACCATCAAGGTGCCGGCCGGGGTCGACACGGGCACCCGCATCCAGCTCGCGGGAGAGGGCGAGGTCGGTCCAGGAGGCGGACCCGCCGGTGACCTGTACGTCGAGGTGCACGTGCGCAAACACCCGACCTTCCAGCGTCAGCACGATGACCTGCACTGCTCGGTCGAGCTGCCGATGACGGCGGCCGCGCTCGGCACCTCCCTTCCGTTGGAGACCTTCGACGGTGAGCGCGAGGTCGACATCAAGGCCGGCACCCAACCGGGCGACGTCATCACCTTGCGCGGCCTCGGCGTGACCCACCTGCGCACCGGTCAGCGCGGCGACCTGATGGTGCATGCCAATGTGCGCACGCCCACTCGCCTGGACCCGCAGCAAGAAGAGTTGTTGCACCAGCTGGCCAAAGAGCGCGGCGAGGAGCACCCCGAGGCCCGCTTCCAGCCACTGAACCAGGGACTCTTCGGCAAGCTGCGTGACGCGTTCAAGCAGAAGTAGCCGCCGGTGACCGCACCGCTCTTCCACCTGGCGCCCGGCGGGCTGGATGGCGTCCAATCCGGCCAGGTCGTGGTGCTCGACGGGCCGGAGGGGCGTCACGCGGCGACCGTTCGCCGGATGCGTGTGGGCGCACCGATCCGCCTGGCGGACGGCAGCGGCCGGGTCGCGGACGGCGTGGTGCACGGCGCGGGCAAGGACGTCTTGGACGTGCTGGTCCAGAGTGTGCGCGAGGACGAGAGCGTCGGCCCGACCTACGCCCTGGTGCAGGCGCTCGCCAAGGGCGACCGGGATCTGCAGGCGGTCGAGGCCGCGACGGAGCTGGGCATCGACCGGATCGTGCCCTGGCAGGCCGAGCGCAGCATCGTGCAGTGGCGCGGCGACCGTGCCGCGCGGGCACACCGCAAGTGGGAGACGACGGTGCAAGCCGCCGCCAAGCAGTGCCGGCGTTCGCGTGTCCCGCCGGTCGAGGAGCTGGTCGACAGGCGAGGCCTGGTCGCGCGAGTTGAGGGGGCCACGACTGCACTGGTGCTGCACGAGGATGCCGAGCAGTCCCTCGCCGACCTGGCCCTGCCCGAGGAGGGGGAGGTGCTGCTGGTGGTCGGCCCGGAGGGTGGCATCGGTCCGGCCGAGCTGACCGCGCTCCAGGACGCCGGTGCGATCGCCGTCCGGATGGGCTCCACGGTGCTGCGGTCCTCCAACGCGGGACCTGCCGCGCTGGCCGTGCTGCTGTCCCGGACCCGGTGGTAGTCGGGTGGTCGACATCGCGCTGTCTCATTCCATTCGGCGCTGTGGGCGCCGCCCCGTAGACTGGGAGCACGATGAGTGACCACGATGAAACGAAGGCCGATGGTGTGATTCCGCCCGCCGTGTCGAGGCCGGTCGTGGCGTCGCACACCGTGACGATCTCGCCGGACATCTCGATGGTGACCCTGCTGGGCCCCCACGACGAGCTGTTGCGGACCATGGAGCGTGCGTTCCCCGGTCTGACCATCCATGTGCGCGGGAACGAGTTCCACCTTGAGGGCAAGCCCGCCGACATGGCGCTCGTGGAGGACCTGCTGGACGAGCTGATCACGATCATCGACGCCGGGCAGCCCTTGAACCGCGATGCGGTGGAGCGGTCGATCGGCATGCTGCGTGGCAAGACCAGGGAGCGACCGGCGGATGTGCTGACGATGAACATCGTCAGCAGCCGAGGGCGCACGATCAGGCCCAAGACGCTCGGCCAGAAGCGCTACGTCGACGCCATCGACAAGAACACGGTCATCTTCGGCATCGGTCCCGCAGGCACCGGTAAGACCTACCTGGCGGTGGCCAAGGCCGTCGCTGCGCTGCAGGCCAAGCAGGTCCACCGGATCATCCTGACCCGCCCGGCCGTGGAGGCCGGTGAGCGGCTCGGGTTCCTGCCCGGCACCCTCAACGACAAGATCGACCCCTACCTGCGGCCGCTCTATGACGCGCTGCACGACATGGTCGACCCCGACTCGATCCCGCGGCTGATGGCCGCGGGCACGATCGAGGTGGCGCCACTGGCCTACATGCGGGGTCGGACCCTCAACGATGCGTTCATCATCCTCGACGAGGCGCAGAACACCTCCGCCGAGCAGATGAAGATGTTCCTCACCCGTCTCGGATTCGGTTCGAAGATGGTCGTGACCGGCGACGTGACGCAGGTGGACCTGCCCGGCGGCACCCAGTCGGGGCTGCGGATCGTGCACGACATCATCGGCAACGTCGACGACGTGTCTTTCGCCTACCTCGACTCAGCCGACGTCGTCCGGCATCGACTTGTCAGCGCCATCGTCGAGGCCTATGGCGAGTATGACGCTCGCACGGAACGCGGGCCGATCCGGCGCTCCGCGCAACGGGGCCCCTCGTGAGCACCCCACGAAGTTTTCGCTCGTCCCTCGCTCAATACTTCGCGGGGACCCCGGGAGTGGGCACCCCACGAAGTTTTCGCTCGTCCCTCGCTCAATACTTCGCGAGCACCCCAGCATGAGCGTCGATCTGCTCAACGAGACCGAGGTCGATGTCGACCTCGACGAGCTGCACCGCTGTGCCAGCTACGTGATGGGGCAGATGCACGTCCATCCACAAGCGGACCTGTGCGTGCGCATCGTGGACGAGGCGGCGATGGAGACCTTGCACGTGCAGTGGATGGACCTGCCCGGCCCCACTGATGTCATGAGCTTTCCGATGGACGAGCTGCGCCCGGGAAAGGATGACGAGGAGCCGCAGGAGGGTGTGCTCGGGGATATCGTGCTGTGCCCGACGGTGGCCGCCAAGCAGGCGGCGGAGGCGGGCCACACCGCGGAGGAGGAACTCCTGCTGCTGACGGTCCACGGCATACTCCACCTGCTCGGGTTCGACCACGCGGAGCCCGCGGAGCGACGGTCCATGTTCGAGCTGCAGCGTCGGCTGCTGCTGACCTTCCTCGCGAGCAGCGATGGGCACTCGAGAAAGGTGCGCATCACTCCACCGACGGGGGAGTGAGAGGGATGGTTCCGTTACTCCTGACCGCTGTCTGCGCGGTCATGCTCGGGTTCTTCTTTGCCGCAGCGGAGTCGGCGACAAGTCGAATCGGCCGGCATCTGGCGGAGTCGCTGGCTGAGGACAATCGACGCGGTGCATCGGCGCTGCTGATCCTGGTGGAGGACAGCGGCGCTGTCGCCATGGTGCTGACGTTCATGCGAGTCGTCACGGAGGCCACGGCAGCCGTGCTGGTGACGCTTGCCGTCAACGACCTGATCGACGGACTGTGGCGGGTCATGTTGTTGTCGATCGCCGTGATGGCAGTGGTTTCCTTCGTGCTGGTCGGAGTCTCCCCGCGCACCCTGGGTCGTCAGCACGCGGTCACCTTTGCGCTCGCGGCCGCACCGACCGTGCTGTGGCTGCGGCGGGTTCTCGGTCCCGTCGCGCAGGCGCTGGTGGCCACGGGCAACGCTGTGACCCCGGGTGGGGGCTTCAAGGAGGGGCCGTTCGACTCCGAGGCCGAGCTGCGTGAATACGTCGACATGGCAACGGACTCCGAGCTGATCGAGGCCGAAGAAAGCAAGATGATCCACTCGGTCTTCGAGCTCGGCGACACGATCGCCCGAGAGGTGATGGTGCCGCGCACCGACATGATCACCGTGGAGCGGGACAAGACCCTGCGGCAGGCGACCAAGCTGTTCATCCGCTCGGGCTTCTCGCGGGTGCCGGTGGTGGGCGACGGGCCGGACGACGTGGTCGGGCTGCTCTACCTGAAGGATGTCGTGGCGCGCGGCCTGGGGACCGACGTCGCCGATGGTCGCCCGGTCCACGAGGTGATGCGGGAGGTCGACTTCGTGCCGGAGAGCAAACCCGCCGACGACCTGCTCCGGGAGATGCAGCAGGCGCGCAGGCACTTCGCGGTGATCATCGACGAATACGGCGGCACCGCGGGCCTGGTGACACTGGAGGACATCCTCGAAGAAGTCGTCGGGGAGATCGACGACGAGTATGACCGGGTGACGCCTCGCCCGGAGGAGCTGTCGGGCGGCAGGTGGCGGGTTCCCGCTCGCATGTCGGTGGACGACCTCGCCGACCACTTCGACATCGCGTTGGACGACGACGACGTCGACACGGTGGGAGGCCTGCTGAGCAAGCTCGTGGGCCGCGTGCCGATCCCGGGCGCCACGGCGCAGATCGGCGGACTACGGCTGACCGCCGAGCGGATGGCCGGTCGGCGTCACCAGATCGCGACCCTCCTCGTCGAACAGGTGGACCAGGAGCGGCACGCGCCCGCGCATACGGCAGACTCTGAGAAGCTCGGTCCGCACGATCCGGTGCCGGACGAGTCGACGACCGCGAGCGGCGATCCCGCGCGTGCACACGTGGTGAGCAAGGAGAATACGTCATGAGCGAGCGCAGCGAGCGACCAATGACGCAGGCGAATGACGAGACCCGAGGTACGAGGAGGTCAGCATGAGCGAGTTCCGTGCAGGTTTCGCGGCCCTGGTGGGTCGACCGAACGCCGGCAAGTCGACGCTGACCAACGCGCTCGTGGGTCAGAAGGTCGCGATCACTTCGAGCAAGCCGCAGACCACTCGGCACACGATTCGTGGGGTCACGACGACGCCGGACGGTCAGTTGATCCTGGTCGACACGCCCGGGCTGCACAAGCCCAAGACGCTCCTGGGTCATCGGCTCAACGACGTGGTGCGCGAGACGCTGCTGGATGTGGACGTCATCGGGTTCTGCCTGCCCGCCGACCAGCGGATCGGCCCGGGCGACCAGTTCATCGCGGCCGAGCTCGCCGAGCTGAGGCGGGGTCGGCGGCGACCGATCGTGGCGATCGCGACCAAGATCGACACGATCGACCGAGACCGTCTCGCACAACAGCTGATAGCCATCGACCAGCTGGGAGAGTGGGACGACATCGTGCCGTGCTCGGCGACGCGCGGTGACCAGGTTGACATCGTGCAGCGGCTGCTGATGGGCCACCTGCCCCTGTCGCCGAAACTCTACCCGGACGACATCCTCACGGACGAGTCGGACGAGATGATGATTGCCGAGCTGATCCGTGAGGCGGCGCTGGAGGGTGTGCGCGACGAGCTGCCGCACAGCCTCGCCGTCGTGGTGGACGAGATCACGCAGCGCGAAGGCCGGCCAGCGGACAAGCCCCTGCTGGACGTGCGCGTCAACGTCTTCGTCGAGCGACCCAGCCAGAAGGCGATCATCATCGGGCGCGGTGGCTCTCGCCTTCGCGACGTCGGCACGCGTGCTCGTATCGCGATCGAGGAGCATCTGCACCAGCGTATCTATCTTGACCTGCACGTGAAGATCGCCAAGGACTGGCAGCGCGACCCGAACCAGCTGTCGAAGCTGGGATTCTGACTCGGCGTGGCTCCGGCCCGCGCCGGCAGGCATCAGCGTTCACGCGTCGACCCGCAGCGCCTCGACAGGCGGGGTGGCAATGGCACGGCGCGCCGGCGGCTGTGACGCCAGGAGTATGACGGCGAGCGAGGCGAGGGCTATCGCGGCCAGCACCAGCCACGGGAGCCCCCAGACGAAGCCGTCGTCGTGGTTGCCGATCAGTGCCTGAGCTCCTGCGGATCCGTAGCACAGGCCGACACCGACCCCCGCCGCGGTCGCGGCGGCCGACATCGCGACCGACTCCTTGGTGATCATCGACCGTACCTGCGCGCCGGTGAATCCGAGCGCTCGCAGGAGGCCGAACTCGCGTCGGCGCTGGATCACGGTCAGCGACATGGTGCTGACGAAGCCGATTGCTGCGATCAGCGATGAGACGACCCCGACGGTGATGGTGACGGTCGTCGCGACCGTCAGGACCTGGTGGGCTTCATGTTGTTCGGCGAGCGTGATGTTGTGCCACGAGTGGACGGCAGTCTCCAGCGCAGAGGAGCCCGAGGCGATCGTGACGACGAGTGAGACGCCGACGAACAGACCCACGGTGGAACGGGTCGTGCGTGCGGGGTCGGCGATCGCGTTGCGTCGGGCGATAACGCTCGCAGCGTCGGAGCCGGTGAGCCGGCCGAGCGTCGAGACGAGCGCCGGGAGCACGACCCGTGCGCCGCTGAGCAGACCGGAAGACGTCACACACGCTGCAATGAACGCCACGAGGAACCCCGCGGCACCGCCCTGTTCGCCGAGCATCATCGCGAGTGCGAAGAGCGCGGCGCCACCGATGACCAGGACCGCCGATGTGGTGATCCGCAGGCGACCCAGCCTCGCACCGGCCGTTCGTGCGCCGGTCGTGCCGGACAAGGCATCGGCGGGCGAGACCTCCAGCACCCCTCGTGATCCGGCCCAGCCGGCCACGGCCGCCGTGATGGTGGTGGCGATCACTGCCAAGGGCGCCCCGTACGAGAACCACGGGTAGCCGGTGCTTGGCAGCGAACCGTCGCTGACCAGGACGACACGTGCCACGTCGGTGAGGCCGGTCGCTGCGACCACCCCGATCGCGGTGCCGAGCATGCAGATCCGTGTTGTGCTCGCCGCGACCGAGCGGCGCAGCTCGGTGCTCTTGGCTCCGAGCACGCGCAGCGTCGCGATGTGCTGGAGCCGGCCGGCAACCACCGTCGTCACCCCCGCGGAGATCACGACCGCGGCGACGTACAGCGCCATTCCGATGAAGACGACGGAGACCACCGTGAGGAGCAGGTTCACCGATCCGCCGGTGCGTTTACTGATGGCCGTGAGCATCGTGCTGCAGGTGAGCAGCACACCGGAGTAGGCACCCGCGAGCGCGGCCACCACTCCGACGGTGGTGAGCTCGCGGGTGGAGCCGAGCACAAGGTCGCGTTTCATGCCGATGCCCCCTCTGCCCCTTCGGCGGTGAGCAACAGCTGGGAGATCTGCTGCGCCGTCAGCCGACCGTGGTCGGCAACCAGCCGGCCGTCGGCGAGCACGACCACGCGATCGGCATACGACGCTGCGATGGGATCATGGCTGACCATCGCGATGGTTTGGCCGTATTCCGTGGCGGCAGAACGCATCAGCTGCAACACCTCGCTCGACGAGCGCGTGTCGAGGTTCCCGGTCGGCTCGTCGGCGAAGACGATCGCCGGCCGAGGCGCGAGTGCGCGCGCGATGGCAACCCGCTGCTGCTGTCCGCCGGACAGCTCCGCGGGTCTGTGGGTGATCCGTGCGGCGAGGCCGAGCACGTGCACCAGGTGATCGATCCAGCGTTGCTCCTCGACAGTGATGCTGTGCCCCGCGAGCTGAAAGGGCAGAGCGATGTTCTCGACGACGCTCAGTGTCGGCACGAGGTTGAAGGACTGGAAGACGAAGCCGACGTTGCGTCGCCGCAGGATGGTCCGGGCAGTGTCGTCCAGGGTGTGCAGCGGCGCTCCGGCGAGGAAGACGCCGCCCGAGGTGGCGTCGTCGAGGCCCGCTGCGACATGCATGAAGGTGGACTTGCCAGACCCGGATGGACCCATGATCGCGGTGAACTCGCCCTGCTGGACGTCGATGTCGATGCTGTCGAGGGCGGTGACCGCGGCGCTGCCGAAGCCGTAGCTCTTGCTGACCTGTCGGAAGGACACGACCGCGGGGGACATAGAGGTGGATTCGATCGAGAACATGCGACCAGCCTCGCTGGGGTGGTGCCTCCTGCGCATCGGGCCTAGGATCGACTCGGGCTACATCTCGAGATGTACGGCGGGGCTCGCGTCGGCACCACTCATAGCAGGCCGTGTTCGTAGCAGTAGACGACCAGCTGCACCCGGTCTCTCAGTTGTAGCTTGCTGAGGATCCGAGACATGTGCGTTTTCACCGTTGCCTCGGAAAGATATTCGGCTGAGGCGATCTCGGCATTCGACATACCTTGCGCGGCGCGCAGCATGATCTCCCGTTCACGGTCGGTGAGCCGGTCCAGCTCCTCGCCCGGAGCACGTGTATGCGCGCGGAATCGCTCGAAGAGTGATTTCGTCGCGCTGGCTGCGACGACCTGACTCCCGGAGGCGACTGCGCGGATGGCGCCGAGCAGGAACTCGGGCTGTGCGTCCTTGAGCAGGAACCCGCTGGCTCCCGCGTCGATGGCGTCCGCAACGGCCGCGTCGAGGTCGAACGTCGTCAGCACCAAGACCTTCGGCGCCGTGTCTCGGTATTCTTCGCAGATCCTCCTGGTCGCGGTGACGCCGTCGACCCGTGGCATGCGCACGTCCATGAGGATCACGTCAGGGCGAGCCTTCGCGACCAGGCCGACCGCGGCGTCCCCATCGTCCGCGTCGCCGACGAAGGCGAGGTCCGTCTGGCTGTCGATCACCATGGCGAGGCCGCCGCGGAAGAGCGCTTGGTCGTCGATCATCGCGACTCGGGTGGGTGAGGCGTTCATGAGCGGGCGGATTCCTTCAGGTCGACTTTTCGCGCCGCATTCACGCGGCTTGGCGTGGGTATGGAAGCGTCGACCACCCATTCGCGGGAGAGGCGGCGTGATTCGAGGTGACCGCCGGCGATGTTGGCGCGTTCGATCATTCCGACGATGCCGTGCCCGGTGCCCTGCCCAGGTGTACCGACCGCGTTGACGACCCGCAGCCGGTAGCCGGCGCTCCAGTCCTCGAAGACCTGGACCGGCACGCGCAGGTCGCCGTGTTTGAGCGCGTTGGTCAGGGACTCACCGAGCAGGCGGTGGGCGGTCAGGGTGAGTAACGACGCCTGATCCGGGCCGCCGACCCGACGATGCTGGATCTGCATGCCGGTCGAACGCATTCGCTGCATCAGGCGCTCGTGCCGGTCGTCACCGGAACGGGGCGGTTCTGCTTCGACGTCACGCAGTTCGGCGAGGATCGTACGCACGTCCGCAATGGTCGACCGCGCTGTCTCGGCGATGACCTCCAGAGCCTGCTCGGTGGCCGCGGGGTTGTCGCGCATGGCATAGCGCGCGCCGTCCGCCTGGGCTGCGACGACGGCCCAGGAGTGCGCGACCGTGTCGTGCATGTCTGCGGCTATCCGGCTGCGCTGGGACTCGTGCTCGTATCGGTCGGCAAGCCTGAGTCGCTCGACCCGGTCGACCTGAGCGTCGAGCTCTGCCTGGATGGAGCGCCTCCGCTGGAGCCTCAGATAACCCGCGATCCACCCGCCACCGCACACCAGGCCGGCCATCGCAGTCACCGCGGTCGCGGCGACCAGGCGTGGGTCGGCGCCGGCCGGCCCGTCCGGCACCAGGATCGTCCAGAACGGGAGCGCGGCCAACCCGAGACCGCCCAGGATGATTCCCAGGCGGCGAACTGCGGCTCGTGGGTCGGCGCCGATCATGAAGAACAAGGCGGCGTAGGCGAAATCGACCAAGGCGACTCGCGGCATCCACTGCGGCGTCATGAACTGCATGATGGCGGCGGTCAGTCCGAGGGCCATCATGAGGCCGACGCTGAGTCGTCGGACGGCCAGTGCCGCGGCGAATACGACCACGAGGAGGAACTCACCGGTGCTCGCTCGCAGGTAGAGCCCACCCAGCACGAGGGCCAGTGCCCCGGCGCAGGCGAGGTCAAAGCTCAGCTGCCTGCGAGTTGGCCGACGTTGCTCCCAGATCTGCGGCATGGCCCAAGTGTGACCGACGGACGCACCGCGGCACATCCTCCGCGAGATGTATGAGTGGATCTCGACCGGGTGAATCGACGACCCTGTCCACGAACTGGACGTGAGTACCGTCTTGTGGACAGTGGTCGGATACGTGCCGTAATGTGACAACCGTGCGGACTGCATACGGACTGCTTCTTCTTCGCTGCCGCGGCGAGGCCTGATCTTCGGCCTTCCTCGCCGCGGAGTGAGTCATGCCCGGGCCGAGTCCATCGCACCGCTCGTTGCACAGTTGGTCCACGCGATCGCGTGAGGCGCTGACGAGCCCTTAACCCGAGGCGAGAAGTTATGCATCATCCTCAGCAGACATCAGGTATGCCGATCGGCAAGTACGTCCCCTTCCACGAGCAGATCAAGGTCGACCTGCCGGACCGGACGTGGCCCGACAACCGCATCACCAAGGCACCGCGCTGGTGCGCCGTCGACCTGCGCGACGGCAACCAGGCGCTGATCGACCCGATGAACTCCGAGCGCAAGATGCGGATGTTCAAGCTCCTGGTCGCCATGGGCTACAAGGAGATCGAGGTCGGCTTCCCGTCGGCCAGCCAGACCGACTACGACTTCGTCCGGGAGCTGATCGAGGGCGGCCACATCCCCGATGACGTCAGCATCCAGGTGCTGACACAGTGCCGCGATGCGCTGATCGAGCGGACGTACGACTCGATCCGCGGCGCCAAGCAGGCGATCGTGCACTTCTACAACTCGACCTCCGTCCTGCAGCGCCGGGTGGTCTTCGGGATGGATCAGGACGGCATTGTCGACATCGCGGTGCAGGCCGCGCGACTGTGTCGGAAGCTCGAGGAGACCATCCCCGACACCGACGTCTACTACGAGTACTCGCCGGAGTCCTACACGGGCACGGAGCTCGAATTCGCCGCCCGGATCTGCAACGAGGTCAGCGAGATCATCGACCCGACACCGGATCACAAGATGATCCTGAACCTGCCCGCGACAGTCGAGATGGCCACGCCGAACGTGTATGCCGACTCGATCGAGTGGATGTCGGCGCACCTCGACCGTCGTGAGTCGGTCATGCTGTCGCTGCACCCGCACAACGACCGGGGGACCGGTGTCGCGGCCGCGGAGCTCGGCTACCAGGCCGGTGCCGACCGCATCGAGGGCTGCCTGTTCGGCAACGGAGAGCGGACCGGGAACGTCTGCCTGGTGACCCTGGGCATGAACCTCTTCGGACAGGGCATCGATCCACAGATCGACTTCCGGGACATCGATCACATCCGCCGCACCGTCGAGCACTGCAACCAACTGCCGGTCGGCGAGCGGCATCCCTACGGTGGCGACCTGGTTTTCACCGCATTCTCCGGCTCGCACCAGGATGCGATCAAGAAGGGCTTCGACGACATGGCCAAGAAGTCGACGGAGACCGGCAAGGACATCGACCAGCTCGTATGGGGGGTGCCCTACCTGCCCATCGACCCGCACGACATCGGCCGCTCCTACGAGGCCGTGGTCCGGGTCAACAGCCAGTCCGGCAAGGGCGGCGTTGCCTACATCCTCAAGTCGGAGCACCAGATCGACCTGCCCCGCAGGCTGCAGATCGAGTTCAGCGGTGTGGTGCAGAAGCGGACCGACGAGTTCGGGGGAGAGGTCTCGCCGGCCGCCCTGTGGCAGGCGTTCCAGGACGAGTACCTGCCCGGCACCGGTGAGGGCGAGACCGCCTGGGGCCGTTTCGCGCCCATCACGCATCGCATCGAGAGCAGCGATGACGGCCGGGACCACATCGAGGCGACGATGACCGACCACGGCCGGGAGATCACCGTCACCGGAGACGGCAATGGCCCGATCAATGCCTTCATCGACGCACTCGCCAAGGTCGGCGTCGATGTGCGGGTGCTCGACTACGCCGAGCACGCAATGTCCGCCGGCGAGGACGCGCGCGCCGCGGCATACCTCGAGTGCGCGATCGGTGATCGTGTCCTCTGGGGTGTCGGGGTGCACAGCTCGATCGTCAAGGCATCGCTCACCGCGGTGCTCTCGGCGGTCAACCGGGCCGAGCGGGATGCGATTCGCGCCGCAGGAGACCCGAGCGCGAGTGAGTCGGTCGGCGCCTGATCGGACGCCCGACACACCAGGGATGACCGTGCGTCCGCCAGTGATCCTGCGCGGCCCGGGCCCGGCGATCTCAGACCCTGCGTGACGATCCCATCGAGATCGTCCGCGGGGTCTGCTCACTTGGCGTGGCTCGGTGGTGGTCGATCGACTCTGTCCAAGCGTGGGTCTAGCCGAATCTGACTGCTGCTGCACCGTTCCCGTTGCCAAGTCGGGATGGTTGTCGGTGGACATCGGTACGATGTAGGTATGAAGGAAGCAGCGGTCGGCCTGGTCACTGGGAGCGATACGGCTCCCGAGTGGTTGGCGGCTGCGACCGCGCTGCTGGGGCGGGATCCGGAGACTTTGGTCATTGATACGGACCGGGCGTTGGAGTTGATCGGGTGGCTGTCCCGGTCGGTGTTCTCGCATGCGAAGACCGACCGGTCTCACCATGACAAGGCCGGGCTGCTCGACCAGATCCAGGCAGCGCAGGCGTTGATCAACACGGCCAGCGCGATCCAGCACGTGCGGGTGGCGCAGTACGCGGCGACCACCGAGACCCTTGCCCTGCACCTCGGCGGCGACCTTGGCCCCGACGCAGACGCTGACTCGGACGGTGCGGGGCCGCGGGAGCACGCGCACGACCTCGGGCACGTGTGCGAGTTCACCGATGTGGACCTGGCACCGGTGATGTGCTGGGGGCCGATGCAGGCCACCCGACGCATCGAGGAAGCCGTCGACGCCGTCACCAAAACACCCCGGTTGTTGGACGAGATGGGCGCCGGACGACTGGACGCGACCCGCGTCGCGCAGGTGACCTGGGAACTGGCCGAAGCCCCCGACGACACCTGCGCGCAGGTGGAGGACCTGCTCCTGGACCGCGGGCTGACGGGGTGGACGTCGCGGCAGGCCCGTAACCGGGCCCGCACGTTGGTCCGCCGCTGCGACCCGCCCGCGGCCAAGGCCGCCCGGGCAAAGCGCACCAAAGAGGAGATCGGGGTGTTTACCCGGCCCGGGCCCGAGAACGGGCTCAGTGAATGGACCGCGATCCTGCGCTCCGGCCAAGCGCTGCCCGCGTTCCAGGCCGTCGACGAGCTGGCCCGGCAACTGCACCAGGACAGCATTACCGGCAAGACGTTGGGTGAGTGCCGGGCGGACGCTCTGTGTGACCTGATCCTGGGCCACGCCGACGTGCAGACCATCGTCAACGTCCTGGTCCCCATCAAATCCGAACCCATCAATGGTGAGCCCGAGCCTACCAGCGACACCAGAACTGCCAGCGGGGACGAGCCGACCAGCCCGGTCGAGCAGGTGCTCTTCGACCTGTTGGCGGACTACAACTGGGACGCCGCCCTGCGAGACCTGATCATCGACCTCGACCAACACCCCGGCAATGGCAGCAGCACCACTGGTGAATTCGTCCCGGGCGAATCATCACCGCCCGACGACGAGCATCACCCACCGGATCCGCCCGACCGACCACCACCGCTTCGTGAGCACCGACCGTTGTGTCTACCCGACGTGGAGGTCCCCGGCATCGGGGTCATCCCCGCCGAAGCGGTGCAAGAGATGATCCGCACCCTGGGGGTCACTCTGACCCGGGCCCTGGTCGACTGGCACACCGGCACCATCCTGGAAACCGGGGCGGCCACCTACCGGCCCACCGCCGCGATCCGCCGACACGTGATGCTGCGAGACCAGCACTGCCGGTTCCCCGGCTGCGACCGGCCGGCGAAGTTCTGCGATGTCGACCACGTGACCCCCTGGCCACAAGGACCCACCAAGCCGACCAACCTGCAGTGTTTGTGTCGGCACCATCACCGCGCGAAGCACGAAACCCGCTGGCAGGTCACCATGACGCCCGACGGCACCAGCACCTGGACCAGTCCCACCGGCCGCGAATACACCACCCACCCCGGCACCCTCGAAGTCACCGCCGACCTACACGTCACCACTGGTATCGCCGACGATCGGGCCGAATCCTGATCGCGCAACTCCATCGAGCCTGTATTTCGCGGGCCGGGGGCATGCCCGCCCGGACCCAGGCGCGCCGGCCACAGAATCAGTCAACTCATTGCTGTCCTTCGGCGACGATCTCGCCGAAGGCGCGAAGGGTGGACTCGTCGCCCGCCGACTTCAGCGGTGCCGCGGTTGGTCGGCCCCACAACCAGCAGTCCACGTCGGCGGCCGCTCCGGCTACGGTCGCACTGGCCGTGGTGCTGCCCGACTCCAAGATGCGGATGCTCGCCTCGTCGATGCTCTCGCGTGAATGCGGGTCCTTGCCGGCGATCCGGCCAATCTGCGCCAGCCAGGTGTCGGACGTGTCCTCGGCCACGACCTGGATCACCTGGCCCGGGTTGGCGGTGAACTCCACCCAGTCCGGTGCGCCGGCAAACATGACGGCCAAGATCTCGTCCAGGCCATCTGCCGCAAGGTCCTGGTCGATGGGGGCGATCGGCGCGCCCGCGGTCAGTTCTGCGTCGATGCGATGCATCAACGCCTCATGTGCCTGTCGACGGCTGATGTACGACACAGTGTGAAGATCCTTGCCATACGTCCACATCCACCGCGGCTGATCACCAGGCGTCCGCTCGAGAACCTCAGTCAGTTGCGCCGTAGCGCGTTCAAAGGAGTCGATCAGTGCCCCACGCGTGGTCGGCCGCTCTGGGTGGGTCAGGGCGTGCACCTGATCGGTGGTGCGCACATCCTGAGTGACGATGGTGGCCCAGAACCACTGCACCTCGGCGAGGTGCCAGAGCAGATCGTCTGAGTTCCAGTCCGGACAGGTCGGCACGTTGGCGTCCGCGGGAGCGTCGAGGAGCACCTCTGCGAAGCGTTCAGAGTCGCGGCGGAGATGGTCGATGAACGATGTCCGAGAGGCCATGTCCGCAAGCGTAGTCACGTCACCCGACAGGCGAGTGGGAAGTAATTAGCGTGGTGCGGTGGAGTCTGCTTCGCGTACGCTGCGGCGGTGACCGATGACATCCACCGCTTCGACGATCACTCGCTGCCCTCAGACGATTTCGGTCTGCGCGCGCCGTGCGCCTCCGACATCGACGCGATCACCCAGGCGTGCCGTGATGCACTGACGCAGAAGTGGCTGCCACTGCCCAACCCCTACCGGTGGGCGGACGCGCAGCGGTACGTCGAGGAGTTCGCACCCTCGCAGCTGGCCTCTGGCAACGGCATCGTGCGGGTCATCGAGGTGGACGGCGAGGTCGCCGGGGTGATCGACCTGAAGAAGACCGACTGGCGGGCCGCGACCACCGAGATCGGCTACTGGGTGGCACCGGCATACCGCGGCAAGGGTCTGGCCGGGCGCGCGTCCGCGCTGCTGGCCGACTGGGCTCTTCGGGAGCAGGGTATGCAGCGGGTCGAGATCCGGGCCGCCGTCGGGAATATCGGATCGGCCCGGGCAGCCAAGGCCGCCGGTTTTGGCTACGAGGGCTGTCTTCGATCCGCCGGCTTCACCCACGCCGGCCGCGTCGACCTGGAGGTCTACGGCCGGACCGTGGAGGATCTGGCTCGCCGAGAGGCATAGAAACCCGGTGAGCGGCATACGAAATAGGTATGCCGCTGGGCTGCCGCTGGGCGGGAAGGTATGCCTCTCGGCGGTGGTGGCTTGTCAGCGCACGTCGTGCGGGCGGAACTGGATGCTGATGCGCGGACCGACCGGCTTGCTGGTCTTGGGTATGCCGTGCTCCCAGGTGCGCTGGCACGATCCGCCCATCACCAGCAGGTCCCCGTGACCGAGCACCCGGCGGATCGTCTGGCCGGCCCCGCCTCCGACCGGACGAAGCAGCAGTGCCCGCGGTGCACCGATCGATACGATCGCGACGCAGGTGTCCTGCGTGCGTGACCGGCCGACTCGGTCGCCGTGCCAGGCAACCGAGTCGTGACCATCGCGGTAGAGGCACATGCCGGCCGTCGTGAACGGCTCGCCGAGCTCGTGCGAGTAGTAGTCAGACAGCCGCGAACGGGCCTGTGCCAGAACGGGGTCGGGCAGCGGCTCGCGCTCGCCGTAGAACCGCAGCAGACGGGGTGTGTCGACCGCGCGGTCATACATCATGCGCCGCTCGCCCTGCCACTCCACGCCGGCGAGGCCACCGTCGGCGAGTCGGGTGAAGAGCTCGTCGGCGCCCGTGACCCAACCCGGGCGCACGTCGACCCACGCGCCGTGGCTCAGCGGCAGCCGCTGCGTGCAGCCGCGTAACGATCGCAGGCCGACCTCCTCCACCTGGTCGAGCAGGGATCCCTGGAGTGCGTAGGACATACGTCCAGTATGCGGCTATTTCGAACACATGTCCAGCACCGCCTGTGCCGCGTGGTAACCGCCGAGCCCGCTGACCCCGCCGCCGCGCCGGGACCCGGCTCCAGCCAGCAGGATGCCGTCATGGGCCGACTGCACCCCCCAACGGGCCGCCGGTGTGCGCAGGTCCTCGTCGTCCTCGGCGAAGGGCCAGGAGAGTGGCCCGTGGAAGATGCTGCCACCCGGCATACGCAGGACCTCCTCGAGATCGTGGGTGGTCTTGGTCTCGATGCACAGGCGACCGTCCTGGTCGCGCAGGATCGCATCCTCGATGGGCTCGGCGAGGACGCTGGACAGCGAGTCGAGGACCCCGCGCTCCAGGTCGGCACGCGCCTGGTCCGGGTTACGGCCCTGCAGCAGGCGGTCCGGGGTCTGCAACGAGAAGACCGTGAGGGTGTGCGCTCCCAACGCGTACAGCTCGGGCGACAGGATGCTCGGGTCGGTGATCGAGTGGCAGTAGATCTCCGCTGGTGCGGGCGACGGGATGCTGCCGGAAAGTGCCGTGCGATAGGCAGACTCGAGCTGAGAATAGGTCTCGTTGATATGGAACGTCCCGCCGAACGCAGCCTGTGGAGCGACCTGGGTGTCGAGCAGCTCGGGTAGGCGGTGCAGCAGCAGGTTGATCTTCACCTGGGAGCCCTCGGCCGGCGCGGCCGCCTGATTCATCAGCCCGTCGAGCACTCCGGGCGCCGCTGCCCAAAGCACGTGGTGCGCCCGCGCGGACGACTCCTTACGCTTGCCCGTGCGCCAGGTGACCAGGCCGTCGTTCACCGCGATGACCTCTGCGCCCGTCTCGATCCTGGCGCCACCCGCGCGAGCCGCGGCCTCGAGCGCACCCGACACCTCACCCATACCGCCGACCGGCACGTCCCAGGCGCCGGTGCCGCCGCCGATCACGTGATAGAGGAAGCAGATGTTCTGCTGCAGGTCCTCCTGGTGCGCCGAGGCGAACGTGCTGATGAGCCCGTCGGTCAGGACGACGCCGCGGACCAGGTCGTCCTGCACCGTGCGCTCGATCACCTCGCCGAGCGGCCGCTCGAGGAAGTCGCTCATGATCGCGTCGTCGCCGATCCGCTCGCGCACCTGACTGCGCGTCGGCAGGGGGCCGGTGACCGTCGGCCACATCGCCGCCGCCAGTCGGTGCGTGCGCTCGTAGAGCGTGTTCCAGCCGTCGAGGTCGCCCGCGGCCCCGATGCGCGCGAAGGACTCGGCCGTGGCCGGCTGGTCCAGGTTGTCCACCAGGAGGCCGGTGTCCGTGCCTGGGCGCGGCGTGTAGGACGAGTAGCGCCTGCGTGCAAGTGTGATGCGCAGGCCGAGGTCGTCGATGATCTGCTGCGGGAGCAGGCTGACCAGGTAGGAGTAGCGCGACAGTCGCGCACCAGTGCCTGGGAAGGTCTCGGTCGACACCGAGGCCCCGCCGAGCTCGTCCTGCCGCTCCAGCAGCAGCACCGACAGGCCGGCGCGCGAGAGGTAGGCCGCCGCGGTCAGCCCGTTGTGGCCGCCGCCGACGATGATCACGTCATATGAGGTGTCCGACATGCCGCCAGCCTAGGCGAGCAGCGTGTGGGTGATCGGAGACAATGGAGGTCTATGGCCACCTACCGTGATGTCGCGATCGTGCTGCGCACCCACAAGCTGGGTGAGACCGACCGCATCGTCACCATGCTCACCCGTGGCCGAGGCAAGGCGCGCGCGGTCGCCAAGGGGGTGCGCCGCACCAAGTCGCGCTTCGGGTCGAGGCTGGAGCCGGGGATGCTGGTCGACCTGCAGTGCTACGAGGGCCGCTCCCTCGACACCGTCACGCAGGCCGAGATGATCGCGCCCTACGGGGACCGGATCTCCCGTGACTACTCCGCATACACCTGCGCCGCCGCGATGCTGGAGACCGCCGATCGCATCAGCGAGGAGCACGAACCGGTGGTGCAGCAGTTCAACCTGCTGGCCGGTGGGCTGAGCGCCCTGGCCCACCGTGAGCACGACAGTGGCATGATCCTGGACTCCTACCTGCTGCGCGCGGTCGCGATCGCCGGCTGGGCGCCGAGCTTCACCGACTGCGCGGGGTGTGGTGCGCACGGACCGCACCGGGCGTTCAACCTGGCCAGTGGCGGTGCCGTGTGCAGCGCGTGCCGGACCCCCGGCTCGGCGGCTCCGCGACCCGAGACCTTCGTGCTGCTGGCCGGTCTGCTGACCGGTGACTGGCCGGTCGTCGAGGCGAGCGAGGAGCCGGTGCGCCGCGAGGCGGACGGTCTCGTTGCGGCATACGTGCAGTGGCACCTCGAGCGCGGCGTGAGATCCCTGCGCCTGATCGATCACACCCCCTCCACGCCGCTACCACCCCACGAAGTCTTCGCTCGTACCTCGCTCGGTACTTCGCGGGGACCCCGGCTACCACCCCACGAAGTCTTCGCTCGTACCTCGGCCGGTACTTCGCGGGGACCCCGGCTACCACCCCACGAAGTCTTCGCTCGTACCTCGCTCGGTACTTCGCGGGGACCCCGGTTAGGAGCGTGACCCATGCCAGTCCCACCGCCGCAGCTGTCCAGCGGTGAGCGTCCGCCGCGGATCCCGCCGGAGCTCGTGCCGCAGCACATCGCGATGGTGATGGACGGCAACGGCCGGTGGGCCAACAAGCGGGGGCTGCCGCGCACGAAGGGGCACGAGGCCGGCGAGGCCGTGCTGATCGACGTGATCGCGGGGGCGATCGAGGCCGGTGTGCCCAACTTCTCGGCCTACATGTTCTCCACCGAGAACTGGCGGCGCTCACCCGACGAGGTGCGCTTCCTGATGGGGTTCAACCGGGACGTCATCCGACGTCGGGTCGACCTGCTGCACTCCTGGGGGGTGCGCTGCCGGTGGTCCGGTCAGCGCCCGAAGCTGTGGCGCTCGGTGCTGAAGGAGCTGCGCAGAGCCGAGGAGATCACCCAGGACAACTCGGTGATGACGCTGCAGATGTGCGTCAACTACGGTGGCCGCGCGGAGATCGCGCAGGCCGTGCAACGGATCGCCGAGCAGGTGCGGGCGGGCAAACTCAAGCCCAGCTCGATCAGCGAAAAGACGATCGCGCGCAACCTCACCTGGCCGGACATGCCGGACGTCGACCTGTTCGTGCGGTCCTCGGGGGAGCAGCGCACCAGCAACTTCCTGCTCTGGGAGTCGGCGTATGCCGAGCTGGTCTTCCTCGACACACTGTGGCCGGACTTCACCAGGCTGGATCTGTGGCAGGCGATCCAGATCTTCGCCGAGCGGGACCGCCGCTTCGGGGGAGCAGTCGACGCGTCGGCCGGCGCCTGAGCCGGCCACCCTTCCCCGTCGAGTGGCCTTTCCCCGTCGAGTGGCGTACCCAGCGCTCGAGTGGAGTACGACTTTGTACTCCACTCGACGGGAAGGGTGCAGGCGGCGGGTCAGACCGTGCGGCAGTCCGCGCAGGTGCCGACGATCTCGATCACGTGGTGGGCGTCGGTGAAGCCGTGCTCCGCGCTCACCTGCTCCGCCCAGCGCTCCACCGCGGGGCCTTCCACCTCGACGGCGCGCCCGCACTCCCGGCATACCAGGTGGTGGTGGTGGGTCGTGCTGCAGGCGCGATAGATCGCCTCACCATCCTCGGTGCGCAGCATGTCAATCTGCCCCTCGGCCGTCATCGCCTGCAGCGCGCGGTAGACGGTGGCCAGCCCGACGCTCTCACCCTCGTCCCGCAGCTGCGCATGCAGCTCCTGCGCGGACACGAAATCGGGCAGCTGCGCGAGCTGGTTGGCCACCGCTGCCTGCTGACGGGTGGAGCGGCGAGGCTGCGTCGTGTCACTCATGCGGGGTCCTCCTTCGTGGTGGTCTCGGCCAGGCCGGTGGCACTCTCAGCGTATGCGGGGTCGCCGGCGCCGGCCGGATGCAGCCTGTCGTGGCCGTGGTGGTCCGCCTCCGCAGTGTGCAGATGCCCCTCGTGCACGTAGTCGACGTGGTCGCCGTGCAGCTGCGCGTCGTGCCCGCAGCCGTCCTGGTGGAGGTGTGGGTGGCTGCTGCGCCGGAGCTGGCGGCCGCGGGCGATGCGCACCAGGGCGGTGACCGACGCGGCGACGAGGAAGAGCGCAACGGCTGCAAGGACGACGGTCCCACCGGACGGGGTGTCGAGGTAGTAGGACGAGCTGACGCCGACGAATCCGCATACGCAGCCGATGCCGACCGCCCAGATCGTCGTGCCGCGGAAGCTGCGGCCGAGCAGCTGGCCGGTGGCGTTCGGCAGGATCATCAGTGCACTGATCAGCAGCAGGCCGATGACGCGCATCGACAGGACGACGGTGACCGAGGTCAGCACCGACAGCAGCAGGTTCATCGACATCACGGGAAGCCCTGCGGACTGGGCGTACTCCTCGTCGTTCGCGATCGCGAAGAGCCGCCGCCGCAGCACGGTCGTCGTGCCGACCGCGACCACCGCGAGCAGGGCGAACTGCCACAGCTGGTTGGACTCAGTGGTGAGGATGGCGCCGAAGAGGTACTGCTCGATCGAGAGTCCACCCGCACTGGTCGCCTTGGCGAGCAGCACCACGCCCAGCGCGATGCCGCCGTAGAACATCACGGCCAGTGCGACGTCGGCGTTGGTGCGGCCGCGGATGCGGATGAACTCCACCAGACCCGCGGCAAGCACGGCCGCGATCAGCGCGGTGATGATCGGGGAGTGGTTGGTGAGCACCCCGATCGCGACACCGGCCAGGGACACGTGACCCAGGCCGTCGCCGATCAGCGAGAGCCGGCGTTGCACGAGGAAGACACCGACCGCGGGTGCGGCCGCCCCCACCAGAAGCGCGGCGATGAGGGCATGGCGCATGGCCTCGAGCTGGAACATGTCAAACATGCCGGTGCTCCTTGTCGCGCAGGTCCAGCTCGTCCAGCGGCCCTGCGCCGTAGGGCGATCGCTTGCCTTCGGGGCTGTCGTCATCGACGTGGTGATGGCCGGTCGCCGAAGCCGCCAGGATGCGGCGTCCCTGACGACTGATGAGGTCGGACGGGGTGCCGTCGAAGGCGATGCGACCATGTGAGACCTCGACGATGCGCGTCACGATGCCGCGTAGCGCCTCGATCTCGTGGGTCACGATGATCATGGTCACCCCGGACGCGGCGAGCCGCTGCAGCACCTCGGCCAGCACCTCCTGGCTTGCGGTGTCCACCCCGGCGGTCGGCTCGTCCATGATGAGGATGTCCGGCTGCCCTGCCAGTGCCCGCGCGATGAGCACCCGTCGCTGTTGCCCACCGGAAAGCGTTGACACATCGGCGCGTTCGCGATCTGCGAGCCCGACGCGCGCCAGGGCGCGGTCGATCAGCTCATGGTCCTGCGCGGAGGCCCGGCGCCACCACGGCCGGTGCGGCAGGCGGCCGACCTCGACGATCTCGCGCACGGTGGCTCGCACCGAGGTGGAGAGCGTATGCCGTTGGGGCACGTAGCCGAGCCGGGTGCGCTCGCGGAAGCTCGCTGCCGGGATGCCGAACAGGTCGAGGTCGCCGGACAGGTGGTCGTTGAGCCCGAGGATGCCGCGCATCAGCGTCGACTTGCCGGAGCCGTTGGGGCCGAGCACCGCGATCACCTCACCGGAGTGCACGGTGAGGCTGGCATCCCGCACGACGGGATTTCCGGCATACCCGAAGGACGCGGAACGCAGGGCGAGCACGGTCTCCATCAGTTGCACTCCTGGCTGGACTTCAGGGTCGCGAGATTGGCGCGCATGATCGCAAAGTAGTCCTTGCCGGCGGACGTGTCGGTGATGCCTTCGATCGGGTCGAGGACCTTGACCTTGGTCCCGGTCTGCCTCGCGATGGTCTGGGCGACCGCGGGGGACGCGAGCGTCTCGGAGTAGATCGTCGTGACGTGATGTGCCGTCACGAAGTTGCTGACGGCCTGCAGGCGGCCGGGCGTCGGCATCTGATCGGGCGCGATCCCCGAGACGCCGACCTCGGTCATCCCGTAGTGCTGCGCGAGATAGCCGAACGCGGCGTGGCTGGTGACGATGTCCTTGATGCGACAGGTCTTCAAGGTGGCCGTGTAGCTCCGGTCGAGGGCCGTGAGCCTGCTGGTGAACGTCTTCAACCCGGCGGCGTAGGCCGCCTTGTGGGTCGGGTCGACCGACTCCAGCCTGGCGGCGATGTCGCGAGCGACCTTGGCATAGCGCGTGGGATCGAGCCAGAAGTGCGGGTCGGTGCCGTGGGTGTCGCTCTGGTTCAACGGCTGTCCGGCGACCTGGTCGACGCTGTCAAGGCTCAGGTCCAGGTTTGCGGCGGTTGCCACGTTCAATGCCTTCTTGGGCGCCTCGGTCTGGACGGCCTTGTCGACCGATGCCTGGAACCCCTTGGCGTAGACGACGAGGTCTGCCTGGCTGACCGCCAGGACCTCCTTCGGGGTGAGCTCGATGTCGTGCGGCTCGGCGCCGTTGGGGGTCAGGCTGGTCACGGTGACATGGTCGCCGCCGATCTGCTGCACGGCATACGCCATGGGGTAGAACGATGCGGCGACGCTCACGGTGTGCGGCTCGCCGGCGCCCGCGGATCCCCCGCAGGCGGCCAGGGTCGGGACGGCAATGGCGGCGGCGCAGGCAACGGCCGCGGCGGCCCGAGGAAAGGTCATGACAATCATTCTCAGGCCTAATGAGAATGATTGTCAAAATAGGCATGAGCCCGCGGCTGTTCCGAGCTGTCGGCCTGCCTGATCCGTCTCCCTCCCTACTGGTCGCGGTGTGCCGACTCGTTCATCGACACGGACGGATGCGCGTGCATGTGTGTCAGGCGGCTGCGACG
Organism: Leekyejoonella antrihumi; assembly: GCF_007845645.1. GTDB lineage: Bacteria > Actinomycetota > Actinomycetes > Actinomycetales > Dermatophilaceae > Leekyejoonella > Leekyejoonella antrihumi. The sequence continues at coordinate 31,432 of NZ_VCQV01000032.1, forward strand.
TCCGGCAATGAAGATGATCACGCCGATGACGGCGATGATCACCATGATCAGCAGGGTGATCCAGTCCTCGTTGAAGTAGCCGCGTGGGCTGTTCAGCCCGCTGGGGAAGACGACGTTCAGCAGCATCAGGCCGAGGTAGAGGATCGCGACGATGGTGACCGGATAGCCCCACCTCCCGAGCTTGAAGTGGCCTTCGGGGACCCAGCCGCGTAGCCGGGCGATGAGGGACCCGATCGCGGTGAGCAGGAACGACAGGTAGATGCCGCTGACTCCGAAGGACACCAGCGAGACCAGCGCGTTCGTGTTCGCCGGGTAGGTGATGAAGCCGAGTGTGACGTTGTGCGACGGCGCGGCATACTCGAGCAGCACGAAGAGGACCGTCACGACCGACCCGATGATCAGCGCGTTGATCGGAGTGCGGAATCGCGAGTGCACCCGCGACAGCCAGCCCGAGGCCGGAAAGATGCCGTCGCGAGAGTAGGAGAAGATCAGGCGGCTTCCGGCGCCCTGGATCGACGTGCCGCAGGAGAAGAACGCGAAGATGATCAACAGGAGGAGGAAGTCCTGCATCCCGGCCGGCAGCTCGGCCAGGATGAACGGGATGCCGCCACCCTTGATGGTCTTGGTCACCCCGTCCGGCCCGGCGGGCATGGCCAGGAGCAACGCACCGATCAGCACGAACGACGCGACGCCGCCGAATATCAGCGCCATCCGCATCGCGCGCGGCACATGACGGTCGGCGTCCTTGGTCTCCTCGGAGATATCGCCGGCCGACTCGAAGCCGTAGAAGATGTAGACCGGCGCCAGGACCGAGACCAGCAATGCACCGGGGAACCAGGCGCCGCCGAAGTTCAGCCCCAACGCATTGTGCGCGGCATGCTCGACGCCCTGGGTGGTGAACAGGTAGCCCAGGCCGTGGTGGAAACCGTGGATGCCCAAGATGATCGCGATGCCCAAGGTGCCCACGATCTCGACATACACGCCGAACTGAGCGACCCGCCCCATGACGCGGGCACCCGTGATGTTCAACACCGACTGAATGGCCAGCAGGACGACCGTGATCACCAGGACCGTCAGATGGCTGGACGGGTTGAGGTTCCAGTGAAACCAGTTGTGCATCAGTGCGGTGAAGTAGCCGACAACTCCAGTATCGACCGAGGCGACGGTGACCAGCAGGGCGATTCCGTAGAACCACCCGACGAACCAGCCATAGCGTGGCCCGACGGAAAACTTGCTGTACTGGTAGAGCGCCCCCGCGATCGGATAGTGACTTGCCAGCTCTCCGAATACCAGGGCGACCAAAAGCATCCCGGCGACCGGGATCCAGGTGAGCCAGATGTACACCGGCCCACCGGTGCCGACGCCGAGCACGAACAGCGAGTAGATGCCGACCATCGGTGAGAGGTAGGTGAACGCGACGGCGAAGTTGGCGAACAGTCCCAGCACCCGGTTCAGCTGAGGGTGATACCCGAGGGCCTCAAGCCGCTGATCTTCGCTGGACTGTGCCGAGACTGCATCTGGCATGGGTCCTCCTCGGTATTGGCATCCGCTCGCATGGCGTCACCGACAGTTGATGATAAAACCACCGGGGATCAAGGCGCCATGACCGGCTCACATGTTTCATTCACGTTCCCGGCGTACGTTCTGGTGCCATGAACATGCTCGAATACTTCACGACGGCGCTTGTCCTCGGCTGCGTCGTCGCGGCCGTAACGGTCATGATTGGGGGGCTCGGCTCAAAGTCGAAGGACTCTCGGCGGACCGTCCAGCCCGTTCGGGCGCAGGAGGGCGAGCCCGCGGTAGACGGTTCGTCAGGCGGCGAGCACCACGGCGATGGCCGTAAGTAGGAGCAGCATCGCCGCGCGCATCATCCGCTCGATCGGGGACAGTCGCGGCCAGGCCAGGTAGAGCAGCCAGGCGATCAGCAGCGCGCACAGGCCGAAGCAGACTGCGCCGACGACGTGGCGGAAGATCACGCCGATCACCATGACGACGAGGACCGTGATCACCGGCGTGGCCTTGGGCAGGCGCGCGAGACGTTGGATCAGGGGGTCGCTCAGGTGCTCGGCCCTGACGCGCAGGGGAGAGCTTTGCACCGAGGGGCGTTCTTCGACAGGCACCGCATGAGCCTAAACCGTCGAGGGATGACGAATGTCATGGCCGGTCGGTGACAGTCGCCCCATGGTGCCTGTCGCGAAGCCCGGCAGAGTGGGCGACATGACAACAGACCTGAAAAGGCCCCGCGAGGCGGGGCAGTCACGGCAGGCGATTGCCGCGGTGGACCTGAAGGGGATCCACAAGAGCTTCGGTGACGTGCACGCCGTGCGCGGCATCGACCTGAACGTCCGGCCCGGCGAGGTCGTGGCCTTCCTCGGCCCCAACGGCGCCGGCAAGACGACCACCATCGACATGATCCTGGGCCTCGGCCGCCCGGACAAGGGGCAGGTCAGCGTCTATGGCATGGCACCACGGGAGGCCATCGCCAAGGGGCTGGTCTCGGCGGTCCTGCAGACCGGGGGCCTGCTGAAGGACTACAGCGTCCTGGAGACCGTGCAGTTGACCGCCAGCCTCTTCGCACACAGCCGTCCCGCCGGCGAGGTCCTCGAACGGGCCGGCATCGCCGACATCTCCGACCGCCTGGTCGGCAAATGCTCCGGCGGCGAGAAGCAGCGACTGCGCTTTGCGATGGCGCTGCTGTCGGATCCAGAGCTGATCATCCTGGACGAGCCGACCACCGGCATGGACGTCACCGGTCGCCGCGACTTCTGGAACGCCATACGCGAGGACTCCCGCCGCGGCCGCACGGTGATGTTTGCCACGCACTACCTCGAGGAGGCCGACGCGTATGCCGATCGCATCGTCCTCGTGCGCGAGGGCCAGGTGGTGGCGGACGGCACGGCTGCGGAGGTCAAGGCCATGACAGCGGGTCGTATCGTGCGCTGCACCCTGCGGGGCGCCGACAGCGCCGCGCTGCACGGCATACCCGGTGTCGACGGGGTCGAGATCCGCGGAGACAGTGTGCTCATCCACTCGGCCGACACCGACGCGGTCGCGCGTCATCTGCTCAACAACACACCGGCCCACGACCTCGAGATCGTCGCTCGCGGCCTCGAAGAGGCCTTCATCGCATTGACCAGCTCCGATCAGGGAGAGAACCGATGACCACGACAGCTCCCCAGATCAGGGCTCGCAACGTCCCACCGATGGGCGGGTTCAACCCGACCCTGCTCCGACTGGAGGTCAGGCGACTGCTGCGCAACAAGCGCACGATGATCTTCACCATCTTGATGCCGATCTTCTTCTACCTGGTATTCGGGCTCACCATCAGCAGCAAGGACCAGGCGCTCTCGGCCGGCGCGCACGGCAATGTCAGCGCGTTCATCCTGGTGAGCATGGCGCTCTACGGCGCCATTCTCGCGACGACAAGCGGCGGTTCGATGGTGTCGATCGAGCGTTCCGAGGGCTGGAGCCGCCAGCTGCGGCTGACCCCGCTCACGTCGCTCGCCTACGTGCTGGTGAAGGCCCTCACCGCCATGACCCTCGGTCTGGCCGCGATGCTCGGCGTCTTCGTGGTGGGCGCGATCACCGGCAAGGCGGACATGCCGCTGTGGGTGTGGGTGAGCACCGCGGCCTGCGTGTGGGTCGGCTCCCTGATGTATGCCGCATACGGCCTGTTCATGGGATATCTGCTGCCGACCGAGAACGTCATGCAGATCCTGGCCTTCAGCATCGTGCTCTTCGCCTTTGCCGGTGGTCTGTTCGTGGACCTGAGCGCCATGCCCGGGTGGTATCAGACTTTCGCCGAGTTCACCCCGCTGTGGGGTCTGAACGAGATCGTGCACGGCCCCCTGCTCGGTGAGTTCCGCATCTCGTGGCTGATCAATGCGGTCGTCTGGCTGGCCATCTTCGTCGGCGGCGCCGTGTGGCGCTTCCAACGAGACACCGACCGCGTCTGAGCATCCGGCAGCGTCTCCCATCGGGGGAGAGGCGTCAGTGAGAGGCTTGGTCCATGAACACACAAGCACCCGGTCGACCTCGCACGCTGCGTGCCTGGGTCGGCCGGGTGCGCGGCGTGATCGACCCGTCCGGGGAGGGCGCGGCCGGTCGGGCGGCTGCGTACGACACCGGGCGGATCTTCGGCAATGTCATGGTCGCGATCTGGCTGGTCTTTCTGCTGCAGCCGCTCGGCGTCGCGTGGGGTATGCGGGGCGAGGTCAGAGGATGGGCCGGGATGGGCGCCGTGGTCGCCTTCGCCGCGGCATACCTCTGGCACTTCTCGTCCTCCGGCAGCATCGCGTTCGCCCCCGAGGTCGAGCTCAGCCGGGCGAAGCGGCGCGCTGTCCTGCCTCGCTATGGTGTCGTCCTGGTGCTGGCAGGGCTCTCCACTGCCCTCGTCGGACAGAGCGGCACGACGGCGTGGGTCTTCCTCGCGGTCTCGGGGCTGTGGACCTGGTCGTTCCGGCCGGCAGTCGTGGTGAGCCTGGTGCTGACCGGCCTCTACCAAGTCTTCGAACTCACTCTGCCCGGCTGGCAGACGGATAACTCGTTGCCGTTCGCGATGCTCCTGGCCATGGTCGCCTGCAGCGGTGGGATCCTGGCGGCGCGCCGAGGACGGGCACTCGGGCGGGCGCGTGAGGAGAACGCACAGCTGCTGGTGGAGGAGGAGCGCAACCGGATGGCGCGCGACCTGCACGACATCCTGGGCCACTCACTGACGGTCATCACGGTGAAGGCGGAGCTGGCGAACCGGCTCATCGACGTCGACCACGACCGGGCCAAGGCGGAGGTCGCCGACCTCGAACGGCTGTCGCGCAGCGCCCTGTCCGACGTGCGGCGGGCAGTCGAGGGGTACCGGGAGATCTCCTTGTCGGGCGAGCTGATCCGCGCCAGGGAGGCGCTCACCGCGGCCGGAGTGGACGCCGAGCTGCCCAATGCGCTCGACGAGGTGCCGGAGGACCTGCAGGAGGTCTTCGCGTGGACGGTGCGCGAGGGGGTGACCAATGTGGTGCGCCACAGTGCCGCGCGGAAGTGCACGATTGTGGTGGACAGCTCGAGCATCACGATCAGGGACAACGGCGCGGGTGCGGCGGTCGGACTCAGCGGCAACGGACTGCGCGGGCTGCGTGAGCGGGCGGGTGCCGTCGGTGCAGCGTTGGTCACCCGCACCCTTGAGCCGCACGGTTTTGAGGTGCAGATGCTGGTGCTGAGCGATGGCCCGGTCGCGACCAGGCAAGGGACGCCGGTGACGCGGATCGGTCCGGTGCCGGGTAGCCAGGCGTTGACGTGAGGCGGCCGACCGCCGTCGTGCACGCGCCCCATAGGGTCGGTGCGTGACGATCAAGGTGATGCTCGCGGATGACCAGGCCCTGGTGCGCGGTGCGCTGGCGGCGCTGCTGGAGCTCGAGGTCGACCTGACTGTGGTTGCGGAGGCCTCGCGGGGCGACGAGATTGTTGCCGTTGCGGAGCGGGAGCGGCCCGACGTGGTGCTGATGGACGTCGAGATGCCGGGACTGGACGGCATTGCGGCCACCGCCGAGCTGCGCAAGGCGCTGCCCGACATTCGCGTGCTGATCGTCACCACGTTCGGCCGGCCGGGCTACCTACGGCGTGGGTTGCAAGCGGGCGCAGCAGGCTTCGTGGTCAAGGACACGCCCGCGCGGGAGCTTGCCGATGCGGTGCGGCGGGTGCACCAGGGGCTTCGCGTGGTCGACCCCGCGCTCGCGACCGACTCGCTGGTGGCGGGGGAGTCGCCACTGACCGCGCGGGAGACCGAGGTGCTCAAGGCCGCGCGTGGGGGAGGAACGGTGGCCGTCATCGCCGGGACGCTCTTCCTCTCCGAGGGGACGGTGCGCAACCACCTGTCCTCCGTGATCGGCAAGACCGGCGCCCGCACGCGGGCCGAGGCCGTTCAGGTCGCCGAGAACAACGGCTGGCTCTGACCACCTTGTCGAGAGGCATACCTGCCCATCGAGAGGTGCACGAGTTTGGTATGCCGATGGGCGAGATGTGTGCCTCTCGGCACTGGGGAATGTCCCGCCGTGATGCCACGTTAAGGTAGTTGAAATTGCAACTACTTAGGAGGCGACATGGAGTTCGGGATCTTCAGCGTCGGGGATGTCACCCCCGACCCCACGACGGGGCGCACGCCTACGGAGGCCGAGCGGATCCAGGCCATGGTGCGCATCGCGCTGAAGGCCGAGGAGGTCGGCCTGGACGTGTTCGCCACGGGCGAGCACCACAACCCGCCGTTCGTGCCCTCCTCGCCGACGACGATGCTCGGCTATCTCGCCGCGCAGACCACGCGCCTGAAGCTGTCGACCTCCACCACCCTGATCACGACGAACGACCCGGTCAAGATCGCCGAGGACTACTCGATGCTGCAGCACCTGTCGGGCGGCCGGGTCGACCTGATGATGGGACGTGGCAACACCGGCCCGGTCTATCCGTGGTTCGGCAAGGACATCCGCGAGGGGATCAACCTTGCGGTCGAGAACTATCACCTGCTCCGCCGGCTCTGGCGCGAGGACGTCGTGGACTGGGCGGGGAAGTTCCGGACCCCGCTGCAGAGCTTCACCGCCACGCCTCGCCCGCTGGACGGCATACCCCCGTTTGTCTGGCACGGCTCGATCCGCAGCCCCGAGATCGCCGAGCAGGCCGCGTTCTACGGCGACGGGTTCTTCCACAACCACATCTTCTGGCCGACCGAGCACACCCGTGCGATGGTGGACCTCTATCGGCAGCGGTTCGAGCACCACGGCCACGGGCGCGCCGACCAGGCGATCGTCGGACTCGGCGGGCAGGTCTTCATGCGGGCGAGCAGTCAGGATGCGGTCCATGAGTTCCGGCCCTACTTCGATGCCGCGCCGGTCTACGGTCACGGGCCGTCGATGGAGGAGTTCACGGCGCAGACGCCGCTGACCGTAGGCTCGCCGCAGCAGGTCATCGAGCGTTACCTGGGCTTCCGGGACGACGTGGGTGACTACCAGCGGCAGCTCTTTCTGATGGACCACGCCGGGCTGCCGCTCAAGACGGTGCTGGAGCAACTGGACATCCTCGGGGAGCAGGTGATCCCGGTGCTGCGCAAGGAGGCTGATGCGTTGCGCCCAGCACACGTGCCCGCGCACGCACCGACTCATGCCGAGCTGTTGGCAGCCGGCGTCGACGCGCCGAACGCCCGCGTTCTACCGGCCGATTCAGCTGATCTGAGTGAGCCCGGCGTGACGGCCGGGCAGGAAGGCTCGACCCGATGACCCGCCGTGTTGTGGCCGTGACGGCCGGCCTGAGCGTGCCATCGTCCACCAGGCTGTTGACCGATCGACTTGTTGTGGCCCTCGAGAGCCAGCTGGGTGCCCGCGGTGAGGGCGCGGAGGTCGAGGTGGTCGAGCTGCGTGAGCATGCTCAGGCGATCGCCTCCGACCTGACCTCCGGGTTCGCGAGCACGTCGTTGGGCGCGGTGATCGACCAGGTCGAGACCGCAGACGCGTTGATCGCAGTGACCCCCGTGTTTGCCGCGTCCTACGGCGGCCTCTTCAAGTCATTCTTCGACCTCATCGATCCGGAGTCCCTGGGCGGCACGCCGGTGCTGGTCGCGGCGACTGCCGGCACGGCGCGCCACTCGCTGATGCTCGAGCACGCGATGCGACCGCTGTTCACCTACCTGCACGCGGTCGTGCTGCCGACCGCTGTCTTCGCCGCGACCGACGACTTCGCAGGCGACGATCTGGCGCGACGCATCGAGCGCGGTGCAGGTGAGCTCGCGGATGCGCTGGTCGGGCGGGGCGACTGGCTGGTGGGGCTTCGGCCCGGCCGCACTGAGCGCGAGCTGTCGCTGGACGACGTGCCGGACTTTCGGTCGCTGTTGGGGGATCAGGGCATCCGCCGCCGACCTGCGCGTACGAGCCCGGCAGGATAGAATACCTATGTAGCGTCGAAGAGGGCGATAGCATGGTGGAAAGCGGTGTGGTCGAAAAGCGACTGATTGATCAGGTGCTGCGGCGCATCCGTTCCGGTCGGGCGATAGTTCGATTCTGGGATGGTGATGAGCGGTCCTATGGCAGCTCCGGCAGGCTGATTCACGTCGCTGCGGATGCACCGCTGCGGCTGCGCAAGACGCTGGGCAGCGCGAGCCTGGCCTTCGGCGAAGCCTACGTGCGCGGTGACATCCGGATCAGTGAGAATGAGCTCGACGACTTCTTCTGGATCATCGCGCACAACCAGGGCGCCGTGCACGCGCTCAAGCCGTTGCGCCGCGTCTACCGCCGGGAGCGCAACCGTCGGAGCCGTCAGCGCGACCAGGTCAGTCGGCACTACGACGTCGGAAACGACTACTACCGGTTGTTCCTCGACTCGAGCCTGACCTATTCGTGCGGCTACTTCGAGCATGAGGGCGACTCCCTGGAAGCGGCCCAGGTGCAAAAGATCGATCACGTGCTGCGCAAGCTGCGCCTTGAGCCCGGGCAGCGGTTGCTCGACGTGGGCTCGGGGTGGGGCGCACTCGCGGTGGCTGCGGCGAAGAAGTATGACGTGCAGGCCGTGGGGATCACCCTGAGTCACGAACAGCTCGCGGGCTCAAACGAGCTCGCGGCTCGAGAGGGTGTCAGCGATCGGGTGCAGTTCAGACTGATGAACTACCAGGATCTCCCGGGAGCCGACGACCCGGCTGTGCGCGGGCCCTACGACCGGATTGCCAGCGTCGGGATGTTCGAGCACGTCGGCCGCCACCTGCACCGCAACTACTTCCAGGTGCTGCACGGACTGTTGACTCCCGGAGGGGTCGGCATGGTGCACGCGATCACCAACCAGATGCACCAGGGCAACGATGCCTGGACCGACCGGCACATCTTCCCCGGTGGATACCTGCCGACCGTGCAGGAGGTCGAAGGGCTGCTGGCGGACGAGGGGCTGTGGTCCATCGATCGGGAGAACCTGTGGCAGCACTATGTGCGCACACTGTCCGCGTGGCGACGCAACCACCAGGAGAATCACGATCGGATCGTCGCGATGTTCGACGAGGAGTTCTATCGGACCCGTGACCTGTGGCTTGCCGGGTCCAAGGCGGGGTTCGACTACGGCACGCTGGGGCTCGCGCAGTTCGTCTTCACCAGGGGCAAACCTACGGACTGGCCACTGACCCGCCGTGGGTTGTATGCGCAGGCGGCCGCAGGTGGTCCCCGCCACCTCGTCCAGAGAGTCGCCGAACGGGCCGGATCGTCTGTGCCGTGACTCCCGGCCCTGCGGCAAGCCGGCGCCCGTTGTCGCCGTGACCTTCGCACTCGATAGCACCGCGATTTGCGGTCACCTGCGATGATGGGCCCGCGATGACTGATCTGCTCACCAGGAACCCAGGCTCTCCCTCTCCGACGACGGAGGGTCAGCCAACGCTGCCACCGTTACAGATCGGGCCACACACCATCACGTCGCCCGTGGTGCTGGCACCGATGGCCGGCATCACCAACCGGGCGTTCCGGCGACTGTGCCGACAGTATGGCGACGCCGGTTCAGTGGCAGGTGGCGCCACCTGCCTTTACGTCAGCGAGATGATCACCTCTCGTGCGCTCGTCGAGCGCACCCCGGTCACGATGCGGCTGATCGAGCACGATGCCGATGAGTCGCCACGGTCGATCCAGCTCTACAGTGTGGACCCGGCGACCACCGCGAAGGCCGTGCACATCCTGGTCAGCGAAGATCTTTGTAACCACATCGACCTGAACTTCGGCTGCCCCGTCCCCAAGGTGACCCGCAAGGGCGGCGGTTCGGCCTTGCCGTGGAAGACCGAGCTCTTCCGCAGCATCGTCGCGAGCGCGGTCCGCGAGGCCACGCCGTATGGCGTACCGGTCACCGTTAAGATGCGCAAGGGCATCGACTCCGACCACCTGACCTATCTCGAGGCGGGCCGCATCGCGGAGGGCGAGGGCGTCGCGGCTGTCGCGCTGCACGCACGCACCGCGGCACAGGCCTACTCCGGCACGGCGGACTGGACCGCGATCCGCCGGCTGAAGGAGATCGTGACCTCGGTGCCGGTGCTGGGCAACGGCGACATCTGGTCGGCGGAGGATGCGCTGCGGATGGTGCGGGAGACCGGTTGCGACGGGGTGGTGGTCGGACGCGGCTGCCTCGGGCGGCCGTGGCTCTTCACGGACCTCGCCGCCGCGTTCGCAGGCACGACGCAGCGGGTGACGCCGGGCCTGCGCGAGGTCGCCGAGATCCTGCGGCTGCACGCGACCTACCTGGTGGAGTTCTATGAGTCCGAGCTCAAGGGCTGCCGGGACATCCGCAAGCACATCGCGTGGTACTTCAAGGGCTTCCCGGTCGGTGGCCAGCTGCGATCGCAGCTCGCGCTCGTCGACTCGCTGGCTGCACTGGACGACCTGATCGGTGGGCTCGACCTCGATCAGCCGTGGCCTGGCGAGGCCGCCGAGGGTCAACGGGGGCGTGCGGGCTCGGAGCGGCGGGTGATCCTGCCCGAGGGTTGGCTGGACCACCAGGAGGTCGACGGGCGGTTGCGCGCCATGATCGCGGACGCGGAGATCTCCGTCGACGGCGGATAGGCGCCGAGTGCAGTGAATGCGTTGGCTATAGCGCGCGGACCCACTGCACGTGACGGGTTGGTTGGGGGAGTGCCGTGGGTGCGTTGGCTATAGCGCGCGGATCCACTGCACCGATCTCATTCGGTGACGACCGGCCGGTCCGCGTCGGTGATCCATTGTGACCAGGAGCCGACATACACCGCGGTTTGTGGATGGAGACCCGCAACCTCGAAGGCCAGCGCGAGGTGTGCCGCCTGCACTCCGGACCCGCAGTAGGTGCCGACCACCGTGCCGGTCGTGATGCCCTGCTCGCCAAAGCGGGCGGCGAGCTCGTCGGCGGGCAGGAACCGACCGTCCTCCTGCACGTTGACCAGGGCTGGGGACGGCTTCGCGCCCGGTATGTGTCCGGCGACCGGGTCGATGATCTCGTTCCGACCGGCATACCGCTCGGCGGGGCGGGCATCGAGCAGCAGCTCGGTGTCGGCGTATCGGGCGGCGCCGTCCGCGTCGAGCAGCATCTCGGGCCGCGCGGCTGCGGTGAAGTCGCCCGGTCTGGGCGATGTCCCCTCGGACTCCAGCGGCAGCCCGGCCCTCAGCCAGGCCGCAAATCCGCCGTCGAGCACCTGCACGTCATCCTTGCCGAAGTAGCGCAGCAGCCACCAGAGTCGGCTGGCGCCAAGGGAGTTCGCCTCGTCATAGACGACGACGGGCCGGTCGTTGCGCACACCGGCCGCCTGCATCGCGGCGGCGAACACCGCCTTGGCCGGCAGCGGGTGGCGGCCTCCCTCCCCGGGCCAGCCGGTCAGGGCCTTCTCGAACTCGACCCAGGCCGCATCCGGCAGGTGACCCTCCTCGTAGGCCGGCCGCAGTGACGGCCGCCCCAGCTGCCAGCGCACGTCCAACACCGTGGGCGCCGTCGACGGGTCCTGCAGCAGGGCATGCAAGGCTTGTGGAGTCACCAGCGGATGCGTGATCTGCGTCATGGTCACAAGCCTACGGCGACCGGTGTGCGGGAGAGCAGTGGCTGGTTCTAGCGCCCCTGAACGGCACTGGCTCTGACCACTCGACTACGCACGGCCAGCGTCGGCTGGCGCATCGTCTCGCGTGCCAGCACCGCGGCGTGCAGACCGAGGACCACCTCGGCGTCGGAGAGGTCGACGCCGAGGACCTGTTGCACCTTGAGGATGCGGTTGTAGACGGCCGGCCGGGAGATGAACAGGGCATGCGCAGTCTCCGTCTTGCGACCGCCGCAGCGGCAGAAGACCGAGAGGAACTCGTACAGCTGGGACCCGGTGTCCGCATCGTGCGCGAGCAGCGGCCCGAGCTCGCGCTCGACGTAGTCGTGCAGTGCCGGCTCGTCGCGCAGCGTGAACACAAGCCCGCGCAGGCGCAGGTCGGGCGGTCGGAAATAGCCTTTGCGAGCGGGCAGCGTCAGTGCGGCATCGGCTACCTGCATCGCCTCGCGCAAGGTGCTCTGTGCGCGCTCTGGCCCGATGACGGTGCTGCCTGCGCCGATGACCAGCCGTACGTCGGACCGCCGAGCGGCGACCGCGTGCAACCGCTCGCTGACCAGGTCGAGCGTGTCGTCGACGTCCGAAGCCCTGCCGACCGTGAGCAGCATCGCGACGCGCTCATCGTCGAGCGCACCGACGAGCGCGGGCACGGGGATCGCCTGCAGTGCCGCGCCGGCCACGCTTGCCAGATCGTGCAGCAGCGCCAAGGTGCCGCGCGGGGAGACGTACTCGCCAATCGGCTGGACGATGACACCGGTCAGACTGCGCCGCTCCAACGGAACGCCGAGCGTTCGCGCCTCGGCGGCCAGCTCCGACAATGGCTGAGCATCGAGCACGAGCGCGGCGAGCAGCATGCGGTGCGAATGCCGTTCGAGGCTGTCGAGCTGCCGGTCGGTGAGCCTGTTGATCACCAGTGCGGTGGCACCTCGGTCCAGCAGCATGCGCTGCCGCTGCGTCGGTGTCTCGCCGCCGAGCATGAGCAGGCGCCCCCACGTCCCGCCGCTCGGCGCTGACACCTGGACGGCATACCAGCAGTCGCCCTCATCCCGATCTGACGGGATGCGCTCCCACTGGGCGAGCACGTCGGCGGGTTCGGCATCCGGCGCGCAGCTGTAGGTCAGGGCGTGGTGTGTTGTACTCTCGTAGACCACCGATCGGCCGGACATCGTCGACACGAGATCGACGACTTGCTGCGGGCCCTGCCCACTCACGGTGAGTTCTGTAAACGCCTGGTGCGCGGCGTCGGAGGCGATCAGCTCCTGCACCCGCGCATCGAGAATCATCGTGTGCACCGCCTGGGTGACCGACACGAACGGCGTCACCCGGCGCAGCTCGATCAGCGGCAGGCTGCTCTCGACCGCGGCCTCGACCAGCGCCGACGGCAGCGCATATCGGTAGCGGCGGCCCACCTCCACCGCCAGCGCCGTCACGTCAGCGGCCTTGAGATCGGCCACGTAGCAGGCCAGCTCAGGTGCGCCTTCGGGTAGCGCGATGCCGGTGCTGAGGATCAGCTCACCGCCTTCGAGCAGGCTGGCGATGTCGCTGACCTCGCTCACGTGCACCCAGCGAACTCGACGGTCGAGCTGGTCCTCGCCGACGAGCACCCGCGGGCTACCGCGCTGCACCGCCGGCAGCGCGAGCACCTCCGCGAGAGTCGGCAGAGTCGATCGATCCATTGCGAGATCACGTTACCTCCCCGCGTTACATTACGTCCGGGATCCCGGGATTAAATGACGGTATGGTGGCGGCCAACTCGGCGGTCCAGCCCTAGCGTTGCGGGATGGCAACGCAAATCTCGCACTGGATCGATGGCCAGCTGGTCTCCGGCACCTCCGGGCGTACGAGCCCCGTTTACGACCCTGCTACCGGGCTGCAGACCGCCGACCTCGACCTGGCTTCCGCCGACGAGGTCGACCGGGCCGTCGCCAGCGCGAAGGCGGCCGCACGTGAATGGCGCTCGGCGTCGTTATCGCGACGCTCGACGGTGCTGTTCGCGTTCCGTGAGCTGGTGCACGCGAACACCGACGAGCTGGCCAAGATCATCACGGCCGAACACGGCAAGGTGCTCTCCGACGCCGCGGCCGAGGTCGGCCGTGGTCTGGAGAACGTCGAGTACGCCTGTGGGATCTCCGAGTTGACCAAGGGCGGGTTCAGCGAGCAGGCCTCGAACGGTATCGACGTCTACTCGATCCGCCAGCCCCTCGGGGTCGTTGCCGGGATCACGCCGTTCAACTTCCCCGCGATGGTCCCCTTGTGGATGGCCGCGAATGCCATCGCCTGCGGCAACGCGTTCGTGCTCAAGCCGAGTGAGAAGGACCCCTCGGCGTCGCTGTTGTTGGCACAGCTGTGGAAGCGCGCGGGCCTGCCGGATGGCGTATTCACGGTTGTGCAGGGCGACAAGGAGGCGGTCGACGCGCTGCTCACGCACTCCGACGTGGCGGCGCTCAGCTTTGTCGGCTCGACGCCGATCGCTCGCTATGTCTATGAGACCGGGACCAAGAACGGCAAGCGGGTGCAGGCCCTGGGTGGTGCGAAGAACCACATGCTGGTGCTGCCCGACGCCGACCTGGACCTGGCCGCGGACGCGGCGGTCTCGGCCGCCTACGGCGCGGCCGGGGAGCGGTGCATGGCGATCTCGGTGGCGGTCGCGGTCGGCGGGATCGGCGACCGGCTCGTCGAGGCGATCGCCGCAAGGCTGCCGAAGCTTCGGGTGGGAGCGGGCGCCGATCCGGACAGCGAGATGGGCCCACTGATCACGGGTGCGCACCGGGACAAGGTGGCCGGCTACATCGCGGCGGGCGAGCAGTCCGGCGCCAAGGTCGTCGTCGACGGGCGCGCCGGCGCCGTGCCGAGCGAGGGCTTCTTCCTCGGGCCGACCCTCCTCGACGGTGTCACCACGGACATGAGCGTCTACACCGACGAGATCTTCGGCCCGGTGCTGGCGGTCCTGCGGGCGGAGACCTACGACGAGGCGGTCGAGCTGATCAATGCGAACCCGTTCGCCAACGGCACGGCGATCTTCACCCGCGATGGCGGCGCGGCCCGGCAGTTCCAGTTCGACGTCGAGGTAGGCATGGTCGGCATCAACGTGCCGATCCCGACTCCGGTCGCGTACTACTCGTTCGGCGGCTGGAAGGCCTCACTCTTCGGCGACACGCACATGTATGGGCCAGAGGGAGTCAACTTCTACACCCGGGGCAAGGTCGTCACCTCCCGCTGGCCGGACCCGGCGACGTCCCAGATCGATCTCGGCTTTCCGACGATGCGTTAGGAGCGCTGGTCATGAGTGATGTGCTGCCTGGGCTGTCAGCCGACGGCCCGACGGTCAAAGCGCTGGACCGTGCTGGTGTGTTCCACTCGTGGTCGGCGCAGGGCAGCCTCGATCCGCTGCCCATTGCGTCGGCGTCCGGTGCGCACTTCACCGACTATGACGGCAACCGCTACCTGGACTTCGCCAGCCAGCTCGTCAACCTCAACATCGGCCATCAGCACCCGAAGATGATTGCGGCACTCTGTGAGCAGGCGGCCAAGCTGTGCACCGTTGCGCCAGGCTTCGCCAATGACGCGCGCAGCGAGGCCGCCCGGCTGATCAGCGAGCTGGCGCCTGGTGACCTGAACCATGTGTTCTTCACCAACGGCGGCGCTGATGCGAACGAGCACGCGATGCGCATGGCTCGCCTACACACTGGCCGGTTCAAGATCCTGTCGGCGATTCGCAGCTACCACGGTGCGACGGCCGGGGCGATTGCGTTGACCGGAGAGCCAAGACGGTGGGACAACGAGCCCGGCATGCCCGGCATCGTGCACTACTTCGGCCCGTACCCCTATCGCTCGGTGTTCTACGCAAGCACACCAGAGGAGGAGACCGAGCGGGCGCTTGCGCACCTGCGTGAGGTGATCACGCTTGAGGGCCCGGAGTCGTTCGCCGCGGTCATCCTGGAGACCGTCGTGGGGACAAATGGGATCCTGGTGCCGCCGCCGGGCTACCTCGCCGGTGTTCGAGCGATCTGCGACGAGTTCGGCGTCCTCATGATCGCCGACGAGGTGATGGCCGGGTTCGGGCGCTGTGGCGAGTGGTTCGCGGTCGATCATTGGCAGGTCACCCCGGACCTGATCACGTTCGCCAAGGGGGTCAACTCCGGCTACGTGCCTCTGGGGGGCGTGCTCATGAACGAGGCGATCTACGCGACGTTCGACGAACGCGTCTATCCCGGCGGACTGACGTATTCGGGTCACCCGCTCGGTTGCGCGACCGCGGTTGCGTCGATCAACATCTTCAAGGACGAGCACATCATCGAGAACGCCCGAGATCTCGGTGCCAACGTCATCGGGCTGGAGCTGGCCAAGATCGCCGATCAGCATCCGTCGGTCGGCGAGGTCCGTGGCCTCGGCGTTTTCTGGGCCGTGGAACTGGTCCGTGACCGGGCGACCCGTGAACCCCTGGTGCCGTTCAATGCGAAGGGAGCCGACGCCGCCCCGATGAACGAGCTGAAGGCCGCGTGCATCGAGCGCGGGCTGTGGCCCATGATCGCGGGCAATCGCATCCACGTCGTGCCACCGTGCGTCACCACCGAACCCGAGGTCCGCGAGGGCCTCGCCATCGTCGACGAGGCGCTCGGCCTCGCCGACTCGTACTACACCGGGAGTGCCGAATGACCACAATTCGCGCAGCCGTGACCCAGGTCGCCTGGACCGGCAACAAAGAGACGATGATCGCCCGACATGAGGAGATGACGCGGGAGGCCGCCGGCAACGGGGTGCAGGTCATGTGCTTCCAAGAGCTCTTCTACGGGCCGTACTTCGGTGCGGTGCAGGACCAGAAGTACTACGAGTATGTCGAGACGGTGCCCGGCCCGACCGTAGAACGGTTCCAGGCGCTGGCTCGTGAACTGCGGATGGTGATCGTGCTGCCGGTCTACGAGGTGGAGAATCAGGGCGAGTACTACAACACGGCAGTGGTCATCGACGCCGACGGCACCCTTCTCGGCAAGTACCGCAAGCATCACATCCCGAATCTGCCGGCGTTCTGGGAGAAGTTCTACTTCCGGCCGGGCAACCTGGGCTATCCCGTGTTCGACACCGCGGTCGGCCGGGTAGGCGTCTACATCTGCTACGACCGGCACTTCCCGGAGGGCTGGCGTGAGCTCGGGCTGGGCGGAGCCCAGGTGGTGTTCAACCCTTCGGCGACCAAGCCGGGACTCTCGAACCGGTTGTGGGAGCTGGAGCAGCCCGCTGCGGCCGCCGCGAACCAGTACTACATAGCGGCCATCAACCGAGTCGGCCAGGAGGTCGACGAGTTCGGTCCCGACGCACCGCACTTCTACGGATCGTCGTACTTCGTCGACCCGCGCGGCAACTTCGTCGGTGAGATCGCCTCGAAGGACAAGGAAGAGATCCTCGTGCGCGATCTCGATCTGGACGTGATCACCACCGTCCGCAACGACTGGCAGTTCTACCGCGATCGCCGCCCCGACTCCTACACGCGGGTGACCACGCCATGACCCGCACACTGATCCAGGGCGGCACCGTCGTCTCGTCCACCGGTGCATCGCTGCAAGACGTGCTGATCGACGGGGAGACCGTCACCGCACTGTTGGCGCCGGGCAGGCTCGAGGTCACCGCGGAGACGGTGATCGACGCGACCGGCAAGTACGTCATACCCGGTGGTATCGATGGGCACACCCACATGGAGATGCCATTCGGTGGAACCCAGGCGAGCGACACCTTCGAGACGGGCACGCGCGCGGCCGCCTGGGGTGGCACGACCACGATCGTCGACTTCGTGGTGCAGGCACACGGTCAGCGGGTGCAGGATCAGGTCGCCACCTGGCATGAGAAGGCAAGCGGGAACTGCGCGATCGACTACGGCTTCCACCAGATCATCGGCGACGTCGACTCGGAGTCGCTCAAGGCGATGGATGAGCTGATCGGCGAGGGCATCACGAGCTTCAAGCTGTTCATGGCGTATCCGGGCGTGTTCTTGTCCAGCGACGGGCAGATCGTGCAAACCATGCAGGCCGCCGCCCAGAACGGCGGGCTGATCATGATGCACGCCGAGAACGGTTCGGCCATCGACGTGCTCGTCCAGCAGGCACTCGAGCGCGGTGACACCGCACCGTACTTCCACGGCGTGACCCGCCCGTGGCAGACCGAGCAGGAAGCCACCCACCGGGCGGTCATGCTCGCGGACCTGACCGGCGCCCCGCTATACGTCGTGCACGTCTCTGCCAAGCAGGCACTGTCCCGCATCGTCGAGGCCCGCGACACGGGGCAGAACGTCTTTGCCGAGACCTGCCCGCAGTATCTGTACCTGTCGTTGGAGGAACAGCTGGGCGCCCCGGGGTTTGACGGCGCGAAGTGGGTCTGTTCGACGCCGCTGCGCTCCCGCGAAGAGGGGCACCAGGACGAGCTGTGGAAGTTCATCCGGACCGGCGACGTCACCGCGGTCTCCACCGATCACTGTCCGTTCTGCATGAAGGAGCAGAAGGAGCTGGGGGTCGGCAACTTCTCGAAGATCCCGAACGGAATCGGTTCCGTGGAGCATCGGATGGACCTGCTCTACCAGGGCGTGCACGACGGCCGCATCTCCCTCGAGCGGTGGGTCGAGGTCTGCTGCACGGCACCCGCGCGGATGTTCGGCCTCTACGGCAAGAAGGGTGTGCTCGCACCCGGCGCGGACGCCGACGTGGTGGTTTACGACCCGTTGGGGCACACCTCGATCGGCATGGGCGAGGGGCGTAGCCATCACATGAACATGGACTACTCCGCATGGGAGGGTTTCGAGATCGACGGGCACGTGGACATCGTCCTGTCGCGCGGCACCGTGATCAAGGACGAGAGCGGCTACATCGGACGGAGGGGTCACGGCCAGTTCGTCCGACGTGGCCTCTCCCAGAACCTGATCTGAGGCTGACATGGACTTCGGCGTCGTGCTGCAGACCGACCCTCCCGCATCGCGTGTCGTCGAGTACGCGCGGCAGGCCGAGTTGAACGGGTTCAGCCACGTGTGGACCTTCGACTCCCACCTGCTCTGGGAGGAACCGTATGTGATCTTCAGCCAGATCCTCGCGCAGACTCGGCGCGTGACCGTCGGGCCGATGGTGACCAACCCCGCCACCCGTGACTGGACGGTCACCGCCTCACTGTTCGCCACATTGAACGAGATGTTCGGCAATCGCACGGTCTGCGGCATCGGTCGCGGCGACTCGGCGGTGCGAGTGATCAACGGCAAGCCGGTCACCCTCGCAGCGCTCCGCGAGTCCGTCGGGGTGATCCGGGGGCTGGCCAACGGTGAGCAGGTCGAGCACCGTGGCAACCTGTTCCAGTTCCCCTGGTCATTCGGCTCGAAGCTGCCGATCTGGATTGCCGCCTACGGCCCGAAGGCCCTCGCACTGGCCGGTGAGATCGCCGACGGATTCATTCTTCAGCTCGCCGACCCCGACATCACTGCGTGGTCGATTGCCGCGGTGCGCAAGGCAGCCGCCGACGCCGGTCGCGATCCGTCGGCCGTCACGATCTGTGTTGCTGCACCCGCCTACGTCACCGACGGCAGCGCCGCTCAGGATGCTCACGCCCGCGATCAGTGCCGGTGGTTCGGCGGCATGGTCGGCAACCACGTGGCCGACATCGTCGCTCGTTATGGTGCCGACGGGGTGGCGGTCCCGGCTGCGCTCACCGACTACATCGCCGGCCGAGCCGACTACGACTACAACGAGCACGGCCGGGCCGACAACGCGCACACCGCGTTCGTCCCTGACGAGATGATCGATCGGTTCGCCCTGATCGGCCCCATCGCCCGTCAGGTCGAGCGCCTGCAGGAGCTCGAGTCACTCGGGGTCGACCAGTACGCGCTCTACCTGCAGCACGACGCGAAGTCGGAGACGCTCGCCGCTTACGGCGAGCACGTCCTGCCCGCGGTGAACGTCCGCAGGACCGCCCGCAGCTAGCGGTCGGCCGAAGACCGACGAAAGGCATGAAGATGAGCAACTCCATGGAGACTCGGCTCACGGCGCGTAGGCGCAGCCGGCGAAGCGGAGCATTCTTGGTCGCATCTGCGGTCGCCACGACGATGGCGGTCGCGGCCTGCAGCAGCGGCAGCGGATCGCCGTCGTCCGGGTCGTCAGGGTCGTCGGGATCGCCCGCGTCGCAGGCGGGCTCCGGGTCCGGATCGGCCGCGGCCGGAGTCGACCTCTCCTACGTCAATGCGCAGCTGACCAAGTACGGCAAGCTGCCGACATTCACCGCCCCCGGCCCGTCCTTCGATGCCAAGAAGCTGATGGCCGGGAAGACGATCTACAGCATCGGCGTCAACAACTCCGACCAGTTCGTCCAGGTGCTGCAGAACGGCATGAAGGAGGTAGCCAAGCAGGTAGGGGTGAACTTCCAGGTCTTCAGCAACAGCGGGTCGCCGGCGCAGTGGGTGCGCGGCATGCAGACTGCTGTGAACCAGAAGGCCAGTGTCATCGACCTTTTGGCCGGGATCGATCCGTCGCAGCTGCATCCGCAAATTGCCCAGGCAAAGGCGGCAGGTATACCGGTGGTGGTCTCGGATGCCTACGACGTGGCCCAGAAACCCGATCCGTCCGTCGCCGCAACCGCCGACGTGCCCTACGCACAGGCCGGCCGGCTGATGGCGGACTGGACCGTTGCTGACACGAAGGGGAAGGCTGACGTCCTGGTCATCGGATCCAGTGACGTGGTGAGCAGCAACTTCATGGTCAAGGCCATCCAGAACGAGTTCAGTACGCGCTGCTCGACCTGCAAGGTCAAGACAATCGACGTCACGGTCGCAAACTGGGCCTCGCAGACCCAGTCTCAGGTGCAGGCAGCCCTCAACGCCGATCCCGGCATCAACTACATCCTGCCGGTCTACGACAGCCAGTCGCAGTTCATCGTCCCGGCGATCACCGCGGCGGGCAAGACCGGAAAGGTCTTCATCGCCACCTACGACGGCACCCCGTTCGTCCTGAAGATGATGCAGGACGGCAACACCGTGCGGATGGACGTGGGGGAGAACCTCGACTGGGTCTCCAAGGCTGTAATGGACCAGGACATGCGCGTGGCCGCCGGGCTGAAACCGGTCAAGGACACCAAGACGCCGCTGTACATCTTCACCAAGAAGAACGTCGACACGGCAGGGACGCCGCCGAAGAACTCGACGGGTTACGGCACCGCCTACCTCGCCGGGTACAAGAAGCTCTGGGGGCTGAGTTGACCGCCGCTGCCGGAGAGCACAGGCGATGATGTCGGCTGCGAGCGCAGAGGCCCTGGGCCAGGAGCCAGTGCTGTCGGTCCGCAACGTCTCCAAGGAGTTCGGTGCAACCCGGGCCCTCGACGGGGTGAGTTTCGACCTCGCCGCCGGCGAGGTCCATGGGCTGGTGGGGGAGAACGGCTCGGGCAAGTCGACGCTGATCAAGACCCTGTCCGGTCTGCATCTGCCCGAGCCGGGCAGTGTGATCGAGGTGGCCGGTGAGCAGGTGCCGCTGCCGATCTCGGCGGCCAGCCTGCAGCGGTTGGGTCTTCGTTTCGTTCATCAGGACCTCATGTTGGCGCCAACTCTGACCGTCGCAGAGAACCTCTTCGTCAACGAGCTGAGCACGGAGCCGAGCTGGCTGCTACGGGATTCGCAGCTGCGTCGGCGCGCTGAGGCGATGCTCGCCCCCTACGGACGCGAGCTCGATCCGGCAGCGAAGGTCGGCACCCTGGCGGCGGCCGACCAGGCGCACCTGGCGATCGTTCGCGCGGTCTCGGGACTGCGGCGGCATCATGCGCTCGCACGTGCCGCGCCCGGTGTCCTGGTGCTCGACGAGGTCACCGCGTTCCTGCCCAGTGCCGGGCGCGCTCAGTTGTTCGAGCTGATCCATGAGATCGCGGCGCAGGGCGACAGCGTGGTGTTCGTGTCGCACTACCTCGACGAGGTGCTGGAGATCACCTCTCGCATCACGGTGCTGCGCGACGGGAAGCTGGTGTCTACCGTAGATACCGCCGACGTGGCCGGAGACGACTTGGTGGAGATGATCATCGGGCGGCGAATAGGCACCGACCTGACCGACACCCACACTGATGACGTCGACGGACGGCCGCCGGTCGTGACCGTCAGTGATCTCAGCGGCCCCGTGGTGCGCGGTCTCGGCTTCTCGATACGCGAAGGCGAGGTGCTCGGCGTCGCCGGGCTGATCGGTTCGGGTTTCGAAGAGATCCCGGCGCTCCTCTTCGGCGCCCAGCAGGCCACGACAGGCCGACTGCAGCTGGGTGAGCAGGAGTTCGAGATGACCTCCATGACGCCGTCTGCCGCGACGGGTCGTGGTATCGCGTTCGTGCCGGAGGACCGGGCGGGCGCGGGCGCCGCCGGCGCCCTGACCGTGGAGGAGAACCTGTCCCTGCAGGTCATCTCCCGCTATCAGCGCCGTGGCCTGCTGCATCGCTCGCGGCTCCACCATGACGCGGCCGCCCTGCTCGACGACTACGACATTCGACCACGCGACCCGGGCACCAAGATGGCGAACCTCAGTGGCGGCAACCAGCAGAAGGTGATCATGGCCAAGTGGCTGGCTACGAATCCGTCGCTGTTGCTGCTGCACGAACCGACGCACGGTGTCGACGTTGGCTCGCGCGAACAGATCCTGCTGCGGATACGCAAGGCCGCGCACGACGGCATGGCGGTGCTCTGCGCCAGCAGCGACACCGAGCAGCTGAGCGAGCTGTGCGACCGCGTGCTTGTGCTGGCCCGCGGGCGGGTGGTTGCCGAGCTGCCTGGGCACTCGCTGACCAAGGAGGCCATCGCCGGTGCCGGCTACCTGACCACGCCCATCAAGCAGATGACTGAAGGGAGCTGAGCTGACCCATGTCCGATACCCTCACCGAGACGCCCAAGCCGACACCGCGTTCTACTCGCGGCAACGGCCGTCAGGCCCGAAGCCAGTTCGAGCGCGTATCGCTGATCCTGGCCTGGATCGTGGTCATCGCAATCTTCAGCTTCGTGCGTCCCGACACGTTCTTCACCGTCGGCAACATGGCGACGATCCTAGGTTCGGATGCCGTGCTGGTGATCCTGACGCTGGGGCTGATCCTTCCGTTGCGCGCAGGGGACTACGACTTGTCCATCGCCGGGACCCTCACGCTGTCGGCCATGTTGGTCGGCATCATGAACGGCGAGCACCACATAAACATCTGGCTGGTGGTGCTGGCCGCGCTGGCGGTGGGCGTCGTCGTGGGGCTGTTCAACGGACTGTTCGTGCTCATCTTCGGCATCAACCCGTTCATCGTCACGCTCGGCATGGGGACGTTCCTCGCCGGGATCGTTCTGCTCATCAGCAACGACCAGACGTTTGCCGGCATCTCGCCGGGCCTGGTGAATGTCGTCGTTGGTGATCGCTTCCTGGGAATTCCATTGGAGTTCTACTACGGGCTGATCGCCTGCATCTTGGTCTGGTACCTCTTCGACCTCACCACGTTCGGCCGCAAGATGCTGTTTGTCGGAACTGCCCGCGACGTCGCCCGACTGAGCGGGATCAAGGTCGGGCGGACTCGGCTCGTGGCGCTGGTCGGAGCCGGCGTGTTGGCCGCCCTGGCCGGCATCCTCTACGCGGGCACGAGCGGCTCCGCCGACCCGACCTCCGGAACGGCGCAGTTGTTGCCGGCGTATGCGGCGGCGTTCCTCGGTGCGACGGCGATCGTTCCGGGACGGTTCAATGCCTGGGGCACGATCATCGCGGTCTACTTCCTCGCTACCGGCGTCAACGGGCTGGCCATCCTCGGGCTCGGCTCCTGGGTGCAAGACGTCTTCTACGGTGGTGCGCTCATCGTGGCGGTCGCCCTGTCGCAGCTCGCCAGACGGCGCCAGGAACAGGAGATCACGTAGCCGAAACCGGGAGGTCGCAGCTTTCGGGGCTTCCCGTCATCGAGATCGCAATTCTCAGCCCTCCATCATGTTTTAAGGCGAAGAACTGCGATCTCGACGAGGCGCAGGTCGAGCAACGACGAGCGTCACGGGCCTGTTGGCCGCCCCGATCCGTGGTCCTTGGACGATCCGCCAACGATGATGCATCGTGCGCGGACGAACAAGATGTGCGGCTTTGTGCTCGCCTACTCGCTCGGTGAGCGTCGCAGTGCATAGGCTCTGGGATATGTGTCGTATCCCTGTGCATCGCCACTCGTCGCGCACCGGTGAGTCATGGCGCGGCCGACGACGCGCCGCCTACCGGATGATGCGCGCATGAGCGGCGGCCCGCGGGTGGTGATCGATCCGCTGGACGATGCCGCAGTGAAGGCGCTGCATGAGTGGCTCGAGCGTGCTCGGCAGGCCGCCATCGACCCGGATGAACTCGCCAGCATCGACGCGGCGTATGCGCGGTACTTCGACCAGGTGCTGCGCACCCCGGCGGATCACCGGCAGGACCCTACCCAGACCCTGACGACGATCGCGATGGCGATGGGGGAGCACCTGCAGCGGCACTCCGCACTGCACTGGCGGGTCGTGAAAGACGCCGAGGGCACCGACCTGGCACTGGCCTCCGCCGACGACACGGGGGTGCTCTTCCCCGTCGACCCGGTTGCGGACGCCTGGTCCAAGCAGCAGCGGGACTGGCTGGCCGACTTCGTCACCGAGGTGCTGAGTGAACTCGAGGCAGCCTCGCAGTGACCGGATACCAGGCCGGTGACCGCGAGCGCTTTGTCGGCGAGGACCCGGCCCAGAAGCACGCCGACCGCGACGACTTCGCCCGCGACCGCGCTCGAGTGCTGCACTCCGCGGCCTTGCGACGGCTGGCCGCGAAGACCCAGGTCCTGCAGCCGGGACAGGACGACTTCAGTCGCAACCGGTTGACCCACTCCCTGGAGGTCGCCCAGATCGGGCGGGAGTTCGGCACCGCACTCGGTTGCAATGCCGACGTGGTGGACATGGCGTGCCTTGCCCACGACCTGGGGCATCCACCGTTCGGGCACAACGGGGAGACGGCGCTGAATGACGTCTCGGAGCCGATCGGCGGCTTCGAGGGCAACGCCCAGACCTTCCGGCTGCTCACCCGGCTGGAGGCCAAGCGGTCCACCCCTGATGGCCGGTCGGTCGGGCTCAACCTGACGCGCGCGTGTCTTGACGCGGCGACCAAGTACCCCTGGCGACGGGGTGAAGCCGCAGGCGCGACCGGCAAGTTCGGCTGCTACGACGATGACGCCGAGATCTTCGACTGGGTGCGCAGCCCGGTGCCCACCGATACGCCACAGCGGCGCTGCGTCGAGGCGCAGGTCATGGACTGGTCCGACGACGTCGCCTACTCGGTGCACGACGTCGAGGACGGCATCACGGCGCGTCTGATCGACCTGCGCGCGTTGCGATCTCGCGATGAGGTCGACTCGCTGGCCGCACTGGCCCAGCAGATCTATGCGCCCGAACTGGAGCAGGAGCAGCTGGCGGAGTCTCTGCGGCGCGTCGTCGCCAGCGGGGTGGTGCCTGCGTCGCACACCGGCGGGCGGCGGGACGTCGCCGAGCTGAAGGACATGACCAGCCGGCTGATCGGGCACTTCGTCGGGAGTGTCGAGCTGGCCACCAGGCAGCGGTATGGCAGCGGCGAGCTCACCCGCTTCGCCGCGGACGTGGTGATCCCGACACCGGTGCTCGCCGAGTGCGTGATGATGAAGTCCGTCGCCGCCCGGTTCGTCATGCTGACCGATGAGCGGCTCGAGCTGCTTTGCACGCAGCGCGAGATGATCCACGCCCTCGTCCAGATGTATCAGGACCGGCCGAGCCGCCTGGACCCGATGTATGCCGAGGATCACGACGCGGCTCCCGACGAGTCGGCAGCGCTGCGCGTGGTGATAGACCAAGTGGCAGCGCTGACCGACCGGCGCGCGACGATGCTGGCGAAGGAGTGGACGTAATGAGCGTGTCGTTTCCCAGGCTGGACCGGCCGATCCTCAGCTCACCGATGGCGGGTGGCCCGACGACGCCGGAGCTGGTCGCCGCCGTCAGCAACGCCGGTGGCATCGGCCTGGTCGCCGGGGCATACCGCACCGCAGAGGACCTCGCCGACCAGATCACCCGCACTCGCGCACTGACCGACCGGGGCTTCGGCGTGAACCTCTTCGTGCCGACCCCGATCGACCGAGAGCGTGACGAGCCCAGCGTCCGGGCGTATGCCGCGCTGCTGGCCGACTTCGCCGGGCCCGACGTGCAGCCGGGCACCCCGCGGTGGGACGACCACGACCACTTCGACGACAAGGTGGACCTGCTCGTGCAGCAGCGGGTGCCGCTGGTCACCTTCATGTTCGGGGTGCCGGACCCAAAGGTCATTGAGCGGCTCCACGAGTCCGGTTCCTGCCTGATGGTGACGGTGACCGACGCGCAGGAGGCGCAGGCCGCCGCGGAAGCCGGCGCGGACGCGCTCTGCGTGCAAGGCACGCAGGCCGGCGGGCATCGCGGCACACACGAGGTCGCGGCAACTCCCAACGGGCTGAACTGGCAGGAATTGCTGCCCCAGGTGCAGGACCTGACGTCCCTGCCACTGGTGGTGGCCGGCGGCATCATCAGCAGCGAAGACGTCGCGCAGGCTCTGGGGCAGGGCGCCATCGGCGCCCAGTGCGGGACGGCCTTCCTACTGACCGACGAGGCGGGCACCAGCGCACCCCACCGCGCCGGTCTGTCCGACCCGCAGCGCACCAGCACCCTGGTCACGCGGGCGTTCAGCGGGCGCCCGGCCCGGGCCCTGACGAATGCCTTCACCGAGCGGCTCGACCCCGTGACGCCCGCCGTCTACCCGATGGTCAACCACCTGACCAAGCCCGTGCGGGCGGCAGCGGCGGCCGCGGGTGACCCGGATCGGGTGTCGTTGTGGGCGGGCACCGGATGGCGCGAGATCCACGGCGGCTCGGCTGCCGACGTGGTTGTCCACCTGTGCCCGTGACGGTCGCTGGAGCGTCGGCAGGACACCATAGACTCGCCTCAGCGTCGCGGCCGAAGGCGGCGCCCATTCGACGACGCACGTGACAGGAAGGCGAGCGGTGCCGGGGCTGATCAAGGCGGAGGATATTGCGCTGGTCAAGGAGCGCGCCTCCCTCGAGGACGTCGTGCGCGAGCACGTCACCCTCAAGAGCGCCGGATCCGGCTCACTCAAGGGACTGTGCCCCTTCCACGATGAGAAGACGCCGTCGTTTCAGATCAGTCCCGCGCGCGGCGCCTACCACTGCTTCGGTTGCGGCAAGGGCGGCGACGTCATCTCCTTCGTCATGGAGGTGGAGCACCTCACCTTCGCCGAGACGCTCGAACGGTTGGCCGCAAAGATCGGCATCGAGCTGCACTACGAAGAGGGGTCGGGGCCGCGCAAGGAGAACCTCGGACGGCGCACCCGCCTGATCGAGGCGCACCGCGTCGCCGAGGAGTTCTACGCCGAGGAGCTGCTGGCCCAGGGTGACGCGCGAGCCGGCCGTGACTTCCTGCGCGCGAGGGGATTCAACGGCAAGTCGGCCGCGCAGTTCGGGGTGGGGTTCGCGCCCCGCGGCGGTGAGGCCCTGGCCGCTCACCTGCGAGGCAAGGGTTTCACGGCCGAGGAGCTGACGCTGGCCGGTCTGGTAGGCCAGGGCCGGCGTGGCCTCTATGACCGGTTCCGTGGGCGGCTGGTGTGGCCGATCCGGGACATCACCGGCGACACAGTCGGTTTCGGCGCTCGCCGGATCTTCGACGACGACCGGATCGCCGCGAAGTACCTCAACACCTCAGAGACCCCGATCTACAAGAAGACGCACGTCCTCTATGGCCTGGACCTGGCGAAGAAGCAGATTGCGCAGGGCCGTCGGGCCGTAGTGGTCGAGGGCTACACCGACGTCATGGCGGCCCACCTGGCCGGCGTGGGCCAGGCGGTCGCCACGTGCGGCACGGCATTCGGCGCGGAGCACGTCAAGCTGCTGCGCCGGCTGCTGCGCGATGACCAGAGCGCCCAGGTCGTCTACACCTTCGACGGTGACAAGGCGGGGCAGGCCGCGGCGATGAAGGCGTTCGAGCTGGACGAGCACTGGGCCGCCCAGTCGTTCGTCGCAGTCGCCGACGACGGGCAGGACCCGTGCGAGCTGCGGTTGTCCGGCGGCGACGAGGCGGTGCGCACGCTGGTCGACGCTGCCGTGCCGATGTTCGAGTTCGCGGCGCGGACCACGATCGACCGGTTCGACCTGAACGCGGCCGAAGGGCGGGTGCAGGCCATGCGGGCGGTCGCTCCGATGCTGGCGACCGTGCGCGACCCGGACCGCAAGCCGATGTACGCCCGCATGGTCGCCGGCTGGCTGGGGGTCGGCATGGAGGAGCTGGGTGCGGCGGTGAGCCGAGCCGCGCACGCGAAGGCGACCGAGCGGCATACCTCGCGCGAGGCGCCGCCGGAGCCACCAGACGAGCCGACCGGCCCGCACATCGCGGTGCCGGATCTGCGGAACCCGGTGGTGCAGGCGGAGCGGCAGCTGTTGCAGTGCCTGGTGCAGTTCCCCACCTGTGTGCCGGACGACCAGCGTGCCCTGATCGCGCCCGGCGACTTCGACGCGCCGATGCACAGCGCGATCTTCGAGGCGATCGTGGCCGCGGACCCCACCCAGATCAGGTCGGCAGCGGGCTGGACCGACGCCATTGCCGAGCGGGTGTCACCGGTCGTCAAGCCGATGGTTGCCGAACTGGCGGTGGCCTCACTGCCTACCAAGCTGGATCCGATGTCGGGGCGGCCCGACTGGCGCTACGTGCAGTCCCTGGTGGTCACGGTGCGCGCCGAGCCACTGCGCCGAGAGATCGATGCGCTGCTCAGCGAGGTGCGCCGGACCTCGGATGATCCGCAGCGCATGCGGACGGTCTCCCAGCGGCTGAACGAGACGCAGAAGGCCCTGTCGACCCTGCGGGCGACCCTGGAGTGAGAGGGTGGGTCTCGGACGCCCGCCGGCCAGTGGTGCGGCCTGCCCCACCCGAAGGGACCACGATGACCTCAGACCCCTCGACGATCGAGGTGCGACGCTGGTCGTTCGGTGCTGCCGCCGCGACCTATGACCGGGGGCGTCCGGAGTGGCCCGCGGAGACCCTCAACTGGTTGATCGGCGCGCCCGCGGAGCGCCGTGAGGTGCTGGATCTGGGATGCGGCACGGGCAAGGGCACGCGCGGGCTGGTCGAGCACGGCCATCGCGTGACGGCGGTCGACACGTCGATGGGCATGCTGGAGGTGCTGCGCGACTGGCGTGATGAGCTGCCGGACGAGCGCACGCAGCAGCTGGTCATTCGGCAGGGGAGCGCCGAGTCGCTGCCGGTTGCCGACGATGCGGTGGACGCGGTGGTGTGCCTGCAGGCGTGGCACTGGTTCGATGCGCAGAAGGCCGCTGCGGAGGTCGCGCGGGTGCTGCGTCCGGGCGGGACCCTGGGGGTGGCCTGGCACGTCGTCGACGAGC
The DNA here is from genome assembly GCF_007845645.1 of Leekyejoonella antrihumi. Taxonomy (GTDB): domain Bacteria; phylum Actinomycetota; class Actinomycetes; order Actinomycetales; family Dermatophilaceae; genus Leekyejoonella; species Leekyejoonella antrihumi. The sequence goes on from NZ_VCQV01000032.1 coordinate 60,371, forward strand.
GGGCCCCGTGGGTGGCCGAGCTGACGGACATCGTCGACGGGGTCCCCGATCGGGAGAGCAGCGACCCGCTCAGCGGAAGGACGATCGAGGGCTTCGAGCCGTTGGAAGGCTCGGTGTTTCCCTATGAGCAGCGCCAGCACGTGCAGGACTTTGTCGACCAGGTCGCCTCCTGGTCCTTCGTGGCTGCGCACGAGCAGCGCGAAGCGGTCCTGGCGCAGGTGCGAGACCTCGGGGCCCGCCTGCAGGACGACGACGGCTGCATCACCATCACCCACCGGACGTTCTGCGGGCGGACGCGCCTGCGAGAGGCGCAGTGACGTGCGGTTGAAGCGCAAGCAGCGTTTGCCGGCGCAGATCGAGCGGTATGCCGGTCTGGAGCCGGGCGAGCGCACGCTGGCGTTCGCGGTGGATGACAACACCGGGGCGCATGTCATCGCCACCACCACGCACCTGGTCGTCGCCACCGACGAGGTCACGGTGCTGCGCCGTCCTTGGCACGACGTGGACTCCGGTGTCTGGAGTTCCGACCACTGGACCCTCACCGTCAGCTGGGTGACGCGCGAACGGCCGGTGCAGTGGACGTTCAAGGAGCAGGAGATGCGGATACCGGAGACGATCCACGAGCGCGTTCAGGCCAGTGTGGTGCTCTCTGAGGCGCTTCCGTTGGAGGGACGCCGCCGCAGCGGCAGGGTGGTGGTGCGCAAGGACCTCGCCACCGGCGAGTTGCTGACCCAGACCGTGCTCGGTCGAGGCACCCCTGCCGACGACCCCGAGGTGCGGGCCGCCGTGGCCTACCTCACGGCATACCTGCGGGAGCAGGTCGGGCTCTGACTGCGGTCGTCCGCGGGTGATCCCTCGTTTCGAGTTCCGGCGCGCTCTTTGCTAGAGTTGCGCTCGCGGCTCACGAGGCGCGCGATCCCCTGTAGCTCAATTGGCAGAGCATTCGGCTGTTAACCGGAGGGTTGTTGGTTCGAGTCCAACCGGGGGAGCAGAAAAGGGCCTCTGACCTGCGGAAACGCAGATCAGAGGCCCTTTCGATTTCCGAGAAGTCGACAATCTACGGTCTAACCTACGGTCTAGAGCCTGTCTCCTAATGGGTTTTGATGTGGATGATGGTCGCGGCCAGCAGCACGCCGCCGAGGAAGGTGCGGGCGTGCTTGTCGTACCGGGTGGCGATGCCGCGCCACTGCTTGAGCCGTAGGTAGCTACGTTCGACG
>NZ_VCQV01000033.1 GCF_007845645.1 Leekyejoonella antrihumi
CCCTGTGCGAGGAACTGACCGCCACCGAGACCACCTATCCCGGCACCAACCTGACGATCGTCTACACCGTCAAAGACCACCCCGACCCTTCATGAACTATCCCTCTATGTCAGGAGATCAGAGACCCTAGCGGCCATCGGCGCGTTGTTCATCACCGCCGGGTCGGTCGCTATCGTCGTCGCGGTGCAGCTCAGCTCGCCCAGCCTGTGGCTCTTCCTGCTCGGTGGCGCCGTGCTCGGCTTCGGCGGGGGCTCCTACTTCAAGAGCTCCCTACGCACAGTCATCGCCACGGGCAATCCCGGCAGCCGCGCCGGCGCACTGACCCTGTTCTTCCTCGCCGGCTACCTGGGCCTCAGCATCCCCGCCGTCGGCCTCGGCCTGCTGGCCCAAGACGTGGCGGCCAAGACGGCGCTGCTGATCTTCGGCGCACTGCTCGTCGCCGGCGTTGCCGCCAGCGCCGGACTCCTGCTACGCCGCCCGCAGCAGGCCGCACCGGCCCACACGCTCTCGACTCCCGATTCACATTCAGTCCACGAAGGTAGGCACGCAGCATGAGCAACGTCAGCATCATCGGAGTGGGAAACATGGCCCGCGCCATCGGCGCCCGTGCACTCGAGGGCGGTAACTCCGTCGAGCTCATCGGCCGCGACCAGGCCAAGGCCGACGCGTTGGCTCGCGATCTCGGATCCGGCGCCACGACGCGAGCATTCGGCTCCGCGCCGAGCGGCGACATCGTGATCCTCGCCGTGCTCTACGCCAGCGCCGTTCCCATTGTCCGCCAGTACGGCGACGCACTGGCCGGCAAGATCATCGTCGACATGGCCAACGCGTTCGCGCCCGGCGCCACGGGCCTGCTGACCCCTGATGGCAGCTCCGCCGCCGAGCAGATCGCCGACGTCGCTCCCGCCGACGCGCACGTGGTCAAGGCGTTCAACACCCTCTTCGGCCATGTGCTGGAGGCCGGTTCGAACCAGCGCCGTCGGCTGGACGTCTTTCTCGCGGGGGACGACGCGCCGGCCAAGCAGGCCGTGTCGTCATTCATCGACAGCCTCGAGCTCCATCCGTTGGACGCCGGCCCGCTGACGATGGCGCGCAGCCTGGAGCACGCCGGGCTGCTGATGATGGGTCTGGCCGGCAACGGTGTGGGGCACTACAACTTCGCCCTCGCCATCACCGATCTGACCATCTAGCACGGGTGCAGCTGGGCGCAGTCCCATTCCCGTTCGAAACCCATCAAGGTGTGAAAGGAGTTTCTGATGGACAAGGTGACGCTGACGGATGAAGCCGCGACATTGACGGAATTCTGGTCACAGAAGGTCGTGGCGGCCGGCAATGGTCAACTCTTCAAGGTTGCCAAAGGTATCGGCTCGACCAGGTGGCACTCCCACGAAGACCAGGACGAGGCCTTCCTGATCATTCAGGGGCAACTACGCATTCAGCTCCGATCTCACGACGTGGACCTGGGCCCCGGCGACCTGTTCGTGGTCCCTCGCGGGGTGGAACACCGTCCCGTCGCTGCCGAAGAAACACGCTTCCTCATCATCGGACCAGAGGTCACCTCCACCGTCGCCGGCGGCAAACCGGAGTGGAGCTACGGCGGTGGCACACCGCCCGAGTCGTCCTGAACCTCCGGGCGGAGCGGTGAACGTGCCGACGGCGGTGAGCCCTGCAGGCCGCGACCGCGAGAGCCTGGCGCCCACGAAGGCAGCACGGCGGGCCACGAGCCCCGTGGCCGCTCCACACGTGGACGGCGACCCATCCGCCGCGGCCTATCTTGGGGTGATCGGCTCCAGCCTCACGGCGATCATGTTGACACCGCTGCTGTCCCACTTGGAGTCAACAACCACCAAATCCTCGATCGCGAGCTCCTGCTGCCCGACGCTGGACACCTGAAGCCTCCCGATCTCGCTGCGAATAACCTTCCAGTAGTGGAGGATCGGATAAGTCTCGTCGCCGTCTCGGTGCAGCGTGAACGGCTGCCGGTCAGCGCCCGCAACAAGGTTTCCCGTCATGCCATCGGCCCACCATTGCGGGTTGGCGTTGCTGAACGTCTCCTTGCTGAGCAGCACCACGCGGTAGTCGCCCGGCGTCGCCATGGTGAAGTTCCAGCGCACCGATCCGTCGCCGCCGGTTTCCCCTGTCCAAACATCAAGACGGAGGGCGCACCCGGGAATCTGGACCAGGTTCCGGGCGACTGTGGGTGCGTGGCGGAACGTGAGCTCGATGGTTCGCGGCAGCCCATCGGTGGGCGGTGGCAGTTCTAGGCTGACGACGGTGGCGGTGCCGTCTGTCGCAGCGTCGGCCACAGTGAAAGGCACCGGGGTTTCGGTGGCACGGTCCAGAACGGCCGTGGGCGCCGACGTGAGGCCGGGCAGGGACAGCTCGCGCGCTTCATGATCGGCGACGTGCAGGAAGAGCGAGGATCCGGCGGTGGTGACGTAGCCCCAGTCGAAGCTTCCCGGGAAGGGCGAGGCACCTGCGGCGCGGATGCCCGGTGCGGCTCGATCCATCCATGCACCGATACCGCCGAACTGGTCCAGCGTCTGTTGCGGCATCGAGCCGGTGGCGTCAGGTCCCGCGTTGAGCAACAGATTTCCGCCACGACTCACCGTGTAGGCCAGCGTTTCGCAGAGGCCTGCCACCGGCTTCCAGCCCGCGGCCCGCTGGGAGTACGCCCAGCTGTCGTTCGTGGTGGCGGCCGTTTCCCAGTACCGGGCCGGTAGAACGTTGTTGAAGTAGTTGTCATCCATGGAGTTGTAGTCGGCGTCCGCGCCGCCACCGAGACGACTGTTGATGACGGCACCCGGTTGCAGCTCTCTGACCAGGTCAAAGGCCTCGTGGGCGCATTCCTCCGGGATGCCACTGGGCATGTCGAACCACAACAGCCCGAGATCTCCGTAGTTGCTGAGGATTTCACGCAGCTGCGGCACCGCCTTGCGGCGCCAGTAGCGGTGAAAGTCCCCCTGCGCGGGATCGAAGTCCCAGTCATTGCACTGTGGCCCTACTGCATCCGGGTCCTCCCAGTCGATGGTCTGGGAGTAGTAGATCCCGAGCATGATCTCGTGCTCGGCACAAGCCTGCGCAATCTCGGCCAGCGGGTCGCGACCGAACGGCGTGGCATCCACGACGTTGTATGCCGACGCCTCCGAGTGAAACATGGCGAACCCGTCATGGTGTGTCGCCGTGTACACGAAATACTTGGCACCGGCCTCGGACGCCATGCGCACCCAGTCGCGCGCATTGAAGCCAGTCGGGTTGAAGGACTTTGCCAGATCACCGTATTCGGACAACGGAATCTTTGCCTTGAACTGGATCCATTCGGCCAGTCCTGCTATGTGCCGGCCGGCCCAAACTCCGGCCGGTATCGACGAAATACCCCAGTGCACGAAGACACCGAACTTTGCGTCTGACCACTCCTGGCGCCGCTGAATGTCCTGCGAGGTCTGCTGAACCACGGACGGGCCGTGAACTCCCTCGTCGGCGGTGGGCGCCTGAAATGCAGACTTACGGGAGGGCGTGGGGGTCGTCGGAGGCATGGCCACGATGTTACCTGCGCTGTCTTGGCCCATTGAGTTCACTCGTGTGAAGGCGCCTCTGGTGATGGGTCGTCTCAGGAGAGTGCGACACGAACCTTCTTCCTGAGGGCGGATGAAGCCAGCAGGAAGCTTCTGTCGTGTAGGACGACTCAAGAAGAGTGGCCGTTCGGACAAGGTCTTTGACAACTGCCTGATCTCGAACCTTGCAACAGGTCACGCAAAAGCGGCACGGGTCCAACCTGCGACACCTGGAGTGCAGTCGGCTGCGGCGATTGCGAATCCGACGGATCAGGCGCCAATGCCCGTGCTGCCGGTTTGTCTCGAAGGGTCGGTCGGCCGGACGGGCTGATCGGCCGGCGGCTGCGGACCAGCGGTCTGACCTGACGCGGTCTGACCGGACACTCCGCTCCTGGCTTGGTTCTCGGCCTTGAAGTCGTCAATCTCGGTCTTGAGGATGCGTGCTGACCGGCCCAGGCTACGTGCCGCGTCGGGAGCCGTTTCCAGCCGAAGAGGATAACGACGAGCAGCACAAGGATGACGATGTGCCACCCATCAAAAATGTTTCGTCCCACAAAGATGGTCCCTTCTTGTCATCCTGGTTGACGATGGGCTGGATCATGAGACCAGCCGAGGTGGAGTCAGCCGCGATCGGCGACTGACTCCACTCGGCTCACCTGCTGGTCAGGCCTTCGTCAGGTCCAGCTCGGTGGGCAGGCCGTCGGCGCACTGGACGGTGACCGACGTGGTGCCGTGGCCGGCCCGGGTGGTGACACCCTGGGTGGCACAGGTCCACCCGCCTTCCAGCTCCACGGTGATTGCGCTGCCCTGACCGGGCGAGTCTCGCCATGGCACGTCGTACGGTGAGGCGGTGGGTGCGGACTTGTCCGGGCCGGTGTAGAACCGCAGGTCCGGGTCGGTGACCGACAGGGCCAGCCCGTTCGAGGTCGGCTGCACGAGCACGACCGAGGGAGTGTCCACCGCCCGCACCAGCCTATCAGTCAGCCGGTGCGATCGCTCGAAGACCGCGCACCCGGTGATCCCGGTGGCCCGGTCACTGACCACGTGGGCGGTGGTGTCGTGCCGCAGCACCGCATACGGGGCCGTGGACCGATCCTGCATGTCCGCCGCGAACGTCGTCATCGTCTCCGCCGTCGCCCCGACCACCAGCGCGTACTCGTAGGAGCCTCCGCGCGGTTTGGTCCCGTGATCCAGCACCGCGGTCGCGTACGGCTGCGAGGCCGTGGTGGTGTTGCCCTGGTCCGGGGCGGTCTGCACCGCACGAGAGACCACCAGCTGCTGACCCTTGGGCACGTAGTACCCATTGCTCTGCGGGTCGATCAGCCAGACCGCGCTGCGGGTCTTGCTCGCGTTGCTGTACGGCAGCGTGCTGATCGACCCGTCGCGCGAGTCCACCGTCGGCACACTGGTGTCGGCCAGGTAGCACTGGAACAGTGTGGTCTCGGTGTGATGCGACCGGTCGTTGTTCACGATGCCCTCACCCAGGGCGATGACCCGGTTGTCGAAGAGGAACACCGACTTGCGGGCGTAGAACGACCCGTTGTACTCCGCGTTCTCGTGCAACGACATCAAGAACGCGCCGTTCTGCCCACCAATCGTGCCGCCACCACCAAGGCGCTGATCGGTCAGCAGCATCTCTTCACCCACGGGGGTGATGTTAGAGATCAGCTGGTCGTAGGGCAGGTTGATGGAGGTGGTGCCCGGGTAGCGATTCCAGTCCCATCCGGGCTGTACGAAACCCGAGCCTGCATTGCTGATCGGGTCTCCCCCGGCCATCACCTGCACATGACCATAGGTGACGTAGCGGCCATACATATTGCTGGCCCAATACATCTCGGTGGACCACAGGTAGCGGTTGTGGCCACGCACCGACACCAACCAGTTGTCCCGCCGGTGCGAGACCAACGGTGAGTGGTTCATCACCTGACACCCGGTCGGGGCCGGCTCGGCGACCACCCCAGCCTTGGCCAAGGCCGATTTCAGCTCCAGTTGCGCCGAGTATGCGTGGAAGTTCGGCAGCAGCCGCAGGAAGGCCGCACCCATCTGCGGGTCCAGCGCATGCTTGCCGTCGGGGCTACCCAGCTGAGTCATGGTCTGATATCCATTGAGCGAAAGGCCATCGACGCCCGTGGGGTGCCGGTTCGCCAGTGCGATCGGCCAGTTGATCTCATTGGCGTAGAAACGCATCGCCAGCAGCGCGTCGACCCACCGCTGGTGCGTCTCCTGGGACACCGCGAACCCGGTCCCGGACAACGCCAGCAGGGCCGGTGACCCGCCGCTGAAGCCGTCCCGCGAATAGGCCGGGTAGTGACCCATGTGGTGGAAGGTCGACAGGTCCGGCTTGAACCCGCCCTCGGTCCCGGCCGAGAACTTGCTCGCGTTGTCGATCCACTGCTGCACCAGCTTGACCCTGGCGACCTTTTCCGCGTCGCTGTCGGACAGCAGGGCACTGCCCAGCATGCCCATCAGCGTGGTGTTGATGATGTCCATGATGCCGTTGTAGAACTTGGCGACATCCCTCGTGCTCTGCCTCATGCGGCCCATCCCGACCATCCACGCCAGCATCGCCTTGGCATGCGATAGCAGATTGCGCTGAGCTAGCACGTCGCGCATCAGCCAGACTGAGGTGTAAAGTTCCCCGGCCTGGTAACCGAGGTGGTGGATCGTGCCTTGCACGCTGCCGTCGTCCCAACCCTCGTCCCACAAGTGCTGCAGCATCCGCACATACAGGTCGGCCAGCTGGCTCTGCAGGGTCGAGTCCGTGGTCGAGGTGTAGGCCGCCGCGATCGTCTGCATCTCCTTGGTGTACTTCTCCAACGGAGCCTCCGGCGCCAACCGGGCAAGGTCGGTGGCGATTGCCGCCGGCCAGATCGCATTCTGATGACCCAGGATCGGCCGGCCAGTGCCGCCCTTGCTTCCCGCGGCGGGCACACCGAAGCCGTCGACCGCCTTCGCGATGGCGGCGACCGACGCGGCAGTCACCGTCGTGTTGTGCTCCACCGCGACCGTGTAGGCCTGCTCGATCGTGGCCAGGTCCGCCAGCTGCGCGGTCGTCGGAGTGGGTGTCGGCAGTGGCTTGGCGTCCTGCTGCGAGAACCACAACAGGTCCAGCCAGTGCTCATTCGCCCCAGTGGACACTTCCGGATTGGCGAATGGCACCTGCCGGTCCCGAGTCGGGAAGTTCGATCGCACCGGCTGGTTGACGAGAATGTAGTCCAGATAGATCGTGCCGGCCCGGCGCGGCGCCACGAACCGCAGTGTGTCCATGTCGCCTCGCACCCGGCCGTTCATGTCCTCATACCGGATCCAGACGGTGCGCCACCCGGTGAAATCCAGATGTACGTCACACCACGCATCGGTGTGCGACCCGCGCCCCGCCTCGATCCGCATCGTGTCCGACGATGGCGTGAACTGGTACATCCAGAACGCCAGAGTGTCCACGTTTGCGCCGATGTCGGCGCCGTTGCCGCCGGTAGGAGGCCCGATCTCCAAGGGCGCGTTGATCACAAGCCGACCCCGTGAGCCGTAGTTCCATTGCAGGCTCGACGTCCCGGTGTGGTAGACGTCGCTGGTGATGCTCATCGTCGAAGCGGGGGACACGCTGAACTGCTTGGGAACCGTCGTCTCCAGCAGGAACACCGGTGGCTGGAGGGCCAGGGCCTGGGCCTCCAGCTCGGGCATGGTCGACGCCGTGGGGGGCGTGACCGCCAACGGCGCCCCGGTCGGTGGACTGACCGGGGCAGCATTCGCGCGTGGGGCCAGCAAAGCAGTCGCCGTACCCGCAGCGGCGACCGTCAGCAGCGTGCGACGACTGAAGTCGTGGGACGAGAGTGACATTGAGTCTTCTTCCTTGAAGGGGGCTTCTTCCGAAGTAAACTGCTGCTGCGCAAGACGATTCAAGAAGGATTGTGATCTATGCCATGAACTTGGGCAAACGCTTACCAACTTGGCGGAACCTTTACCATTGGTGCATTCAACTCAGAACGGAAGTGTGTCAGTGAAGTTCGCCTTGTCGACCCTTGGTTGCCCCGAACTGTCCGTGTCGGAGTCGGCGGCATTGGCTCACGCTCAGGGATATTCGGGCCTCGAGCTGCGGTCGGGGCCAGCTGCCACGGTTTCCTTCGAAGCAAAAGCGGAGGACCGCCGGGGCTGGCGCGCCCAGCTCGATCAACACCGCGTGCAGGCACTGTCCATCGCCTCATATGTGAAGCTTTGTGACACCAGCGTTGAGGATGCTGAGGTGATCGAAAGCGGTCTCGCCCAGGCCCGGCTCGCGCATGACCTCGGCGCGACCTGGTTGCGGATCTTCCCCGGTGGCACACGTGGCGTGCCATGCCCGCCCGACGTCGAAGAGCGCGCAGGTCGCCGACTCGCCGGAATCGTCTCGGCCTGCGAGGGGCTCAGCGTGCGGCTCGCAGTCGAAACGCACGACAGCCACCCGACGGCTCGTGACGTGCTTCGCCTGATCGACTCCGAGGGATGCGGTGACGTATGCGTCATCTGGGACATGCTGCACACCTGGCTCGGCAATGAGGCACCCGAGGAGACCGTTCGACTGCTCGCCGGTCGACTCGCCTATGCCCAGGTCAAGGATGTTGCCGGACACGACGAGCTAGCGCCACTGGCGCTCGGCGACGGGGTCCTTCCGCTGCAACGGGGTCTTGACCTGTTGCGCGACCACGACCTGACCGACTGGGTGTCGTGGGAGTACGAACGCGCATGGCACCCGGACGCGCCATCTCTTGCCGAGCTGGGCGAACCAGGCCGACGCTGGCTCACCCGGGCGCTGTCAGAGCGGAGGTGACCGCGAAGCTCAGTCGCGGGACTCGCCCGCAGTGCTGTCCCAGAGCGGCCCCTGGAAAGCGCCCGGCTGACCCGCCGGTGCGGCCTGTCCGGTGCCGATCACGGGCAGCCGCTGGCCGTCGTGCTCGGGCCGGATGTACTGACTGAACCAGTCCGCCAGCTCGTCGGAGAGCTGTCGACACCTGTCCTGCTGGCCGGCCTCTTCGACCAGATTGACCGTCTCGCCAGGGTCGTTCGCCAGGTCGTAGAGCTCATTCGGGCCGTCGGGCCACCGGTGGATGTACTTCCAGTCCTTACTGCGGATCATCCGCGCGGGCCCGTACTCGTCGAACACCACGACGCGGGCGGAGTCCGCATCTGCAGCCGACTGCCGATCACCCGAGGCAAGCAGCAGCGACGCAAATGAGCGGCCAGGACCGTTCTCCATCGGCGTGGGGTCGAGGCCGGCGAGCTCGAGCAGTGTGGCGCCCATGTCATACGCCGAGAGAAGCTCGCTGCGAACGACGCCCTCGGCGATCCGCCCGGGCTGGCTCACGATGGCCGGCACCTTGACCGAGCTGTCGTACATGTTGAGTGGCCAGGTGCCGTTGCCCTTGCCCCAGATGCCGTGGTGCCCGGCGTTGAATCCGTTGTCACTGCTGAAGACGATGACCGTGTTATCTCGCACGCCCGCATCTTCGAGGGCATCGACGACCCGGCCCAGTGCGCGGTCCATCGCGGTGACCGAGGCGAAGTACCCGATCAGCGCGGCACGGGTGTCGGGCTCACCGCCCAGGGGTGACCCGTCGCGCAACGTGGTCCACGGATGCAGCTCTCCCTGCGGGCAGCTGTCGAAAGGACAGTCGGCATACAGCGCCTCCACCTCGGGCGGGTGCTGTCCCTTCCACGGACTGTGCGGCGCGGTGAAGTTGAGGGAGAGGAAGAACGGGTCGTCCTGCGCCGCACTCTCGCGGATGAACTCGACGGCGTCGTCTGCGAGCGCGTCGGTCAGGTATCCGGGCGTCGACTCGCGCTCACCGCCACGGAACATCGGGGCATCGTGGTAGGCGCTACCGCCGGCCTCATGCGCATACCAGTGCGTGAACCCATGCCGGGGCGATCGCTGGCGCCGAGGTGCCACTTGCCCGACAGCCCGACCCGGTATCCCTGATCGGCGAGCACATCGGTCACCATCAGCTGACCCTCGAGATAGTCGGTGGCGGTGGGGCCGACATGCGTCCCCGTGAGGTAGTCGTGCACACCGTGGGCGGAGGGAACCTGCCCGGTCATCAGGCTGGCGCGGGCGGGCGAGCAGACCGGCGAGGTGCAGAAGAAGCTCTCCAGCCGCGTTCCCTTCTGCGCAAGCTGGTCGAGCACAGGCGTCTTGATCTCCTTGTTTCCGGCGCATCCCATGGCCCACGCGCCTTGATCGTCGGTCAGGACGAAGAGAATGTTCGGACGAGCCGGGTGTTCACTGGTCAAGAGCAGACTCCTTCGGGTTGTGGCCACTTCCCTCTGAGGATGCATTGGAAAGCGCTTGCTGGGTATGCTACCTGTGCCAGTCCGGCGTGCGGCACGAGTGATCGCAGAATGCTCGGGCGCCACGCAGCTCGAGCTCTACACTTCAGGTCACGTTGATCATCCCTGATCGCAGAGGAGACGTAGTGGTGCAATCGGGTGGGTCGGTGACGTTGAGCGATGTTGCCAGAGAAGCAGGAGTCTCGGTCGCTACGGCGTCGCGTGCCCTCAATGGCAGCTCGCGCACCGTGCGGCCCGACCTCAGTGCACGGGTGGCGGCTGCGGCAAGACGCCTTGATTACGCGCCCAACGCGCAGGCTCAGGCCATGGCCAGGGGCGCGACAACCATGGTAGGGCTGATCGTGCACGACATCGCCGACCCGTACTTCTCGGCGATAGCCGCTGGGGTCTCCCGTGCCGCCGACGATGCCGGTTTGCTGGTCATGCTGAGCAACACCCTCGGACGGCCGGAACAGGAGCTGCGCTACCTCAAGGCGCTTCGCGCCCAGCGCGGCCGGGCCGCGATCCTGGTCGGCAGCCAGCGCACCGATCGGGATCACTCTGCGGCAGTCAGCTCCGAGGTCGCCGCCTTCGAGCATGCAGGTGGTCGAGTGGTCGCGATAAGCCAGGCCCGACTACCCGTTGACACCATCGTCATAGAGAACGCCGCGGGGGCGGGCGCACTCGCACGCAAGTTGGCCGAGATGGGCCACTCACGCTTCGGGGTGCTGGCGGGACCGAGCGACCTGCTGACGGCTCGCGACCGCCACCGAGGTTTTCAGCGAGGAGCCGTCGATGCGGGTTGCGCACCGCCCATCGCGGTGCACGGAGCATTCACTCGTGATGGCGGGCACTCGGCCATGGCGCAACTTCTGGACAGCGGCTGCCAGATCGACTGCGTCTTCGCCGTCAACGACGTCATGGCGGTCGGAGCGATTGCTGCGTGCCGCGACCGCGGGTTACAGCTGCCCAAGGACCTGGCGATTGCGGGCTTCGACGACATCGCCACCCTGCGCGACATCACTCCCTCACTCACCACCGTCCGCCTGCCGCTCACCGAGCTGGGCAAGCAGGCGATGGAACTGGTCACCGCGCCGCCTGGAACCGCGCCCAAGAGATCGCGGGTCAAGGGCACCGTGGTCATCCGGGACTCGACCCCCGCCCATCGCTGACTGCAGCCCTCCTAATAAGTCTCAACATTGCATAATTAGTCCACCTCGGGCAGGCTAGTTTCCGTGACCGACACCAAAAACGCACGCCGCAACGGCTCCGAACAGCGGATCATCCGCGAGATTCGGCGCTCAGGCGCTCTCGGGCGAGGTGAACTGGTCCGCCGCACCGCGCTGCCCCGATCCTCCGTGTTCGCCATCGTCGGCGACCTCGTCGAGCGCGGTGTGCTGGTCGAGACCAGCCGTCCCGGCGATGCTCGCCGCGGTAGAGGCCGGCCAGGTGCCCTGGTCTCGCTCGATCCGGCCGCAGGTCTGATCGTCGGCGTCGATGTCGGTCGCGAAGCCACCCGCCTGGTGGTGGCCAATGCGGCTCACCAGATCGTCGCCGCCGGAGTGAGCGAGGAGCCCGCAGCGGAGGATGCGGGGGCCTGCGCGGTGCAGATCGAGACGTTGATTCACAGCGTTTGCGCGGTTGACGACATCGATCTCGATGCTCTGGAAGCGGTGGGCATCGGCGTCTACGGGCTCCCCGAGATCCATGAGTCGGCCACCCGGAGTCCGCGGGATCTGACCTCGGAGCTTTCGAACCGCCTGGAGGTGCCGGTGGCGCTCGGCAACAACACCCGGCTAGCCGCCCTTGCCGAGGCGACCTGGGGCGCCGGGCGGGGGGTGGATGACCAGGTCTATGTGCGCTGGTCCGTCGGCGTAGGCGGTGGCTGCCTCGTCGGTGGCCGCCTGCTCGTCGGAGCCAATGGGGCTGCCGGTGAGATCGGCCATGTGTGCCTCGACCCGAACGGGCCGCGTTGCGACTGTGGTGGACACGGCTGTCTCGAGACGCTTGTCGGCGGGCCGGCCCTCCTCGAAATCTGTCGGCAACGGGGCCTCGACCTGCGCAGTCTCGACGATCTCGTCGAGGCCGTGCAGGCACGCATCGCGGTGGCGAGTGATGTGGTCGTCCAGGCCGCCCGTCGACTGGGGGTCGTCCTCGCCGGAACAGTGGCCCTGCTCGACCCGCAGCGAGTGATCATCGGCGGCGAGCTCGGCCAGGTCGGCAGCCTGGTCCTCGAGGCGATCCACGAGAAGATCGACGCCCTGTCCATGCCCGGGCTCGGGCGAACCGTCGAGGTGGTGCGGGCCGACCTCGGGATGAATGACGGCGCACTGGGTGCCGTCGCACATGTCCTACGCAGCCGTCAGCCCACCACCACTGCCGGGTAGTCGAGTCTGCGTGCGCGCCTTGCGCTCGAGGTCCAGCTCACTCTATTGTCTTAAATTAGACTAATTACTGTAGTCCCACGAGAGGTGCTCGATCACCATGACTGAGCGTATGAACGTCCTGTTCCTGATGACCGACCAGCACCGGACGGACACGCTGCCGTGCTACGGCAACACGGTCATCCACACCCCCAATCTGGACCGCATTGCCCAGAGCGGCACGTGCTTCGAACGGTTCTTCACCCCCACCGCGATCTGCACCCCGGCGCGCGCATCGCTGTTCACCGGGCTCCACCCCTACCGCCACGGGCTGTTCGTCAACCCCGAGCGCAGCGGTGGCGCGCAGGTCGAGATCCCCGAGGACCTGACGGTGCTGTCCAATCCGTTGCAGGACGCGGGATACCGGGTGGGCCATGCGGGCAAGTGGCACATCGGCCGGGACCGTGGGCCCGAGTTCTACGGCATGGACGGTGTGCACCTGCCGGGTGCACTCAACCCGTTCGACCACCCCACCTACCAGCAGTGGCTGGCCGACAATGACTTCCCCCCGTTCTCCGCCAGTGACGCGATCTTCGGGGTCGCCGAGAACGGCAGCGGGCGCGGACACCTGCTGGCCGGACGTCTGAACCAGCCCGAGGAAGCGACGATGGAGCGATTCATCACCTCCCAGGCGCTGGATCTGCTGCGGCAGTATGCCGAGCGCGGGCGCACCGACGGTTCACCGTTCTGGCTGACCAGCAGCTGGTTCGGACCGCACCTGCCATACCTGATCCCGAGCAAGTACTTCGACATGTATGACCCCGCGCTGGTCGAGCTGCCGGCCTCGATGGCCGAGACCTTCGACGGCAAGCCACCGATTCAGCGTCGCTACAGCGAGTACTGGTCGACCGACGCCTTCGACGCCGACCAGTGGCGCAAGCTGATCGCCGTGTACTGGGGTTATGTCACGATGATCGACAACTGCATCGGCATCCTGCTCGACGAGCTGGAGACCCTCGGCATCGAAGACTCCACGGCAGTGATCTTCACTGCCGACCACGGGGAGTTCACCGGCGCACACCGGTTGAACGACAAGGGGCCGGCCATGTACGAGGACATCTACCGCATCCCGGGACTGATCCACGTGCCGGGAAAGCCGGCGCAGCGGCGACGCGAGTTCGCCTCTCTGGTCGACCTGGCGCCGACGATCCTCGACCTCGCCGGTGTTGAACCGGTCGAGGCCCACGACGGCCGCAGCCTGGTGCCGATCCTGTCCGGCGACGACGTCCCGGACTGGCGTCAGCAGCTTGTGGCCGAATTCCATGGCCACCACTTCCCGCACTCCCAGCGCATGCTGCGCGAGGACCGGTACAAGCTGGTCTACAACCCCGAGAGCACCAACGAGCTCTACGACCTCGAGATCGACCCGCACGAGCTGCACAACGTCTTCACTGCACCGTCGTATCGCTCCGTGCGCCAGGACATGGAGCTTCGTCTGTATCGTGAGCTCGTGCAGCGGGATGACCCCGCGAGTGCCTGGATGACCTACATGACCTACGTGGGCGAGGATCGCGCACCGGACGTCGACGGGGTCGCCGACCAGGTCACGCCGAAGTCGTAAAGGGGATCAATGAGCCTCTCCAGTGGGCCGCCTCGCGCCGGCACTCCTTCGCACCCAGAGGCTGCCCGGCCATGAAGCGCGTGCCCTTCAAACGTTCGGTCACTCGTGAGAACGAGCGTGAGCGAGTGCCGGCGCCGCTGCTGAAGCGTCGCCTGCCGTCCGGGCAGGGCGCGATGATGCAGCCCAACGTCACCCACGACGGCGATGCGGCGCTGACCCCCCGCTTCTGGGTCGCCATCGTGATCACCGGTGTTTCGGCCGGCGTCGTGGGCGACCTGCTGATGATCCTGCTGAAGGCAGTGCAGCGGGTCGGCTTCGGCTCGCACGGGTTCGACGAGTACGCGGCGAAAGTGGCGGCCGCCGATGCCTGGCACCGGGCGACACCGTTGCTCGTGGCCGGGGTGATCGCCGGCGTGGGGTGGTACTTCCTGCGACGCTTCACCCCCGGTCGCAAGTCCGAGGTCGACGACGTGGTGTGGACCGGCAAGGGCCGGCTGTCGTTCCGCCGCAGCCTGGGCACCTCCATCCTCTCGGAGATCGTCGTCGGACTTGGCGCCTCTCTCGGCCGTGAGGCCGCGCCCAAGCTGATGGGCGCAGTCTCCGGCAATGTCGTCGCCACCGCCCTTCACCTGTCCCCGGCTCAGCTGCGACTACTGGTGGCCTGTGGCGCCGGCGCCGGGTTTGCTTGTGTCTACAACGTGCCCCTCGGCGCGGCGCTGTTCACCGCAGAGGTGCTGGTGGGCACGGTTGCCCTGCCGGTGGTGCTGCCCGCGCTCGGCTGCGCGGGCGTCGCGACAATCACCGCGTGGGCCGCGCTGCCCGATCACGCGATCTACGTTGACATCCCTCAGTATGCGTATGCACCCAGGCTGATGGTCTGGGCATTGATCATCGGGCCGATCGTCGGCGTTGTGGCAACGGTCTATGTGCGACTCATCGGTCTTGTCTCGCACTACCGCATCAGCGGCCGCTGGGCGCTCATCGCACCGTTGGTCGCCTTCGCCGTGCTGGCGGTGGCCGGACTGCGGTATCCCCTGCTGTATGGCAACGGCTCCGACATCGCCCACCTGGCGTTCGCATCTGGCGGGACCCTGGCGCTGTTCGTCGGCCTCATGGTGCTCAAACCCATTGTGACGCTGCTGTGTCTGGGCAGTGGTGCAACCGGTGGGCTCTTCACGCCCGTGCTGTCCACCGGTTCCGCGCTTGGAGCGGCACTGGGGATCCTGTGGACCATGGCGTGGCCGGGGTCGCCCATCGGTGCCTACGCGATGATCGGGGCCGCTGCGATGATCGGAGCGGCCATGCAGGCTCCCCTTGCGGCGCTCGCGCTCGTGCTCGAACTGACCCACAGCGGATTCGGGCTCATGGTGCCGATGGTCATCGCGACGGTCATCGCGACGGCCATCACTCGATGGATCGACGGCTACTCGATCTACTCCGCTCGACTGTCCGCTCCCGCGCACGTCTGACTGGGGCTGCCTCCGCGGCCACTCACCATCAACCAAATAGTCGGGTTGCGTCGTCTCCAAGGGCAGTTCAACAGCTACGGGGCATGACGGCTCCGCGGTCAGTTGTCGACCCTGTGCGGTCACGACCACGTTGTCGACTCGAGGTTGGGCCTGTCCTGGTGCTGCCGCCGCTGTGTCTCTACTCACGTACCGACCTGGTGGCGGGCGTCTGGTCAGTGCTGCGCGCCTGCCTGAGCGAGTGGCAGGCGTCGCCGATGGAGTTGCGGTCGGGGTCCGGACATCCAGGGACTCTTCTGCACAACGAACGCCTGCACGTGCATGCCCCCCGTTCGGTCGGCCCGACAGAACGCACCGCCTCGACGTGCACCGCACCGGGGCGGTCCACGCACACCAACTCGTCGCCATCGGACTGCGGCTGCCCAGGCCCACGATTCCCCACCAATCCCGCAGCCGGGTCACCCCCGAGGGAATCGTCAGGCTTGCAGACGAGGCACCACCGCAGCCCCCTATCGGCCCCGGCCATGACCCCCGCAACCAGCAGAGCAGCGCACTGTCTGAGCATCCGCATTGCGGCCTTCAGTAGTAGTGGTGGATCTCCACCGACGGTGACTGGATCGGGCCGTTGATGTCTGTCCCCGCAGACTGGTGACAGCTCTTGACCGCGAAGCTGTCGTGGACGCTGGTGCCGTAGCCGGACTGGGCGGAGACGCTGATCGGACCGACCCCGAACCCGGTCGACCAGGTCGCGTTCTTCTCCGCCCTCCCGTGGGGCGACCCGGGGCCTCGGTCGGAACCGCGACCGGTCTGGCTACGCTGACCGGCCATGGCACTCTCCGACGCACAGCAGCAGACCGTCGACGGGTGGTTTCCCGGAGCCGTGGTCGTGGCCGATCTGAGCTGGGGACTGGTTGACACCGTGGTGCTGCACCTGAGGCACGACGGTGGAGAGGCCGTGGTGAAGGCGGCCGGACCGAGCGACGGCCACCTGCCCCGCGAGATTGCGGCACACGAGCGGTGGACCGGGCCCTGGCGCACCACCGGCCGGATCGGTCGGCTACTGCACGCAGACCGGGACCAGAACGTGTTCGCGCTGTCCTACCTGCCCGGCGTGCTCGTGCAGGACAGCCCGGCCGCGGATGACGCCGACACCTACCGGCAGGCGGGCGCGCTGCTGGCGGCCTACCACGCGCAAGCGGCCCGAGTCAGCCAGAGCTATGAGGCGCAGATGGACGCCCGAGCGATCACCTGGCTCGACGGTGAGCATCGGATCTCCCAGGGGATCGTGACGCGGCTACGGGAGGTGATTGCCTCCCACGATCAGCCGGCGGTCGAGCTGGTGCCGACGCACGGCGACTGGCAGACCCGCAACTGGCTGGTCAACGACGACGGGCAGATCCTCGTAATCGACCTGGGCCGGGCGGACTGGCGCCCCGCATTGACCGACTTCGCCCGGTTGGCCCGTCGCGAGTGGGAGGGTCGACCGGGGCTGGAGCGGGCCTTCATCGAGGGCTACCGTGGCGACCCGCGGGAGTCTGCGGCGTGGCAGCGGACACTGTTACGCGAGGCCATCGGCACCGCATGCTGGGCCTACCAGGTCGGCGCGGAGGACTTCGAGCAAGAGGGCCACCGGATGATCAGGCAGGCACTGGCTGCGGCCTGAGGGGGCCGATGTGGAGTGCCACTAGTCCGAGATGTCCGGCCAGCCGGAGCGTCCGACGGGAGCTCGGGCCGCCCCGATCGGCTCAACATGCCGTACGCCGTAGGCCGAGAATGATCGTCAACCCCACCACCAGGTGCAGGCACAGCAGTCCGACCCCGGCGGCCACCGAGGCGGCCTCGAGCGGGCCGAGCAGCGAGACTGTCAGAACCGCCAGCGCCAGCGCCGTCCACGGACGTCGCGAGTGACAGCGCCGGCGCTCGATCAGCCCCATCGAGGCCCACCCAGCGCACGCGGCGAGCTGTGCGGTCAAGACCACTCCGACCCACCCAACCGAGGCCGGTGAGGACCCGGTCTTCACCAGCAGGTCGACCCGCAGCAGTAGATGCAGAACCGCCCATCCCGTCACTGCGCACACGACCGCCGCAACCACTACCGCGGCCCGGCCCATGACGCGCGTGCGCAGCCGTCCCAGTGTCGAATTCATCGCTGTCGTTGACATCCGTAGCTCCCTGTATCGATCCTCTTGTGATGCCACGAGAGTGATGCACGGCACCGGCACAGTGCATCGGCTGAAAGGCCGGATCCGGACCATCGAACGGCGGCCGCAGTACCGACTTTCGGCGGTAGCGCGGCCGCCGCGACGCTGCATACTCTCAACTCGTGCAGACCTCGATGTGCCAGGAGATGCGGCCCCCGCTGCTGCAGAACGTTCGCGGCGCCGAAGCCGGCATGATGCTGGTGACCCTCGTGCTCGCAGGAGCCACTGTCCTGGGGGACGCCAGCGGCGGTGAGGCCACCCGCCTGCTGATCATCGACAGCGTCATCGGGCTGCTGAGCGCCGGCCTCATGCCGTTGTTGGTGCGCCGCCCGACCCTCGGCGCCACCCTCCTGGTGGCGCTGGCCGTGGCGTCACCCGCTGCCACGCCCGGCGCGAGCATCGCGGTGATGCACGTCGGGTGGCGCCGGCCCTTCGGCCGCGCTGCCGCCGTCGCAACCCTCGCCGCCGCGACCCACCTGCTGCGCTGGGTCTGGCTGCCCTATCCCGGCCTGTCGTTCGGCTGGTGGGTCGTCCTCGTCATC
Organism: Leekyejoonella antrihumi; assembly: GCF_007845645.1. Classification (GTDB taxonomy): domain Bacteria; phylum Actinomycetota; class Actinomycetes; order Actinomycetales; family Dermatophilaceae; genus Leekyejoonella; species Leekyejoonella antrihumi. The sequence continues at coordinate 18,048 of NZ_VCQV01000033.1, forward strand.
ACGGCGGATGGCGCTCTGCTGGGCTGGGGGGCCCTCATGCGAGCCCGCGGTGCGCTCGTCGCCTCGCTTCGCGAGCGCGCAGTCCGCGCAGAGGCGGAGCAAGGCAGGCGGGTCGCCGAAGCGCGGGCCCAGGAGCGCGCCGCCATCGCCCGCGAGATGCACGACGTCCTGGCCCACCGGCTGTCTCTTCTCGCGACCTACGCGGGGGCGCTGGAGTACCGTCCCGACGCACCTCCGGAGCGGCTCGCCGAGGCGGCCGGCGTCATCAGGGGTGGCGTGCATGACGCCCTGGACGAGCTACGGGACGTCATTGCGGTTTTGCACGACACCGAGGCCGACGCCTCCGGAGCGGCCGGCGACCGACCACAGCCGACCCTGGCAGACATCACCCGCCTGGTCGACGAGTGCAAGGCAGCCGGTATGCAGATCACGCTCGTCTATGCCGCCGCGGGCACGCCGACACCGACGATCGGTCGCACGGCATACCGCCTCGTTCAGGAGGCACTCACCAACGCGCGCAAGCACGCCCCCGACCAGCCGGTTCACCTGTCCATCAAGGGTTCTGCCGGATCAGCACTGGAGATCGAGGTCTCCAACCGCGTGGCCGCATCGTCGTCGACCGTCCTGCCGAGCGGTGGCACCGGGCTGGTCGGCCTGACCGAGCGGGTGCGTCTTGTCGGTGGCCGACTGGACCACCGGGTGACGGGTGATCGAGTGTTCGTGCTGCACGCACGGCTACCGTGGCCCACATGACTCTGCCGATCCGGCTGATGCTCGTCGACGACGACCCCCTGGTGCGTGCCGGGCTCGCTATGATGCTGGACGGCACGGACGGCATCGGCGTGGTCGCTCAGGTCGGCGACGGTGCCGATGTGCCGGCGGCGGTCGACCAGCACCATCCCGACATCGTGCTGATGGACCTGCGAATGCCGCGAGTCGACGGTATCCGGGCCACTGCGCGGCTGCGGGCCCGGCCCGAACCTCCTGAGGTCGTGGTGCTCACGACGTTCGACTCCGACGACAACGTCCTGCGCGCCCTGCGCGCGGGAGCCAGTGGATTCCTCGTCAAGGACGCCCCTCCCGCCCAGATCGTCGAGGCGATCCGACGTGTCGCGGCCGGCGATCCGATGCTGTCTCCACAGGTCATGCGCCGGCTCATGGACCGGGCGGTCACGACATCGGCCGCGGTGCAGGACGCTCGAGCGGCGCTCGACCGGCTCAGCCCCAGGGAGCGCGAGGTGGCGACCGACGTCGGACGCGGCCACTCCAACACCGAGATCGCCGCCGCGCTCTTCATGAGCACGGCCACCGTCAAGGCGCACATCTCGCGCATCCTGGCCAAGCTGGACCTGACCAATCGCACTCAGGTCGCGCTGCTGGTCCACGAGGCCGACCCCAGTGACTGATCGGTGCCCTCGACAGAAGTCGCTACGGCATACGCTGAGGTCCGACCGAACAAAGGAGTGACATGCCGCCTCTGTCCCTGACCGTGGTCAACGGCCCCAACCTCAACCTGCTCGGCACTCGCGAACCGGGCATCTACGGCCATGAGACGTTGGCGGACGTCGAACGACGTTGTGCCGCAGTTGCCACCGAGGTCGGCCTGTCGGTCGACTGCTTCCAGAGCAACAGCGAGGGGGCGATCGTCGACAAGCTGCACAGCGTGCGCGAGTCGACCGCTGGGATCGTCATCAATGCGGGAGCCTACACGCACACCTCGATCGCGATCCGCGACGCCCTGGCCAGTGTGGCTGCCCCGTTTGTCGAGGTGCACATCTCCAATGTCCATGCCCGCGAGTCGTTTCGGCACCACTCCTACCTGTCGGATGCGGCGGCGGCGGTCATCGTGGGGTGCGGCACGCAGGGGTACGACTTCGCGATCCGCCGGCTCGCCACGCTGCTGGGCTGATCGCTCTCAGGTGATCTGCCGGTGGGAGCCGACGATCTCACCTTCGCGGTAGTGCATCAGTCGGGTTACCCGTGAGCTCGGATCGACGCCCTCGAGGTCGTCGGCCAGGCCCAGGTGGGTGAGCACGCCGGCAGCCTCGTCACTGATCCAGATCACGTCGCCTTCGCGCTGCCGCAACACCTCATGCACCCGGCCCGGCTGCTCGACGCTGCAGAGGAAGGACACTCCGAACACCACCGGCACCGCGGGCGCCGTGACCGGGGCGGCCGCCGCCCGGAACGCGTCCCGCTGGTCGACCACCACACCCTCGTCCACCAGCAACTGGGTGGCCCGCATCGTCCGGACCTGCCCTGCGACATCCTCCGGAAGCCGGAACGACAGCAGCCAGTCCAGCTGATCCTGCCGGGCCACATCAACCGGTGCGAGATCGACGCCCAGCCGGCGCACGACCTCGTGTCCGCGGAGCAGCCCCTCTGCCGGATCCAGCCGGTCGGCGACCAGCTCCAGCCCGGCCGCGGCGCCCACACAGAGCAGATCGACCGGGACCGGATCGGCGTATGCATGACGCAGATAGTCCGTCAGCAATGCATAGACCCGCGTGCCGCCGGCAGGATCGTTCAGGACCGCAGGTCGACCAAGTCGCAGGGCTATGGTCGAACGACGGTCCCGCAGGAACTCGCGGAACAGCTGGTACGCCCGCTCGTCCGGCGGTCGATGGCCGCCGAGCACCGGGAAGTACTCCGCCAGGTAGTCCTTGCCACCGCGCTCACGCAGCAGCGAGTGCGTCGCGGTCAAGACCTTGCGGGCGTCCTTCCACGTCTCCAGCGGCGCCCCCTCCCGCACGAAGTACGCGAAGGTGCCCTCCTCGTAGAGCCGGTCTTCGGCGACTCGCCGGCACAGCAGGTGATAGAGCGGACTGTGCTCGAGCCGCTCGGCCGCATTGGCAAATGCCGCCCGGTGGCTGACCTCTTCTTCTGACTCCGCCATACGTACAACCTAACGAAGAGGCAAGATGGACCCGTGACCCCTCATGCAGCCCTGAACGCACTGACCGGCATCGACGGACTTCTGTCCGAGGAGGAGCGCGACCTGGCATCGATGGTCCGCAAGTATGCCGATGACCGACTTCGTCCCCACCTGGCCGACTGGTTCGAGGCGGGTGACCTCCCGGCTCGCGAGATTGCCAAGGACCTCGGTGGTCTCGGGCTGCTCGGGATGCACCTGGACGGCTATGGCTGCGGCGGTTCGTCTGCCACCGCATACGGCATTGCCTGCCTGGAGATGGAGGCTGCCGACTCGGGACTGCGCAGTCTGGTGTCCGTGCAGGGCTCACTGGCGATGACTGCGATTCACAAGTTCGGCAGCGAGGAGCAGAAGCAGGAGTGGCTGCCCAAGATGGCGGCCGGCGACGCGATCGGCTGCTTCGGCCTGACCGAGCCCGACTTCGGCTCCGACCCGGCCGGCATGCGCACCCGAGCCCGGCGAGACGGCGATGACTGGGTGCTCAACGGCGCCAAGATGTGGATCACGAACGGCACCGTGGCCGACGTCGCCATCGTCTGGGCGCAGACCGACGCAAGAATCCGCGGTTTCGTCGTGCCGACCGACACTTCGGGTTTCGAGGCACGCGAGGTCAAGCACAAGATGTCACTGCGGGCGTCCAAGACCGCGGAGCTGTCGTTCACCGACCTGCGGCTGCCCGGTTCGGCGATCCTGCCGGAGGTGAAGGGTCTACGCGGTCCACTGTCGTGCCTGTCCGAGGCCCGGTTCGGCATCGTCTTCGGAGCGATGGGCGCGGCACGCGACTGCCTCGAGACGGCGCTGGAGTATGCCGACACCCGCAAGGTGTTCGACAAAGCCCTCGGCGGCTACCAGATCACCCAGATGAAACTCGCCGACATGGCGCTCGAGCTGACCAAGGGCGTCCTGCTCGCGCTGCACCTCGGCCGGTTGAAGGACGGCGGGGGCATCACCAATGAGCAGGTCAGCCTCGGCAAGCTGAACAACTGCCGTGAGGCGATCAAGATCGCGCGCGAGTGCCGCACGATCCTCGGCGCCAATGGGATCACCTTGGAGTACCCCATCATCCGGCACGCCAACAACCTGGAGTCGGTGATGACCTACGAGGGCACCTCGGAGGTGCACCAGCTCATCATCGGGCAGGCGCTCACCGGGTCCTCAGCCTTCCGCTGAGCGAGCTTCGCCGGCCTGCGCGATCACGCCCGCAAGCTGATCGGCCCAGGCTTCCGCGACGTGCCGGCGGCGTCGCGAGTCGTCGCTGAGCACGTCCGCCAGCCCGAACCCGCGGGCCATGTCGAGGGTGGCCTGGATCATCCGATGAGTCGCCGGGTCCGAGTCATCGGCGCCGAGGAGCCGGACCGCGGCCGCGTGCACCTCCCTCGCAAACTTGCGTTCCAGAGGAACGATTCGCTCGCGCAAGGTCTCGTCGGCCGCCGCGGCGGTCCACACCTGCAGCGCAGCCTTGAACAGGTCTCCGGTGTAGTACTCCACCAGTCGCAGTACAACCGTGCGAGCCCGGCCCTCGGGCCGGCCCTGCACCTCACCGACGTCGACCTGCGCGATCCGCAGCTCAAACATCCGCTCCAATGCCGCGAGGATGAGGTCTTCCCTCGTCGGAAAGTGGTGTTGAGTCGCGCCTCGGCTGATGCCCGCCTCCGCCGCGATCACCGACACCGTCGAACGACTCCAGCCGTCGCGGGCCAGACAAGTGATGGCAGCCTCGATCAGGCGCTGCCGCGTGGCTCGGCTGCGATCCTGCTTGGGTGCTCGAGCATCAACGGTGGTCTGGTTCATCAGCAGAACCGTAGGCGCTGTCGGCCCGATAAGCGAAGACCGGTCACTGCGACCACTTCGGCGATCGCTTCTCCAGGAAGGCAAGCATCCCCTCGCGAGCGTCCTCACTGGCGAACAGCCGTGCCGACTGCTCGACGACCCGGTCGGTGGCCGCATCCAGCTGCTCGACCAGATCGTGGTTGACCAGGGCCTTCGACTCGCGCAGGCCCTGGGGGGATGCGGCTCGCAACTTCTTGGTCACGGCGGCCAGGACCAGATCCGGGTCGTCCGCCGCCCAGGTGACGAGGCCGATCTCGGCGGCCTCGGCCGCATCAACCTTGTCGGCTGCCAGGAAGAGCCGCGACGCCTGCCGGCCGGACAGTCGGGGAAGCACCACCACGGAGATCACCGATGCCGCGAGGCCCAGCCTCGCCTCGGTGAGGGCAAAGGTCGCCGCCGGTCCGGCGACGACCAGGTCGCACGCGCCGACCAGGCCCATACCGCCCGCCCGCACATGGCCGTCGATCCTGCCGACGACCGGCGTGCCGAGCGTGACGATGGTCCGCAGCACCGACAGCAGCGAGCGGCCTCGCTCCGTCACCGGGTCGCCGGCGTCCGATGAGGAAGCCTCGCTCAGATCCGCTCCGGCACAGAAGGTCCCGCCGGTGTGGGTTAGCACCACCATGCGCACCTCCGGGTCCCTGTCGGCCCGGCCCAACCCGTCGAGCAGCTCACGGACAAGCTGGGTGGACAGTGCATTCCGGTTGCGCGGAGAGTCCAGGGTCACCGTGGCGACGGCGTCCGCGACCGCATACTGCACCAGCGCTGGATCGGCCATCACGCATCCTCCTCCTGCTCCCCGGCGCCCACGACGGCCAGCACGGTGCCCGGTTCGACCTGTTGGCCTACACTGACCGCAATCTGCTCGACCACACCGGCCTCGACGGCCCGCACAACGTGCTCCATCTTCATGGCCTCGAGCCACAGCAGGGGCGCACCGGCCTCGACCTGTTGGCCCTCCTCCACGGCAATCCGCGTCACGGATCCCGGCATGGGAGCCACCAGGGACCCTGCCGCGACCGCCTGGGACGGGTCGACGAAGCGAGGGACCGGCCGCAGTGCGACCGCGCCATCCGCGGTGTCCACGACCACCAGCTCGGTGCCGTACCGGGTGACGGTGAGCCGCTGCTCGACCCCGTCGACCTCCAGGGTCACCACGGACGGTTCCGCCGCAACCACTTGCACGCCCGGCTGGTCGTCGAGCTCGATCCCGTGGCGCCCCCATCGATAGGAGACGACGTGTTCGTTCTCACCAACTGTGTAGGTCCGCGTGGCCGGGCCCGCGGGCACGTTCCGGAACCCCGCGGGGATCCCCGCAGGCAGGTGCAGCCGCGAATGATCGCGGACCGCGTCGGCGACCGCAGCAGCCAGCGCGGCGATGCCGGGGTCACCGGCCGCAGACCCGGCCAGACCGGCCGGTTCGTGCCCGCCGAAGTATCCGGTGTCGAAGTGCCCGCTCAGGAAGTCCGGCTCGCGCAGCACACCGACCAGCAGATCCCGGTTGGTGATCAATCCGTGGATGTGGGCGCGCTGCAGGGCCGATGCCAGAATGCGCGCCGCCTCCGTCCGGGTCGGCGCGGTGGCGATGACCTTGGCCAGCATCGGGTCGTAGTGCGTCGACACCTCACTCCCGCTGACCACACCGGAGTCGAGGCGGATGCCCCGCTCCGTCAGGGGTGCGAACTCGGCGCGCACCTCCGGGATCTCGATCCGGTGCAACGCGCCAGACTGCGGCTGCCAGTCCGCGGAAGCGTCTTCGGCGTAGAGGCGGACCTCGATCGAGTACCCGTGCAGCGTTGGCTCGGGGCCTTCCAGTGGCAGACCGTTCGCCACATCGAGCTGCATACCCACCAGGTCGAGGCCCGTGGTGTTCTCGGTGACCGGGTGCTCAACCTGTAGGCGGGTGTTCATCTCGAGGAAGAAGAACGAGCCGTCATGGTCGGCCAGGAACTCGACGGTGCCCGCGCCGACGTAGCCGATGGTGCTCGCTGCGGACCGTGCGGCCGTGAGCATCTCGTCGCGCAGGTGCTGGCCGATGCGCTCGACCAACGGCGACGGGGCCTCTTCGATCACCTTCTGGTGGCGTCGCTGCACGGAGCACTCACGCTCGCCCAGCGCCCAGGTCGTGCCGTGCTGGTCGGACATGACCTGCACTTCGATGTGCCGGCCGGTCTCGACGTATCGCTCGCAGAAGACGGTCGAGTCGCCGAACGCCGACCCCGCCTCACGTGCGGCGCTCTCGATCTCTTCGGTCAGGTCGGCGAGCTTGCGCACGACCCGCATGCCGCGGCCGCCGCCACCGGCGGAGGCCTTCACCAGCACCGGCAGCTCGGCCTCGGTGATCTGGTCGGGGTCCAGCCGGCTCAGCACCGGCACGCCTGCATCGGCCATCATCTTCTTGGACTCCACCTTGGAGCCCATCGTCTCGATCGACGCAGGCGGCGGGCCGATCCAGGTCAGGCCGGCATCGGCCACCTGGGTGGCGAACTTTGCGCTCTCCGAGAGGAACCCATAGCCGGGGTGTATCGCGTCGGCGCCGGCCGCCTTGGCCGCCGCGACGATCAGGTCGCCGCGCAGATAGGTGTCGGCGGGCGCATTGCCCGGCAGCCGGACCGCGCGGTCCGCCTCGGCCACATGCGGGCTGTGCGCGTCCGCATCCGAGAAGACCGCCACGGTGGCAAGTCCGCGGGCACGGCACGTCGCGAAGACACGACGGGCGATCTCGCCGCGGTTGGCAACCAGGACACTGCTGATCATCGAAGTCATCCTCAATCACATCCGGAAGACACCGAAGGCGTCAGTGCCTTCGACAGGGGCGGTATGGATGGCGGACAGGGCCAGGCCCAGCACCGCCCGGGTGTCACGGGGATCGATGATCCCGTCGTCGTAGACCATGCCGGAGAGCACCAACGGCATCGACTCGGCCTCGATCTGCTGCTCGATGGCCAGGCGGACGGCCTGTGCACCGTCCTCGTCGAAGGGCTTGTTCTGCGCCTGAGCCGAGGCCTTCGAGACGGTGTACACCACTTCGGCCAACTGCTGTGGACCCATGACCGACGACCTGGCGGACGGCCAGCTGAACAGGAACCTCGGGTCGTAGGCCCGTCCACACATCCCGTAGTGCCCGGCGCCGTACGAGGCACCCATCAGCAACGAGATGTGCGGGACGGTCGAGTTCGACACGGCGTTGATCATCATCGAGCCGTGCTTGATGATGCCGCCCTGCTCGTACTCCTTGCCGACCATGTATCCGGTCGTGTTGTGCAGGAAGAGCAGTGGGGTATCCGACCTGTTCGCCAGCTGGATGAACTGCGCCGCCTTCTGCGCCTCCGCACTGAAGAGGACACCGCGTGCGTTGGCGAGGATGCCGATGCGGAAGCCGTGCAGCTGGGCCCAGCCGGTCACCAGTGAGCTGCCGTAGAGCGGCTTGAACTCGTCGAAGTCGCTGTCGTCGACGATCCGGGCAATGACCTCGCGAGGGTCGAACGGGGACTTGAGATCCTCCGGGACGATCCCGATGAGCTCCTCGGGGTCATACCGCGGTGGGAGCGGGTTCGCGGTGTCCGGCTGAGACTGCTTCTTCCAGCCGAGCCTGGCCACGATGCGACGCCCGATCCGGATGGCGTCCTGCTCGTCGAGTGCGTAGTAGTCGGCCAGGCCGGACTGTCGCGCGTGCATCGAGGCACCACCCAGTGACTCGTCGTCACTCTCTTCGCCGGTCGCAGCCTTCACCAGCGGCGGGCCGGCGAGGAAGACCTTCGACTGTTCCTCGATCATCACGACGTGGTCACTCATGCCCGGCAGGTAGGCGCCGCCTGCAGTGGAGTTGCCGAATACGATGGAGATCGTGGGCACCCCCGCGCGTGACAGCCGTGTCATGTTGCGGAACATCGCCCCGCCGGGGATGAACACGTCCTTTTGCGTGGGCAGGTCGGCACCGCCGGACTCAACGAGCGTGATCAGCGGCAGTCGGTTCTGCTCGACGATGGCGTGCAGCCGCTGTGTCTTGCGCATCGACCACGGGTTGCTCGCACCGCCGCGGACCGTCGGATCGTTGGCGATAATAAGGCATTCGACGTCGTTCACGACTCCGATGCCCGCAACGATGCTGCCTCCGACCGCGAAGTCCGAGCCCCATCCGGCCAAGGCGCAGAGCTCGAGGAACGGGCTCTCCCGGTCCAACAGCAGCTCGATCCGCTCACGCGCGGTCTGCTTGCCTCGCGAATGGTGCCGGTCGATCGCCTTCGGTCCGCCACCGGTGACAGCCTTCGCCTGCTCACCCGCGATCTCCTCGAGCTTCGTGGTCATTGCGGCGGCTGCCGCCTGGAACTCCGCGGACGACGAGTCCACCATGGTGGGTAGCCGTGTCATGACGCACGTCCCGTCAGGTGGCGTCGATCTACCTCAGCGTGACTCATGTCTCTCATTTCCTCGCAGCCTGGCAGACTCATTACTTGGCTTCCTGCAACAGCGTTTTGGGTACGTCGACGTATCGGGAACGCAGCCACTCCCCCAGGCCCTTCGCCTGCGGGTCGAATCGAGCGTTGTAGGCGACGCCCTCGCCAAGGATGCCGTCGACCACGAAGTTGACTGAACGCATCGTCGGCAGCACGGTTCGTCGAACGGTCAGCGAGGCGGTCTCGGGCAACAGCTCCTGCAATCGGGAAACCGTCAGGGTGTTCACCATCCAGGCGAAGGCTGCGTCACTGCGAGCCCACACACCGATGTTGGCGCTGCCGCCCTTGTCTCCGCTCCTCGCACCGCATACCGCGCCCAACGGAGCGCGTTCGGTCTCGCCGGTGGGGGCCTCGGGAAGGGTGGCGTCCTCGCCGGTCAACGGCTCGACATGCTGCGTCTGGGTCGGCGCGTCGATCGTCACGCGCGTGCCGTCCGGCAGCACCACATGGTGATCGGGAGCCGACTGCGGCACATAGCCAGGAGTGAAGACTCCGTAGGCCTGACCGCGGGTCGGCGGAGTCGTGACATGGAACCCAGGGATGCTGCCCAGCGCGATCTCCACGGCTGCATTGGAGAATGCCCGCCCGACCTTGCGCTCGTCACTGTCCCGGGCAACGACGCTCAGCAGCGCAGTTGCAGCCTGTTCGGTGTCGGCATCCGGGTGCTCGGTGCGAGCCAGATCCCAGGTCACCTGCGCCGGCTGCACCTGCAGAGCATCCTCGAACTGCCTACGCACCAGGGCAGCCTTGGCCTCGATGTCGAGGCCGGTGAGGACGAAGACCATCTCGTTGCGGAAGCCGCCGAGTGCGTTGCAGGACACCTTGACGTCGGCAGGCGGGGCCTCGCCACGGGCGCCGCTCAGGCTGACCCGGTCGGGCCCGACCTGGGCGACCTTCACCTGGTCGAGCCGCATTGTGACATCGGGTCCGGGATACCGCGCGTCACCGATCTCATAGAGCAGCTGAGCGAGCACGGTGTCGGTGGTCACCGCACCGCCGGTGCCCTCGTGCTTGGTGATCACGCTGGTGCCATCGTCGTGAATCTCGGCGATGGGGAAGCCCGGTCGGATCATCTCTCCGACCTCTTCGAAGAAGGAGTAGTTGCCACCGGTCGCCTGGGTGCCGCACTCGATGATGTGGCCAGCCGCCGTCGCACCGGCCAGTGCGTCGAAATCCGTACGTTGCCAGTCGAAGTGCGCAATTGCGGGACCGATGATTACCGAGGCGTCGGTCACTCGCCCCGTGATCAGGACGTCCGCTCCGGCTCGCAGGCCCTCGGCGATGCCGAAGGCTCCGAGGTAGGCGTGAGCAGCCAGCGGCTCACCGAGCTCGAGCTCACCGGCTCGGGAGGTCAGGTCATCGCCGGCGACGTATCCGATCCGAGGGGAGAGACCGAGCTTCTTTGCGGTCTCGACGAGCGCCGTGGCGAGGCCTTCGGGGTTGACGCCTCCCGCATTCGCGACGAGTGTGACGCCCCGCTCCATCGCGAGACCGAGGCAGTCCTCCACCTGGCGCAGGTAGGTCTTTGCGTAGCCCGTCGATGGATCTTTCGCCCGGTCACGAGCAAGAATCAGCATCGTGAGCTCCGCCAGGTAGTCCCCCGTCAGCACGTCGAGATCGCCACCCTCGAGCATTTCGCGCATGGCGCTGAAGCGGTCTCCGTAGAAGCCGGAGCAGTTGCCCACCCGCAGCACGTCGGCGGTACGCCCTATCGAAGTCATGCGTCATTCCCCGTTCGGTGGTGCGAGCGATGCATCGGGTCCATGCAACGAACAGTGGCACATTCCAAGAAATCAATCAAGCATGCTTGATTGTTTCGATGGTTCCCGGCTACCGTTCGATCATGCAGTTCACTGATGATCACCAGGCCTTCCGAGCTTCCGTACGGCAACTGGTCGATACCGAGATCAATCCGCATGTCGACGAATGGGAGGATGCCGGGGCCTTTCCTGCCCACGATCTCTTCCCCAAACTCTCGGCCGTCGGCCTGCTCGGACTCGAATACGAGCCGGAATACGGTGGCGAAGGCGCGGACCACTCCTTCACGATGATCGCCTGCGAGGAGCTGGGCCGGATCAACGCCGGTGGCATCCCCATGGCCATCAATGTCCAGTCCAACATGGCCACGCCGTCCCTGGCCGAGTACGGCACCGCCGAGCAGAAGCGCCAGTTCCTCGCTCCGGCGATCGCCGGCACCGCGGTCGCCGCCATCGGCGTCACCGAGCCGGATACCGGTTCCGATGTGTCCGCGCTCCGCACGAAGGCAAAGCGCGACGGGGATGACTGGGTCATCACCGGACGCAAGCTCTACATCACCAACGGCACGCAGGCCGACTGGATCTGCCTGCTGACGCGCACATCTGACGAGGGCGGCTTCCGCGGCATGTCGCAGATCATCGTGCCCACCGACTCCCCCGGCTTCTCCGTGTCCCGCAAGCTCGACAAGCTCGGCAACCGCTCGTCCGACACGGCCGAGCTCATCTTCGACGAGGTCCGCGTGCCCGTGGCCAACACGATCGGCACCGAAGGTCGCGGATTCCAGCAGCAGATGAAGCAGTTCGAGATCGAGCGGATGTCCTGCGCCTACGCGGTCGTCGGCCAGTGCGACGTCGCCCTGGAGCGACTGCGCGAATATCTCCACCAACGCACGACGTTCGGCAAGTCACTCGCGTCCAAGCAGTACGTCGCATTCCGCGTCACCGAGCTCGCCGCGCAACTGGACCTGCTGCGCCATCACAACTACGCCACCTGCGAGGCTCTCGTCGCCGGGCAGGACATCACCCGCATGGCCGCGGTCGCCAAGCTCACCGCAGGGCGCCTGGTCCGCGAGGTCGCCGATCTATGTATGCAGTTCCACGGCGGCATCGGCTACATGGAAGAGACCTGGACGGCACGATTCTTCCGTGATGCACGCCTGGCGTCCATCGGTGGTGGCGCCGACGAGGTCATGCTGCAGGTGCTTTCTCGCCTCGACGGTTTCCCGACCAGCTGATCCTCAGCTGGACAGGAACCGTCAATGGACTTCGGAATCGGCAGCTGGCTGACCTATCTGCAGCTTGAAGCGCGCACCAACGCTCTGGCGGATGCGCTTCGCCGGCACGGGGTGCGACCGGGCGACCGGGTTGCCACGCTGACGTTGAACAGCCCGCAGATGCTGGAGATCCTGTTCGCCGTCGCCAAGCTCGGCGCCATCTGCGTGCCGATCAACTTCCGGCTCTCGGCTTCCGAGGTCCATTACATCCTCGCGCCCTCGGGCGCATCGGTCGTCTTCGAGTCGTCGTCCCTGACTTGCACCGTCTCGGCCGCGCCACTTTCCACATCGGCGCACTCGGCGTGCACACTGTGCCCTTCGCCTACCTCGGCGCCTGCAGCGTGATCATGGAGTCCTTCACCCCTGAGAGGTGGCTCGATGTGGTGGAGACGTATCGCGTCACCAAGGCCTTTCTGGTGCCCGCGATGTGGGCTGCGGTCGCCCAGTCGCCGTCGCTGGCAGCAAGAGACCTCGACTCGTTGACCTTCGCGATCTCGGGCGGCGCGCCCTGCCCGATAGTCGTGATCAAGGCGCTGCAGGCTCACGGGATGGCCTTTGCCGAAGGCTTCGGGATGACCGAGACGGCCCCGGGTGCCGCCTGTCTACAGCCGGAGGACGTGCTGGAGCACTCCGGCTCGATCGGCCGACCGGTGCCGCACATGGACTTCCGTCTCGTCGACCAGTCGGGGCACGAGGTGCCGGTCGGCGAAGTAGGCGAGCTGACGGTGCGCGGACCGAACGTCTTCGTCGGGTACTGGGATGACCCGGTGGCCACGGAAGAAGCCTTCGACGACGGCTGGTTTCACACCGGCGACCTCGGGGTCGTCGACGAAGATGGGTTCTACCGCCTCGTAGACCGGTTGAAGGACATGATCATCACCGGCGGCGAAAACGTCTACCCGATCGAGGTGGAGCAGGTCATCTACGAACACCCCGATGTCGTCGAGGTTGCGGTCGTGGGCGTTCCCGACGACCAGTGTGGTGAGCTGGTGATAGGCATCGTTGTCACCACTCAAAACAGTGACCTGACCGGCGACACCCTGGTTAGATGGACGCGTGAGCGAATCGCTCACTACAAGGCTCCTCGACGCATCGAGTTCGTCACCGAGCTCCCCCCGCAATGCGACTGGCAAAATACTCAAACGCGAACTGCGCCGCACGGTTGGCGGCGGCCCTCACTCTGTGAACAGGTGACCTCATGAAACCCGACCTCTCCCTTCTCCAGCCGCTCGACGTGAACCTCGCGACGCGGGTGAATGTCGGCGACTCGCTCAGCCGTGGCGCTGCGCAGTTCCCGAGCCGCGCAGCGATCATCGACCAGGGCACCTCGGTCAGCTACGGCGCGCTGAACGATGCGGCCGAGCGCACGGCTGCGGCACTGCTCGACCTCGGCATAGAGCACCAGGAGCCCGTGGCGATGGTCATGAGCAACTCGTGGCAGGTCCTCGCGGTGTACTACGGATGCGCGAAGGCGGGTCTGGTCGCTCTGCCGATGAACTTCCTGCTCGCGCCGACCGACCAGCGGTGGATTCTCGCAGATGCAGGCGCCCGGATCGCGGTGGTATCGGCCGATCTGGTGCCGACCCTCGAAGAGGTGCTTGCCGACGCGCCGGGCATCGAGACGGTCATCGTCGTGGGTGACGGACCGACGCAGGTTGCAGGGCGAGACACCCACGACTGGCAGCGCCTGCTGGATGCGCGTGACGGGCACACCGTCGAAGTGGCGGTCGACGACCGCGACACGGTGCAGTGCCTCTACACCTCCGGCACCACCTCTCGGCCGAAGGGCGTGCTGATCAGCCATGTGAGCCTGCAGATCGCCCTGCTCAGCAACGCGATCATCGCCAATCATCGCTGGGGCCATGACTGGACCGTGCTGCTGAACGTCCTACCGATGTTTCACACCACGGCGCTCAACACCATCTGCATGCCGACCCTGACCGTCGGCGGCACCATCGTGCTTCCGGGCCCCTTCAACCCGGACACCGTGCTGGACGCCATCGAGCAGCACCGGGTGACACACGTGATGATGCTGCCGGTGATGCACGGCGCCTGCCTTGCCGCCCAGCGCGGCAGGGCTCGCGATCTGAGCAGTGTGCGCACCGCGCTTTACGGCATGACCCCGATGCCTCCGTCCCTCCTGGACCAGGTCGATGACCTCTATCCGAATGCGGAGGTGATCCTGGGCTCTGGGCAGACGGAGGTTGTTCCGGCCACCGTCATGCAGTGGACGGAGCATCGACACACAGCTGCCGACTCGTGGGGCCCGTCGGCTCCCACCGTCATGACCCAGATCATGGATCCCGACGGTGCGGTGCTGTCCGCCGACCAGACCGGCGAGATCGTGTATCGCGGACCGCACGTGTGCAGCGGCTACTGGAACAATCCGGCGGCGAATGCCACGGCCTTCGCCCACGGCTGGTTCCACAGCAGCGATGTCGGTCACCTCGACGAGGCGGGCGTGGTGTGGTTCACCGACCGCCTCAAGGACATCATCAAGTCCGGCGGCGAGAACGTGTCGTCCGTCTCGGTCGAGAGCGTCGTGGCCGACGCGCCGGGCGTCGCCGAGTGCGCCGTCATCGGGCTGCCGGACGCCCGCTGGGGCGAAGCAGTGTGCGCCGTGGTCGTCCCGGACGGCACCGTTCCGGCAGAAGATCTCGAGGCCGGGGTCATCGCCTACGCCAAGGCACACCTGGCCGGGTTCCAGGTGCCCAAGTCGGTGCGGACCGCGCAGGTCCTGCCGAAGACCGCGACCGGCAAGATCATCAAGCACATCGTCCGCGAGAACCTCAACAAGTAGCGACCCGCGAGTTCCGGCACCTCGACCCGCTCGGCCGAACGCTCCGCCCCGCTGATCGAGTAGCGCGCGAGGCCCCAGGCCGAGCGGGCGTGTCGAGATCCGGTTGCCTTGCCGTGTCAGTCCTGCGTGCGCTCGTGCCGACTGAGCCAGCCCGGGCGGGCGACCCTCAGTCGCAGCACTCGCTCGGACTCGTTCGCCTCACGCACATCGCGCACCCGACCCTCGAGCAGCATCGTCAGTGACACCAACCCCACCAGTCTGGTCGAGTCGTCCCGGTCGACCACCGGCATCTTGTCGACCTCGTTGGCCGCCATCGCATTTGCCGTTTCACGCAGCGTCTGGTCGGCATGCGTCACGAGGGGCGCGGTGATGCAGAGCTCAGCCACGGGTCGGTCGCCCTGATTCTTGTGCACCGCAGTCTCCAGCTGCGTGCGGGTGACCACACCGACCAGGGTGTCCACACCGGTGACCACCGGGTAGAGCATCTGGCGACGGCTGTCCGTCTTGTCCGGATCCACACCGCTGATTTCGGCCAGCGCGTCCACGGCGCTCAGATCGCTCTCGTAGCTCAGGATGTCCCTCGACATGACCTCGCCGACGAAGTAGATCTCCAACGGGTCCACGTCGTACTCACGGGTGAGGTGATACCCGCGCCGGGCGATCTTCTCGGTGAGCACCGAGCGCTTCAACAGCAGCGCCGAGACCGCGAATGCCGTTGACGCCCCGATGATCAGGGGCAGGATCGCATCGAACCGGCCGGTCAGCTCAAGCGCAAAGACCACGCCGGTGAAGGGTGAACGCATCACCCCGCCGAGCACACCAGCCAGCGCCACCAGCGCCCAGAACCCGGGTCCCACGTGCGGAAAGATCTGTGTCTCCAGCGCGCCGAGCGCGCCGCCGATCATGAACATCGGGGCGAGCACACCGCCGGAGGTCCCCGATCCGAGCGACAACGACCAGATCAGCGTCTTGACGATGAGTATGCCGATCACCAGCTGGGTCGTGATCGACCCGTCCAGCTCGGAGCCGATGATGTTGTAGCCCACGCCCAGTGCTTGCGGAACGATCATCCCACCGATACCGATGATGACTCCGCCGATGGCCGGCCACCACATCCAGTGCACGGGCAGCCGCCGGAATCCGTCCTCTGCCGCATACACCAGGATGGTCGCGACAATGGCCAGCAGACCGGCGATGACGCCGGACAGGACGCAAAGCAGTTCGGCCAGCGGCGTGATGTGCAACGCTCCGTGCACCGGGAAGAGCACCCCAGAGCCCAGCAGCGGATGGCGCACGACAGTGGCAACGCACACCGCGGTCGCCACCGGCACAAAGCTGCGCGGGCGCCACTCGAAGAGCAGCAGCTCGACCGCGAGCATGATGGCGGCGAATGGCGTGTTGAAGGTCGCCGCCATGCCCGCAGAGGCACCGGCCACCAGCAGAGTCTTGCGCTCATCGGCGGTGAGCCGCAGGAACTGCGCGAACAGCGATCCCACCGCACCGCCGGTCATGATGATCGGCCCCTCGGCACCGAACGGGCCACCGGTGCCGATGGCGATTGCTGAGGAGATTGGTTTGAGCACGGCAACCCGCGGCTGAATCTTGCTGCCGCCCAGCAGGATTGCCTCGATCGCCTCGGGCATCCCGTGACCGCGGATCTTCTCGGACCCATATCGCGCCATCAGGCCGATGACCAGGCCACCGATGATCGGCGCCAGCAGCACGATGTACCAGTGGTCGTGCCCTCCGCCGGGCGCCACGAGCTTGGTGTCAACGCGCTGATAGAAGATCGCGTTGGTGATCAGCCCGATCAGGCGCAGCAGCGCCCAGGCGACCACGGCGCTCACCGCACCGATGGGAACCGCAAGCGCGGCGATCAACACCAGTCGTGGTGTCGCCCGGAAGTCGCCCAGGTGATGGATGTCGCGCGGCACATCGTTCGGCGCGATCGGCGTGGCGTTGCTCAACAGGTCACTCGCAGTCGGTCTCGTCTTATGTCGTGTCACGACTATGTCGTGCCACGACATAGTATCGTAAAGACAGACCTCTACGAAGGGCCTCATCCGTGACCTCGCGCACGCGCATCACCGATGCCGACTACGCACGCCTCCTTGCCGTGCGGACCCGGCTTCGCAAGTTCGAGCACTGGAGCGCCGGGCAGGCCGCCGCAATGGGCCTCACGGGCAGCCAGCATCAGCTGTTGCTCGCCATCCGCGGTCACCGCGGACCGGAAGGCCCCACGATCGGCGAGGTCGCCGACTATCTCCTGGTGCGACACAACACCGCCGTCGAACTGGTCAACCGCACCCAGGAGCTGGGGCTGATCGAACGAGTCCGGGACGACGTCGACCATCGAGTCGTGCGTCTCACTCTGACCGATGAGGGCCGTAAGCGACTGAATGCGTTGTCGGCCGAGCACATTGAGGAACTGGCCCGCCTGGCGACGGTCGTCGACGAGCTGATCGACACGCTACGCACGGCGTGACCACCCGGGCACCATCGGCGCCAGACCGTCGCCGATCAGTCCTGGATGGCCAACTCGGCAATCTGTAGGAGATTCAGACCCGAACCCTTGCGCAGGTTGTCCGAGCAGATGAACATGTCGACCGACCTCGGGAAGTCCTCCGACTGACGGATCCGCCCGACGAACGTCGGATCGGCACCGACCGTGTCCGCCGGTGTCGGCCACTCCGCATGCCTCGGTTCGTCCAGCACGACAACGGAGTTGGAGTCCTCCGTCAGCACCTGCGCGGCATCGTCGCGCGTGAAGGCTTGCTCGAAGGTCGCATGGACCGTCATGGAGTGCGTGGTGATGACCGGCACCTGCACGCACGTCGTGGCCACCCGCAGATAGGGCAGGTTCAGCAGCCGACGCAGCTCACGTCGCACCGTGGCCTCGGCGGTCGACCACGGGCTCCCGGACGACGGGGGGCCTACCCAGGGCACGACGTTGAACGCGATGGGCGCCGGAAACGGTGAGGTCTCGTCCAGCTCGGACAGCAGTCGACGAACGTCACCGGGCGTCTGTCCGACGCTGCGGTTGCCGGACAGCTCGACCACCTCTTCATACAGCTGCCAGACACCGGCGACGCCGGCGTCCGAGACGGCCTGGTAGGTGGAGATGACGACCTCGGTGAGATGCCAGTGATGATGCAGTGACGCCAACACATTCACGGCCATCAGGGTGGGCGCGGACGGACTGGCCAGCACGGTGCCGGTGGGCACCCCGCGCGCCGCGTTCGGGTTGATCTCCGGCACGACCAGCGGGGCATGACCGTCCGCGGCGGCGCGGCCGGATCCATCGATCACCACCGCCCCGTGCTCGGCTGCGACCGGCGCCCACTTCGCGGCCACCTCCGCGGGCACGGCGAGGATGGCGACATCGACGTCCACGAACACGTCCGAGCACAGTTCCTGGACGTACTGCCCCTCGCCTCTGGCCGAGACCTCGTGGCCCTCCGACCGGTCCGAGGCGACCAGACGGATCTCACCCCAGAGGTCCTCGCGGGTGCTGAGCATCGACAGCAGAACCTGGCCTACCGCACCGGTCGCACCGACCAGCGCGAGCGTGGGCTTTGTTGAAACCATGGTGGACCAATCAGCGATTGGCCGCGATCACCTCGGCGATCTGGACGGTGTTGAGCGCCGCACCCTTGCGCAGGTTGTCACCCGAAACGAAGAGCACCAGGCCGCGGCCATCCGGCACCGACTGGTCCGTACGAATGCGCCCGACCAGCGACGAGTCGGTGCCCGCGACGGCCAACGGCGTCGGCACCTCGGCGAGGGTCACGCCGAGGGCGCCATCCAGGATCTCGCTCGCCTCCTCCGGAGTGATGCTGCGCTCGAACTCGGCGTGGATCGCCAGCGAGTGGCCCGTGAAGACCGGCACCCGCACGCAGGTGCCGGCAACCAGCAGGTCGGGAAGTCCGAGGATCTTGCGCGACTCGTTGCGCAGCTTCTGCTCCTCGTCGGTCTCCAACGACCCGTCGTCCACGATGGAGCCGGCCATCGCCAGCACGTTGTAGGCGATCGGCGCGACGTACTTCTTCGCCGGCCCCAGGTCGACTGCGCGGCCGTCGTGTGTCAGCTGTTCGAGGTTGTCGGATGCGGCACCACGCCGGGCCTGGCTCGCCAGCTCCTCGACGCCGGCGAGCCCGGAGCCGGACACGGCCTGGTAGGTCGAAATCTGCAGGCGCTTCAGGCCTGCGGCATCGGCCAGCGGCTTCAGCACGGGCATGGCGGCCATCGTCGTGCAGTTGGGGTTGGCGATGATGCCCTTGCTCGCCCTGGTGATCTCACCCGGGTTGACCTCGGTGACGACCAGCGGCACGTCGGGGTCCATCCGCCAGGCAGAGGAGTTGTCGATCACCGTCACACCCGCGGCCGCGAACTTCGGGGCCAGGTCACGCGAGGTGCCGCCACCGGCGGAGAAGATCGCGACGTCCAGGCCGCTCGGGTCGGCCAGCGTGGCGTCCTCCACCGTGATCTCGCGGTCCTGCCAGGTCACCTGCCTGCCCGCAGAGCGCGCCGAAGCGAACAGTCGAAGGTCCTTGACGGGGAACGAGCGCTCGGCCAGCAGCCGCAGCACCACACCCCCGACCTGCCCGGTCGCTCCCACGACGCCAATGTTCAGGCCACTCGCGCTCATCGCCCCGTCCCTCCGTACACCACGGCCTCGCCGCCCGCCGAGTCCAGGCCGAATGCCGTGTGAATCGCTCGCACCGCGTCGTCGAGCTGGTCATCACGGGTCACGACCGAGACCCGAATCTCTGAGGTCGAGATCATCTCGATGTTGATCCCATTGTCGGCCAGCGCCTGGAAGAGCGTGGCACTTACGCCGGGATTGCTCCGCATGCCGGAGCCGACCAGGGAGACCTTGCCAATCTGGTCGTCGTACTGCAGCGACTCGAAACCGATCATCTCCTGGGCGGCGCGCAGCGTGTGCACCGCGCGCTGACCATCGGTCTTCGGCAACGTGAACGACACGTCGGTCGTGCCGGTCTCCAGCGCCGACACATTCTGCACGATCATGTCGATGTTGATCTGCTCGCTGGCCACGGCCTTGAAGATCTCCGCGGCCTTGCCGGGCGAGTCGACAACGCCGACAACGGTGATCTTGGCCTCGCTGCGATCGTGGGCGACGCCGGCGATGATCGGATCTTCCATGGCTCCCTCTTCCTCACTGTTGCTCTCGACAACCCAGGTGCCCTCGCGATGGCTGAATGACGACCGCACATGGATCGGCACCCCGAAGCGGCGGGCGTACTCCACACATCGCAGCATGAGGACCTTGGCACCGGACGCGGCCATCTCCTGCATCTCTTCGTTGCTGATGCGGTCGACCTTGCGCGCGGTGGGCACAATGCGCGGGTCGGCGGTGAAGATCCCGTCGACGTCCGTGTAGATCTCGCAGACATCGGCCTTGAGGGCCGCGGCGAGCGCGACGGCGGTCGTGTCGGAGCCGCCCCGACCCAGCGTGGTGATCTCCTTGGATGCCTGGCTGACGCCCTGGAATCCGGCGACAATCACTATGTGGCCCTCGCTCAGGGCGGTTTGGATGCGGCCGGGCGTGACGTCGATGATCCGCGCATGGCCGTGCGCGTCGTCGGTGATCACACCGGCCTGCGACCCGGTATACGACCTGGCCGAGTCGCCGAGGTCCGCGATCGCCATCGAGAGCAGCGCCATCGACATCCGCTCACCGGCGGTCAGCAGCATGTCGAGCTCGCGATCGGGTGGATCGGGCGACACCTGGGCCGACAACTCGAGCAGCTCATCGGTGGTGTCACCCATGGCGGACACGACAACGCACACTTGGTTGCCGGCTTTTCGGGTGTCGACGATGCGGCGGGCTACTCGCTTGATGCTGTCGGCATCGGCCAGCGAGGACCCACCGTACTTCTGGACAACTAGGCTCACAGCGCAATCTCCGTGGTTGAGGAATGCGTACGGAGATCCAAAGTTTAATCCCGTAACCCGGCAAAGTGCCGGGTGCCCGCATCCCGGACGGTGGGATCGCACGTGCTATCCGCGCACGCGTGAGCAAGTCGGGTGCCGGCAGGTCGACCATACTGGCGCGATGGGGATCTACGCGGACAGCATCCTGCCGCGCATCATCGACCGGACCATGCGACACAACGAGTTCAGTGTGATCCGTGCACGAGTCGCGTCCGGCCTGAGTGGTTGCGTGCTCGAAGTCGGCTTCGGTTCGGGCCTCAACGTGCCGCACTACCCATCGGCGGTGACCCGAGTGCTCGCCGTGGATCCCTCCCGCACCGGTCGCAGACTGGCGGCCGGGCGAATCGCGGCAAGCCCGGTGCCGGTCGACAGCATTGCTCTCGATGGCCAGGCGATCCCGCTCGATGACGCGTGTGTCGACCACGCCCTGACCACCTGGACCCTGTGCACCATCCCCGAGGTCGATCAGGCGATGATCGAAATCGCCCGGGTGCTGCGCCCTGGCGGGTCGCTGCACTTCGTCGAGCACGGACGCTCGCCCGACCCGGCTGTGGCCCGCTGGCAGGATCGGCTCACCCCGATCCAGCGACGGGTGGCCGGCGGGTGCCACCTGAACAGGCCGATCGACCAGATCATCGGGCGTTCCGGGCTCCGCCTGGACACCTTAGAAACCTCATACATGGCCGGCCCGAAGGCGTTCGGCTACCTCTACGAGGGCATCGCCACCAAGCGCTGAGCGTGCCAGATCGCGGCGCGTCCGGTTCGAGCGACCGGGTCTCCCGTCGGCCGCGACGGGGCGACATCCGCTACGGATGCAGCGCGTCGAACTCCGCCTCGGCGACCGTCTCCTCGTCCGCGTCCATCCGCAGGTGCCCCAGGATCGTCTGCAGCACGCGCAGGACGGCGGAGGCCCGCACCCCCCACTCGGACAGATAGCTGAACTGCCACCACCACATGGCCTCGGTCAGCCGCCCGTGCTCGTAGTGCGCCAGCCCGTGCTCCAACGCGCCGACGATTCCGGCCAGATCGTCCGACAGGGCGCCCCTGGAGATCTCCATCGAGGTCACCGGGTCGACCAGGTCGGTGAAGTCGTCAATGCCCTGGAATGCGTTGGCGAGCGAGACGCGCAGGCCGTCCAGGTCGGTCTCCGGGCCGCTGTCCGCCTCGAATCGCTCCGCCGGCACGACGTCCTGGATCGCACCGAGACGTGCCCCGGTGACGGACAGCTGGGCCACCGCGATGAGCAGCAGCGGAATCACCGCATCGGGGGTGGCCCCGGTCGCCATGTCGCGGATTGCGCCGCTGAAGTCGTGCGCATCCTTGGCCGTCTCGTGCACCAGTTCCTTGAGCTGCACCTCGGCCTGCTGGGTGGTTGTGGCCCGTGACTCAGGCATCGACAACCCTCCTCCCCTCGAACGCACGACCGAGGGTGACCTCGTCGGCGTACTCCAAGTCTCCCCCGACCGGCAGCCCCGAGGCCAGTCTGCTGACGGTAATGCCCATCGAGCGCAGCAGCCGGCTCAGATAGGTCGCGGTGGCCTCACCGTTGAGGTTGGGGTTGGTGGCGAGAATCACCTCGTCGACCGGCTCCGCCCCGAGCCGGCGCACCAGCTCGGTGATCTTCAGGTCGTCCGGGCCGATGCCGTCGATCGGACTGATCGCACCGCCGAGCACGTGGTAGCGACCGTGGAACTCCCGGGTCCGCTCCATCGCGACGATGTCCTTCGGCTCCTCCACGACGCACAGCAGCCGGACGTCCCGTCGCGGGTCCAGGCAGATGCGGCACTGCTGCGCCTCGGCGACGTTGAAGCACGTCTCGCAGAAGCGCACCTTCTCGCGAACCACCGTGAGCACCTCGGTCAGCCGGCGCACGTCGGCGGGGTCGGCCTGCAGCAGATGGAACGCTATCCGCTGGGCCGACTTCGGGCCGACGCCAGGCAGCCGGCCGAGCTCATCGATCAGGTCCTGGACCACACCTTCATACACAGCAGTCGAGCCTATGCCTCTCGCGCCACATCACGCGGACGGCGGGCGCTCGTTGTAGGTGCCGGCCTCTTCCTGCCCGGACAACCGCGCGATGGCCGACATGATCTCGTCGGTGGCCTCCCGGCGCGCTCGACCGCCGGGCACCCCGGCATACCTGCCGGCGAAGTCGATCGGCTCGCCGAACCGGACGGTGACCGGCGCCAGGTGCGGACGGTTCTGCCCGACCGGTTGCACTTGCTCGGTGCCCGTGAGCCCGACCGGCACAACGGGCACACCCGCGGTCAGCGCCAGGTATGCCGCCCCGGTGCGGCCGCGGTAGAGCCGGCCATCTCGTGAGCGGGTGCCCTCGGGGTAGATCCCGAAGGCGTCGCCGCGGCGCAGCACCTCCAGGGCCGTGTCGAGTGAGTCGACCGCGGCGCGCGAGTCGTCGCGCTCGACCGGGATCATGCCCATCGAGGTGAACCAGGCGCGCGACAGGGCGCCCTTGAGGCCGGGGCCGTTGAAGTAGTCGGCCTTCGCGAGGAAGAACACCGGTCTCGGCGCCACCATCGGGATCACCACACTGTCGACGAACGAGCGATGGTTGCTGGCCAGAATGACGCCACCGGTGCGCGGAATGTGGTGCCGCCCGGAGACCTTCGGCCGCCAGATCGCCCGCAGGGCCGGGGCCACGACCATCCGTGATGTCAGATACAGCATCTGCTACTCCACCTGGTCGTCGATGATGGTGCCGCCAAGCACACTGGTGATGACGGGGATGCCGACCTCGCCGAGGTCGTCCACGTCCTCGTCGTCCATGGACTCATCGGTCGGCACATGGGCCGATGACGGCTGCGGTGCGTCAGCGCTTCCGGCAGATCCCGACGAGGTCGCCCAGTCCGGTGGCGGAGCGCTCACGGCACCCCACCCGCCGTCCTGATGGTCCTGCTGCCGGCGCTGCGCGGCCGCCTCCCGAGCCGCCGCACGGGCCTTGCCCGACGCCGCCGGGGGTTTCGAAGGCGCGGGCTGCTCGGTAGGCGGTGCGGGCGCTCCCTCAGTGGGCGCCGGCGCGCGATGCTCATCGCGCTGCTCGGGCTGTGCCGGATGCTCATCGGGCTGCTCGGGCTGCTCGGGCTGCACCGTGGGAGTGGGTGCGCTGTCATCCGCCTGCGCCTCGACCCGCACATCCAACCCGACGGCCTCAACCAACGCACGCCGCACCACGTCCGGGTGCTGTCCGCGGCTGAAGGTCTGTGCGAGCCCCGGACTGCTCGTGCCCAGCAGCAGCCGCTCACCGTTGAGGTCCAGGACGTGGGCGTGCTGGCTCAGCAGCGCCCAGGTGACGCGCTTGGCCCGGAAGATCCGGTCGAGGACGTCCGGCCACGCCCGGCGGATCGCGTCGGTGTCCAGGCCACCCCCGGGGGCCGTTGCAGTCGGCCGAACCGGTGCGTCGCCTGTTCCTCGATCGCCGACGTCGTCGGATGGGGGTGCGTCCGTCGCCGGATCTCGATCCGCCGATCGGCCTTCGGCCGCCCGCGCTACTCGGTCAGCGGGGGGTCTGACACCTGGCGCGGACTGCGGCGCCTCCGGCACCGGCGCCTCAGGCGTAGCAGCCGCGGCGGTCGGCGCCGACTGTGCCGGTGGAGCCGGAGCCGGTGGAGCCGGTGCCACCGCCGTTGCGGAACCACCACCGGCTCCGATGTCGAGCCGACGTTCAAGTCGGTCCAGCCGCGCGGCATACCCCTGCTCGCCGGAGGCTGCGGGCAGCAGCACTCGGGCGCAGATCAGCTCGAGCTGCAACCGCGGACTGGTGGCACCGGTCATCTCGGTGAGACCGGTGTTGACGATGTCGGCGGCACGCGACAAGGTGCCCTGGCCGAAGGCCGCCGCCTGCTGACGCATGCGCTCCAGCTGATCCTCCGGCACCCCACGCAGCACCTGACCGGCACCCTCCGTCAGCGCCGCGACGATGATCAGGTCGCGCAGCCGTTCAAGCAGGTCCTCGACGAAGCGGCGCGGGTCGTGGCCGGACTCGATCACCTTGTCGACCTGCCGAAAGGTCGCCGCGCCGTCGGAGGCCGCCACCGCGTCGATCGTCGCATCGAGCAGCTCGGCGTCGGTGAACCCGAGCAGAGCTGCCGCCCCGGCATACGTCAGTCCATCGTCGGCCGACCCGGCGATCAGCTGGTCCAGCACGGACAGCGAGTCACGCACGGATCCGCCGCCGGCGCGGGTCACGAAGGACAGCACGCCCGGCTCGACGGTGACACCCTCCGCATCGCACAGCTGCTGCATGTAGTCGGCCAGCCGCTGCGGTGGCACGAGCCGGAACGGGTAGTGGTGCGTGCGGGAGCGGATCGTGCCGATGACCTTCTCGGGCTCGGTCGTCGCGAAGATGAACTTCACGTGCTCCGGTGGCTCCTCGACGATCTTCAGCAGGGCGTTGAATCCCTGCGGGGTCACCATGTGCGCCTCGTCGATGATGTAGATCTTGTAACGGCTCTGCGCCGGGCCGAACGAGGCACGTTCACGCAGCTCACGGGCGTCGTCGACACCACCGTGACTGGCCGCATCGATCTCGATGACGTCGACGGTGCCAGAACCCCCGCGGGCCAGCGCAACGCAGGACTCGCACTCACCGCAGGGGTCCGGGGTCGGGCCCTGCGCGCAGTTGAGACACCGCGCGAGAATGCGCGCGCTGGTCGTCTTGCCGCAGCCCCGTGGACCGCTGAAGAGGTAGGCATGGCCCACCCGGCCGCTGCGCAACGCCTGCATCAACGGCTCGGTCACGTGTTCCTGACCGATGACGTCGACGAACGTCTCCGGGCGGTATCGGCGGTAGAGCGCGGTGGGGGTACCACCCGCTTGCGGGGGAGTCACAGAACCCAACTTAGTCGGGCCCGGTGTCACGGCGAATGCCGTCCACAGATGAGATCGCTGAGATCCCGCCGCGCTCAATCACGTCGCTCCTGCCGAATCCGCTCTGCCCAATCATGACGAAAGCGGCAGACCCACTCGCTGCGCTCGAGGTCTGCCGCTTTCGTCATGGCGGAGGATAGGGGATTCGAACCCCTGAGGGCGTTAACCCAACACGCTTTCCAAGCGTGCGCACTAGGCCACTATGCGAATCCTCCTCGGCGCAGGATGCTACCGCTCCAAGGGCACTGCTGCCCAATCGGCGCCATCCACCACCAGGATTCTGCACCGCCACCCAGGTGATCTACAGTGGTGCCAGATCCCCCACGCGGTGGTACCTCACCAAACTCCCCCAGGGCAGGAATGCAGCAAGGGTAGGCGAGCTCTTCCAGGTGCGTGGGGGGTCCCTTTTGTGTCGGGAGTCGATGCTGGGGAGGCACCGCCACGGGCGCTGAAGCATCACGATCCGATCTCAACCGGGCAAAATCAGGTGACACCGACCTGACCTGCACGGATCACCCAGCGAGACCGCTTATGGTGAGGCATCCGTGATCACGGAGGAACCGGGCGTGGGGCACAATACGCCCGGAGACATGGGCAGGCGCCAGAAGTGGGAGAGATGGCAGCACACGCACGACGACAGGCACTCACCGTCGTCGTCGCGCTCACGTTGGGGGTGACTCTCGCGGGCTGTGGCGGCGATGCGCCGGCGAAGCGCAGCAGCGCGGTGTGTCCCACGCTGCTGCCCCGACCGACGATGTCGATTCCGCTGTCCTCGATCCATCTCAACGTCTATAACGCGGCCGGCAGGAACAATTTTGCGTCGCAGATCTCGACCGAGCTGAAGTGGCGCGGGCTGAAGATCATCTCCCTCGGCAACGACCCGATCTCCGATCAGCGATCGACCCCGAAGACGGCGGAGATCCGCTACGGCAACGGTGGCAAGCAGATCGCCCTGACCCTGGCGACACAGGTCAAGGACGCCACGCTCTACAACGACCACCGCACGAACCCCTCGGTCGACCTGGTGCTCGGCACCCACTTCCAGTTGGTGCCGGTGCCGCCCCCGCCGGCCTCCAAGGTCACGATCAACGTCTACAACACCACGTACCACTCCGGCTTGGCGACGCAGGTCGCCGGCGAGATGAGAAAGCGCGGCTTCACCGTCGACTCCTATGGTAATGAGCCGCAGGGCAGGTTCTGGCCGGACGACGTCGCGGTCATCATGTATGGCGCGCAGGGCGAACCGGCGGCGCGGCGGGCTGCCCTGTCGTTCAAGGGAGCACGCCTGCTGCCGATCCAGCGGACCGGGACCGTGGTCGATGTGGAGCTGGGCAACAAGTACACGTCACTGGTGCCCGTTGCCCAGGCCACACCGAAACCCACGCCGAAGCCAACCGCCCCTGCGTGCAAGTGAGCGGTCGGCCTACGGACCGGGCGCCTATCGCCGGGCGGTTCCGAAAAGGCTGCGAGTCACCTGCCGAGTTCCGGCGCGGACCAGCGACTTGAACGCCGGCGAGTGCATGACCTCGGACGCCAACTCGGCGGCAACGCCTCGACCGCCGTCCTTGGTCTTGGCCGGCGCCTTGGCCGGCTCCGGCGGTTCCGGGTCACCGGCCGTCGGCGCCGGCGCCGCCTCGATCTTCTTGTTGAGCAGCTCGTAGGCAGACTCCCGGTCGACCTCCTTGCCGTACTTCGGCTGCAGCGGCGAGGCACCGATGATCTTGTCCATGTCGGCCTCCGGGGTGGGGCCCATCAGCGACTGCGGCGCACGCATCCGCGTCCACGCCACCGGGGTCGGCGCGCCCGTCTCGGACAGCACAGTGACCACCGCCTCGCCGGTCCCGAGGGTGGTCAGCAGCTCGTCGAGGTCGTAGGCGCTGTGCGGGAAGGTCTGCACGGTCGCCTTCAGCGCCTTGGCGTCCTCCGGCGTGAAGGCCCGCAGAGCGTGCTGCACCCGGTTGCCCAGCTGGGCGAGCACACCGTTCGGCACGTCCTTCGGCGTCTGGGTGACGAAGAAGATGCCGACTCCCTTGGAGCGGATCAGCTTGACCGTCTGCTCGATCGCCTGCAGGAACGCCTTCGACGCGTCCTCGAAGAGCAGGTGCGCCTCGTCGAAGAAGAACACCAGCTTCGGCTTGTCGGCGTCGCCGACCTCCGGCAGGTCGTGGAAGAGATCGGCGAGCAGCCACATCAGGAAGGTCGAGAACACCGCCGGCTGGCTCTGCACGCCCGGAAGCTCCAGGCAGGTCACGACGCCCAGCCCGTCGTCGGTCGTCCGCAACAGGTCCTTGGTCTCGAACTCGGGCTCGCCGAAGAAGACCTCGGCACCGTTGTCGCTGAAAGCGATGAGGTTGCGCAGGATCACGCCGGCCGTGGAGCTGGACAGTCCACCGAGGGCCTTCAGATCGTCCTTGCCCTCCTCGGAGGTCAGGTGCTGGATGACCGCCCGCAGGTCCTTCAGGTCCAGCAACGACAGGCCGTGCGAGTCCGCATAGTGAAAGACCAGCCCGAGGCTGGACTCCTGGGTCGCGTTCAACCCGAGCACCTTGGACAGCAGCGTCGGGCCGAACGAGGTGACCGTGGCGCGGACGGGCACACCCTTGCCCTGCCCACCCAGGCAGAGGAACTCCGTGGGGAATCCCTTGGCGGACCAGTCCTGTCCGACCTCTTTGGCGCGTGCGGTGACCTTGTCCCCGCCCGCGCCGGCACTGGCGATGCCGGACACGTCGCCCTTTACATCTGCCAGGAAGACCGGAACCCCGTTGGCCGACAGCTGTTCGGCGATGAGCTGCAGCGTCTTGGTCTTGCCCGTGCCGGTGGCACCCGCCACCAGTCCGTGCCGGTTCATCATGGCGAGCGGGAGCCGCACCGGGACGTCGGCGTGCGCCGCGCCGTCCGTCACTGCGGCTCCCAGCTCGAGCCCACCGCCGGTGAATTCGTAGCCGGACTTGATCTGGTCGAGGGGGTCTGCCTTGGAGTCGCTCACGCTGCCGACAATAGCCACCTCGCCACGCGAATGGCAGCAATCTCGGCCTCTCAGGGAAAACGAAGTCGGGCACGTACACTCAGCCCGTGATCTTCAAGGCGGTGGGCACGGGGACGCCCTACCCGGACCACGGGCCGACACAGGGGTCTGATCTGCATACAGGGGTGCTCGTGGCATGAGCTACTCGCGTGACAACGGTCTGGATCGCGCCCGCCAGCGGCGGCGGCGGAGGGCCACGGCGATCGCGGCGTTGGTCGCGATCGTGGTGTTCGCGGGCTTTGCGTATGCCGTGTCCTACTTCGCCGGGTGGGTCCCCGGCAGCCGCCCACCTGCTCCCCCCGCGTCGTGCACGGTGACGCCTCCCCCGCCACCGCAGGCCGCCGTCGTCCTGAACGTCTACAACGCCTCGGGCGACACGGGGCAGGCGACCGACGTGGCGAATGCGATGACGAGTCGCAACTTCAACGTCGGCGTGGTCAGCAACGACCCCTACCAGGAATCTCTCGACGGAGTCGGCCAGATCCGCTTCGGCCCGGCCGGCAAGGCGTTCGCCGAGAAATACGTCAAACCCCTCGTGCCGGGCGCGACGATGGTGGAGGACGGACGCACCGACTCGTCGGTGGACCTCGCCCTCGGCAAGGCGTTCCCGCACCTGGCGACGGCCAAGCCGACGCCGACGCCGACGATCCCCGGCTGCTGACATGCGAGTCGTGTCCCTGCTGCCGTCCGCGACCGAGATCCTCTTCGCGGTCGGCGCCGGCGCCGATGTGGTCGGCGTGACGTTCGAGTGCGACGAGCCGCCGTCGGCTCGCCGCACCGCGCAGATCGTCTCGACCTCCGCACTACCGGAGGGCCTCTCCCCCGCACAGATCGACGCCGCGGTGTCGGCGAAGCTGGCGGCAGGCGAGGACATCTACCATCTTGACCGGGCGGCGCTCGTCGGGCTCGACGCGTCGCTGGTGGTGACGCAGGACCTGTGCGCCGTGTGCGCGGTCGACGTGTCTGAGGTGAGCGCCGCCCTCGACTACCTGGGATGCACCGCCGAGGTGCTGACCACCGACCCGCATACGTTGCAGGATGTCTGGGCGTCGGTCGAGGAGATCGGACGGGCCACCGGACATCTGTCGAGCGCACAGTCCCTTGCTCGATCCTTGCGCGCCCGGGTGCAGGCCGTGCGTGACGAGGTCGCCGGCCGGCCCGGGGTTGCCTGCCTGGTGCTGGAGTGGACGGATCCGCCGTTCGCGCCGGGTCACTGGGTGCCCGAGATGGTCGAGGCCGCCGGTGGCCGCAGTGTGCTCGGCGCCGCAGGGCACAAGTCCGTGCGCGTCCAGTGGCAGGCGGTGACGCAGTCCGCACCGGAAGTCGTGGTGGTGGCTCCGTGCGGTTACACCCTGCCCCGGTCCCGAGAGCTCGGGGTCGAACTCGTGGCAGCCGGCCGGCTGCCGGCTGACGTTCCGGTGTGGGCAGTGGATGCGAACGCCTCCTTTGCCCGCCCCGGACCGCGGCTGGCCGACGGTGTCGAGGCCCTGGCCCGCATCCTGCACCCCGCCGTCGGGGATCCGAATCCGGCAATGGCCGCCCGCATCCGCTAACCATCACGCCGAGAGGCATACCTACGCACCCACAGGTCCACTATTTTGGTATGCCGCTCGGCGGGTTGGTATGCCTCTCGGCGAACAGCGCGCGGCCTAGAGTTGCCGCATGACGACTCCCGACTCCTTCGGCCGCCGCATCCAGTCGAGCATCTACGAGAACGGGATCTTCGGCATCCGACCGGCGGTCCCGACCGCGCCGACGGTGCTGGAACGCAAGGCGCTCGACCACCTGAGCGCCGATGCGCGGGCGTATGTCGAAACCGGCGCCGGCTCGGGTGCCACGATGGCGGCCAATCGCGCGGCCTTCGACCGGTGGCGGATCGTGCCGCGGCTGCTGCGCGATGTCAGCGACCGAGACACCTCCATCGAGCTGTTCGGTCGCCGCCACCCGTCGCCGTTTCTGACCTGCCCGATCGGTGTGCTCGAGCTGGCCGACACCGGCGCGGACCTGGCGGTCGCGCGGGCGGCGCGGCAGGCCGGCACACCCATGATCATCTCGTCGCAGGCGTCCTATCCGATGGAGCAGATAGCGGGCGAACTCGCGGATCACGAGCGCTGGTTCCAGCTCTACTGGAGCAATGAGGATGCGGTCGTCGAGAGTTTCGTGCATCGCGCCGAGCAGTGCGGCTGTTCGGCGATCGTGGTGACCCTGGACACGATGGTGCTGTCGTGGCGGACCGGCGACCTGGATCGCGCGTACCTGCCGTTCGCGCGGGCGATGGGGATCGCGCAATACACCTCCGATCCGGAGTTTCAGCGCATCGTGCAGGAGCGGCTGGATCAGGGCGAGATACCGGACGTAGCCGCGAAACCCACTCCGGCTGCGGTCAAGTCGCTGTTCACGATGGCGCGTAGGCACCCCGGCGAGTTCCGGGAGAACCTCACCTCGCCGTTGCCGAAGGCCAGTGTGCGCACGTTTTTGGAGGTGTTCTCACGGACCACGCTGACCTGGCAGGACCTGGCGTGGCTGCGCGACCGCACCTCGCTGCCGATCCTGGTGAAGGGCCTGCAGTCGGCGCAGGATGCGGCGCTCGCTCTCCAGCACGGTGTCGACGGGATCATCGTGTCGAACCATGGTGGCCGACAGCTCGATGGCGCGCTCGGCTCACTCGATGCCCTGCCGCCGATCGTGGCGGAGGTGGGCGGACGGGTGCCGGTGCTCTTCGACAGCGGCGTGCGGTGCGCGTCGGATGCGTTCAAGGCGCTGGCTCTCGGAGCCGACGCCGTATGCCTGGGCCGCCCGTTCGTCTACGGCCTCGCCCTCGCCGGTGAGCAGGGGGTGCGCGAGGTGCTGGAGCACTTCCGCGCCGAGCTCGACCTGACGATGGCGGTCGCCGGCGTGACCGCCATCGACCAGATCACCCGCGACACCCTGGTCGAGGCGCCCACCGGCTGACTTCGGCGCGCAGTCGCCCCATGAGGGGGCAGACGAGGCGCGCGGCATCCCGCGCGCTTCGTCTGCCACTGTGCGCTCGTGGCCGCGGTTTGGCCTGCGCTTGGCGGTCCTGTAACCTCGTCGGCGGTGGCGTGTCCGAGCGGCCTAAGGAGCACGCCTCGAAAGCGTGTGTGGGGGAGACTCCACCGTGGGTTCAAATCCCACCGCCACCGCCAAATGAGTCAGGCGCGGCATCCCGAGCGAAGCGAGCGGGTGCCGCGCCTGACTCATTTATTGGGTATGAGGGATTTGGGAGGAGTGACGAGCGCAGCGAGGAGCGACGGTTCCCACCGCCACCGCCAGTCACCAGTGGAAACGCCGGTCCGAGCCTCAGGGCTCGGACCGGCGTTTTCCGTTGTGGTCTCAATAGTGGTCTCAATTGGCTCCTCGTTGGTCGCCCCACAGCAGGCCTCCGAGCTGCCGGGCGACGTCCTGGCGGATGGGTGCGATGACGTGGGCGTACCTCTGGGTCATCGCCGGGTTCGACCAGCCCATGACGCTCATGATGGTGGGCTGGCTGACGCCGAGAAGGAGCAAGACGGTAGCGGCCGTGTGCCTGGCGTCGTGAAGGCGGCTGTCCCGGATGTCGGCCTCCTTGAGGAGCTCCTTCCAGTGTGCCCAGTCCGTCCGGGGGTTCAGCGGCTCGCCGGTCTCGGTCGCGAAGATCCAGCCACCTTCGTGCCATGCGGCGCCGGCGTGGCTGCGTTCAGCTGCTTGGGCGTCTTGGTGTTGGTCGAGAAGCCAGACCAGCTGATCGGGTAGTCCGATCTGACGGCGGCCTGCACGGGACTTGGTGGTGTCGGTATCGGCGTTCGTTTTCGTCCGGGCCGGGCAGTAGCCGGCGTATCGGCGCCCGCACGTTCCGCCGCAACCATGTGCGTAGTCGGGCCGGAGGCGGCTTCTCCGGATGGTCAGGACGTGGGTCTGGAAGTCGACGTCGGACCATTGCAGGCCCAGAGCCTCCCCCTGGCGAAGGCCAAGGGCCAGAGCCAGCACCCACCGGACTCCGTTGCGTCGCTTCGCCGCCGTAAGAAAGAGTCTCTTCACTTCGTCGACCGCGAACGGCTCGACGTCATGTGGATCCACCCGTGGGGGTCGGGCGATGGTGGCCGGATTCTGGGACAGGTGGCCACGCCTGACAGCCTCGTTGAGGGCCGTTCGGATCGTTCTGTGGACCTGGTGGACGGTAGCGGGCTTCGTCTGCTCCCCGAACTTGGTCGGCTGGGCCAACATGCGCCGGTACAGGGACTCCAGGTGTTCGGGTTGGAGCGCGTCGAGTTTGTGTTTCCCGATGCCGGGGATGAGGTGGTGGTGCACCGCCACTCGGTATGCCGACAAGGTGGTCGCCTTGACGTGGCTGGCGGCGATGTTGTCGAGCCAGTGGATGAGCCATGCCTCGACGGTCCACTTGGCCGAGCCCGGGAGAGGGACAGACTTCTCGTCTCGAAGCTTTTCCAGGGCGCGGACCTTCGACGTGACCACCGCCTTGGAGGTACCCCGTACGTGTCGCCGGTCGGCGCCTCCGTCGTCCCGGACCCCGATGCTGACTCGACCGTGCCACCAGCCATCGACGCCCTTGTAGATGGATGACCTGCCGTGCGGCTGCTTGGGCCGCTTCGGATCTGCCATTAGTGATCGCTGGGTTCCGGGAGATCGCGCGCGAGACTTCTGAGTCGCTCGACGAAGTCATCGAGCGCGTCGCACGGGATCCGGCGCAACCGCCCGATCGAGATCGACTCGATGTCTCCGCTCTTCACGAGCGCGTAAACAAGTGTCCGGCCGACCCCAAGGCGCTCGGCCGCTTCCTCGACGGTCAGCACAACCCGCTCCGCATGGACTGTCATGACTCCTCCTGAATTCTTGCGGTGTCACTGTGTTTACGACCACGAGGGGGCACTCATGGGCCGCGCCGCCGTCGAAGAGTCCATTCGCAGCCTCAGCGCGACCGGTCGAATGTGGAGCCGGCTGCCGTGTGCCATGGGCCGATGGTGCCCCGCTGACGACTGGTGGCCCGCTCGGGGCGTGTTCGAGATGACCTCGATTCATCTCCCGGGAAGGTCTCATCGTGGACTCGACGCCGTATGCCGCTCAGGCTCAGATCCTGTCCTTGGCCGTGGTGGCCCATCAGAACTTGCTCCGCGACGACGGGCCGCACCGGGCCACCCTGCGTGGGGCTCGGGATGCGTTCGCAATCGCGGCCGCGACGATGGCCGTGGGACATCCCGGTCAGGCCGCTCTTGACCTCGCCGACCGCATCACCGAGCTTCTGGACGCCGGAAGAGACAACCTCCAGACCCTTGTCGACCAGATGCCCCCGACCCGGACACGCGGGCTGGAGTGGATCGGGCCGATGGCGTTCCAGCGCCGGGCGACGGGCGTCGACGGTATCGACCACGACCACGGCGACCACTGGGGCAGAGACCACGACATCCGCATCTCCCACCGCCGCCCACACGACGGCACGACAGGTCTGCTCTACGCGTACAGCCGCGGGTGGGACGAGTACACCGTCCTGGGGGAGCGGGTCAGTGTCTCGACGGTCGATGCGGCCCGTCAGGCCGCGTTGGAGTCCGACCCGCGGATGGGGGAGTCCGCCTGGCGCCTGTTCATCGACCAGGCCCGGCTGCTGGGGCGCCCTGCTGTCGACCGCGGTATCCACACGAGTTGGCTCCTGTGATGACCATCGACGTCGAGCAGGTCCGCCGCGACCACCCCATCGCGATCGCCGTTGCTGACGCCGGCGTGGACCTTCACCGGTCCGGCCGGGGGTGGATGGGCCGGTGCCCCTTCCACGAGGACCGCACCGCCTCCCTGTCTGTCGATGGTGTCCCCGACCGGTTCCACTGCTTCGGTTGCGGCGCCCACGGCGACGTCATCGACTTCGTCAAGCTCAGGTACGGGCTCAACTTCCTCGAGGCGATCGCCACTCTCGAGCATCGCCACCCGACGGCTCACCAGGTGTCGAAGGCGCATGGTCCCCATCCCGGGCCGGTCCCTGCCGTGCCGGGCACGGGGCCATCGGCGACCCGGGCCTTGGAGATCAACGGCATGGCCTGGGAGCACTTCACCGGCCCGGTGGCCCACGCCTTCGCCGAATCCTGGCTACGTCACCATCGCGGCATCGACATCGGCGGTCTCGAACGATCTGTTCAGGACCGGGTGGTCGGGCACACCGGCCACGGCTGGACCGCCCTGGCTCAACACCTGCTCGAAAAGGGCGTGACCTCAGTCGAACTGGTCGCCATGGACCTGGCTCGACCCACCCGGCGCGGCAACCTGATCGACACCTTCCGCGACCGCCTCATCCTGCCCATCCACAACACCGCCGGGAACCTGACCGGGTTCGTCGGCCGCGACACCGGCACCTCACCCGGGTCGCCGAAGTACCGAAACCCCACCAGGACACCGACATTCGCCAAGGCAACCGCCCTCTAACAGCCGACCGGCGACCACCCGTCACCGGTCACGATCGTCGTCGAAGGCCCAATCGACGCCCTCGCCCTGTCCGCCGCCGCGGCGACCGTCGACCGCGCCGGCCGGTACGCGCCGGTCAGCGCCCTGGGCGCTCACCCCACCCGCGACCAAATCTGCGCCGTCCTCACACAAGCCACCGGCGATCTCGTCATCGCCCTCGACGGCGATCCCGCCGGAAGAGCCGCCACCGCAACGTGGCTCCAGGAGGCGGCGCGCTCGAGCCGACCCTGCGTCGTGGCCGAGCTACCCGACGGAGTCGACCCGGCCGACTGGATCGCCCGCCATGGCCCCACGGGGCTGTTCGCCTTCGACCCCGTCACCCGCGGCCGGCCCGGGAGCTTCATCCGCGGACACGAATCGACCGGTCCCGCAGCGTTGCCCGATCAACCCGCGCGCGCGGCATACGCCCCGAGCATCATCTAAAGAGAACGAGATCTCGACATGCCGACTGACGTTGCCCCGCTCGACCTGGCCGCCGGGCACCTGATGACGGCCGCCGATCTCATCGACGGCCCAACCGCGCTACCGGACCTGTACGGGCTGTCCGGGCTGACCCGGCTCACCGCAGGCCGCGTCTCACCGACCCCGGCCACACCCGACCCGACGGTGCCGGCGAGGTCCTTCATCGAGGACGTTAGAGCAGCTCTGGAGGTGCTCGACGCCATGGACCCAAACGATGGCCCGGCCGACCTCGCACTCCTGGCCTGGCATGTCCACGAGCTGCACCAGATCGCGCTCAATCAGGGGCTGTTATGAGCACCGCCAGTCCCTGGGCACTGCTGGACCGCGCCCAACCGCTGTGCACCGACCTGCGGGGCGATCCGTCCCCGACTTCGCCGGACCTGTGGAACGCCTTCGGCGACACCATCCACCGCGCCCTGACCAACCTCCTGGGCCCCAACGGCCGTCGCGTACCGCAAGGCACCCGTGACTCCGCCCTGCTGACCAGGATCGCGAGCAGCTACCCCGACCCGATCCGCCCACCGGCCGATGCCTTCAACACCAGCCCCCGCGACGACGGGCCGCAGCCGGGACAGCCCGTTGTCCTCCACCGCCGACTCCGGGTCGTCAACTCGGTCGACCCTTGCCCGCCGGCCGTGCCCGATCTCGACTTACCCGAGTCGACCGACGGCCACCCGCTCGCTCGGCTCACCTGCGCGCTCGGGACTGCGGCGGATCTCCTCGCGGATCCCGACCCTGACCGATGGGCGAGCGCACCCGCCGACCAGCTGACCATGGCGGGGCGGGTGCTGGCCATCGGGGTGGTTGGTGCCCGCCATGCCCTGGCCACCGGTGACCTGACGAAGACCGGACGTCCGCTCGCGCTGGCGGCGTGGGCCGAGAAGTGCCTCGACCGGATCGCGGGCCCGGACCCCGGAATGGCCGTCGCGCACCGGTTGGTCACGCTCGGGGGGCGCGCGGGCTCCCGACTCAACGCCCAGCTCGAAACGGCCCGAGACGACTGGATGGCCGCCGCCCAGCGGGAGATCCACCGCACCGTCCCGAGTGCCGACGCACTGCGCATGCTGGCGAACATGGGAGCCAACGCGCTCATCGCCTTCGAACACCTCGCTGCGCCGTCGATCAACGACGCAGCCGACTTCCGGCAAGGCTTTGCCGAGGCTTTGACCGCGTCAGCCCGCGAGTTGCAGGACGCGGAGCGCGCATGGAAGGGCCTGACCACGTTGGTCCAGCCAAGCCATGAGTTCCTCGCAGCCAGCAGGGCGCTGCACACCACCTTGGTGGACGTCCTTCGGGCGGGCGCCTCATCGTCGCCGAACCTTGACCCGGCCCGGGTCAATATAGAACTTCACGTCCTCGTCGGCGAGGTCGCTCGGCTCACCGCGGCAACGGCCACCCTGCCGACCCGGCTCCTACGGTCCGGCCTGGTCTTCGGTCCCGGCACGCGATACATCGACCCCCTGCAGCGGCTCCAGCGACACACACCCAACTTTGTGCCCGTGTCTCCGCGCGACGCACCAGAACTGCAGACCGCCTGGTATCGAGCGGTCCAAGCCGTGGGCCACGCAGACCACGCCTTGGAACTTCACCGCACACGCTCGCCCGAGTCCATCGGCGCACGGCGCGACGCATCGCGTGCTATCTGACTCCGCCGGCGGTGACAATAGATTGAAGGGGTCCAATCTCCCGATCGACAATCGGAAAGGCCGACGGTTCGACCCTCCCCCTGGGTGATCCGTCCGGACATGCCGATGAGCGCTAGTTCGTTGATGGGGCTCCCGCAGCGCGCCGGCGGGATCGGCGGCTCATATGTGGCACGTGCTGGTGGCCGGCTTTCCGTTGAAGCGGTCGGCGGTCCAGGCGAGGAGCTCCGGGATGGCTGGCGAGTCCGGTTCGACGAGGGACAGGTGGTCGCGGCCGGCGCAATTGCCGTAGTCGAGGTGGTAGCGCGGGCCCTGCGCCTGGTCGGGTTGAAGGACTACGTGACAAACGTTCCGGCGACCGTGATGCCGGCCGGCGTGGTCATCGCCAGCTACCACGACCTGTGGCACGTCGAGACCTCACGAGTGGCACGAGTCAGGCCGGATGACGACGTATACCCACGCGACTGGCATTTTTCAAG
Organism: Leekyejoonella antrihumi; assembly: GCF_007845645.1. Lineage (GTDB taxonomy): Bacteria > Actinomycetota > Actinomycetes > Actinomycetales > Dermatophilaceae > Leekyejoonella > Leekyejoonella antrihumi. Next base: position 56,014 of record NZ_VCQV01000033.1, read on the forward strand.
GGCTGACGCAAGCACCGGGCAGGTGCGCGCCAAACTGATAAAAGGCGGTTAGTTTCCGGCCACGGGATACCAATGCGTTGATTGACGAACGTGCCCTATAGCATTAAAGGCGGAGCTACGGGGGCTGTTGCGCTTTAGTTGTCGTGCGCGCGCGGAGCGACGTTGGCCCTGTGAGCGGCGTCGCGGGTCTGGCCACGCGTGTCGCGACGTTGGTAGGGCCCGGGTATGGGCTGGCGCTGCACTGCGCCCCTGCCGGAGGGGCTGGCTATGCGGTCTGTAGCTGGGTGGCGGTGACGCCCTTGGTGGCGAGCTTGAGCAGGTTGGTGACCGCGCAGGCCAGGCACAGCTCGGCTTGGACCGCGTCCAGGCCGCGGCGGGCGAATCTGCGTAGCCCGCGACCATCTTTGAGCCAGGCGTTGGGTGTTTCGATCATCGGGGACCGCCGCTTGTACAGGTCGTGCCCGTCGGTGGTGCGTAGCCGGTGGTTCATCTTCTCCCGGGCTGTGGCGTTCTCGGGTGGGTCGCCGGTGGCCGGGTCGGTGGCGACTCGAGCGGCGATCTTATGGCGTTTCCCGTCGGCGATCAGCCGGTCGGGCCCATCGGCGGCGAGATTGGCATCGAAGTCGTACCCGGCATCGGCGAGCAGGGTGCCGATCTGGTTCAGCTCCTGGCGGCCGGTGCGGGTGGCCAGCATCTGCGCGGTGGAGGTCACGGCGTTCATGGTCGGGATGAACTGGGCGAGATCGTTGGCGTCCTGGGTGGCGCGGGCGTAGAGGATGAACTCGTCATCGCTGGCCGCGGTCTGGCAGTTGTAGCCCTGGATCCAGCCGTTACGGGTCTTCAGTAGCCGCGAGTCCGGGTCGGTCACGTTCGCGGCGAACCGGCCGCTGCGACCGCTGGTGTCCTCGTGCTGCCCGGCGCTTCCTGCGTTCGCGGGTGGCGAGCCCGCCTGGGGCGCCGCCGCGGCGGCTCGCTCGGCCTCGTAGGTCGCCCACGCGTTTCGGACGCGGTAGTGCTCCTCGGGCGGTGCCGGGCGACGACCCCGCCGACCAGGCTCGCCTCGTTCGCGGGCGGACTGCCAGGACTGGTAACGCTCGGCCGCAGCGGCCCGCTCACCCTCCCAGCGCGCCTTGGCCATGGCGACTCGGTCGGCGCCGGCCGGGTAACGGCCCCGCCCCTTACGGCCCTCGGCAACCGCCCGCTCGCACTCGGTCACCCGCTCAGCCCGCTCCTCCTGGGCCTGCTCGTCCTGCTGACGGCGTGCGCTGATCTGTTCGAGCGCCGCCTCGATACGCTGCCGTCGCCCGCTGCGGTCACGAGCCTGAGCCGGCAACTCATCCCCGCGGGCCTCCTCGCCGAACAGCACATCCTCGGCCTCGTCGCTCGCCTCGACACCGCCCAAGTAGGACTCGGCCAACTCCCGTAACCGCGTCTCGCTGCGGTTGGCATCCCGGCTGGCGTTACCGGCGATCTTGGTGCCATCCAGGGCAACCGTCCCCAGCGACACCATGCCCAGCTCGGCGGCCAGCACCAGGGACTCGGTCAACAACCCGGCCAACGCGTCCTGGTGACTCTTGCGAAACCGCGCCAGCACCGTGTGATCCGGTGTGTCCTGCGCGCAGATGACCCGAAACGCCACATCGGTCTCACACAGCCGCTCCATCTGTCGCGAGGAGGACACCCCGTGTGCCATCGCGTACACGAACAACGTCAACACCATGTCCGGGTCGTAGCCGCGGCGGCCCACCCCGCCACGCTTGGCCAGCCGGTGAAACGCCGTCGTGTCCAGTCTGTTGACCGCCTCGATCACGAACCACAGCAAATGATCCTCGCCGAGCCAGTCGAGCATGCTCGGTGGCAACAGAAACTCCTGGTCACAGTCCACCGGCCGGTACGTCCTCGCCATACCACCAATTGTCCCGAACCACGATCAATCCGACGAAGCGACGCACGGCGCGGGACGCGGCCAAAAAGCAACAGGCCCTACGGCTCAAGGATTAGCGACTACATCTACAACGAAGAGTAGGCATGAGGTCTTTCCGTCAGAGCACACCGCACGAGGGGCCTTGACCACGTCGAAGTTCGCAGTTCCCACACTCTTCGCGGATATCGAAAGACCATCTTGAGCCGCGATGCTGGGATCCGATGAGTGAAACTGAGCGGCGTCAGCGCTCGTTCCAAGACCCCTGATCAACGCGCTTTTGCCTTTTGCAATCTTTATCACGGGGGGTGGGCTAGCGAGAATACCGTCACAAGACGCCACAGTGATTGAGTTCGCGGAATCAACCACCACGAAAATTCCGGCGCAACTGGTCGCCGTCTGCGCCTCCTTGGAACAACTGGCGAGCATGATCGCTGTGGCCATCCACAGAGCGCTGATCCCCCCTACTGTTACTAGGCGCCTCGTCAGGAACATTGGTACCACACGTCGGTCCAGGCGCTGTGACCATCGAACCACGAGCCCTGCATGAGACCGCCACTGCTAGACGAGGTATTAATGCGATGCGAGTCAAACGAACTTATGGCCAAATTATTTGCCGTTGCATACGGGAAGGATATGTCCGCTGTCGGCTTGCGCAACTGGAATAAGGCGCCGCTTGTCATGCTCGTTGCCTCAGAGATGTAGTCAGCCGTACTCCCCATGTAGAAGTTGACCATCGGTCCGGCGCCTATGTTCGTCACCAGTGTGTTGTTCGACGTTCCGTCCGTAAAGTTGTAATAGTAGAACCAAAAGCCTTGCTGTGAAGAATCCCAACGGGTGGTGCTCCCAACATAGTCACCCGCGCTCAACGTGAGTCCGCTATATTCCACCTGGCGTGTGTCAAAGAAGCTGCTCAGTATCTCCCACCAAAAGAAGGCCCCGTTTATCGAGGAGCCAGAAACCTCCGATCCTGACTGGGCCAAAGGGCCAGTGCCCAATCCTGCCCAAATCGAATTTCTAGAGGCGCTCGGGCAGGCCGCGACGTAGGAGGGCTGCGTCCAGCGCAAATGAGCGTTAAAGAACGTCGTAGCTCCCCCTACATTCTTACCCCCGCCCCAATTGGAACTGGTCTGCGTTGGCAGCAAGGTCGAAGACTGATCCTTAACGCAGTAGCTTCCCGGATCGGCAGGTTTCATCCCAGCTACGGACTTAGCCCAGTCCGAATCCCCGGCCGGATCTTTGGGTCGAGGCTCGTATCCGAAAAGATCGACCAGAGCATCCGGGGCCGATGTAGCGTCAAAATCCAAGGGTGGCCGAACCACCTGTGTCTCAATCTGTCCGATCCGATAGTGGAATGATCGCCCGCGCGTGGGGTCATTGTGCCAAGATTCGATCGCGGCCGCCAAGTCTCGTTCGGGTAACGTCGTCCTCTTTCCGGTGATGTCGATAGCTTCGGCAAACTGGAAGTCCGACGTCGCCGTACAGGAGTCCGGGACGGATAGGTCACCACCGTCGTCCGAAGCCAGTCCCGCCCCTGCGGGCCCGGCACGGCTCAACCCGGCGACAAGAGCGGGCAATATCAGTAGGCGAAGCAACTTCATTGGCGGATCATCCCTCTGCTAGATCCTAACCCTGCCCCTTTGCCGGATCCTGAACTGAGTCTTAGCCCTCCAAAGGACGCCTGTCAACACTGCTCGGGTACCGTTCGAGGTCACAGTTGCGAAACGCAACTGGCGAGGTGATTGTCATCCGGAGGGGAAACAGGCGCTGCCCCCGTGGCTCGACGGCCACAAGGAGTGGTTCTATCGCAAATGAGCTTCCCCAGCGGTCGAGCGAGGCCAACCGTTTGGAGAACCTCGACCCCGAACCTTAGATACGGGGAGCGCGTGTGGATCTGCGGGTCCACGTCGTCGTGGGACGCCTTGACCGATCCGCACCTGCCCAAGCCCGTCCTGCAACGAATGCCCACTCAGTCAGCCCAGACCGCTCGCGGCCCATCGACGACAGGGTGATCCTGACTGAGCGCACGCGGGTGGTCCCCGGCCGGGTTCCTTCCTCCCCCGCCGGGGACCCTGCCTGCCTGGAACTGGATCCCCGACGGTCACGGACTCATATCCCACCCAGACCGGGTTCCAGCGTGGGTGCGCTCTGGTACCGCACGCCCCCCGTGGATCGACACGCCTACTCCTGGATGTGGCGCCACGGCGGCTGGGACCTGATGCGCGATGCCGGTTGAGGTCCGGTTGATGGAGCCGGCGTGGGGAACCCCGACGGCCAGAACCGGGGGACTCCCCTGAGCGAAGGTGCCCCTGAGGCAACACGTTGGGACGCCACGGCCACAACTTCAATATCGCGCCCGCTGGCGAGGCTCACCACGGGGTGGCCGTTGGGCCAGACCGTCCACGTGGCGCCCGGCGCGGCTGCGACGATCACGCTCCCCAGATAGGTGCGATCTCGACGGCCAGCTCTGTCGCGGTGGGTGCACTGGTGCCGACTTAGGCGGTGCCCGACCCAACGGATCTGTGAGACGTTGCCGGGCACCCCACCACAGGCAACAAGAGCATGGAAACTGCGACGACGGCCGCCGGTGTCCTGAGCTGCATCACGGGTTCACCCTCCCCGGACGTGCACACTCGGTCGGTGTCCGCCTGCACATGACGCGAACCGTTGTCGGGACAACGAACCCCGCGCCCTCAACAAGCGTATGCCGCTGCATCACGTCCGGGGCGGGGACCGATCCATCCCATTCTGCCGCAGATCGCGCTGTGTTGGCGCTCATCTGAAACTTCCAGTCCTGCTCACAGAAATCCCCACGTCTTGCGACCTGGGGTGCGACCTGGGCTTGCCGGCCCGGCGTTGTGGGTACACCGCCAACCTCAGAAAGTGCAGGTGAAGCCCTCCGCGCCACCGGCAGGGTCCTTCCACGTCAGAGTCAGGACGGCGGTGTCGTTGGTTCCCCCGCCCGAGACCTGTAGAAGCTCACACGCCACTGCCCGTCCGGCGACCACGGCCTCGACCCGAACCCTGCGGGCCAGGCTCGGTGGGTCGGTGTCCGGGGCGATCAGGGTGGCGTAAGCCAGCCCCCCGATCAACAGGACCGGCCCGAACGCTGACTCTCCGGCCGCCTCGATGCTGGGGCCGAGCTGGGCAAGGGTGGGCATCAGCAGGGGACGGTGATGTCGATGGACGCGACGGGCACGCCCGAGGCCACACAGGCCACCACAACCCAAATACCCCTCACGAGCTGATCCCCTAGCCCGGGGATTTCATCGGGTGAGGGTCGCGGAGTGCGTGGCGTGAGCTGAAAAGTGCCCCTGACCTGGGAAGATAGTGATTGCGAAGTCCCTATCTGATCCAGTTCGAGGAGCACCTTCCA
>NZ_VCQV01000034.1 GCF_007845645.1 Leekyejoonella antrihumi
TCAGCGCTCCCCGGGTAAGCGCCGCGCCGACGCGTTGATGGAGCTGATCAACGCGGGCACTCGTGCGAGCGAGCAGGATGGGGGTCGCGTGTCGGTGAAGGCCACGATCACCATCCCGCTGTCGGTGTTGATCGGGTCGCTGGTCAACGCGGGGCACGCGGTCACCGCGTTGGGGCAGATCATTGATGCGGGGACCGCGCGGGCGTTGGCGTGCACGGCACGGTTGGTGCCGATGGTGATCGGCACCCAGTCGCAACCCTTGGACGTGGGCCAAGCCTCCCGGTGCTTCCGGCCCGCGACCCGGGCGGCGATCGTCAAACGAGACCGGGGATGCACCTTCCCTGGATGCGATAGGCCTGCGCCCTGGTGCGAGGCGCACCACGGCGTCCCGTGGTGGGTGGGCGGACGCAGTGATCTAGCCAACGGCACTCTTCTTTGTAGTCGCCATCATCACATCGTGCACTCCAAGGGGTATCTCCCGTGGATCGGCGACACCGAGGTCGTGTGGGACCTGGTACCCGGGCGAATGCCCACCCAGCCGCTACCGCCGGACGACCCGCTGGCCTACGGGCCAGGCGCACCACCGGACCAAGCACAAACCGCCTGAGCCTTCCAGGGGAGAAGTGCGCCCACAACCAGGACGTCGAGCCTCGATCCCATTGGGCGTCAAGGGGTTTCGATACGGGCTCGTTCCTCGCCCTAGACTCAACCAGCGTGGGAGAGCGTCGCTTGCTCTGCCGGTGGTGTCGGATACCGCGGCGGGTGGCGGGGGCTGCTCTTCGGCCCTACTCAATCCTTGGATTGAGTAGGGTGAGCTTGCGAGGCCGTGTCGAAGTCATTGGTGGGACGCGTAGCCGTAGCCGTAGACCTAGACCTAGACCTAGACCTAGACCAGGGCGTCGAGCCACGATCCATTGGGCGGCACTCCTCGCGATGGGAGTCGGGCAGGACGCAGCGGCCCATTCCGTAGGCTGGTCCCATGACGATCTCGATCGGCGCGCACGTGGACCAGACCGACCCGGTTGCCGAGGCCCAGGCTCGCGGGGCGACGCTCGCGCAGTTCTTCCTCGGCGACCCGCAGGGGTACAAGGGCCCCGAGGTGCGCTATGCGGGCGGCGCAGCCGCGTTGCGGTCCGCCGCCGAGGACGCGGGCATCGACCTCTACGTTCACGCGCCCTACATCATCAACGTTGCCTCGACAAACAACCGGATCCGCATCCCGAGCCGCAAGCTGCTGCAGCAGCACCTGGACGCCGCGGCCGAGATCGGCGCGAAGGGGCTGATCGTGCACGGCGGTCACGTCAGCAAACCGGACGACCCGGCCAAGGGCTTCGACAACTGGCGCAAGGCGGTCGAGGCGACCACCTGCAGGATCCCGCTGCTGCTCGAAAACACCGCCGGGGGCGACTTCGCGATGGCGCGACGTCTCGATCGCCTGCAGGCAGTCTGGGACGCGATCTCGCAGGCCGACGGGCACGAGCAGGTCGGCTTCTGCCTCGACACCTGCCACGCCTGGGCCGGCGGCATCGCACTGAGCGACGCGGTCGCGCAGCTCCACGCGATCACTGGTCGGATCGACCTCGTGCACGCCAACGACAGCCGCGACACGTTCGACTCCGGTGCCGACCGGCACACCAACTTCGGACAGGGACACCTGGACCCGGACGAGCTTGCTGCGGTCATCCGGGATGCGGGAGCGCCGGTCGTCTGCGAGACCCCCGGCGGTGTCGACGAGCATCGAGCCGACTTCGAGTTCCTGCGCGCGAGACTCTGACCGCTATTGCGCCAGCTCCTGCTGCCGGATCGCGGTGCGCAGAACGGCCAGCATGACCAGCGCCAGAGCAAACCCGGCGAGCGCGCCGAGCTGCTGACTGGCGAAGAGGAACACCTGACCGACCAGAAGGTTGATCACGATCGCGGCGTGCAGCACGCGTAGAGCAGCTAGATGGCGGTCCTGGAGCAGCAGCGTCACACCGACGATCACCATGACGGTGACGACTCCGCCGGAGATCGTCGCCGCCGGCCCGGCCGCCGCCTCACCTGTGCGGGCGGAGTGAGTCACCAGGACGTAGACGATGTCGGTCACCGAGAGCGCTGCTTGCAACACAAAGAACCCCAGGACGATCCGCTGAGCCGCACGGTCCGCGAGGACTCTCTCCACGATCCGACTCAGGCCATCACGCCACACCGTCAGCCGATGCTCGAAACCGGTCTCACCCAACGCATCGTCCGCCAGCGCAGTCCGCACCTGCACCGACACCGCTCGCAGACTGGGGTCGGTGATCTCGTCCAGCAACGCGATCACGAGCGTGCGCTGGGACTGCTTCAACTGCCCCCGCACCTGATCGGACAGGGCATCCAAACCCGTGGCCAGCCGCAGCCTGTCGGTCAGCTTGCGGCGCTGCAGCACGGCCCGGACCACGAGATAGAAGACGACGAATACGACGTACATGACGGCGATCGCGGGTTGGAAGAAGTAGTCCACATCCTTGGTCAGGAACTTGCCGACCTCATCGATGAACAGCCCGAAACCGATGCCACCGATCAGTGCGGCGCGCATCTTGACTGCGCCGCCCGGCACGATCACCAGCGCCACAATTGCCACGCCCATCAGCAGGCCGCCCCACAGGACGTGCGCGATGTGCAGGTTCCCGCTGCCGACCTGCGGGTAGCCGGTGGCCGCGAGGTAGGCGCGGGTGATCAGCACCGTGGCGACCGCACTGAACAGGAAGGTCTCGAATCGAGACAGGGGAGCCCGGTCATGCAACGGGGCCGCGGCGAGGCGGGGCAGCCGATCGGCCAGGCGCATCGCGCACTCCCTCCGACCCGCGTGGCCGGACACGGCCACCTATGTCGCACAGACTAGCGAGCCGACAGGCTCATGGCCGTTGGCGCACCCGCGCGGCCTGCCGGGTCAGATGGTCGCGCTCGGCAACGCTGGTCGCGGCACGGGCGGCCTCGGCATACAGTTTGGCCGCGTCCTGCCGGCTGCCGGACTGTTCGGTCAGGTATGCCGTCACCGCGACGTAGCGGGGAAGCCCAGGATCGAGGTCGGCGAGCGCGGCCAGTCCGGCCTGCGGTCCATCCGCCTGACCCACGGCCACCGCCCGGTTGAGACGCACCACGGGACTGTCGGTGAGTCGCACCAGCTCGTCGTACCACTCGACGATCTGGACCCAGTCGGTCTCGGACACATCCTGGGCATCGGCGTGCAGCGCGGCAATCGCCGCCTGGGCCTGGTACTCGCCCAGCCGGTCACGGGCCAGTGCCGCCTGCAGGACCTCGACGCCCTCGACGATCAGCGCGGTGTCCCACAGTGCGCGATCCTGCTCGGCGAGCGGCACGAGACGCCCGTCCGGCCCGGTGCGTGACGCCCGCCGGGCGTGATGCAACAGCATCAGGGCAAGCAGCCCCTCCACCTCCGGCTCGTCGGTCAGGGCGGCCAGCTGGCGAGCCAGGCGGATCGCCTCGGCGGCCAGATCCACGTCGCCGCCGTAGCCCTCGTTGAAGACGAGATAGAGGACGCGCAGCACCGTCGCGAGGTCACCCGGTTGGTTGAGTGGCACGCCAGCGATCCGGCGCTTGGCTCGGCTGATGCGCTGGGCCATCGTCGCCTCGGGGATGAGGTACGCGGTGGCGATCTGTCGGGTGGTCAGGCCGCCGACCGCCCGCAGGGTCAGGGCGACCGCCGACGCGGGAGACAGGGTCGGGTGGGCGCAGAGGAAGTAGAGCCGCATCGTGTCGTCGGTGGTTGCCGCAGGGCCGGCGGGCGGCTCGACCTCGACCGCCAGCTCGCGGTCGCGGCGAGAGATCTCGGAGCGGGTGTGGTCCAGAAACTTGCGCCAGGCGGCCGTGACCAGCCACCCCTTCGGGTCGCGTGGCGGATCGTCGGGCCAGGTTGCGAGTGCTTTGACCAGCGCCTCCTGCACGGCGTCCTCGGCCGACGCGAAATCCGCTCCGCGCCGGACGAGGACGCCGATGACTGCAGGGGTCAGCTCCCGCAGCAGCGATTCGTTCACTCGGTGACCGTGGGCGGCTCGGCAAGAAAGGGCCGCACCTCGAGCCACTCGTAGATCGGCTTCCCGTCGGGCCCCGGCGCCGCGGACAGCTCGCCGGCGAGCTCGACCGCGCGGTCCCACGACTCCACGTCGATGGCCATCCAGCCGGCGATGAGGTCCTTGGTCTCCGGAAAGGGGCCGTCGACAACGGGTGGGCGACCCGCCCCGTCATACCGCACGAAGGCCCCTTCCGGGGCGAGCGCCTGGCCGTCGACGAACTCGCCGGTCTGCTCCAGGCGAGCGGCGAAGTCATGCATGAACGTGATGTGCGCATCGACCTCCTGCGGTGTCCACTGGTCCATCGGCGCGAAGTCGACGGCGGGGGTCGGGTTGCCGCGGTAGTGCTTCAGCAGCAGATACTTCATGGCGGTGCTCCTTTGTGGTCTGGCAGCCATTGTGGCCGCTCATACCTCTGAGACGGAGCCGATGACGCGATCTCGACACCGATCACCTAGACGCCGCGAAACTATCCGTGGATCCCCTTGTACCACTTGTCGATCGCAGCCTTGCTGGTCGCGAGGTCGGCGCCAGTGTCCGCACGGTAGAGCTTGACCGCCAGGATCTTCCGGTGTCTGGCGATGGCCGTGCCGATCGCCACCCGCGCGTCATGTGACAGCCGCAGGTCGAACTCTTCGATCCGCTCGGCAGGGACCTCGGGTGCTCTGCGTCGGCGCATCGCCAGGTAGATGACGGCCACCACCACGAGCAGCACCACGACCCTGATCCACATGTGCCGAGACTAACGGACCGGCACACCGCCTCCCGCGACGTGCTACCGGTCGAGACCGGCGAAGAGGTCGTCGGAGGGGCCGTCGAAGGGTATGCCGCCGGCGAACCGGTAGCACTCCTCCCACAGCGGTCCGGCCGGGGCATCCTCGAACTTGAAGAAGAACTCATCCGCGGCGATCTGCGTCTTGTGCGACCGCAGCGCCGCGAAACGTTGCGCCGCGTAGGGATATCCGTCGACCCGCACGTCGATGTCGGAGTCCCGCACGCTCATCATCGGAGGCTCGTCGGAGTCGATGTCGAAGGAGTCGAAGAAGTCGTTCGACTCGCCCGCCTCGCGTGCTTGGCGGATCATCGTGCGGATCATGCTCTCCGACATCGCGATCCACAGGATGCGCTGGACAGCCCACGGCTCACCGAGATCGCGCCGGTGCGAAGGCACGGCGGCCAGCGACGCGGCATACATCGCGACGCGGTGCGCCTGGATGTGATCGGGGTGGCCGTAGTGGCCGTTCTCGTCGTAGGTGATCAGCACCTGCGGTCGCCGATCACGGATCAGCGCGACCAGCTCGTTCGCCGCCTCCAGCAGGTCGGCCCGCCAGAAGCTCTCGTCATGGGTGTCCGGCATCGGCACGACCCCGCGCTTCTCGTCGTAGGCCATGCCGGAGTCGCGCCATCGTCCGTCACCGCCGAGGCGGACGAAGTCGGTGACCCCCAGCTCGGCCATCGCCGCCGCCAGCTCCTCCTGCCGGTGGGCGGCCAGGGTGCCCTCCTGGTCAGCGGCCAGGTGCGCAAGCTCGGGAACGACCACCTCGCCGAGCTCGCCGAGCGTGCAGGTGACGAGCGTGACCGCCGCGCCCTCTGCGACATACCGGGCCATGGTGGCGCCCGTGGAGCTGCTCTCGTCGTCCGGATGGGCATGGACGAGCATCAACCGACGATCGAGTGGGGAAGTCGTCCGGATGTCTGAGGGCGCCTGAGTGGTGGAGCGGGGCTGCGTCACCGCACTACGGTAACCGCTCGGGCCTCGTCCGTTGCCGGTGACGCGGCGGGGAGGGCAAGGCTGACCGCGGCGCAGACCACCGCCAGAGCGGCTGCCACAGTCCACGCGAGGTCGTAGTTGTGCAGCACGCTCGCGCGACTGCCGAGGATCGTGACCAGCACCGCGACGCCCAGCGCCGACGCGATCTGGCGGGCGGAGTTGATGAACGCGGACCCAGTAGCAGCACGGTGGTCGGGTAGCGCCGTCGCTCCCGCGGCGATCAACGTGCTGAGCGCGAGGCCAACGCCGATGCCACCGATGATCATGCTGGGCAGCAGCTCACGCAGGTAGTCCGGTGTCGTACCGGCCAGTGCGACCAGCCAGGCCAGCCCGGCGCCGAAGACCACACTGCCGATGGCGGCAACTGGTCCCGAGCCGATCCGGGCGACCAACCGGGCCGAGGCGAAGGTGACGATGGGGACCATCGCTGGACCGGGCGCCATCGCCAGCCCCGTCCGCAATGCCGAGTAGTGCCAAACGTCCTGGCACCACAAGGCGTTGGAGAGCAGCATGATGCCGAAGGCGACGCTGAACAGGACGGTCGCGGCGTTGGCCATGGCAAACCGTCGGATTTGCAGCAGGGGCAGCTCGACCATCGGATGCGGATGCGTCATGCATCGCCGCACAAACGCGACCGCACCGACAACCGCGACGGCGACCAGGCCCACGGTCCGTGGCGCCGTCCACCCCCAGGTCGGTGCCTGGACCAGCGCGCCGGTGAGCGAGGCGACGGCGACGATCAGCAGGACGCTGCCCACCAGGTCGGGGAGCGGCTCGCGCTCGCGGGCCGGTGGATGAGGCAGGACGCTCCGACCAGCGATGACGGTCAGCACCCCGACCGGGAGGTTGACCAGAAAGACCCACCGCCAGCTGATGCTGACCAGCAGGCCTCCGAGCACCGGTCCGGCCACGGCCGACAGTGCGCCGACCGCCGACCAGCCGCGGGCCGCGGAGGTGCGCGCGGACTCGGGCACGGCGGCGAGCAGCAGGGCCAGTGACGTCGGCAGCTGAGCGGCGGCCCCCGCAGCCTGCACGATTCGCGCGAACACCAGCACGCCGACGTTCGGGGCGAGCGCGCAGGCCACGGAGGCCAACGTGAAGACGGTGATTCCCACGAGGAACACGCGACGGTGCCCGATGCGGTCACCGAGGCGCCCGCCGGGGATCAGCAGCGCGGCCAAGGTGACCGCATACGCGTTCAGCACCCACGAAAGACTCGAGAGTGAGGCGTGGAAGCCGCGACCCATGTCGACGAAGGCGACATTGACGATCCACAGATCCAGGTTGGACATGAACACGGCAGCGACGATCACGGTGATGACGAGCCATCGTCGATGGTTTGAATCTCCAACTGACATGCCCTGACGGTAGCGCCTCGTGGTTTGATATGCAAACCTAGAGGTATGTCTGCTCAGCACTCGCCTCTGGTATCGGTCGACGTTCCGGGCCGCCCGTGCTCGGTGGCCGCGGCTCTGGATCTCGTCGGTGACCGGTGGTCGCTGCTCGCGGTGCGGGAGGTGACGTTCGGCAATCGACGCTTCAGCCAGATCGCACGCAACACCGGAGCCCCGCGAGACCGGCTCGCTGCCCGGCTCAAGGAGCTGGTGCAGATCGGCATCCTCGAACGTCGCCGGTACCAGGACTCACCGCCGCGTTCGGACTACCACCTGACGCAGGCCGGTCGTGAGCTGGCACCGGTGCTGCGGACCCTGCTGGAGTGGGGTGACAAGTGGGCGGTGCACGACGCGCCGTTGACGCTCATGCACCGAGACCACGAGCTGCGCTCGCAGGTTGTGTGCGCCACGTGCGGCGAAGTGGTCCACGCGCGGGATGTGGACCGCACCGTCCACGCCGAGGGCTGGGACCTGGCCGGCCCGGTCTGACTCCGAGCGGCGGTTGGCCGCGATCGTCATCGGCGCCGGCGTGGCTGCGGTGCGTCCAGCGGCTGGTCGACGGCGTCGATGTCGTTGCGAAGGACGAGACCTCCCCGGCCGTCGAGGGCTCTCACCTCGACGACGACGGCCGTCTGCACGTCCAGGTGGACGAGGTAGGCGGTGGGCAGCTCGGTGTCGAGCGTCAGCGGGTCGTCGGCCCCGTATTCGAGGGTCCGGCTCGCCGTGCTGTCGAGCAGGGGGCAGCACCCGCACCGCGGGTCGTAACCACCGTCCCAGTCCTCTCCGGCGCCCATCAGCGGACGGCAGGTGGCCGACCAGGTCTCTCGGCCGCCACGCGTCGTGGCCGCAACGTCATCGATCTGCACCCCATGATGCAGCTCCAGCGGGTCGAGCATGGCGGTCCACTGATAGTCGCGCCACATCGGATCGCCGTGCTCGAAGTGCCAGCCGTTCGGCCGTTCCGCGACCAGACCGTCGGGTCGACGGACAGGGCCGGTCGGGCCGAGCTGGTCGGCGTCGGAGGGAGACTCGCACGAGTCACCTTCGGCGACGGCATGCAACGCGGCAGGTGACCCGCCGTATGGCACCCCCTCAGCAACGTCGACCCCATCGACGCCGCGCACGGTGACCCGCCCGGAGGCCCGATCGAGCCAGGCCTCAACCGGCTCCGTCTCGACCCCGCCGCGAGAGTAGTTCGCATGGGTGAAGTGCAGCGTGGTGAAGAGCCACGGCGAGCTCTGCGCCAGCGCGCGGAAGTCGTCCGCGTCGGGTGTCGTAGACACGGGCACATCACTCATAGGTCGAGTAGAGCACTTGGGGCGGCGAGAGGCCACCGGATAAGGGCGGGTGGCAGAATCTGGCTCGCAGCCGGCACCGCCACCCAGAAGGAGTAGATCATGAGGGGAACGATCGTCACGCTGGGCGGCGGAGGGTTCTCGATGTCGGAGGACGGCAGCTCGCCGATCGACGACCACCTGCTTGAACTGACCGGCAAGAGCCGACCGCGGATCTGCTTCATTCCCACGGCAAGTGGCGATGCACCGGACTACAGCGAGCGGTTCGAAGCGGCGTTCGCCGGTCGCGCCGAGACTTCGGTCCTGTCGCTCTTCTGCCGCGATCCATGGGGATACACGGACCCGTCGATGTTGCTCGACCAGGACCTCATCTATGTCGGCGGCGGCTCGACGGCGAACCTGCTCGTGGTCTGGCGGTTGCACGGACTGCCCGAGCTGCTGCAGCAGGCAGCGGCGGACGGGACGGTGCTCGCGGGGATCAGTGCCGGGATGAACTGCTGGTTCGAGTCTTCGTCCACGGACTCGTTCGGGCCGCTGGCACCGTTGAGCGACGGGCTCGGGTTCCTGCCCGGCAGCGCCTGCCCGCACTACCTCGGCGAGGTGCAGCGGCGGCAGCAATACCTCGACTGGGTGGCCACCGGAGTCCTCGGTGATGGCTACGCGGTCGATGAGTATGCCGCCCTGGTGTGGCACGACGGCGAGGTCGCCGAGGCGATCTGCGAGCAGCCGGGTCGGCCGGTCTATCGCGTGCACCGCGTGGGGGACAGCGCCGTCGAGTCCGCGATCCCGGCCCGGTTGCTCACGCGCTGACGGGCCGGCCGCCGCCAGCCTTCCCGGCCGTCTGCCACGATGGTGGCATGGCGCGCTCCCGACAGATCGATCTGGACAAGATGCTCGATCACATCTTCGTGCGGATGATGGGTGCCGGCTCGGCGGTGGTCGGCGGGATCGGGGTGGTCGGCGGACTGCTGGTGCTGATCGTCACGGCGTTCGGCACCCGTGAGCGTGCGCTGTGGATCGCCGGGTCGGTGCTTGTCGTGGTGGGCGTGCTCTTTCTGGTGGTGGCCCGCTTGTCGTTCCGCAGCTACCTGCGCGACCTGGAGCGGCGCCAGGTGGCGGCGCGGGAGCGCCGAGAGCGACGCAAGCTGATCTAGCTCATCCGGTTGCCGTTGGCGGGGGACGGGTGGATCCGGCCTGGAGGTAGCCGGTCTCATGTAGGCCGGCACCACGGCCTGCACCCGATCGCGGATGCTGGGCTTGGCAAGGATCTGGGCCACGTGGGTCTTGACCGTGGCCTCGCCGAGGAAGAGCCGCTGCGCAATCTGAGCGTTCGATGAGCCGCGAGCAAGCAGGTCGAAGACCTCCAGCTCCCGTCTGCTGAGCGGTGCAAGTGCGGAGGGCAGCCCGTTCGACGGCGGCGGCGAGGCGACGAAGCGCTCGATGAACCGGCGGGTGAGCGCCGGCGACAAGATCGAGTCACCGCGAGCCACCATGCGCACCGCGCTGATCCGCTGCTCGCGGGGCACGTCCTTGAGCAGGAAGCCGCTGGCACCCGAATCATCGATCTGCCCGATCGATCGGAAACAGTGCTCGCAGCCCGAACCCGCCCGAGCCGGTCGCACCGGCGTTCAGCCCGCGCTCGCTGCGCTGGATCACGCCTCGGAGGGCTACCCGATGCTGGTGCTGCTGATCGTGCTCTTCATCGTCGGGCTGACGCTGGGCAGCGTGCTGCTGCTGATCGGTCTGCGGCGCGCACGGCGGGTGCCGATCTGGGCTGTCGCGGCGGTGGTCTTCGTGGTGTGCGGCAGCACCGGCGGAGTGGTCGCGGGAGGGCTTGGCATCCTCGCGGCGCTCGCTGCATTCGTCCCGGTCGCACTGGTGGTTGGCCGCCCGTTCGAGGGTGGCCCTGGCGCATGGACCTCGCGCATCACCAACAGGACTCGAGTCGGGCGTAGGTCCAGCACGCCGGAGTAGCCTCAAGAGATGCGCTGGTCGATCTCCATTCCTCAACTCGGTGTCGACAGCTTCGACGCGGACGGGGTGCAGGCCTACCTCGCCCGCGTCGAGGAGCTGGGCTTCGAGGGCGGCTGGGTCATGGAGCAGGCAGTCGGCCAGACCCCGTTCATCGCACCGCTGGAGCTGCTCGCGTATGCCGCGGCGTGCACGACCCGGATCCGGCTCGGCGTGGCGGTGCTGGTCACGTCCTTGCACGACCCACTGCAGCTCGCGTCTGCGATCACGGCCGTCGACCGACTCAGTCACGGGCGCCTCGATGTCGGCGTGGCCCCGGGCGGCGGCTTCCGCAAGTTCGAGGCATTCGGGGTGGATCGGCAGACCTTCGTCGCCCGCTTCACCGAGGGTCTGCAGCTGATGAAGGCGGCCTGGTCGGACGAGTCGAAGGTGAGCTTCGACGGACGGTTCCGGCGGGTGGATGACCTGCCGATCCAGCCCAAACCGGTGCAACGCCCGCACCCGCCGATCTGGTTCGGTGCCAACGCGCCCAAGGCACTGGCGCGGGCCGTCCGGCACGGCGACGCGTTCCTCGGCGCCGGCTCATCGAGCACGGCGGCGTTCAGGCAGAATGTCGCGACGCTGCGCACGGAGCTGGGCCGACAGGGCAAGGACCCGGCGGGGTTCACCATCGGCAAGCGGGTCTATCTCGCGGTGGACGACAACCCGCAGCGGGCGCGCGAGCACGTGCTGACCGGCCTGCACCGCACCTACGGACAGATGCCGGGCATCGAGGAGGCGCCGGTCTACGGAACACCGCAGGAGGTGGCAACGGGGTTGCGTGAAGTGCGGGACGCGGGGGCCGAGATGATCCTGCTGCATCCGCTCGGCAGGAACGCCGCCGAGGACCGCGAGCAGCTGGAGCGCCTGGCCGCCGACGTCATACCGCAGCTCGACTGAGGTGGTCGAGTGCAGTGAACACGGCCGCTATAGCCAACGGATCCACTGCAACCGTCGGTGAGGCCGTGGAGTGCAGTGGACGCGGAAGTTATAGCCAACGCGCACTGCAACCGCGGTCAGCGAGCGGCCTCCCGATCGAGCACCGAGATGATCTGCGGACGCAGCTCGCTGGCCTCGATCACGGCATCCACCGACCCGACCTCGACCGCGCGGTGAATGCTGTGTATGCCGTCGAAGTCGGCGGCAACTTCGCCGATCTTCTCCGCGCGCACAGCAGTTCGCACCTCAGTGAGCTCGGCGGCGATCGGGGCCCGTTCGGACTCCGTGGCCTGCTGCAGCTGCGCCTCCAACGCGGCCACCCGCAGATCCGTGGACGTGAGCGTGTCGACCTTCTTGGCAAAGACCACGGCCGCGGCCGGCGCGCCGCCGAGCACCGAGGCATACGAGCCCTCGATGGCCAGCACGGTCATCCGCGGGTTGAGCACCTTCGAGAAGACCACGAACGCACCACCGTGATAGCGGGAGATCACGCAGAAGACGATCGGCCCGTCGAAGTTGACGATGGCCCGCCCGATCTCGGCGCCGTACTCGAGTTGCAGGTTGCGCATCGAGTCCGGTGACCCGTCGAATCCGGACAGGTTGGCCAGCACCACCAGCGGACGGTTGCCGCTCGCGGCGTTGATCGCCCGCGCTGCCTTCTTCGACGACCGCGGAAACAGCGTGCCCGCCGTGTAGGTGTCCGGTCCATCCGTCGGAGGGAAGCCCCGCCGCGGGGTGGTCCGGGACTCGATGCCGAGCAGGCTCACCGGCCAGCCACCAAGATTGGCGTCGAACACGACCGAGGTGCTCGCGTCGGCCATGTCCGCCCAGCGCTCGAGCGTGGGCTGGTCCTGATCGACCAGTGCCCGCATCACCGTGCGGATGTCGAACGGCTTCTTGCGCTCCGGGTTCGTCGCCGCCGAGAAGATGTCACCGATCGTGCGGAACTCGCTGTCGGCGATGTCATGCGGTAGCACGGTGATGTCCCGGTCGCTCGGGTCGGTCGTCGTGGCCCGGCGGGGCGACGACTCGTCGGGAGCCACGTAGCTGTAGTCGTAGTGCTGGATCAGCAGGTCGCGGGCGCTCTTCAGGTCGGGCGCCCAGTACTGTGCCTGCCCGTTCGGACCCATGACTCGGTCGTAGCCGCCGATGCCGAAGTTGTCCTCGGCCGATACGCCACCGGAGAAGTCCAGCGACTGCTTGCCGGTCAGGACCATCGCGCTGACCGGCGTCATCACGAGCACACCCTTGGTGTGCATGAGCATCGTTGCCTCGGCGTTCCAGTATGGCTGGGCGCCCACGTTGATGCCCGCGACGACGACGTTGATCTCGCCGCCCGCCTGCGTGAACTCCACGATCCGCTTCAGCGCGCGCGCAACCCAGTCCATGTTCTCGGTGCCCGAGTCCATTGAGATGCGGGCCCCCGCCGACAGTGAGTACCACTCGACCGGGACGCGCATCTCGTCGGCCAGGTCGATCGCGGCGATGATCCGTGAGCACTCCGGCTCGGCGACCGCGCCCAGCGACATGGTCGGGTCGCCGCACAGGATGACCCGAGTGATCCCCTGCGGATGCAGGCTGGTCGGAGTGGTGACCACGCCGGCGACGATGCCCGCCTTGTTGAGGCCGGGCGCACGGTCGACCGGGACGAGCCGCCCCGAGTCATCCAGGTCGTGCTCGCGGACCGCGCCGCCGTCTCCGGCGACCATCGACTGCACCTCGTAGGGGTAGACCATGCCCCGCCGCCGCGCCCGAACGACCTTCTGCGCGTAGTCGTCCATCGGCTTCAGCAGCTCGGTCGGCGGGTCCTCGATCCGGAACTGCACGCCGGCACCGGGCCGGTAGTAGAACCGGGCCGCGAGCGGCACGACCTCACCGCCGGGGGCGGACACCTGGCCCTGGGCGATCACCTCATCTATCCCTGCGCCCGCGGTGATGGGTGCGATGCCGCGCTTCAGAGCAGTGAGCTGGTCGAGCTCGGCGTCGATCGTCGGCCAGACGTGCACCCAGACATGGTTCATGTCGAGCGCGATCCTCGGGGTGCGCAGTGACGACCGCCCGCGCCGAATTCCCTCTACACAGTTGGCGATTGCTCGTTCCACCTGAGGAAGGGAGCTGACGTGCCCGTCTTCGTCACGAATGAGGGCGAGCTCGCGCACCTGGGCCATGGCAACGAGGCGCTGATCCGCCTCGTTGTTCTTGGCCACGCAGTGATAGAGCAGCACATCCTCGGGCGCTTCGACCCGAGTGATGTCGAACTCGCGCAGGCGCCACAGGTTGAGCCGCCGGCCGACCATCGGGTGCAGGTCGCGCACCAGAACGTCCTCCTGCAGGCCGTCCTCGCCGGGCCGGAAGGTGAAGTAGGTGACCGGGCGGTCGCCACCGGGGCAGGCGGCGACCGCGATGCGCCGCACCTCCAACGCCAACGACGACAGGGTCCGGGCGAGCGCGGCGGAGGCAACCTGGGGATCCTCGGGCAGGTCGGGCCATGACAGGTAGAGGTCGACGACCGCGTCCTGCTGCGACGACCGATCCGCGACCAGATCGGCCAGGGCGCGCGTGAGGCCGGTCCCGGGCTCGAGCTCGGCGCGGCTGCCGATGGAGGTGACCAGGTGGGTCGGGCGCTCATCGAGCACATAGTCCGCCACGGCGAACGGTCGGCCGTCGATCTGCATCGCACGCTGACCGGTGAGTGCAAACTCGCGGTAGTGCCGCTGGATCATTACCTCGAGCAGCGGTTCCCTGGTAGGTATGCCGTGCTCCAGCCGTTCGGCGAGGATCGTCACGATCCGCTCGGGGATGGCCGCGAGCGCGGACATCCGCCGGGCGCGGTCGCCGGCGTCCGGGTCGGCCGCCAGCGCCTCGACCTCGTGGTGCAGACCGGTCAGCACGGATGCGCGCTCGGCCGCCACCACCGGTTCGTCGAACCAGCGGAACCGCACGCTGCGGGCCAGGTCGCCGACGGCGGGGAAGCGCAGCTGCGTGGCCAGCACGAACTGGTCCAGGGCCTCGCGGGACGTTGCGGCGGCGTCGCCCTGCGGGGCGGGCTCGGTGTGCCACCGCTGCAGCAGCGCGGTGACGATACCGAGGTCCGGGGCAGAGCGCTGCTGGGCCAGGAAGATCCGGAATACGGCCTCCTCCAGCGCAGGCGTGCGGTCCAGCTCGGTGATGCCGTAGTGGGCAAGGACCGACTCGAGTCGCCGACTGAAGCTGTCCGGCAGGCCACTGCGCTCGATGTCGAGCGTCTGCAGATAGCTGTGGAAGTATTCCTTGGGGCTGTGCACCCGCAGTTCGGTGTGCATCTCGTTGTCCACCAGTCGGTTGCGGCTGAGGTCGGCGAGGTCGGAGAGGAGTCGCAGCAGATCGAGCTCGCCGGGTAGGACGTCCGTGCCCTGGGCCGTGGCGCCCTCGCGGGCGGTCATGTAGCGCTCGAGCGTGTGGCCGTTGTCGCCGGGGTCCACGTCATAACCGAGCAGGACGGCTCGCAGGTCGCCAAGGCCGCGCAGGAGCGGGTCATCGCACTGGCCGCCGGGGGCCGGTAGGCCCAGGTCGATGCTGTCGGCGGCGCCCGGCTCCTCGTCGGCCTCGTCAGTGACCGGCTCCAGTCGAAGCAGCGGAGCTCCGGCCTCGACCTGGCTGCCGGCCGAGACCTGCAGGTCGCGCACGATTGCCGGGAAGGGAGCGACCAGGCGGGTCTCCATCTTCATCGACTCCAGGACGACGACCGTCGCACCCGCCGCGACCTCCTGGCCCGCGGCAACGGGCGTCGCCACGACGAGCGCGGGGGCGGGGGCGCGCATCATCCCGCCCTCGTCGCGGCTGACCCGGTGCGCGACGCCGTCGACCTCCACGAAGTGCATCGGACCGTGCATCGCGGTGAGCACCCGGAAGCTCTGCCCGGACACGGTGAGCCGCAGCCGGTCTCGGCCCATCGGCTCCACGTCGGCGTCGCAGACGTGCTGCTGATCGTTGTCATTGAGGGTGATCCGGAACCGGCTGGCGCCGACTCGGGAGACCGCGACCCGGTATACCCGGCCGCGCAGCTTGAGGTCGACCGGCCGGGCCGCGCCGTGCTGAGCCTGCGGACGCCCGCCGCGTGCCATCTGCAGCAGGCGGTCCACCTCGACGCGCTCGTCGTCCTCGTAGGCCTGGATGCCTGCCGTGATCAGCGCGATGCCGGAGTGCCGCTCGGACATCAGGCGGCCCTCGAGCCGCACCCGGTCGATCCACCCGGTGTCCGCGCTCGCGTCGATGACCTCCGGCTGGTCGAGCAGATCCAGGATGAAGCTCTTGTTGGTGGCGCCGCCCTCGATGACCACCGAGGTCTCGGCGACCGCACGGCGCAGCCTGGCGAGCGCCTGGTCGCGAGTGCTGCCGTGCGCGATGATCTTGGCGATCATCGAGTCGAAGTCGGCCGGGATCGAGTCGCCCTCGCTGACGCCGGTGTCGACCCGGATGCCCGGACCGGCCGGCAGTGCGAGCAGCTCGATCCGCCCCGGTGCGGGCGCGAAGTCACGGTCCGGGTCCTCGGCGTTGAGCCGCGCCTCGACGGCGTGCCCGGACTCGGTCGGCCTGCTGCCGGTCAGCGTGCCGCCGGAGGCGATGTGGATCTGTGCTCGCACGAGATCGGTGTCGGTGGTGATCTCGGTGATCGGGTGCTCGACCTGCAGGCGGGTGTTGACCTCGAGGAACGCAAAGATCCGATCACCCGGGTGGTAGAGGAACTCCACGGTCCCGGCCCCGGCATACCCCACGGCGACGGCGAGTCGCTCGGCGGCGGACTTCACCTCGTCGATCTGATCGGCCTGCAGCACCGGAGAGGCCGACTCCTCGATGACCTTCTGGTTGCGTCGCTGCACCGAGCAGTCGCGCACCCCGAGGGCCCAGGCGGTGCCCTGCCCGTCGGCGATCACCTGGACCTCGATGTGCCGGGCGCCGGTGATGAGCCGCTCGAGGAAGACCACGCCGGACCCGAACGCGCGCTGTGCCTCGTCGCGGGTGCGCTCGTAGGCGTCGGTGAGGTCCGCGTCGGACGTCACCATGCGGATCCCGCGGCCGCCGCCGCCGGCGGTTGCCTTGAGCATGAGCGGATACCCGATGCGCGCGGCGGCCGCCTTGGCGTCCTCGAGGGTGTCGACGCCACCACCGCTCCACGGCGCGACGGGGACACCGACCTCCTCGGCGATGAGCTTGGAGCCGATCTTGTCACCGAGCTTGCGCATCGCCCCGGGGCTCGGGCCGATGAAGGTGACGTCGATGCGGGCGCACAGCTCGGCAAAACCCGGGTCCTCGGCGACGAAGCCCCAGCCGACCCACGCCGCATCGGCGCCGGACTCGGTCAGCGCCCGCTCGAGGATGGCGTAGTCGAGGTAGGGGCGGTCCGCAGCCGGGCCCAGGTTGTAGGCGTGGTCAGCCTCGCGCACGAACATCGCGTGCTTCTCGCCGTCGGTATGCAGAGCAACGGTCTCGATGCGGTGCCCACCGGGCCCGGCCTGCGCGTTGAGATCGCGCACCGCGTGGATGAGGCGCATCGCGGCCTCTCCACGGTTGACGATGGCGATGCGGGAGAGGGTCGAGCGGGATGAGTGAGCCACGCACCTGAGCCTGCCACGATGGCGCTGGACTCGCGAGTATCCGGCGCGCGGGTGTCGCGCCCAGTTGCGGGGTGCGCGCGGCCTTCCTCGTGATGTAACAGTAGTTATATAAGTGCTGTTATAGTTTTCGAATGACCGAGATCGACCTGCTCCAAAGCAGCTACTACCGACCCTTGTTCCAGCTGCTGCACGACATGGACCGCGACATCCTGGCGCTGTATGCCGACCGCGGTGAGTCGCGCGTGATCTCGTCCCGTTTCGTCGGGCCGCTCATCACCCTGTCGCAGCGCGGGCCGCTGCCGGTCAAGGAGCTGGCCGCAGCCCGCGAGGTCACCCACTCTGCGATGAGCCAGACCGCGTCGGCCATGGCCAAGGCCGGACTGGTCACGATCGACCCCGGCCAGGACGCGCGCACCCGAGTGGTCTCGCCGACCGCGCAGGCGCGCCGGATCATGCCGCTGCTGCAGGCGGAGTGGCGTGCGACCGAGGCGACCGTTCGCGCCCTCGACGACGAGCTGGCCTACCCGTTGATGCAGGCGGTGCGAGAGGCGCTCGAGGCCCTGAAGCAGGTCTCGTTCGCGGACCGGCTGCAGCAGAACCTCGCGGAGCAACTGGCCAAGGCACCCGAGTGAAGGTCCTCGTCGACCTGGGCCCGGTGCGCCGCCGGCCGGCGTTTCGGCGGCTGTGGATCGGTTCGACCGTGTCGGCGGTCGGTGGCCAGTTCACCGTGTTCGCCGCGATGTATGCCGTGTGGACCCTGACCCATTCCACGCTCGCCGTCGGGTCGCTCGGCATCGTGACCGCGATCCCGCTGCTGGTGATCGCCCTGGTCGGCGCGACGTTCATCGACAGCGTCGACCGGGCGGCCCTTGCCCGCTGGGTCAACATCGGCCAGATCGGCACCGCGCTCGGTCTTGCTGCCGCGGCCGCGGCAGGCAGCGTCGTGAGCATCATGCTGCTCACCGCGGGCGGCGCCGGCCTCGGCGCGCTCGGCGGACCCGCCCGGCGAGCGCTGATCCCGAGCGTCGTGCCCCGGGGCGAGCTCGGCGCGGCCTACGCGCTCAACTCGTTGTCGTTCCAGGTGGCCATGCTCGTCGGGCCCGGGTTGGCAGGGCTGCTGGCCGGCCAGGTCGGTGTCCCCACCTGCTTCGTGGTCGACGCGGTCAGCTTCGGCGCCGGACTGCTCGGGCTGCGCGGACTCCGCACGGCAGCATCGACCGACACTGCGGCCCGCGGTTACCGTGCCGCGCTCGACGGCCTGCGGTTCGCCGCGCACACCCCCGTCGTGCGGGGCGCGCTGCTGTGCGATCTGGGCGCCACGGCGCTCGCGATGCCCATGGCGCTGTTTCCGGCGATCAACCAGGCCCGCTTCGGCGGCGATCCCGAGACCCTCGGACTCTTCACCACGGCCGTCGCGGTAGGCGGTGTGCTCGGCTCGGCGCTCAGCGGCACGATCACCCGGCGCAGCCGGCCGGGTCTGGCCATGACCGCCTGTGCGCTGACCTGGGGCGCGGCACTGACGGTCGCCGGGCTTGCGACGCTGCTGCCCGTCCTGCTCATCGCGCTGGCGGTCGCCGGCATGGCCGACACCTGGTCGGTGGTCAGTCGTGGGACCGTCATCCAGTCCGGCACCCCGGACCACCTGCGCGGCCGGATCAGCGCTCTCGAGCAGGTCATCGGGGCCGGCGGACCCGACGTCGGCAACTTCCGGGCGGGGGTCGTCGCGGCCCTCGCCGGTGCGGGGCCGGCGATGGCGATCGGCGGTCTCAGCTGCGTCGCCGCGGTGGCCGTGGTCATGGCTCGAGTCCCGCAGCTGCGGGCCTACCGCAGCGAGCTGTCGCGTCCGGTGCACGCGGCCTGAGCGGCGTCGGCTCGGCGCATTTGGGCCTCCCTGGCGCCGATATGCGGGGTTGTCAGGGTGTGGGTGGCGCATTTGGGCTTCGCTGGTGCCGATATGCGGGGCTGTCAGTCTGCGCTCAGGAGCCCAGCTGCTTCTTGGCCCACTGCGCCACGCGGCTGGCGCTCTCCTGCTCGGACAGGTCCTCGACGCGGGTCATCACCGACCAGCGCACACCGAACGGGTCCGTGATGCTGGCGAACCGGTCGCCGCTGACGAACGTCGTCAGCGGCTCTCGCACCGTCGCGCCCGCTGCCTCGGCTAGCGCGACGACCTCATCGGCATTGGGGCAGTAGAACCCCATGGAGTAGCAGGAGTCGTCGCCGCTGGGCGGTGGCACCAGGTGGTAGGCCGGATTGGGCTCACCGAGCTGCAGCAGGCCGTCGCCGAAGTCGAGCACCGCGTGGGCGACGACCCCGCCCATCTCGGTGACATCGACGACGCGGGCGCCGAATACGTCGCGGTAGAAGGCGATCGCCTCCTGCGCTCGCGGGACGGACAGGAACGGCGTCAGGCTTGTGACGCCGTGCGGCGTGCCGTTGGTGGTGTGTGCGCCGTCGGCAGGGGTGGTCTGGGATGCGGGTGTCTGCGTCATTGGTCGACCGTAGGATGCGAACCGGTGGCAGGGCTTGGAGATTTGCGACACCTTGGATGGTGCGGTGTGGACGATGAGACGACGACCGATAGTCGAGGACCGCTCTACCCGGCACGCCTGCCGACCTTCCACCGCATACCCCCGCCGGCGACCGTCGCGTCGCTGGTGCGGTGGTTCTGGATTCCCGAGTGGCATCTCGCGCCGGGCCGCACGTCACGCCAGCATCTCATCAGCTATCCGGCCTGCAACGTCGTTGTCGAACCCGATCTGGTCGGCATCTCCGGGCCGACGACCCGTGCCTCCCACCGAGACCTCGACGGCGATGGCTGGGCGGTCGGTGCGCTGCTGCACCCCGCCGCAGTGCGCGCGTTCGTCGACGACCCCGCGACGGTGCGTGATGCCTATGTCCCGTTGGATCTGCCCGATCTGCAGGGCCGCGTCGTGGCCTGTATGCAGGGTGCCGAGTCCGGCGAAGAGCGCCGGGCGGCCGCGGTGGACGCCTTCACCGACTGGCTGGTCGAGTCTGTGCCGCCGCCCGGCGGGGAGGCGCTGCTGGCCAACCGGATGGCGCAGGTCATCGACGGTGACGTCGAGATGCTGCGGGTTGGTGAGGTCGCCGACGAGGTCGGGGTCTCGGTGCGCACGCTGCAGCGGCTGGCCCGCCGCTATGTAGGGGTGACGCCGGCCGCGATGATCCGGCGGCGTCGACTGCAGGAGGCGGCGGCCCGACTGAGGGCGGAGCCGGACACCGACCTGGCGGGTCTGGCGGCCGAGCTCGGGTATGCCGATCAGGCGCATCTTGCGGGTGAGTTTCGCCGGGCGCTGGACTTCACCCCGAGCAGCTACCGGCGCGCGCCCGGGTAGCAGATCGCTCGGGCGGGGGAGCACCAAACGGTCCGAGCGGCAGGTAGGTTGCACGGAAACCGAGTGGAGGGAGACCCTGGTGACGTCACCAACCGAGGCCGAGGCGGCCGATTCGCACGGACTGCGCCGACACGTCGGGCGCACCGGACTGCTGTTTGCGAGCGTGGGCTCGATCATCGGATCCGGTTGGCTGTTCGGTGCACTGAACGCTGCCCAACAGGCCGGTCCGGCATCGATCATCTCGTGGCCGATCGGCGCGATCATGATCGGGCTGATCGCCCTGGTGTATGCCGAGCTGGGGACGATGTTTCCGCTGTCCGGCGGGGTCGTGCGGTTCCCGCACATGTCCTACGGCTCCTTTGCGAGCTACCTGACCGGGTGGATCACCTGGGTCGCCGTCGTGACCACCGCACCGATCGAGGTGGAGGCGGTGCTGCAGTACGCGACGAAGTACGCCGGGTTCACCACGAAGCACACCGTGAACGGCGAGATCGTCCACACGCTGACCACGCTGGGTTATCTCACGGCCGTGATCCTGATGGCCGTCTTCGTCGTCATCAACTACTTCGGCATTCGCTGGTTCGCCCGGGTGAACAACGTCCTGGTCTGGTGGAAGCTGTTCATCATCGTCCTGGTGGTGATCGCGTTCTTCGCCGCCGCATTCCACCCCGGCAACTTCACCGCGATGGGCGGTTTCAAGCCCGAGGGCTGGCATGGCATCTTCACCGCGATCGCCACCTCCGGCATCGTGTTCTCCTACCTCGGTTTCCGGCAGGGCATCGAGCTCGCGGGCGAGACCGACAACCCCAAACGCAACGTGCCGTTCGCCGTGATCGGGTCGGTGCTGATCACCGGCGTCATCTATGTGGCACTGCAGGCCGCGTTCATCGGCGCGCTCGGCCCCGACATCCTGGCCAAGAGTCATACGTGGGCAAACCTGTCCTTCGAGAACGACTTCGGCCCGCTGGCCGCACTGGCGAGCCTATTGGGCATGGGGTGGCTGGCCGTCCTGCTCTACATCGACGCGATCGCATCGCCCGGCGACACCGGTTTCATCTACACGACGGTCAGCTCGCGCATCTCCTACGCCATGGGCAAGAACGGCAACGCCCCGCAGTCGCTCGCGAAGACGACCGACCGCGGTGTGCCGTTCGTCAGCCTGCTCGTGGCATTCGTCGTCGGCCTGATCGTCTTCCTGCCCTTCCCCAGCTGGCAGCAGCTCGTCGGGTTCATCACGTCGGCGACCGTGATGTCGTTCGCGTCCGGCCCGCTGGTCCTGTCGGCAATGCGCAAGCAGATCCCCGAGCAGAACCGGCCCTTCAAGATCCCCGGCGGGCACATCATCCCGGTGCTGGCGTTCTGGTCGTCCAACCTGATCGTCTACTGGTCGGGCTGGACGACGGTCTGGAAGCTGATGGTGGCCGTGCTGCTCGGCCTGGTGCTGCTGGTCTTCTTCCAGATGCGCAACGGGACCCCGCCGATGGACCTCAAGTCGGGCGCCTCGTGGTACCTCCCGTGGCTGGCCCTGCTGACGCTGGTCTCCTACCTGGGCGACTACGGCGGTGGTACCGGCACGCTCGGCTTCGGGGTCTCCATCCCGATCCTGTTCGTGCTGTCCGTCGTGGTCTATGCGATCTCCCAGTGGTCGGCGCTCGACCGGGAACGGGTGCAGGAGCACATCGCCCAGTCGGTCGCCGAGGCGGAGCTGGAGGAGCAGGAGCTCGGCGCCGCCCCGGAGTGATCCGACGCCGTCAAGACGTCCCACCAACGGGTGTCGAGCCCGCCTACCGGTCGTGAGCCGCGGCATGCCGCAGTTGCGGACCGACCTTGGCGCGGCGAGTCCTGTTGGTGGCGATCAGGCCGAGTCCCCTTCCGGTTGATCGGTGGCGGAGGACTGGACGGGTGTGAGGGCAATGACGGGTATGACGCGCTGGGTCTTGCGCTCGTAACCGGCGAAACCTGGGTAGCGACGGGCCTGTTCGGCATACTGGCGGTCGCGGTCGGCACCATGCAGCTCGGTGGCCGTCACATCGATGCGCCGGTCGCCGACCTCGATGGTGGACGTCGAGTGGGCGAGCAGGTTGTGATACCAGGCCGGGTTGCGGTCTGCTCCCGCCTTCGAGGCGAACACGAGGTAGCGCGGCCCGTCGGCGAGATACATCATCGGGTGGATCCGTGGCTGCCCGGTCTTGGCTCCGCGCGTGTGCAGGAGCAGCAGGGGTGCACCCTCGAAGGGTCCGCCGACCTTGCCGTGGTTCTCCCGGAACTCTCGGATGGTCCAGGCGATGAAGTCCTCATGGCCGTCTTCCGTCGTATCCGTCATCACATCTCCTTCGATTGGTATATGTTCGAACAACTAAGATCCAACGTGCTCTATTCCCAGCGATGCAATCACTCCACTGGGAGCACAGTTGTGCGCACAGGTACGGTGGGTCGACGACAGGGAGGCGAGGCAGTGGAGCAGCCGAGTGCGGCGATCGGTGGTCCCGTCAGCCACGCCATCTTCCGAGTGGCCCGTCTGCACCGGATGCTCGCCGGCTCGCTGCTGCGGCCAACCGGTCTCTACCCGGGCCAAGAGCTGCTCATGATGCACCTCTGGGACCACGGGCCGCAGCGGCAGTCCCAGCTGGTCAGTGTGCTGGACTCCGATGCACCGACCGTGACGCGCACGGTGCAGAGGCTCGAGCGGGCGGGATTCGTGCGCCGGCGCCCCGACCCCACCGATGCGCGTGCCAGCCTCATCGAGCCGACGCCGGCCAGCAGGCACCTGCGCGAGCAGATCGAGCAGATCTGGCAGCAGTTGGAGCAGCTCACCGTCGGTCCACTCGACCCGGCCGATCACAGCTCCGCGCTCGGCATACTCGAGCAGCTCGAGCGCAACCTCGTCACCGCGACAACGGCTCGCGCCTGCGACGACGAGGGCGCGAACTAGTTTTCGGTGTTGCCTCTGATGCCTGGTCGGAGCATCGTGGTCCCATGACGTCGTATGCCGTGCTCGGACCAGGTGGTGTCGGTGGACTTCTCGCAGCGGTCCTGGCGAAGCACGGGCACGAGGTGACCTGTATTGCGCGCGAGGAGACCGCGAGCTGGCTGCAAGCGACCGGAATCAGCCTGCGTAGCAGCCTTTTTGGTGACTGGGTGGTGCCGATTGATGCGGTGGCGACGCTCGACCGACCGGTCGATGCCTGCTTCGTAGCAGTCAAGGCGACCGCGCTGACCGACTCCCTGACCCGCATACCCCGTGAGGCAGTAGGGGATGCGCTGGTGGTGCCCTTCCTCAACGGGGTGGACCATGTCGCGCTGCTGCGCGAGCGATACGACCCGGCCCGCGTGCTGCCCGGGGTGATCCACGTGGAGTCGACCCGGGTGTCCACCGGGGTGATCGAGCACGGCAGCGGCTTTGCCCGTATCTCGCTGGCCAGTGACTCTGCGCCCGTCGAGCGGATCGATGGCGTCGCCGGTGATCTCGCGGCGGCGGGCTTCGAGGTGATCGCCGACTCGGACGAGACCACCATCTTGTGGAACAAGCTGTCGTTCCTTGCGACGGCCGCGCTGCTCACCGCGCGCTATCGGGCCACGATGGGGCTGGTGCGCACGCAGCACCGAGATGAGCTGCAGGCGACGGCGCGTGAGGTTGCCGCGGTCAGCGGGGCGTGCGGTGGACCGGGCGACGCCGAGCACATCCTGGGGATGTTCGAGGGGTTCAATGCCGATGGCAAGACTTCGATGTTGCGCGACCTGGAGGCGGGTCGACAGATGGAGCTGGACGCCATTGGGGGTGCGGTGCTGCGCGCGGCCCAGGCACACGGCATACCGGTACCGACGGTGCGGGCACTGGTCGCCGCACTCGCCGCCTGACCGCGGGTCAGGAGGACTGGGAGTCCTTCGCGAGTGACCGGAGCATCTCCGTCTGATGGCGGTGGCCCACGCACTCATAGCCGACCACGGGGATGAATGCCGCTGTGGTCACGATGAGCAGTGCCACCGGCATGGCCAGACCTGCTGCGGTCCCGGCGACGGAGATCGCGAGCAGCGTCAGCGTCGCCGCCATCAGCACGAGATGGAATCCATCCGCGGTGCCGAACAACAGCGTATGCAGTCCGTAGACGCCGAGCAGGTAGATCGCGACCGGCCCCGCGACCGCCAACATCACCTCGGTGCCACTCAGATGTGAGTCACCCTGCAGGAAGAGGCCGGCGCCGTGCAGGCCCGCACCGGTTGCGGCGATGGCCATCAGCACGGGGATATGGCCGTAGCCGAAGAGGTAGCCGCGCGCCGGCCGGTGATGCAGCAGGTCCCCGAACGGCGTGAGGAAGTAGGTCCACCACATCGCGAACGTGAGTCCAACACCCGCGATCACGATTAGCACAGCGGCGCCGTCCCAGTGCAGGCCGTTCGAGCCGCCGAGGGCGCTGCGTGAGGAGGCGACGGTCCCGACAACGCCCTCGCCGAGGGCGATGATCGCAAAGGCGCTGTACCGGTCCGCGATGTGATGCGGGTGCCATGGGGTTCCGCTGGCCCGGCCCTGGGCGAACACCGGGATCAGCAGTTCGAGCGTGCCGAGCGCCGCGATGACGACAAAGGTCGGCAGCAGCGACAGGTTGACGAGCGCGAAGACCACCCAGCACACCTGGACGACCAGGATCGCCGAGGCGTTCCGGGTCGCGACTCGGCGGTAGGTGCTGGAGCCGCGGGCCGCGCGCCACCAGAGCGCCACCATGCCCACGCGCATCACGACATACCCCGCGACCAGCAGGCGCACGTCGACGTGCCTGCCGACCTCGATGCTGTGGAAGGTGGACGGAAGGCCGAGCGCCAGCACCACGACGCCGATCATCTGGATCATCGTGCAGATCCGGTAGCCCCAGTCGTCGCTGTCGAACGCGGAGGCGAACCAGGAGAAGTTGATCCAGCCGGCCAGGATCGCAAACATGGCAAAGACGAAACCGACGATCGCGGGGCCGGCGCGGCCGCCCGCTACCAGGTCTGTCAGGCTCTCGGCGGCGACCCCGACGCCGATCACGAAGGTCAGGTCGAAGAGCAGCTCCAATGGTGAGGAGCCCCGGCCCTCCTCGTGCGGGTCCCTCGCCTGCAGCGGCAGCAGTCGATGCGACCGCCCGCGGGCTGCGGCCGGTCGCGGGCTGGGGCCGGCGGTGTCGGGCAAGGTTGCTTCCTCGCAAGTCGGAATGAGTCGGTTGGTGCCGTCGCTAGTGCGGGTCCGTCGTCGGCTGTGAGTGGTCCCAGTCGGACAGGAGTGTGCGCAGCGCGGTCACCAGCGCCAGTGGCTGGTCGAGCATGACGTGGTGTCCCGCATCGGGGATCTCGATGACCGGCGCCGCCCTGCCCAGGCGGTCATACATCACCTGGCTCATCTGCTGGGAGAGTATGCCGTGCTCCCCGCGAAACAGTGCCACCCGGCACTCGAGCCTGGTCAGTAGCGATGGTGTGAGCGGACCCCGCCCGAAGACGCGCGGGTCGAACTTCCAGCTCCAGCCTCCGGCGACGCGGCAAATCGACGTGGCTGCGACGTGAGCCGCGATGTAGTCGAGCGCGGACTGATCCGGCACCGGGTGAAAGTGGGACAGCGCCTGCTCGATGCTGTCGTAGACCCGCAACGGCCCGAAGGCGCGCTCTTCACGGGCGGCGGCCTCCTCGGGGGTGATGTCCTGAACGGGTGAGTCGATGACGACGGCGCCGGTCAGCCTGCTGCCGTACAAGGTAGCCGCGCGGAGGGTGACGAAGCCGCCCATACTGTGCCCGATCACGACGGGAGGGGTGGCGATCCCGGCGGCCTCGGAGACGGCAAGGATCTCGCCCGCCCAGGTGTCGAGGCTGTAGGTGTCCCGGTGCGCGCTGTCCCCATGGCCGGAGAAGTCCAGGGCGACAACTCGTCGTCGGCCCTCGACCAGCAGGGGTGCGATGTGATCCCACCACCGCGAGTGGGCGGCGCCGCCATGCGCCAGGACGATGCCCTGGCCGCCGGGGCTGCCCCAGGCGCGGTAGGCGATGGTGGCGCCGTCGAACTCGGTGATGCCCTGCTCGACCGGCGCGGCCAGGGCGGCGGTGAACCAGTGGGGAGGTTCGCTCATCTGGGGTGGCTGCACGTCGTCAGCATGTCAGACGCGCAGCCCGAAACTCATCGCAGCCGGAGAGTTCGGTGTCAACGATCTCGCGGTCATGGACGGGCGGTCTGCGAGGCAGGTTTCGAACCTGCTGCATACTCGCCCAGCATCGGCGGCAATAGTGATCTGTGCAATCGCTCGCAGAGCGTTCAATCAGGAGGTTGAGATGGCCAAGGAGTGGCGGCTCGACCCCGATCGGGCACTTCCCGCCGAGCCGAATACCCGCAATCTGGCACGCACCATCTACCGGCACGCGGCCACGCTGCCCCTCGTGTCCATGCACGGGCACGTCGACGTGGGTCTGTTCGCGGACAATCAGCAGTTCGGGGACCCGGCAGAGCTGTTCATCACGCCCGACCACTATCTGATCCGGATGCTGGTGTCACAGGGTTATCGGCACGCGGAACTCGGCGTCGCGCGCCGCGACGGCGGGAATACCGTGGAGATCACGGAGCGGGACGGGCGCCGAGGTCGCGGCAGTTGACACCGGCGACTATTCCGGCTTTCTGGCGGCGCTGCGCCTACGCCGGCGGGCCTTCATCGAGGCAGGCGCACGTGCGACCGATCACGGGCACCTCAGCGCCGACACCTCGCCGCTGCCCACGACGGAGGCCGAACGGATCTACCGTGACGCGCGGCGCGGTCAGGTGTGCCCGACTGACGCACAAGCATTTTCGGCACACATGCTCTACCAGATGGCAGCGATGTCTGCCGAGGACGGCTTGGTGATGCAGCTGCATCCGGGCGTGCTGCGCAACCACAGCAGCGAGATCTATCGCCTGCACGGGCCCGACCAGGGGTTCGACGTGCCGGTCGGTGTCGAGTTCACCCGCAGTCTGCGCCCGATCCTGGAAGCCCTCGGCCTGAGCCGACAGTTCCGCTGCATCT
Organism: Leekyejoonella antrihumi; assembly: GCF_007845645.1. Classification (GTDB taxonomy): domain Bacteria; phylum Actinomycetota; class Actinomycetes; order Actinomycetales; family Dermatophilaceae; genus Leekyejoonella; species Leekyejoonella antrihumi. The sequence continues at coordinate 27,425 of NZ_VCQV01000034.1, forward strand.
TGTTCACGACCGACGAGACGGTCTACTCGCGCGAGCTCGCGCCGCTCGCCGGTGCCTACCCGTCGGTCCGGCTGGGTGCGCCGTGGTGGTTCCTGGACAGTCCTGAGCAGATGCGCCGCTTTCGCGAGTCGGCCGTTGAGACGGCCGGTTTCTACAACACCAGCGGATTCGTGGACGACACGAGGGCGTTCGCCTCGATTTCCGCGCGCCACGACCTCTCCCGTCGCATCGATGCTGGTTACCTGGCCAAACTTGTGGCAGGGGGTCGGCTCGATATGGGCAAAGCGCTGGACACGATGGTCGACCTTGCCCACCGACTGGCGCTTACGGCATACGCGGCACCGCACTGCTGATCAATCCGCTGAGGTACGAAGGAGAATCATGGCAATCGCATCGGCTGAAGTGCTCGTCACGAGCCCGGGCCGCAACTTCGTCACCCTTCGGTTGACGACGGAGGACGGCGTGACCGGGCTCGGGGATGCCACCCTCAACGGGCGCGAGCTCGCCGCAGCGTCCTACCTGCGCGACCACGTGGCCCCACTGCTCACCGGCCGCGACGAGGCGCGGATCGAGGACACCTGGCAGTACCTCTACCGCGGCGCCTACTGGCGGCGAGGGCCGGTGACGATGGCCGCGATCGCAGCGGTCGACATGGCACTGTGGGACATCAAGGCGAAAACCGCTGGTATGCCGTTGTATCAGCTGCTCGGTGGCCGATCCCGCCGCGGGTGCCTGGCCTACGGCCACGCATCGGGCAGCTCGATCGACACACTCTTCGCCTCGATTCGCGAACACCTCGAAGCCGGCTATCAGGCGATTCGGGTGCAGACGGGAGTGCCTGGTCTGGGTCAGGTCTACGGCGTGGCCACCGACCAGAAGCCGGGTGAGCGCTACGACTACGAACCGGCCAGACGACAGGCGCTTCCGGCGCAGGAGTCCTGGGACACGCGCGCCTACCTACGCCACGTACCGACCGTGTTTGAGGCGGTGCGAGCCGAGTTCGGGCCCGAGATTCCGCTGCTGCACGACGGCCACCACCGGATGACACCGAACGAGGCGGCGACTCTGGGCAAGAGCCTCGAGCCGTATGACCTGTTCTGGCTCGAGGATTGCACACCCGCAGAGAACCAGGAGGCACTGCGCCGGGTCCGTGCACAGACCACGACACCGCTCGCGATCGGCGAGGTGTTCAACTCGGTCTTCGACTACCAGACGTTGATCACCGAGCAGCTGATCGACTACGTCAGGTCCGCGGTGACGCACGCCGGTGGCATCACGGCGTTGAGGAAGCTGCTCGACTTCGCCGCGATCTACCAGATCAAGTCGGGCTTCCACGGCCCCACCGACATCTCACCGGTTGGGCAGGCCGCTCACCTGCACCTCGGGGTCGCCTTGCACAACTTCGGGATCCAGGAATACATGAAGCACTCGGCCGACACCCTCGAGGTGTTCCGGACGAGCTACACCTTCACCGATGGGCTGCTCGACCCGGGCGAGACTCCCGGACTCGGTGTGGAGTACGACGACGACGCGGCCGGCTCGTTCGCCTATGAGCCGGCATACCTGCCGGTGAATCGTCGCCTCGACGGGACGGTGCATGACTGGTGAAATCGGAGGGTGAGCCCCGCAGACAGGTTGGTAGTACAGGCGGGAGCTGTACACCCCGTCTGTACTACCAACCTTGTGGTCGAAGTCACTCTGTTGTAGCGGCGTCCATCACCGACGCGAGGAAGTCGAATGCGGCGGGGAACGCATCGAGCCGGTTGGCACGCTTGGCGAGACCGTGGCCCTCGTCGGCATACACCTTGAGCTCGCAGCGGATCCGCCGCTCCTGCATACTGGCGGCAATCTGCTCGGCCTCCGTGAGTGGGACCCGTGGATCGTTCGCGCCGTGGATGATGAACAGTGGCGCCTTGAGGTTGTCGAGATGCGTGAGCGGTGAGGCCTCCACGAGGAACGCGTGATCATCGGCGAGCGTGCCGTATTCACGCTCGCGGTAGGCGCGGCGGTAGTCCGAGGTGTTCTCCAGGAAGGTGACCAGGGACGACATGCCGACGATGTCGACGCCGGCCGCCCACAGGTCGGGCTGCATCGTCAGACCGGCGAGCACCATGTAACCGCCATACGACCCGCCCCACAGTGCGCTGCGCGCCGGATCGAGCCCCGCACCGGGCAGCCACGCGTGGATCGCCGCCAGGTCGGCCACCGAGTCCAGGCGCTTGTCCACGTCATCGAGGCTGACCCAGCGCTTGCCATAACCGGCCGAACCGCGGACGTTGGGCTGGAGCACCGTATAGCCGGCAAGTGTCAGGGCCTGAATCACCGGCGAGAAAGCTTGCGTGGCAGCGGCTTCCGGACCGCCGTGGATGTTGACGACACTCGCACCGTTACCGGCCAGAGTAGGTCGGTACACGAAGCACGGGATGCGCTCACCGTCAGGGTGGGGATGCGCACGGTCTCCGGGATGCACAGCCTGCCCCGCAGGCCCGTGGGCAGCAGGCCGCGGCCGTCGAGCACCGTGGTCGTGCTGCCGGTGGCGGCGTCCACGGTGATGATGGAGCCTGGGTCGGCCGGGCCGCTGGCGCTGACCATGAGCGTGCTGTCGTCGGCCGCCCAGCGCAGCGGTCCGATCACAGCGGGCGTGAGATCGACCGGGCAGTGCAGCGATCCCTCGATGTTGTGGATCGCCAGCCGGTCGGTGCCGTCGAGGTGGGTAATGACGGCCATCAGGCTGCCGTCGTGGCTCAGCACGGCGCTGACGTCGTGACCGTCGTCGGCGACCAGCACCTGCCAGTCCTGCCCCTCGAGGCTCACCCGGTGGACGGCGTGGAAGTCGCGGTCGTGGTCGGAGGACAGGACTAGGGCACCGTCGTCGGAAGTCCACTGTGGGCGCGCGTGGTTGGCGTGCTCGTTCGGTGCGGTGACGGTACCGTCGCTGAGCGCATGCGGGCCGGAGACCAGGATCTGCGTGCCTGTCGGCTGCAGCGTGAGGGCCGAGACCGCGCACGACGTCCGGTCATGCGAGATCGCGATGTCATCGACGTAACCGGCATCCCGCATCACCACCTGCTCGGCACCGGTGGTGAGGTCGCGCACAACGACGTCCATGTCGGTGCCGTTGCGCCGGTTGGTGGCATACGCGATGCTCTCGGCGGTGACGTCGTGCAGCACGTGGTGGAAGCGCTGATCGTGGACGAGCGGCTGAAGATCGTCGGCCGATGCCGGGGTGGTGCGGTCGGCGTCCAGCACGGACAGCTGCCACTTCTCGTCGCCACCGTTGTCGTGCATGACGACGACATCGCGGCCGCCTGGCACGTAGCGCCCGACGCACCGCGATGGCAGATCGGTCAGGTCGCGAATGGCGCCGTCAGTCGCGATCTCGACCAGCTGCAGGCTTCCTCGCTCGTCGCCGGCCGCCAGCACCCGACCGTCGCTGTCAAGATCCAGCGCCACGATCTGTCGGACGTTCAGCAGGGCTGTCAGGTCGTCGTTGACATCGCTCACCCGTCCACCCTCGCACAAGACCCCGTGGCGGAGGGGGCCGTCGTGTCAGTCGAGTCCGAGCCGCCGCAGGGCTCGAGCCGTATGCGGGTCGAAGTGCGACGGGTCCTCGGCGTGGATCTGCGCCGGCGTCCACCAGCGCACTCCCTGGAACTCGCGCGGGTCGGGTACGAGCGGCATACCGACCGCACCGGTCAGAGCGAACCAGAGGCTCACATCGGTATGCCGGTCAGGTGGGTCGGCGGCCGTCTCGGTGATCGTGACGAGGAACGGACGCTCGCCCAGCTCGGCGTCGAACTGTGCAGCGATCCCGAGCTCTTCGCCCGCTTCACGGCGCACTGTGTCGGCGGGATGCTCGCCCACCTCGACGTGGCCGCCGGTGGGCAGCCAGAGCCCGGAGAGGCGGTGGTCGCAGAGCAGAACCTGCCGGGCCTCGCTATCCACGAGCAGGAAATAGGACACCAGGTGCGGGTCGGGTGTCGCCGGCTTGCGCCGCCGCCAGATGTCCTTGGTCTCTGCAAGCCAGTCGAGTGTCTCCTGGCGATGGGCGTCTGCCAGGTGGTCGAGTGGTTCCAGTTCGGTGACCAGGTCGACGACGGTGTCATGTGAGTTCACGGGGCAAGGATGCCTCGAGCCACTGACGGCGTCGGGCTCAGGCGGGTGGCGCGACCAGACCAGCGTCCTGCCCGGAGCGTTCGAGGGCGTCCGCGATGAAGCCACTGGTCTTCAGCTCCTCGATGAGGCTAGCCAGGAGCTCGAGCGTCTCCGGCGCCCGGTCCTTCCTCGTGCTCATCGCCTGCTGGATCTGCATGAAGGCCTCATCGACGAGCCGCACGCCCGGCTGCGCCGCGACGAATGCCGTCATCGGCTGTCGGATGCCGGCGCCGGCCTCAAGTCCCTCGCTCAGGAAGACTTCGGATCCCTCCGGGCCGCGCACCAGCGTTGCATGTGCCAGCGTGCGCGTCAGGAACAGGTCGTAGGCCGACCCCTCCTTGACGCCGATGCGAACCCCTGCGCGGTCTACCTCGGGCATCGATCGGAGCGCCGAGTCGTCGGGCACCGCGAAGACGCCCTCGATCACGGCATACGGCGGGGTGAAGGCGACTTCGGCCGCGCGGACAGGTTCGATGGCGAGGAAACCGATGTCGGCCCGACCAGCCGTGATTGCCTCGAAGGACTTGCGTGCGGCGTCGAAGCAGACGAACTCGACGGGCACATCCAACCGGCGCGCAACCTCGCGAGCGATGTCGACGGTGACGCCGGTAGGGTCCGCGGGCGTGCCCTGGGCGAGGACGGGGTTGCCGAGGTTGATCGCTGCGCGCAGCGAACCTGTGGGCGCGAGGTCGTCGACAAGGGCGGCGGTAGCGGTCATCATGGCGCTGAGCCTACGGCCACTCGCCGAGAGGCATACGAACTCACTGAGCGGCATACAAATTTGGTGGACCGCTCGCAATGGAAGTATGCCTCTCGGGGAGGAGTTGCGCCGCGCACCTACGCGTCGCCGGTGTGCGGCATACTCGCGCCTGTGGCGGAAGACCTGGTGGTCAGCGACCGGCTGGTGATCCCCGCCGGTGAGCTGACCGAGCGGTTCTCGCGCAGCTCGGGGCCGGGCGGGCAGGGCGTCAACACCGCGGACAGCCGGGTGGAGCTGTCCTTCAATCTCGCGGAGTCCGCGTCGATCCCCGCCGATCTGCGCGAGCGGATGATGCAGCGCCTGCGTCCTCGTGTGGTGGCCGGCGTCATCACGATCACCGCCAGCGAGCATCGTGCGCAGCTGGCAAACCGGCGGGCGGCACGCGAGCGGCTGGCGCAGGCGTTGCGAGAGGCCGCCGCGCCCCCGCCGCCGCGACGTCGACCGACCAAGCCCACCCGTGGGTCGAAGGAGCGGCGCATCACCGCCAAGAAGCGGCGCGGCGAGACCAAGCGGGGGCGAGGGCGCGTTGCCGAATGACCTATTGCTATGTAATCAATGTAATGATGTAATCAACTCATGAAAGAAGTCGAGCGCTGGTTCGAGGACCACGTACCGGCCGAGTGGTTGACCGGTTCGCCCGTAGTCACTGTTGACCGGGAGGAGATCCTGGTCCTCTGTCCCCTGCCGGCCGGGGCGGACAGCACCTCGGAAGCTGCCGCGGAGGCGACCATCGACAGCTTCCGCAGCGACACCCGGCGAGACCGCATGGCGATCGCCGACGACGCCCAGGATCTCTTCCGCCGGAAGGTCTCCTGGGGAGCGTCGTGCGGTGAGACGACCACGTTGTTCACCATGATGTCGGTGCCGGTGATGACCCGGTTGCGGCAGCGGGAGCGGCGCACCCTGGAAACCCTGGTCGCGTCCGGTGTCGCGCGATCGCGCTCTGACGCGCTCGGCTGGTGTGTGCGCCTGGTCGCCGAGCACGAGAGCGACTGGGTGCAGCGGCTGCGCGACGCGCTGACGGCCGTCGACGAGGTGCGCGCCGACGGTCCGGACGGTTCCCGGTAGGCCGGCGCTCAGGCAGGCGCCGGCGCGGCGGTCAGCACTCGACGCTCGGCGTACGTCCAGGCGGTCGAGGTCAACAGGTAGATCGCTCCGGCCAGGGGCAGAAAGGCTGCGACGACCACGGTGCCGAACGGCAGCAGCGGCCCGATCTTGGCCAGGAGAGCTGGTGCACCGGCCGCGCTGGGGCTCGGCCCGCCGGCCCTGAGCTGTCGGCAGGTGAGGTAGGCGACGCCGCCGATGGCGAGGTAGATCAGGATGAAGACCAGCAGGTGCGGCATGGTCGCCGCGGTGAACAGGTGATCGCCGAGCGGGACAGCGAAGACCGTCTGCTCGAGCAGCACGTTGTCGTGCCCGGCGATCACGGACAGCGTGAAGAGTCGATACATGACCGTGAAGAACGGTGCCTGGACGAGCCGAGGCAGGCACCCGGCCAGCGGCGAAGCACCCTCCCGGCGATAGAGGTCGGTCACTTCTTGCCTTTGGCGTTCTGGGTCGGACCGGTGCCTTTTCTGCAGCTCGGCGACACGGGGGGCCAGCTGCGCGCTGGCCCGCTCGCCGCGAGTCGCGGCTCGGGTCAGGGGAAACAGTGCGAGCCGCAGGATCACAGTGAAGACCACGATGGCCAGACTGGTCGGGATGACTTGGGAAAGGCCTTCGACAGCGTGAAAGGCCAGGGAGACAGCGGGATCGAGCACAGCGAGAAGGGACATGGGGGACCTCCAGGGTCACGACGGGATGGGTATGTCGTGGGAGGCGAGTCAGCCGGGCGCGCTCAGGCGACGGGTATCGCCGCAGCGGAGGCGAACGCTTCGCCAGGCACCGGCTGTCGCCGGCCGGAGGTCGGTGCTCTGGGACGCGTGCGACCCCGTGCGTCCGGGTCGCGTTGCGGGACCGCCGCCAGGTGTTGCCCGCTGCGGTCACGTGCCGCGGAAGGGCTGATCGGCGCTGCCAACGGGATCAGCCTGCGGAGGAGCTCGCGTGCCAGCACCGACGCAAGGGCGAGGGTGACGGCTGCGGCGGCCAACATACTCAGCGGGAGCAGACCGTCGTGGCCGGGCCCGAGCAGCAGAGCGCTCTGCAGGCTCATCAGTGAGGCGATGAGGTGCACGGCTTCCACTCCGATCCACGAGTGACTGTGTGACCCACCGTAGCCCCTCCCGCGTCGCCGGTGCAGTCATCGGCAGGCTGCGACTGATTCGGACGCACCGCGTAAATGGCACACTCGGGAGGGTCGTCGACCGAGGGAGCAGGACGTGGGCACGAGCATATACTCCGCGGAGCAGGTCCGCGCATCGATCGGCATGGCGGAGGCGATCGCGGCCGTGCGGGACGGGTTCATCGGGCTCGCCCGCGGCGACTTCGAGGTGCCGGTCCGCACGGCGCTGTGCGACGGCCGGTTCCTGGTGATGTCGGTGCACCACCGGCCGACCGCGACGGCCATGGTCAAGACGCTGAGCCTCAACTTCGAGGGTCGGGTGCCTGCGATCGACGGGACCGTGGTGTGGAGCGACCTTGCCGGCACCGATCACCTCGTCGCGGATGCCGCCGCCGTGACCACGCTGCGCACCGGAGCCGCATCCGGGGTGGCGACCGATCTGCTCGCACCCCCCAACGCGTCACACTGCCTGCTGATCGGAGCGGGTGCGCAGGCCGCGGACCAGGCACGTGCGATGTATGCCGTACGCCCGTTGCAGCGGCTCACGATCGTCGGCCGCTCGGCCGGCCGCGCCCAGGCCCTGGCGAATCAGCTTGCCGAGGAGCTGCCACGGGTCTCGGTGGTGGTGGGGACCGACGTGCGAGACGTGCTCGGTGACGCCGACCTCGTCTGCTGTGCAACGACGTCGACGGAGCCGCTCTTCGAGCTGGAGCAGCTGCGACCGGAGGTGCATATCAACGCGATCGGCTCCTACCGGCCGACCATGCGGGAGCTGCCGGACCCGATCCTGGCCGACGCCACGGTCTACGTCGATGAGGTCGAGCCGGTCCTGCAGGAGTCCGGTGAGGTCATCCACGCGATCGCGGCGGGAGCGCTCGCCGAGAGCGAGCTGACCGAGATCGGCGCGGCGCTCCTCTCGGGCGCCGCAGCGACCGGGCGCACGGTGTTCAAGTCGGTGGGAGTCGCCGTGCAGGACTGGGCGGTCGCCCAGCTGCTTGCCCGGGACTGAGGTCCCGACCCGTCTGCACCAAGCGCGGGGGCCCGGGTCAGCGCCGACCGAGACGGCGCTCGCCGCCCACGCCGGGCTGGTACTCGAGCCCGTAGTGCTGATAGAGCTCCGGCTCCTGCTCGCTGGTCAGCTCACCGTCGGTGTCGATCGACGGTGAGTCCTTGATCTGCTTCTTGGTCGCCGTCACCTTCAGGTAGTCGGGCGAGACCACCGCGCCCGTCAGTGGCGCAAAGGCCAGGCGCTTGCGACCGAGCATGCCGATCGTCACGCTGGCGAAGGCCGGTTCGTCGGTGCCGGTGTCGAAGTAGATCGCCTCCAGCGTGCCCACCTTGTCCCCGGACGCATCCACGACGTCGTGGTCGCGCCAGTCCCTCACGTTCTCTGCTTCAAAGACCATCTCGATCACTCCTTTCACCGTGAGCGTATGCGGTGCAGCCGCTCGGGTGGTGACCTGGCCGCGCCGAGTCAGCCGATGGCGTCCAGGGTGGCCATCGTCTCGGCGTCCAGGTGCACGTCTGCGGTGGCCAGGTTGTCCTCCAGGTGCTGCACGCTGGAGGTCCCCGGGATCAGCAGCGTGTGCGGGTCGTGTGCCAGCAGCCACGCCAGGCCCACCTGCGCCGGAGTCGCGCCCAGACCATGCGCGGCTTCGACCACCGCCGGGTGGTCGGTCACCTTGGGAATGTCCGGAAACGCCGACCCCAGAGGGAAGTACGGCACCCAGGCGATGTCATTCTCCCGGCAGATCTCCAGGACGGACTCACCGGACCGGTCCAGCAGGCTGTAGGCGTTCTGGACGCAGGCGATGCCCGCGGGCAGGGCCTGTATCAGCTGCTCCGCTGTCACGGTGCTGATGCCGATTGCGCCGATCTTGCCCTCCTCGCGCAGCGCGACCATCTCGGCCAGCTGGCTGTCCAGATCGACGTGCTGGTCCGTGTCGTGTTCACCTCCCGACGGCCCGTGCAGGCGCAGGTTCATGACGTCGATCCGGTCCACCTGGAGCGAGCGAAGGTTCGCCTCGGTGGCCGCGCGCAGCTGATCCGGCCGTTGCGCGGGGATCCATGCAGCCTGTGCATCGCGGTCAGCGCCGATCTTGCTGACGATCACCAGGTCATCGGGGTAGGGGTGCAGCGCGGCGTGGATCAGCTCGTTCGAAACGCCGTCGCCATAGAATCGAGCGGTATCAATGTGATTCACTCCGAGCTCAATGGCGCGCCGGAGCACGGCCAACGCGATCTCGCGGTCCTTGGGCGGACCCCATACGCGCGGTCCGGGCAGTTGCATCGCGCCGAAGCCGATTCGCGAGACGGGTTTCCCGGCGAGGTCGGCGGTGCCGCCAGGAGCAGGCTGAGTGCTGGTGTTGGAACGGTCTTCCGGTGACATGCGTTGCTTCCTTTGCGGTCCGTGGGTGCCGTGGGACGCGAAGCCACATTCACTCCGAGCGTCGGCACGACCGGTCGAAGCCTACCATAAAACGGAGGAAACCTCCGGTTAATGTGTCGCGGGCCAGCGGCCGGCAGGTCCGAGGTGAGCGCGGACCTGGGCAACGGTGTCCTTGGCGGTGCGACCGACGCCGATCAGAGTCGCGGACGCGGGACCGGTCCAGCTGCCGTACCCCACGAGGAAGAGTCCCCGATGATCCACGGAGGCGGTGCCGTTCGTCACGGGTCTGTCGTCTGCCCAGGTCAGGTCGAGTGGCGCGAGATGGTCGAGCGCCGGCCGAAAGCCGGTGCACCAGATGACGGAGTCAACGGCCAGTCGGCCTCCGTCGTCCCAGGCGATCCCATCCGGATTCATCCGGTCGAACATCGGTCGCGCGTGCAGCACTCCACGCTCTCGCGCCTCACGGACACTGCGCACCATCACGATGTCCCCGAGATTCCCGACCCCGTGGCCACCGGCCGCTCGACTCTTGGTGGCCACGTCGAAGAGCACCCTGCCATCGACATCGTCGGGCATGAAGCGTGGCGGACGGGCTGTGACCCAGGTCGTCTCGGCGACGCGCGACACCTCCGCCAGGATCTGGGCGGCGGAGTTGCCCCCGCCCACGACGGCCACCCCCTGACCGATGAACGGTTCTGGGCGCTGATAGTCGACCGTGTGCAGCTGACACCCGCGGAACTCCTGCGCGCCCGGGTAGTGAGGCAGGTGCGGAGAGTCCCACGTGCCGGTCGCGTTGACCACGACGCGGGCGTGCCAGGATCCGCAATCGGTCTTGACGGTGAATCCGTTTTCACACGAGTGCACTCCGAGCGCACGCACCGGGCGGTGGACGGGCAGGGCGTAGCGCTCCTCGTAGTCGTGCAGATAGTGCACCACGTGGTCGACAGTGGGGTAGGGCTCACCTGTCTGGCGCGGCATCCACCATCCGGGAAGCGGTGAGTGCTCGGCGGGGGAGAAGAGATGCAGCGAGTCCCACATGTGCTGCCACGAACCGCCGGCGTGTGGAGCGTCGTCGAGAATGGCGAAGGTCAGGTCGGTGCGCCGCAGGTAGTAGCCCATGGCCAGACCCGCCTGGCCGCCACCAACGACCAGGACGTCGATGTCGTTGCCTGCATCCGTCACAGTTGTCCATCCTGCAGTAAGGAGTTCGACCGGGCGGCCGCAGGCCTGCACAATGCGGACATGACACAGTGGCAGCAGATACGTGATCGCGGTTTTGCCGTTCCCGGTGGGGAGTCGGTGACTGATCTGGTTGCGGAACTGGTCGAGATGCTCGCCTCGCCGGATCCGACGATCCGAGATGAGATCGCTTTCTCCGCAGTGGCGACCTGGATCGACGACGGGGTGCTCACGGACGCGCAGCTGCGTGACCTGGGCGCGCAGATGGCGGAGCGATTCCAGGATCGGCGCGTGCAGGCGCGAACCTTCGCACCACTCGTGCTGGACGTGATCGTGTCATGCCGGGGAGTGTGTGAACCGGACTGGGTCGATGCATTCGAGCGGTGGTATGCCTCGGAGCAGGATCTTCGCGGCCATGACACCGGCCTGGGTTGGTTGCACGCCGTCGCGCACGGCGCTGACCTGCTGGGCGACGCCGGTCGGCGAAAGGACGTTGGCCCAGGCCGAATGCTGGACCTGGCAGCAGCTCGAATGGTGGCACCAACCGACGCAGTCTGGCACGACCAGGAGCCAGATCGTTTGGCCTGCGCGATGGGCAAGGTCTTGACGCGGCCAGACCTGGACGAACGGGAGGCCACAGCGTGGCTGGACCCCGTCGCCCGTCTGCTGTCCGACGGCGAACCCGGTCCGGTGCCGCCGCAGGTGTCGAACACCCTGCACACGCTGCGCACCCTTTATCTCGCGGTGGACCGCGGTATTCGCATCGGTCCTGACGAGGTCATCCCCGTGCCGCAGAGGGCGACGATTTTGACGCAGGTTGCAGCAGTGCTCCGGCCGGCCACCCCGTGGATGTACTGACTCGCGATCCGAGGGTGCCGTGAGGTCGCTGAGGTTGTCGGGAGCGAGTGCGCCCGTTGCCGGGATCGCTGGACGGGCATTCAGGGCTTCGTGCTCGGCCTCCTCGGGCCATTTGCGTTTACGATCGCGGTTGGTAAAGAGCTGTTCCCTCGGCTCTGACACGAGACGCGAGTAGGCCTTGCGACCCCTCAGCCGGCCGGCGTTGCGGTGACTCGTCAACGTTCCAGGTGGGGATGTGGAAGGAGGTCAGTGCGGCGATAGCCGCCCAACAAGGGTGTCGAGCACTCGGATGAATGCCGCCGCCTCGTGTCGTGAACTACCGGAGTGACCGATTCCACCGCCCAGTCGACCTCTGCCATCGCGAGGAAGGGATGGGCGAGGCGGATTGATATTCCGCCGTTTCGATCCCGGTCTACGGTTGCAGGGGTGAGCAGGTGGAGGTAGGCGATGAGTGGCGCGGGTGCCCGCCGGTGGCCTCGCCGATACGGCCCCGGAGCTCGGTGGTATGACCTGCTGTCAATGGAGGGGCTTGTTCATCGAACGGGCAGGTCGCAGGTGATCTCGCACCTTGGGCTGCGGCCCGGTGACCGGGTGCTGGATGTGGGATGCGGCACCGGGCTGAGCCTGCCGATGCTGGGCCAGGCAGTGGGTGAGGACGGCGTGGCGGCCACGTGCGACTCGCCGTGGGCGTGCACCGTCGGTAGAGGAAAGCCACTTGCCGGCGATCGCGGTCTGGGGCCGCCCGTCTTTGCCGTTCTGCACCACTCGCGGAGCGTCCGGACTAGCGTGAGGATCAGCCGCTCACCGATGCCCGGAAGGACCCTTCATCATGACCGAACCCAGTGTTGCTCTCCGTGAGGCGAGGGACCAGCTGCTGCGCCTGCGCGCCTCGTACGACGAGGCTGCCGCGAGTTTTGACTGGCCGGACGTCGGCGACACGTTCAACTTCGCGCACGACTGGTTCGACACGTGGGCGCGCGGCAACGACCGGCCCGCCCTGGTGCTGGTCGAGGAGGACGGATCCCGAGCGGCCTACACCTTCGGCCAGATGGTCACGCGCTCCGATCAGGTCGCTGCCGCGCTCATCGCGCAGGGCGTAGGCCGTGGTGACAGTGTCGTGGTCATGCTCGGCAACCAGGTCGAGCTGTGGGAGACGATGCTTGCGGTCATCAAGGTCGGTGCGGTGGTCATGCCGACCACAACGGCGGTCGGTCCGGCGGAGCTGGTCGACCGGATGGCGCGTGGCCGTGCCAAGGCCGTGGTGTGCAATGCCACGGACGCTCCTAAGTTCGAGGAGGTTCCCGGTGACTACGTGCGGTTCGCGGTCGGCGGTGCGCACGGATGGCTCGACCACGCGATGGCCTACGACCGGCCGGCACAGCAGCTGCCGCACCCCGGTAACGCGACCACCGACCGGATGATGCTGTATTTCACCTCGGGCACGACCAGCCGCCCGAAGCTCGTCGAGCACACGCACCGGTCCTACCCGGTCGGTCACCTGTCGACGATGTACTGGCTCGGGCTGCGGCCCGGGGACGTGCACCTGAACATCTCGTCACCGGGGTGGGCCAAGCACGCCTGGTCCAACTTCTTTGCACCGTGGCTGGCCGAGGCCACCGTGTTCCTCTACAACTACACGCGATTCGATCCGGCAGCACTGCTGGACCAGTTACAGCGCGAGCACGTGGCGACGTTCTGTGCGCCGCCGACGGTGTGGCGGATGCTCATCAACGCCGATCTGGCGCAGCGCCCGGAGAGCCTGAGAGAGGCGATCGGGGCCGGTGAACCGTTGAACCCGGAGGTGATCTCGCAGGTCGAGCGGCGCTGGGGCCTGACGATCCGCGATGGATACGGTCAGACGGAAACCACTGCATCCGTGGCGAACTCACCGGGCCAGCCGGTGAAGGCCGGATCGATGGGCCGTCCGATGCCCGGCGTGCCCGTCGTGCTCGTCGAGCCGACGACGGGTGAGGAGGTCGACGGGGTCGGCGAGGGTGAGATCTGCCTCGACCTGGCTCAGCACCCGCTGACGCTGATGACCGGATACCAGGACGACGAGGTGCGCAATTCGCAGGCGATGGCGGGCGGTTTCTACCACACCGGTGACGTCGCGTCGCGAGACGAGCAGGGCTACATCACCTACATCGGTCGCACCGACGACGTCTTCAAGGCCTCCGACTACAAGGTGAGCCCCTTCGAGCTGGAGAGCGTCCTCATCGAGCACCCGGCCGTCGCCGAGGCGGCGATCGTGCCCGCCCCGGATGACGTGCGGCTGGCCGTGCCCAAGGCCTACGTCGTGCTCGTCGACGGTCACGAGCCGACGGAGGAGACGGCAATGTCGATCCTGGCGTACGCCCGCGACCACCTGCCGCCGTATCTGCGGATCCGACGAATCGAGTTCGCGGAGCTGCCGAAGACCATCTCGGGCAAGATCCGGCGCGTCGAACTGCGCCACCGCGAGGAGCAGGAGGCGGGACACCGCATACCAACCGAGTTTCGGGACGACAACCTGCGTGGCGGGACGGCGTAGCGCAGCGGCGAAACCTGTCAGCCGACAGACTCGAAGCGCCCTGCGGCGTGGTCGGTGACCGCCTGCTCACGTGCCCGGTAGTGGACCTTCTTTCCGGTGGCGGTAAGCGGCAGCTCCTCGACGAAGCGGTAAGCGCGGGGCCGCTTGTAGTCGGCCAGCATCGGGTGCTGTTGACAGTGAGCGTCGAGCTGCTCGATGGTCAGAGAGTCGTCCGAGCGGATGACGAACGCCACCACGCGCTGCCCCCAGGTTTCGTCCGCGACCGAGACCACCAGCGAGTCGGCCACTCCTGGATGGGCGTTGAGTGCCTCCTCGACCTGCACGGGGTGCACGTTCTCGCCGCCGGTGACGATCATGTCGTCCTTGCGCCCGACGATCGAGACGTATTCACCGGCGTCCCAGGTGGCCAGATCGCCGATGTAGAGCCAGCCCTGGTGGAACTTCGCCTCCTGCTGCTCCGGCGAGTTCGCATAGACCATGCCGCACTTGGGCGACCGGACAATAACCTCGCCCACGTCGGCGCCATCCTTGGCTACGTAGTCCGTCGGGTCGGCAAGCCGGTCCGGGTAGACCTTGACCACCGCGACGTCGTCGTCGGTGCAGGCGCGCCCGGCCGACCCCGCATGGTCCGGCAGGTCGCTTGGTCGGAGGAACGTGTTCCAGAACGCCTCGGTCGTCCCATAACCATTGAAGATCCGCGCGCTCAGCAGGTCCTGATAGCGCAGGCAGGCGTCCCGCTCCAGTGGGGCACCCATGGTGACGACGCCTCGTAGCGTGGTCAGGTCCCGGCGCTGCTTCTGCTGCTCGGCGGCCAGCATCGCCAGGTTGGTCGGGGCGCCGATGAGGAAGGTCAGTCCTTCCTGCTCGACCAGGTCGAGGCAGCGGCGCGGGTCGAAGGCGCGCAGCGGCACAGCGCAGGCGCCGATGTAGAAGACCGGGTTGGGCCCGCCGGAGTAGAGGCCGCCGCGGTGGAACCACGGGGTCATGTTGAGGGTGCGGTCCTCGGGTGACATCGGGAAGTGCATGATCACGTCGTGTGCCGAGAAGATCTCGACCATGCTGCTCAGCGGCACTCCCTTGGGCATGCCCGTGGTCCCCGAGGTGTAGAGCCGGGTCGTCTCGTCGTAGACCGATGCGGCGGGCTGCAGTGCGCGGGCCTCGTCGGCGAACAGCTCATTGAACCGGACTGCGCCGGAGGGCGGGTCGGCCGATCCGACGGAGGCGATGACAGCGGGACGGTGATCGGCGTGCTGTAGCGCAGCCATCGCTTCATCCGACTGGGTCCCGTCGAAGATGAAGGCGACGGGCTTGCTGTCATCCAGCACGTATGCGGTCTCGCCCGGTGCCAGCCGGAAGTTGATCGGGGAGCCGACCGCACCGCATGCCTGGGTGGCGAGGTAGAGCATCGCAAACTCGACGCTGTTGTAGAGCTGATAGACCACGAAGTCGCCCGGTTTGACTCCGGCGTCGGCAAGTCCGGTAGCCAGCCGGTCGACACGGTCGCCGAGCTCGGCATACGTCAGGGTGGTGCCGGTTGCCGGATCCCGCACGGCGACCCGCTCGGCATACCGGTGCGTGTTGCGTCGAAATCCGGCCAGGTAGGTGAACTCATGCTCGAAGTACTGGCGGTATGCGGTGGGGTCGTAGACGGTCATGCCGATCACTTCCTGGTGGGGTCAGGCACTTGCTGGGTTCGCGGACGGGAAGACGGGCGAGCGCTTCTCGCCGAGGGCGGCGGCGCCTTCGAGGACGTCGGGGCCCATGAAGGTGAGCATCTCGTAGGCGGCCGACTGGTCGAAGATCGGACCCGCCATCTTCAGCCAGTTGCCCAGTGCCCGCTTGGTCAACCGGATCGCGGGTTGCGCGCCGGTCGCAAGGGTCTCGGCAATGCGCAGCGCCTCGTCGAGCACCTGGTCACGCGGCAGCGCCTTGCTGACCATGCCGATCCGCTCGGCCTCCGCTCCCGTCAGCATCTCGCCGGTCAGCAGGTAGTAGCGAGCCTTCGCCATCCCACACAGCAGCGGCCACAGGATCGCCGCGTGGTCCCCGGCCGCAACTCCGAGTCGGACATGGCCGTCGCCGATCTTGGCATCCTCGGCGCAGATGGAGATGTCGGACAGGAGCGCCACCACGGTGCCGGCCCCGACGGCAACACCGTTGATCGCCGAGACGATGGGCTTCTCGCAGTTGATGATGTTGTAGACCATGTCCGACATCTCGGACAGCATGTGCGCGACCCGCTCGCTGTCGCCCGCCAGGCGCTGCACCATTGCCAGGTCACCGCCGGCGGAGAACGCCTTGCCGGCACCTGTCACGACGGCGACGCGGGTCTCGGCGTCACGCGAGACATCGGCCCACACCCGCGCCAGCTCCCCGTGCATCGCCTCGTCGGTGGCGTTGTACTTCTCCGGCCGGTTCAGCGTGATGAGCAGCACGCCGTTCGCGCGACGCTCGAACGTCAGCTGCTGGTAGTCGGCAAGGTCCATATCTGACTCTCCTTCTGTGCGGGCGGGTTCGCAGGTGGTTGTGCCGGACCGAGCGGGGAACTTCGTGGGGTTCAGCTCATGGTCATGCCACCGCTGACGCTGAGGGTCTGGCCGGTGATGTAGGCAGCCTCGTCGGAGGCCAGGAACGCCACGGCATTCGCCAGGTCCGCCGGCTGTGCCAGCCGGCGGAGCGGGATGGCCTTGATCAGCGCCTCGCGAAACTTCGGGTTGCCCCCGGTGACCGTGTCGAAGAGCGCGGTGTCGGCCGGCCCGGGGGAGACGCAGTTGGCGCGGACCCCGTATCGAGCCATCTCGCGGGCGATGGTCTTGGTGAAGGCGATGACTCCGCCCTTGGCGGCGGAGTAGACGGCCTCGCCGGACGAACCGACGCGACCGGCGTCGGACCCGATGTTCACCACGACGCCACCGCCCTGGTCGGACATGACCGGCAGGACCGTATGACAGGTATGCAGGACGCCGTAGAGGTTGACCTGGATCGCCCGATCCCAGTCGTCCAGGCTCGACTCGAGGAACGGCTGACCCTTGTCCCAGCCGGCATTGTTGATCAGCACGTCGATGCGACCGTGCTGATCTCGCACCTGCGCAACCATCGTCTCGACGGATGCGCGGTCGGTCACATCGGTGCGTATACCGATGGCGCTCCCGCCGAGCGCCGCGGCCGTCCGCTGTGCGGTCTCCTCGTTGCGGTCGCTGACCACGACGACGCCACCCTCGGCGGCGATCTTCTCGGCGATGGCGCGGCCGATGCCCTGGCCTGCGCCAGTCACAATGGTGATCTTGTCTTGTAGTCGTGCCATTCCGAGTCCCTTCGTCAGGAGGCGAACTCCCGGCCCAACAGTTGCCGGCTGATCACCAGCTTGGACACCTGGGCAGTGCCGTCGCCGATCTCGAGGCCGATGACATCGCGCAACCTCTGCCCGATCGGACTCTCTGTGGAGTAGGCCAGGTGCCCGAAGGTCAGCAGGCACTGGTGGATCACCTCGACGGCAAGCTTCGGCGCCCAGAACTTGGCCATCGCCGCCTCGGTGCTGTGCGGCATACCCTTGTCCTTGCGCCACAGGGCCTCGTAACAGACGTGCCGGGCGCCGCGAAGGTAGGTCGCGTATTCGGCAAGCGGGAATGACACTCCCTGGAACTGGCCGATGGGTTGCCCGAAGGCCTGCCGGTCGCGGGCCCACTGCAATGCCTCGTCGAGTGAAACCTGCGCCGCGCCGAGGCAGGCAAGGCCGATGATGGCGCGCGAGTAGTCGAATCCCTCCATGACCGAGACGAATCCCTCGCCAATGCCGCCGATCATCCGGTCTGCGGGAACCGGCAGCCCGTCGAAGTAGAGGGACGCCCGGCCGATCGACCGGGCGCCGAGATCGTCGAACTGGGTGCGTTTGACGTGGTGCTCGTCCAGGTCGACGTAGAACACGCTGACGCCGCGGGCGCCCTCGCCGCCCGTCCGGGCCAGGACGATGGCCGTGTCGGCGCTCATGCCCAGGGTGATGGAGGTCTTCTCGCCATCGAGTCGCCACTGCTCCCCGTCGCGCACGGCCCGCATCTCGAGCTGCGCAGCATCCGTCCCGTGGCCCGGTTCGGTGACGCAGAGGGCCGGCAGCGTCTCGCCGGAGGCGATGGGGGGCAGCCAGGAGGCACGCTGTGCAGTGCTGGCATTGCGCTCGATGACGTCGCTGATCAGCGCCGTGATGACGATGACGTAGGCGGCATTGAAGTCGGCGCGGCTGACCTCCTCAGCGGCAATTCCTGCCACAACCGCGCCGGCCTCCTGCCCGCCGTACTCCTCCCGTATCCGCAGTCCGGTGAGGCCCATGTGCGCCATGTCGGCGACGAGTCCCGGCCGCAGTCGTGCGGCCTTGTCATCGCCCTGGTAGTGCGGCGCCAATGACTTGAGTGCGAACTGTCGAAGTGCCTGGCGGTAGGCCTCTTCGTCAGGGTCGAACCCGAAGTCCATGTCCTCTCCTAGACCCGTGTATGCGGTACATTGACTATGATGGAGAAGTTTGACTACGTAGTCAATAGTTGACGTAAAAGATAAAGTGAACGATCAAGAAGAGACCACGTAGAGGAGGCCAGGGGTGCCAGGGCAGGTGAGTAGTGCGCCGTCCCCGCGGATAGAGCGCAAGCGCGACAAGCGGGTGCAGGAGATCGTGCGCACGGCGGCGGATCTCTTCGCCGAGCGGGGATACGACGCGGTGAGCCTGGACGACGTCGCCGAGCGGCTCGATGTCACCAAGGGGTCGCTGTACTACTACTTCGCCGGCAAGGACGAGCTCTGCACTGCCGCACTCGAGACGCTGGGCAACGGGTGGATGGAGCGGCTGGAGGAGCTGTCCGCGGCGTACGATGGGTCCGACGTCGGGCGGCTGCGGGCTCTCCTGCACGAGCACATCATGATCGCGGTGCGCGACTATCCGGCGGCCCTGCGGCTCTTCTTGGTGCCCCGCGAGTGGCCGGCATCGCAGGCCCGGTCCATCAAGGCGATGCGCACTCGGCATGATGCGATCTTCCGTGACGTGATTGACAGCGGCGTGCGGGCTGGCGAGTTCGACGCCATCTCCACGGACGTCACCCTGCAGTGCATGCACGCGGCGATGACCCAGGCCCCGACGTGGTGCGGTCGCCTGACGGGACGGGCGAGGACGCGTGCGATCGACGAGCTCACCGACACCCTGATGCTCCTCGTCGGCTGCTCCCGCGCAGATGACTGAGGGTGGTAGTACACACGGGATGCATGGCTCCCGTTTGTACTACCAACCCGAGTGGGTCGTCGGGGGTCAGGCCCTGCACGCACCGCTGCAGTCCGATCGGCTGAGGCTGGAGCCGTTGTCCATCGGCGCGGCCGATCGGATGGTCGAGGTCCTGGCTGATCCAGCACTGTATGAGTTCACGGGTGGCGACCCGCCATCGCTGCCGCAGCTGAGGGAGCGCTATCGGCGGCAGTCCGCCGGTCGCTCACCCGATGGTGCGCAGCTCTGGTGCAACTGGATCGTGCACCGGCGGCAGGACGGAGAGACCGTCGGGACGGTGCAGGCAACCGTGGACGTTCAGACGGACCAGGCGGAGGTCGCCTGGGTCATTGGCACGGGCTGGCAGGGCCGCGGCTATGCCCGGGAGGCCGCACGTACCCTGCTCATGGCTCTGCGGGACGCTGGAATCAGCCGCGTCATCGCCCACGTCCATCCCGATCACCAGGCGTCGCAAGCCGTTTCACGTCACCTCGGTATGCGGGTCACGGGCCGGATCGTCGACGGAGAGCAGGAGTGGGCGGTTGACCTGGCCCCAGTGGTGCCATGATCACGTGGAGTGACGTGGCGGGTCTCAGTCACCGTCGATGCTGAGCAGCAACAGTCCACCGAGCATCGCTGCGTTCTTGAGGAACTGCACACGCTGCGCCTTGCTCTGCGCCGGGTCGTCGATCTTCCAGAAGGCGTGACCGGCATACGTCGTCGGGATGAGTGAGCCCGCCAGCGTCAGGGCGGACAGCCGCGGGAACCGACCCAGTGCGAGCGCAACGCCGGCGGCGGTCTGTGCCGCGCCGTTCGCACGAACGAGCAGCTCGTCGTTCTCGGGTAGTGGCACCACGTTCCGCAGCACGCCGAGTGTCGAGGCGGCCTGGTCGACCCGACCGCCCGGCGTCTGCAGGGCGTCGAACCCGAGCACGGCAAACGCCGAACCCGTCAGCAACCGAGAAACCACTCGAACCATCTTCATGCTGAGCTCCTTACGGACGCGTAACTGTGTTCCTCAGCCTACGAGGTGTCCGGCCACTACGGTGGTTTGGTAGTAGCCCGCGACTCGTCCAGGAGGCCATCGTGCTGCAGATCTTTGAGTCCCTCTCACCCGTGCACTTCCTGGACCGTTCGGCCAGAGTGTTTGCGCATCGCACGGCCATCATCGACGGTTTGCAGCGGTTCACCTACGCCGAGTTTGCAAAGCGCTCGGAGGCGCTGACCGGGCTGCTGGCCGCCCGCGGTATTCTGCCCGGCGACCGGGTTGCCGCACTGTGCACCAATAGTCACACCATGCTGGAGCTGCATCAGGGTGTGCCGATGCGTGGAGCGGTCCTGGTGCCGCTCAACATCCGGCTGTCGGAGGGGGAGTTGCACTACGTGCTGGAGCATTCCGGAGCCACGGTGCTGGTGGCCACCGGCGAGTTCTCGGCGTTGGCTGCCCGCCTGGGTGAGTTGGCCAAGATCCCGGTCATTCACGCGGAGACCCGGGAGTATGAGGCCGAGCTGGCGCAGAGCGAGCCCGCCCGCCTGCCGGTGGAGGACGAGCGCAGCATGATTGCCATCAACTACACGAGTGGCACGACCGGCCGCCCGAAGGGCGTCATGTATCACCACCGGGGCGCCTACCTGCAGGCGCTCGCGATGGCCTATCACGTCAACCTCCGGCCGGACTCGCAATATCTGTGGACCCTGCCGATGTTTCACTGCAACGGGTGGTGCTTCCCCTGGGCGGTCACCGCCTCGGGCGGCACCCACATCTGCCTGCGCGCGGTCGATCCGGGCGAGATCTGGCAGCGTCTGAGGGAGGGCGTCACCCATCTCAGTGCGGCTCCCACGGTGCTGACCATGATCGCCGAGCATCCGCAGGCACGGGGTGAGCGACTCCCACGCGCGGTCGAGGTCTCCACCGGTGGGGCACCGCCGACGCCGACGATCCTGCGCCGGATGGATGCGCTCAATATGCATGTGACCCACCTCTATGGGTTGACCGAGACTTTCGGTCCGGCGGTCGTCAATGAGTGGCAGCCGGAATGGAATTCGCTGTCGGAGACGGAAGTCGCCGAGCTCAAGGCGCGGCAGGGGGTCGCCAACGTGATTGCGAGCCCGACACGCGTCGTGGATCTCTCCGGCCGGGACGTGCCGGCCGACGGGATCACCATCGGTGAGCTCGTCATGCAGGGCAACGACCTGATGCTCGGCTACTACCGAGACCAGGAAGCCACGGATGCCGCCGAGATCGACGGCTGGTTCCGCACCGGTGACCTGTCGGTTATGCACCCCGACGGCTATGTGGAGGTGCGGGATCGGCTCAAGGACGTCATCATCTCCGGCGGCGAGAACATCGCGTCCTTGGAGATCGAGCGGGTGCTCGACAGTCACCCGGCCGTGGTGGAGAGCGCGGTGGTCAGCGCCCCCGACGAGCACTGGGGCGAGATCCCCATCGCCTACGTGACGGTGCGCAGCGGGCAGCGCGTGACTGCCGCCGAGCTGACCGATTTCGTGCGGTCGAAGATCGCCACCTTCAAGGCTCCACGTCAGGTGATCTTCGGGCCGCTGCCGCGCACCTCTACCGGCAAGATCCAGAAGAACGTGCTTCGGCGGCGCATCAGGAACGAGTGAGCGAGACACCGAAGGGAATCGGATGGTCAAGGCTATTGGCATAGTGCTGTTTCCAGGCACGGAAGAGCTCGACGCGATCGGCCCGTGGGAGGTGCTGGCGTTCTGGACAAGGCAGTTCCCGGGCGACGGGTATGCGGTGACAACGCTGTCGCGCGAGGGTGGCTCGGTCGAGTGTGCCAAGGGTTTGGTCGTGCAGGCGGCCAACTCCTACGCCGATGCACCTGAGCTCGACGTGTTGCTCTACCCAGGCGGTCAGGGCACTCGGCCGCAGTTGGACGACGAGCAACAGCTCGACTGGGTGCGCGCGCAGCGCGAGCGGGTGCCGCTGATGACCAGCGTGTGCACGGGATCACTGGTCTACGCGGCCGCGGGTCTGCTGCATGGTCGTCCGGCCACGACGCACTGGGCGTCGTTGGATGTCCTGTCCGACCTGGACCCGAGCATCGACCTACGCCGCGACGCACGCTTCGTCGACGACGGTGATGTGATCACGGCCGCCGGTGTCTCGGCCGGTATCGACATGGCCCTTCACCTCGTGCGGCGGCTGGCCGGTGCAGATCGAGCCCGCGAGGTGCGACGCTACATACAGTACGACCCAGAGCCACCGGTGTAGAGGGACCTGGGCCCGACTAATTGCTCGCTTCTCCGTAGTTGAACGTGGTCGTGCAGCCGCCATCGACCGGGATGATCGCACCGGTCATGAACGAGGCGGCATCGGTGGCCAGAAAGAGTGCCACGTTGGCCACCTCGACTGGTTGGGCCTGGCGTCCCAGTGGCTGCATCCCGGCAGCCTTCTCGCGCACCGCGGTGGCTGCATCGAATTCGTCGGGTGTGAGCTGTTCAGCACGTCGGCCGAGCCCCGTGTCGATGTAACCAGGACAGATTGCATTGACACGGATTCCATCGGGTCCGTAGTCGACCGCCAGTTGACGGGTCAGATTGATGATCGCACCCTTGGATGCGCAGTATGCTGCCGCGTTCGGTGCGCCGATGAGTCCGTAGGTGGAGGCCGTATTGATGATCCGGCCATCGTGCTGGGCGAGGAAGTGCGGGATCGCAAACTTGGAGCACAGATAGGTGCCGCGGAGGTTGACGTTGATCACCCGGTCGAAGTCATCGGGCTCGATCTCGTGCAGGCGAACCTTCCCACCTCCGATCCCCGCATTGTTGACAAGGATGTCGAGGCCACCAAATGCCTCGACGGCAGAGGTGATCAGCGACTCGACTTCGGTGGTGTCCGAGACGTCCGCGGCGACGAACGTCGCGCGACCGCCACGATCGGTGATCTCGCTGACCGTTCGATTTCCGTCGTCGACCAGCACGTCGGAGACGACGACGCCGGCGCCGGCGTCGGCCAGCGCCAGGGCGATCGCGCGGCCGATCCCATTTCCCGACCCGGTGACGACCGCGGTCTTTCCATCCAGTGCACGTGGCATTTGCGCCTGCTTCCTCTCGTTCGACTAGTGGTTCGGCGATGGGCTCGCGGGCGTGGACGGACCCGCGTCCCAGGGCCGGGTGTGGCCGACCGCCTGCGCCTCCCAGTCCTTCATCCGGCGCAGCCCCTTGGGCCCACAGCGCGCCATGACGGACTCGACAATGCTCTCGACCAGCGCAAGCAGCGCGACGAAGGTGTCGAAGGGGACGGCCTCGACATCGACCGGGAGCACCACATCGGCAACAGAGGCGACCGGGGACATCCACCGGTCGGTGATCAGGATAACGTCGATGCCGCGCCCCTTGGCCTGCTTGGCGAGCTCCAGAGCGGATTGCTCATAACGGCGCAGGTCAAACATGATGAGCACCGAGCGCTTCTTGGCGTCAAGGATCGAGCCGGCGTCATGACGAAGGGGCTCCTCGACGAAGAGCACGTTGCTGCGGACCTGGGAGAGCTGCAGCGCCATGATCCGCGCGACCGACGATGAGAAGAAGCCGCCCGTCACGAGCACCTGCCTCGGCGAATCTGCAATGAGGACCGTGGCGGAAGTGAGCTCGGAGCACGGGGTCAGTTGCAAGGTGGCACGGATCGCCTCCTCCCGGCGCTGCATCGACGCCGAGAACGGCGTGGACGGTTTGCGCTTGGAGCTCTGCGCGAGAGTGCGCAGGACGGGGCTGCTGGCACTGGCTGAGACCTCGGTGCGGAGCTGCCGTTGCATGTCGCTGAATCCGTCGAACCCCAGGTGAATCGCAAACCTGACCACCGTGGGTGCGCTCACCCCCACTGCCTCCGCGAGCGAGTGGCTGGTGCCAAGCCCCGACGCCGGGTAGTCGGAGAGTAAGCCACGGGCGACGCGGCGTTCAGCCTCGCTGAGATCGTCCATCAGCTCGTGAATCCGGGCAGATACGGCCGACGAATTGCCAACGTTCATGGCTGCTTTCTCCTTCTGTATGCGTGAGGTCCGAGTGAGGCTCCGCACACCCGGGGCTTTCAGCTCCCGTGAATGAACAGTAACAGGATGCTAGTCAAAGTGCTGCAGTGAAATATCTGTAATAACGATTCGATAACGCTCTTCCCCGATCATGGCGCACTGAGTGGCCGTCTCCGTACTTTGGAAAGCACGCAGCCTTCCGGTCGGTTGGCCACGCAAGTCTTGAGGTGAGGAACGGTGAGCCGTGAATCGTAAACTGGTGAGCATGGTCACGGTCGGCGCGCTGGCCGTCAGTGGAGCAGCCTTGAGCGGATGCGCAAGCAGCTCAACCAAATCGGGTGGCGCCTCGAAGAGCGCCGGCGCTCCGGTGCATGGTGGCAACCTGACGATCGCCCGGGCCCAGGACGCCAAGTCGATGAACAACATCCTGACCTTCGACAACTCGTCCATCTTCATCTTCGAGCAGATCATGGAACCGCTCTTCACCGTCACGGCGGACGGGAAGGCCACCAAGCCATTGCTGGCCACGGGATACAAGGTCTCCGCAGACAAGAAGACCTACACGATCAACCTCCGGAAGGGCGTGAAGTTCTCCACAGGCAAGGAGATGACCTCCGCCGACGTGAAGTTCTCGATCGACCAGGATACGAAGCATGCATCCACCGGGTGGGGCTTCATCAACAGCGCGATCCAGCAGGTCCAGGCGGCCGGCAAATACACTGTGGTCATCAAGCTGAAGCACGCCTGGGCACCGCTCATCGCCGACCTCGCGCTCTTCTCCAACGCAATCGTGCCGAACAACTACGACGGCAAGACCATGGCGGAGTTCTACCAGGCACCGGTTGGCACTGGACCCTTCAAGTGGGGGCAGTGGAAGCGCGGGGAGTACCTCAAGCTCGTGGCCAACACCGGCTACTGGCAGAAGGGCAAGCCCTACCTGGACTCCGTGACCTGGAACGTGGTGCCCGACTCGAACACCCGTAAGCTGCAGGTCCAGGGCGGCCAGGCCGACATCGACGAGTACCCGGACTGGTCGACTTTCAAGTCGCTGGGCACCGGTAGCAACGTCATCGCGAAGACCTTCCCCTCCACCGAGCTGGACTACCTCGCGTTCAACGAGAAGAAGAAGCCCTTCCAGGACGTGCACGTGAGGCGGGCGATCTCGGCCATGATTGACCGCTCCGCCATCAACAAGGCCGTCCTCTTCGGCAACGGCACGCCCGCAAACTCGCTTCTCATGCCGGGTGTTCCCTTCTACCAGAAGAGCACGCCCGGGATCATGAAGAATGACGCGCTGGCCAAGAAGGAGCTCGCCGCGTCGAGCGTGCCGAAGGGCTTCAGCACCACGTTGCTCATCCCCTCTGGTGACGCATCCAAGCTGTCCACCGCGCAGATCATCCAGAACGACCTCCAGCAGTACAACATCAAGGTGACGATCAAGCAGCTCGACCCGACCGCGAACCACAACGCTCAGCAGAACATGCAGTACGACATGGGCCTGTCGGCCTGGACGATGGACATTCCGGACCCTGACGAGTGGACGAGCTTCGCGATCGATCCGGACGGTGGAGCGAAGTCGGCCTACACCAACTACCGCAGCGCCGAGGCGATCAAGCTCAACCGGCAGGCGCAGCAGTCGGTCGATCACTCGACGCGGGCCGAGCTCTACAACCAGTTGCAGGACGTCGTCGCCCACGATGCGCCGTTCGCCTTCCTCTACTACGCACCGTACGCCTACGGCGTCTCCGACAAGGTCCAGAATTTCAATGTCACGCCGTTGGGAAACTATCCGTTGACGGACGTCTGGAAGAGCAAGTAGAAGCCCCGAGACCTATTCGAAGCCCGGCAAGGTAGCGGAAGGTTCGACAGCATGCTCAGCAGGCTCAAGTTCGTGCCGATGCGGCTCCTACAAGCGGTCCCGGTCGCGTTCGGGGTGACCCTCGTGGTCTTCTTCATGGTTCATCTGATCCCGGGAAACCCGGCGGAGTCCATTCTTGGCGCCCAGGCGACACCGGCAAAAGTGGCTGCACTCACAGATCAGATGGGTCTCAATCAGCCCGTGGTTCAGCAGTACTGGCACTTTCTAAGCAACCTGGCGCACGGCAACCTTGGGGAGAGCTACACCTACCAGGTTCCGGTGCTGACGCTGGTATGGCAACGGGCTCCGGTGACCTTGCTCCTCGTGGCGTACTCGGTGGTCCTGATGCTGATCATCAGCATCCCGCTGTCCATGCTCGCCGCCTCCCGGCCAGGTCACGTTCGCGACCACGCGGTGCGCGTCATACCGCTCGTCGGACTGGGTATGCCGCAGTTCTGGGTAGGAGTGATGCTCCTGCTCGTCTTCGCGGTCGGCACCGGTTGGTTCCCCGTCGGTGGATATGGGGACACCATGATGGATCACCTCTGGTACCTGTTCCTACCCGCGCTGACTCTCGCAATCTCGATCTCTCCGGTCATTATTCGCAGCCTTCGCGCCTCGATGTTGAACGTTCTGGAGAGCGACTACGTGGCGACCGCCAGGTCGAAGGGCGCGGGCGGGCGGTCGCTGTTCGCTGGCCACGTCCTGCGCAATGCGATCATTCCGGCCGTCAGCATCGTCGGAGTCAATCTCGGTTATCTGGTTGGAGGCACACTGGTGATCGAGAAGGTGTTTGCGATACCCGGGCTGGGATCGATGCTCATCGAATCGATATTCGCCCGCGACTTCCCCTCCGTTCAGGCGGTCGCTCTGTTCGTCGCGGTGTTCGTGGTCCTGGTCGGCGTGCTGACCGATGTGGTCTACACGCTGCTTGATCCTCGAGTGGACCTCACACAGCGGATGAACGCATGACGACCTTCTCCTTGACCCATCGGTTCCGTCCGTCGCGACGCGAGGCACGCCCTGCCGCCCGGCGCCTACGGCCCTGGTATCAGAACCGGTCGCTGGTGGCGGGCCTGGTCATCGTCTGCATCATGGTCCTGCTGGCCGTCCTGGCACCGGTGCTTGCTCCCTACAACCCGATTAAGCAGAATTTGAACGAAGCGCTGCAGGGACCGAGTGGCGCACACTGGCTCGGCACAGACAAGCTGGGTCGGGACGTTCTGTCCCGCCTGCTCTACGGCGCCCGGGTCGATCTGAGGATCGGCTTCCTCGCGGTGATCATCCCGTTCGTCGTCGGCACCATCCTGGGTGCGATCGCCGGCTACTTCGGTGGCTGGCTCGACATCATCATCATGCGGATTGTCGACGTTTTCTACGCGTTTCCGCTGTTCCTGCTGGTGATCGCCCTTGTCTTCGTCCTCGGGCCCGGTGAGAGCAGCATCTACCTGGCCATCGCGCTGGTGTCCTGGGTGTCCTACTGCAAGATTGTGCGCGGTGAGGTAATCGTCGCCAGACAGCAGGAATACGTGCAGGCGGCGCGGCTCGGCGGGCTGAATAACGCCCGCGTGCTCGGTCGGCACATCGGACCCAATGTGATCAGCCAGGCCATCACCTACGCGATGTCCGACATCGTCATGGACATCATGGTGATCGTCACCCTGGGGTACCTGGGGCTGGGAATCACACCACCCACCGCCGAATGGGGCTCAATGATCGCCGACGCGCAGGAATTCATCACGACGCTGTGGTGGATGGCCGTCGTGCCCGGCGTGGCTGTGGTCATCACCGGGCTGGGCCTCTCGCTGATCGGCGACGGCCTGACCGATCTGCTGTCCCCCGAACGGAGGAAGTGATGAGTGTCGTCGCGCTGTCGAGAACGGTCGAACCGCTGCTGAGTGTGCAACATCTGACCATCGGCATACCGAGCAGCGGTGGTGGCCACGCCACCTTGGTGCGTGACGTCTCCTTCGAGGTCGGGCCCGGCGTGCGATACGGCCTGGTCGGAGAGTCTGGCTCGGGAAAGTCCATGACGTTGAAGGCAATAGCAGGGCTGCTCCCCCGCGGAGTCGAAGTGCTCGAGGGTGAGATCCACTTTGATGGCGACGACGTGCTGACGATGTCCCCCCATGAGCGACGTCGCATCATGGGTCCGAGGATGGCCATGATCTTCCAGGAGCCGATGACGGCGCTCAACCCGACGACGCGGGTCGGCAAGCAGATTGCTGAGGGACCGCGACGCCACCTCGGCCTTTCTAAGGCGGACGCCCAGGAATTGGCCGTCGACATGATCAGGCGGACCGGCATACCTGATCCCGCTCGGCGTGCGCGTGCTTACCCGCACGAGCTGTCCGGCGGTTTGCGCCAGCGAATCATGATCGCCATGGCGTTGTCGTGCAAGCCGGCGCTGGTCCTCTGTGACGAACCGACCACGGCCCTGGATGTGACCGTTCAGGACCAGGTGCTGCGGCTGCTCGCGCAGCTGTGTGACGACATGGGCAGCGCGCTCACCTTCGTCACCCACGACCTCGCGGTGGTCAGTCAGACCTGCAGTCGGCTCAGCGTGATGTACGCCGGCCGGATCATGGAGGAGGGCAACGTCCGGGAGGTCTACGAGGCGCCTCAGCACCCTTACACCGAGGCACTCTTCCAATCAGCCCCGGATTTCGATGACCCGGGCCGCAGACTCGCACCCATCCCGGGGCTTCCGCCCTCCCTTACGGACCCGCCGCCCGGGTGCCCGTTCGCACCTCGCTGCCAATACGCCATCGAGTCGTGCAGCACGGGCAGCAAGCCGCTGGTCGAGGTCAGGCACCGCCACCTATCCGCCTGTGACCTCGCGGACCAGATCTTCGGAGGGACCAGATGAGCGCCGCGGAGCAGCCGGCCGCTGTGCTCGAGGTGCGGGAGGTGACGAAACGCTACGGACATGGCCGTAGGGATACGCTTCGTGCTCTCGACGGTGTCGACCTCACACTCCATCGCGGTGAGATTCTCGCGCTGGTCGGCGAGTCGGGATCGGGTAAGTCAACCCTCGCCAAGATCTTGGCCGGCAGCACCAGCCAGACGAGTGGTCAGGTGCTCTGTGACGGCGTCGAGATCACGGCCCGACGGCACTCCACGGCGCGGCGGCGAATCCAGATGGTCTTCCAGGACCCGTACTCCTCACTCAATCCGCGAATGACCGTGCGGTCCGCACTATCCGAGGTGCTCAGAGTCCATCGGGTCGTTCCGCGAGAGCAGATCGCCGAGGAACTGTCGCGGCTGATGTCGCTCGTCGGACTCGACGACTCCGCGCTGGATGCCTACCCCAGCCAGTTCTCCGGGGGCCAGCGACAACGCATCGCGATCGCCCGTGCGCTCGCGGTCCGTCCCGATATTCTCATCGCCGACGAGCCGGTCTCCGCCCTGGATGTTTCCGTGCAGGCAACGATCCTCGACCTTTTCGAGTCGTTGCGCTCCGAGCTCGGTCTCTCAGTCCTGTTCATCGCTCACAATCTCGCGGTGGTGCAGCACCTGGCGGATCGGATCGCGGTGATGTATCTGGGACGGATCGCCGAAGTGGCGCAAACCGACACGCTCTTCGCATCGCCGGAACATCCATACACGCAGGCACTCATCGCGTCGGTGCCGAGGATGCGACCGCGCGACCTGGAGCAACCACCTGCACTCGACGGCGAGCCGCCCAGTCCCATCCATCTGCCTACTGGCTGCCGATTCAACCCCCGCTGTGCCTACGCCCAGCCGACCTGTCTCATCGATGAGCCCGCCCTCGAGCGGGTCGCCGAAGGGCACAGCGTCGCCTGTTGGTTTGCCGGACAGCTGCAACAAGCCCCGACCAAGCAATCCGAGGAGTTCGCGTGAAGGTCTATCTATCTTTCGACTTCGAAGGTGTCGCAGGCATCGTCGACTGGGCCCAGTGCCGAGAAGGTGGTGCCGGCTACGAGCTCGGCTGCCGGCTCATGCTCGGAGAGGTCAATGCCGCGATCGAGGGCGCAGTCGCTGGTGGCGCGGATGAGATCGTGGTCAACGACTCGCACTCGACCATGCGCAACCTCGATCCCGACGCACTGGCACATGAAGCCACCTACGTCTCCGGTCGGCACAAGCAGCTCTACATGATGCAGCGGTTGGACGTCTCGTTCGACGTCATCTTCCTCGTCGGGTACCACGGGTCCATCTCGGGTGAGACGTCGACGCTTTCACACACCTACAACCCCGAGGTGTTCTCGGCCGCACGGGTCAACGGGATCGAGGTTGGGGAGAGCGGCATCAACGCTCTGGTCGCCGATCACTTCAATGTGCCCATCGGCCTGGTCACCGGTGACGACGTCACCCAGGCCCAGACAGCGCCCTTCGCCTCCCGCGCCGTCCAGGTCGTCACGAAGCACTCGGACTCCCGGTTCAGTGCGACGAACCTGCATCCTGCGCAGTCGCGCCGGTTGATTCACGATGGCGCGAGAGAGGCCGTCGAGCGCGCCGCTGCGGGTGCGCTCGAGGTGCCGCGGCTGCAACGCCCGGTCCAGCTGGAGCTGGACGTGCAGACGGCCGACATGGCCGAGGTAGGCAGCTGGGTGAAGGGGGCCGAACGCGCGGGCACCCGCACGATCCGTATCGAGTCCGACGATTCCCTCGCCGCGTTTCAGTCGTTCGTCGCTGTCAACTACATCACTCGCCAGGCCGGCGGGCGTTGAGAAGGGGAACAGATCCTGTGCATGTCTTGTATTCGCGGAACGCTCCGCGCAACCGGCCCGGAGGGCCACTGCTGCTCATCCATGGCGGTGCGGGACCCCGCGCGACGGAGCTTGCGTTGCAGGCGTCTCAGCACTACGAGAAAGGGCTGGCCGATGCGATCGAGGCCGGTAGGGCGGCCCTGCTGGAGGGCGAGTCGGCTCTGGACGCGGTCTGCGCGGCCGTCGTTGCGCTGGAGGACAATCCGTTGTTCAATGCCGGCCGTGGTGCATCGCTGACCGACTGCGGCACGGCGGAGATGGACGCGGCCGTCATGACGGGTGACGGGCACGCCGGGGCGGTGGCGGCCAGCAGGTTCATGCGCAACCCCGTGGTCGCCGCGCGGGCAGTGATGGAGCAGACGGATCACGTCCTGGTGGTCGATCCCGGCATCGATCTTGCGGATCGATGGGGCATGCAACGGGAACCAACCGAATACTTCATCACCGCGCACCGGATGCGACAGCTCGAGGAGGTTCTCGCGCACAGACAGTCCGCACCGCGGTGCGGCACCGTCGGTGCGGTGGCAATGGATCTGGCGGGCAGCATCGCCTGCGCCACCTCCACCGGGGGAATGGTTGGGCAGGCCGTGGGCCGCGTCGGCGACACGGGTCTCATCGGCGCGGGTTCATTCGCCAGTGAGCATTCCGCGGCGATCTCGTGCACTGGAGAGGGCGAGGCCTTCATCCAGGGGGTTGTCGCCCACGACATCGCCGCGCGCATGAGATATGGCGGCTCCGACCTGACAGTGGCGCTGCGGGACACCTACCAACAGGAGCTGAACCGGCGGGGTGCCACTGGTGGAACGATCGCGCTCACGCCCAGCGGGCAGGCGCTGATCGCCCACAACAGCAAGGCCATGTTCGCCGGCTACTGGGACGGAGACCAGGCCGAAACCTTTGTATGACGGGCGGATCCGGCGGGTCCAGCCGTTCGCGGCGGCCACGCACTGCGTCTAGCCTCCCTCTTTCATGTGGCGGCCAGTAACTGCTTGTGAGTGCCGTTGGGGCCGTGTGCGGGTGGTTTTGTCGGCCAGCGCATGCTGGTGGCCCGACTGGCGCGTCGGGTGGGCGGTTCT
>NZ_VCQV01000035.1 GCF_007845645.1 Leekyejoonella antrihumi
CGCAGTCCAGCAGTCGCTGCACCCGTTGCCGCACGGCGGCCTCGGACAGGCCGACCTCGCGCGCGATCGTCGAGTACGCCGCACGCCCATCGCGCTGCAACAAACCAATGATCGACTTCGAGACGTCATCAAGTATCGGCCCTACCGTGCGATTTTCCCTCGTCACAGCCTCATAGTGCCACCAGATCAGTGGCAATACAACCAATTCAGTGCGGAATCAGAAGTATCTACCAAATTAGCAGCATGCAAAGGAGGTGGTTGTCGCGGTTGCGAAGCCGCGCGGGCGCCGACCGATGGTGCCGGTGGCCTCAACCCCTCTATTGCTGGATCGGGTCGGTGCGAATGTCGGCCGGGGAACGGCGGCGCGACTTGTTGAGGACCTATCAGCAGCAGGCGAACATTCGCCGTAACAAACAGATCTGCACAACGCGCTTTTCCGATTAGTGTGGAGCGCGGTCGGCGGCGGGCCATCTGCTGGTGTTGTCTGTTCGTGGTTGGGGCATGGGTACGCCGCTGCTCTTGAGCGCCTGGATCACCAGGGTGGTCTCGACGGACTCCACATGGTCGAGCCACGCAGCCCGGGTGACGAAATCGTAGAGATCTGAGCGCTCTGGCACGGCGACCTCGACGGCCAGTTGGTAGCGCCCACTGATCACGGCTGCATAGCGGACCTGCGGGGAGCTCAGCAGCGTGGCGCTCGCCGACTCTATCCGGGTGGGCGCCGTGCAGACCCACAGCATTGCCTGCACACCGAGGCCGAGCATGGTCGGGTTTGCCACAGCACGGATGAACAGCGCGCCTTCCGCCCGCATGGCTTCCACGCGCCGCCGCGCTGTTGATGGAGAGATACCCGCGAGCCGGGCGAGATCCTCATGCGTCGTGCGTCCGTCCTCCCGCAGAGCCCGAAGGATGGCTCGATCGACGGTGGACCGCTGCTGCGTCGAGGTCGCCGCGTCGGGCGTGACGACTGGGGCACCCTGCAAAAGGTCGACTGCGGGCTGGGGAAGGGCGAACGGATGCCACTCGTGTATGGCGCGCAGGTATCGCAGCACTGGCAGCGACTCGCAGGACGTCACGCCGGGCACCGCGGGCAGGTCGTCCAGCAGCAGGGTGTTCAGTCTGGCCGGTGGACAGATCAGTTCGGCGCAGCAGTCTGCGGCACCGGCGAGCAGGTAGCTGAAGGTGGTGTCGCGGCGCGCGGCGAGGGCTTGCGCCGCGATCCTCGTAGTGCCGGGCGCGCACCGCACCCTGACCAGTAGGGACTCACCGAAGGTCGATAGGCCGGTCACGCGTACGGCGCCGCTGCTGAGCAGGCGGGCGCCCCGGCGGGCGATCGTGCGTTCCTGCTCGTCGAGCGCGACCGCGACGGTCCGCCAGGCGACGCGGGCGTCGATCTGCAGCGCGGCAACGATCTGCAGGTCGAGCGAGTCGACCAACGATGACGACATGAGCCAATTCTATGTCGGATTCCATCACCTGCGGGGAGGGCCTTGTCGAGGTCCGTCACGCCGCGTCATGGTGTGACGTATCCCACTTGTTCGACAAAGCGAAAGGAGGTCGACATGACCGTGTCGCCCGTCGCCGAGCGTTCCACATCTTCTCGATCTCGTGCGGTCTGTATCCTTCCGGTCATCCCAGCGGTGGCTCTTTTGCTGGCGCCCTGGTTGGCCTTCGTCAACACGGCCACCCTCTGGCTGGGGGTTCCGGCGCTGTTCATCTGGACCTCGATATGGGTCCTCTTGATTCCTGTCACTTTGCTGACTGTTGAGCGGCGCTGGTCCCGTTTCCGCCCGGACGCCACTGACGGCAGCCCTGACCTCCTGGGGGATGCATCATGATCTTGGCGGTAGCGCTCATCGGCATGGTCGTGATTGCCTCCTGCGCCTTCATCGGTCGCCGCCGACCGTCGGCGACGCTGGAGGACTGGACCGTTGGCCAGCGCAACTTTGGTGGCATCGTCACCTGGTTCCTCATGGCCGGTGAGTCCTTCACGACCTTCACCTTTCTCGCCGTGGCGGGCCTCGCGTTTACCAGCGGCGCCGCCGCGACCTACGCCATCC
Source organism: Leekyejoonella antrihumi (assembly GCF_007845645.1). Classification (GTDB taxonomy): domain Bacteria; phylum Actinomycetota; class Actinomycetes; order Actinomycetales; family Dermatophilaceae; genus Leekyejoonella; species Leekyejoonella antrihumi. Next base: position 2,061 of record NZ_VCQV01000035.1, read on the forward strand.
CGTATATCCCGTTGTCGTTCATCGGGCTGTACTTCCTGGGGCCGAAGCTGTGGCGACTGGGAAAGCAGCACGGGTACCTCACTCAGGCCGACTTCTTTTCGGAGCGATATCGCAGCCCGCTGCTCGGCAGGATCGTCGCGGTCGTCGGAGTGGTGTTCTTGTTGCCGTACCTGCAGTTGCAGATCACCGGCCTCGGCCTGATCGTGGAACTGGTTACCGGCAGCCACCAGTCCGGGACGCTGAGCATGGTAGTGGCCACGGTGCTGATGGTGGCGTTCGTGCTGTGGTCGGGTATCCGCGGTCTGGCCCAGACGGCCTACCTGAAGGATGCGCTGATGATCCTGGCGATGATCGTGCTGATCATCGCGGTCCCGGTGCACTATGCCGGCGGGATCGGCGCCCTGTTCCGGACCGTCAGCGCCCACGAGCCGCAGCTGCTCACCCTGCACTCCGGCCCGACCGACGGCATCTGGTGGGTCAGCAGCGTGCTGATCAGCACGATCGGCTCTCTGTTCATGACTCTGCCGCACCTGTGGCCGGGGCTGCTCGCCGCGCGGGGGCCGCGCACGCTGCGGCGCAACTTCACCTTCCTGCCGCTCTACCAGGTGGTCATCATCCTGCCGGTGATCATTGGCTTTACCGGGGTGGTCGCGCTGAAGAAAAGCACCGACGGTAACGATGTCCTACTGACCCTCGCGCATGGCGCGCTGCCGGACTGGCTCACCGGGGTTATCGCGGTCGCCGCCGCCGCGTCGGCGATGATTCCCGCCGCGGCCTTGTGCATCGGAATGTCGACCTTGGTCGCGCACAACCTGCTGCCGACTCGCACCGAGCGGACCCGCCTGGCGATCAACCATGGCACGGTCCTGGTCGCGGCGGGCCTAGCCCTCACGCTCGGGTTGACCCGGCCGAATGCCCTCGCGAACCTGCTCCTGCTGACCTTCAGCGGACTGGCGCAGCTCGCGCCCGCGCTGGCGGCCGCCGTCGGTCGCCGCCGCTGGCTGAACGCGACTCCTGCCCTGCTGGGCATCGTCGTCGGCGTCGGTGTGGTGGGCCTGCTCACCTTCGACACCGCGATCCCCACGCACAACGTCAACGTGGGCATCATCGGGCTGGTCGCCAACGTCGTCGTTGCAGCGGCCGCCCAGGCGGTCGTCATCCTTCGCAGCGGCAGCGTCCAGGACGCCACGCGGAAGGCGGAGGCATCGGAGGTGCTGGCATGACCGACCTGTGTTTCCTGGACGCGAGAGAGCTTGCCGGGATGCTGCGTCGCAAGGAGGTGTCCGCCCGCGAGGTCGTCACCGCCCACCTGGACCAGATTGGGCGGGTCAACCCGCAGGTGAACGCGATCGTCACGCTCACCGCGGAGCAGGCGTTCGCCGACGCGGCCGCCGCGGACGACCGGCTCGCAGCCGGGGAACGCATTGGGCCACTGCACGGAATGCCGTTCGCGTTTAAGGACACTGACGATACGGTCGGGGTCCGTACGACGTACGGCTCCCCGCTGTTCGCCGATCATGTGCCTGAGCGGGACGAGCTGGTGGTCGGGCGGGTCAAGGCGGCCGGCGCGATCACCCTGGGCAAGACCAACGTCCCGGAGTTTGCCGCCGGGTCGCACACCTTCAACGAGGTGTTCGGCGTGACCCGCAACCCCTATGACCTCTCGCGGTCCGCCGGCGGATCCAGTGGTGGTGCCGCAGCAGCTCTGGCCTGCGGGATGGTGCCGCTCGCGGATGGCAGCGACATGGGCGGCTCGTTGCGCAATCCCGCATCCTTCTGCAACGTGGTCGGATTCCGCCCCTCGCCCGGGCGAGTCCCGACCTGGCCGAACGCGGACCCGTGGTCGACCATGGCGGTGCAGGGACCGCTGGGTCGTACCGTCGCCGACGCGGCGCTGTTGTTGTCGGTCCAGGCCGGACCTGACGCACGGTCACCGATTGCCATCGAGCAGCCCGGCAAGGCGTTCGCCGGTCCCCTCGAGCAGGACCTGTGCGGGTTGCGGGTCGCCTGGTCACCGGATCTGGGCGGTGCCGTTCCGGTGGACCAGGCGGTGACCGACGTCCTTACTCCGCAGGTGAAGGTGTTCGAGGAGCTGGGCTGCCGGGTCGAGCTCGACTGCCCCGACCTGACCGGCGCCGAAGAGGTCTTCCGGACGCTGCGCGCGCGGCTGTTCGACCGCGGCCTTGGCGTCCACCTCGACGAGCACCCGAACCAGGTCAAGGCAAGCATTGCCTGGAACATCAATGAAGGTCGCAAGCTCACGGTTGCCGACCTGAATCGCGCCCACAGCCTGCATGCAGCGTTGTTCCACCGGGTGCGGGAGTTCTTCGGGCAGTACGACCTGTTGCTGCTGCCGGTCAGCCAAGTCGTCCCGTTCGATGCGACGCTCGAGTACCCGACGAGGGTCGCGGGGCAGCCCCAGCGCAGCTATCTGGACTGGATGCGCTCGGCATACCTGATCTCTGCCACCGGATGTCCAGCACTGTCTGTCCCTGCAGGACTGACGCCCGCGGGACTTCCGGTCGGGCTGCAAATTGTCGGCCCGCATCACGCCGACCTGGCCGTGCTGCGGGCCGGTCACGCCTTCCAGAGTGCCCTGCCTTCCCCTACTCGCCCACCCATCTGCCAGGAGTGACATGCCCCTTTCCGAATCGATGCGTGCCGATCTGACCGCGCTGCAGCCCGAGCTGTCCGCGCGGTACCGGGACTTGCACGCGCACCCGGAGCTATCCATGCAGGAGACCCGTACGGCCGGGATCGTCGGAGATCAGTTGCGCGAGCAAGGCTGGGAGGTCACCGAGCACGTCGGGGTGACCGGCGTCGTCGGGGTCCTGCGTCACGGCGACGGTCCGACCGTGCTGCTGCGCGCCGACATGGACGGGCTCCCCGTCAAAGAGGACACGGGCCTGGCATACGCCAGCACCGCCATGGGGCTCGATGCCGACGGCACCGAGCAACCCGTGATGCACGCGTGCGGGCACGATACCCACATCACCTGTCTGCTCGGGGTGACCGCGCTGCTCGCCCGCCACCTCGACGCCTGGAATGGCACGATCCTGGCGGTGTTCCAACCGGGTGAGGAGATCGCCGCCGGTGCACAGGCGATGCTCGACGATCGCTTCCTGGAACGCTTCGGGCGGCCGGATGTCTGCCTGGGCCAGCACGTCATGCCCCTGCCCGCGGGTCACGTCGCGATCCGCAGCGGCACCGCGATGGCCGCCTCCGACAGCCTGCGCGTGCAACTGTTCGGCCGCGGTGGACACGGCTCAACACCGGAGGCAACGGTGGACCCGGTGGTGATGGCCGCCGCGACCATCATGCGCCTGCAGACGGTCGTATCCCGCGTGGTCGCACCGAACGAGTCGGCGGTGCTGACCGTGGGGTCGGTGCATGCCGGCACCAAGGAGAACATCATTCCGGCGCAGGCCGAGTTGAAGCTGAATATTCGCTCCTTCACCGAGGGCACTCGCACGAAGGTCCTTCACGCGATCGACCGGATCGTGGGGGCCGAGGCGACTGCCTCCGGTGCGCCGGAGCCGCCGCGGATCACGACTCTCAACCGGTTCCCCGTCACCGTCAATGACGAGGCGGCCACACGGTCCGTGCAAGCCGCGCTGTCCCAAGAGCTGGGGGAGGAGCACGTGCACGAGGTTCCACCCCTGTCCGGGAGCGAAGACTTCGGCACCTTCGGGACGACCGCAGGGGTCCCCTCCGTGTTCTGGTTCTGGGGCGGTCACGACCCGGCGCAGGAGGCACGGTTCGCGCCCCTCATCGCGAGCGGCACGCTGCCCGACGGTGTGCCGGGCAACCACTCGCCGCAGTTCGCGCCGGTCATCGATCCGACCCTGCAGGTCGGTGTGCGCTGCCTGCTGTCCGCTGCCCTGGCCTGGATCGGCATCGACCAACCCAACCAACCATGAACCCGCCACGACCGCAGACTGGTTCTGCCACAACAGAAAGAGCAATACCCCATGAATGACGGCCCCAGCGATGCCAGCACAGATCTCGGAACCGGCCTTACGCCGGCGACCGGCCCGTGGGAGCAACACCCCGGCGCCTTGTCCGGGATCCGGGTGCTCGACCTGACACGTGTCCTTTCCGGCCCGTTCGCCTCGATGGTCATGGCGGACCTTGGCGCCGACGTGATCAAGATCGAGAACACCACGGCCGGGGATGACACTCGAAGGTGGGGGCCTCCCTTTCAGGGCGACGACGCGGCGTACTTCCACGCAGTCAACCGCAACAAGCGGTCCCTGGCCGTGGACCTGAAGTCGGCGACGGGCCGTGACATTGCACTGCGGCTGGCGAACGCGGCTGACGTGGTGCTCGAGAACTTCCGTCCCGGTACCGCGGAGCGCCTCGGACTCGGCTATGCGCAGCTCGCCGAACGAAACCCGCGGCTGGTCTACGGCTCGGTCAGCGGGTTTGGACACACCGGACCGCTTCGCGAGCGGGCCGGATATGACGCGATCGCCCAGGCGATGTCCGGCATGATGAGCGTGACCGGCGAGTCCGACGGGCCGCCCGTGCGCTTCGGAGTCGCCGGAGCCGACATCGCAGCCGGCATGTGGGTCACCGTGGGTGTGCTGGCCGCGCTGCACTCCCGAACCCAGACCGGGTGCGGGCAGCACGTCGACGTGTCGCTGCTGGACAGTCAGACCTCCTGGCTGACCTACGTTGCGCAGAACTACTTTGCCACGGGCCAGACACCGCGACGCTACGGGTCGGCCCACCCGAACATCGTTCCCTACCAGGGATTTGCCACCAAGGACGGCGAGATCATGGTCGCCGTCGGCAACGACCTGCTGTGGCAGCGATTTGCCCGGGTCGCCGGTCTCGATCACGTCCTCAACGACCCGGCGTATGTCACGAACCCGCAGCGGGTCGCGCACCGCGATACCCTGCTGCCCCTGGTCGAGGACGCACTGCGCATGCGCACGGCCGCGCAGTGGAGCGAGCTGCTGACCGATGCCGGGGTGCCCGTCGGGCCGATCAACACCGTGCCGGAGGCCCTCGCGCAGCCGCAGCTGCTGGCCCGGGACATGGTCGTGGACCTGCCACATACCGCCGAGGGCAGCATCCGCACGCTCGGATCCCCGATCAAGCTGTCCTCGACGCCCCTGGCGCTGCGGCAGGGCTCTCCCATCCTCGGTGAGCACACCACCCAGATCCTGGATGGGCTGGGACTGTCTCCGAGCGAGATCGAGGCCCTGGCCGCGACGGGGGCGGTGCGCCGATGACGCGCATCGTGGTGGACCGCAACTCGCCGGTGGCGACGGTCACCGTCGGCGACGGGCTGCGACGCAACGCACTGGGCCAGTCCGACTGGCGTGACCTGACCGCCGAGATCCGAGCCCTGGATGCTGACCCGCGCCCCCGGGTCGTGGTGATCACTGGCCGGGACCAGACGTTCAGCGCGGGCTCCGACCTGACCGAGTGGGTTGGGGCGGACTTGCCCGACGTCGAGCGCAGCTTCCAGGCGATGGAGGACTGCTTTCAGGCGATCGAGCGGGCATCCATCCCGGTCATCGCTGCGGTCGAAGGCACGGCCGCGGGGGCCGGCTGCCAGCTGGCACTGGCCTGTGACGTGGCAGTGGTCTCAGCGTCGGCGAAACTGGGTATGCCCATCGTCCGGCTGGGCATCCTCGCCTCCGACGCGTTCGTCGAACGCCTCTCGGCGCGGATCGGCGCCGCCCTGACCGCCGACCTCTACCTCACCGGAAGGCTGCTGCGCGCCGACGAGGCCCAGGCCGCGGGACTGGTCGCGCGGGTGGCCCCACCGGGGACCACGCTCGCCGCAGCCCTGGACATCGCCACCGGGCTGCAGCAGCAACCACCGGCCGCCGTCAACGCGGCGAAGTCGATGATGCTAGCGGTCACTCGGCACCCTTCGCCGGGCCGCGACCGGGCTCCCACGGTCGATTTCGACACCTTCCGGAACCAGATCAATGCCTTCTTCGCCAGAGGTTCGACGCGACCGGTCCTGAACGGCTCGATCCCCAGCTGAGATGGACGGCATACCTCGTGAGTCGGTGACGATCCCTGCTAGGTTCTCGACCCGGCATACACCTGACGGCCGGCGAACCAGGTCTCCTCAACCGTGGTGTCGAGCAGCTCGGTTGGGTCGACGGCGGTGATGTCGCGGTCGAGCATGACGAAGTCGGCCGACCTGCCGGTGGTGAGGGTGCCGGTGATGTCGCCCAGGCCCATCGCGGTCGCGCCGTTGACCGAGAAGATCTCGATCGCTTCCTCACGGGTGACGGCCTGCTCGGGCCACAGCGCACCGGGGAAGGTGCCGGTCGGGTCCTGGCGGGTGACGAGTCCGGCGATGGCCTCGAACACGTTCGGTGACTCACTGACGGGCCAGTCGGAGCCGCCCGCGACGAGGGCGCCCGAGTCCAGCAGGTCGCGGTTCGGCTGCATCCGCGCAGCTCGCTCGGGAGGCAGCACTTCGGCGATCGCCTGCGGGATCACGCCGGGAACCCACAGGAACGGGGAGATATCGGCGTCGATGCCGAGCGCGGCGAGCCGCGGTAGGTCGTCCGGTGCGATGAACTGGCCACGCGCGATGTGGTGCCGCTGGTTGGTGAATCCCTCGCCGCGGAGTCGCTCCACGGCGTCGAGCACCATGTGCACTGACTTGTCGCCGGTGCAGTGAACTTTCGCAGAGAGACCGGCTTGCGCCCCCAGGCGCATCCAGTGCAGCAGTTCGTCGGGGCTCATCGTTGGCTCGCCGCAGTAGTGGTCGCCGTGCGCGTCAGGCAGGTACGGATGAAGGAACGCGCCGGTGCGGGCCGGCGGCACGCCGTCCAGGAAGATCTTGACGAACGTCGGCCGGTGGTGCTCGTTCGCATACGATTTCCCCCGCGCACACAGCTCCTCACCGATTGGCGCGAACCCGAAGGTCAGGTCGTTGACCAGCATGGAGGTGACGACCCACGCGTCCAGCAGACCCTCGTCATCCAGTGACTTTAGGGTGGCCATGATGTCGGTGGACACGGCCGCATCCTGGAACGCGGTGATGCCGTGCCGGTGCAGGATCTCGCTGCCGCGGCGCGAACAGGCCCGCTGCGCCTCGGCATCGATGCGGGCAGACTCCGGCACGGCCTGCTCCATCATTCGACCTGCCGCCTCCAGCATCACCCCGGTCGGCGGCCCGTCTTCGCGGAGCATCTGCCCGCCCTCGGGATCCGGTGCGGACGCCGTAACCCCGGCGATCTCCAGGGCCCGGCTCGACACCCACCGGTTGTGGTGACTGTCGTCGGTCAACAGCACCGCCCGGCCGCCTGCCGCCTCGTCCAGCCGAAACCGGGCGGTGTGCGTGGCAAGCTCGCTCATCAGTCCGGAGCCCCAACTGCCGCCGATAACCCACGCGTCGACCGGCAGACCGGTCGCCTGGGCACGCACGGCGTCGAGGATCTGCGACAGCGTCGCGGTGACCGAGAACGTCACCTCGAAGAGGTCGGCGCGCCCCGCCAGCGCGTGGTGATTGTGTACGTCGGTCAGGCCCGGCATTACGAACCGGCCAGCCAGGTCGCGCACCTCGGTCTGGCAGGCTTGCCCTCGTCGCGGCTCAACTCCAGGCGCAACCCTTCTTCGAAGGCAACGAGAGCGTCCATAGCTCCAGCGCCTGCTCAGAGCGTCAACCCGGCACCTTCCTTGGCGGTTGCTTGAACTACTGGGTGGCCACGCACTTGGCGTACTCATTGAAAAGCCCCGGCGCCAGGCTGGCGGAGGGCGGAGTCACAGGTGGGCGAGGGCGGTCTCGGCGGCGTTGTAGCCGCCTATTCCATGCACTCCGGCACCGGGCGTTGTCGCGGACGAGTACAGGTACACACCAGGTATGCCCAGTGAGTACGGGTTCGGGGTCGGCCGCGGGAGGAAGGCGATCTGCAGCGCGGTGTTCGCGCCGGAGCTGATGTCGCCGCCGACGTAGTTGAGGTTGTATGTCGCGAGGTCGGCCGGGCTGCGGGTCGAGGTGGCGAGGATCTGGTCGCCGAAGCCCGGCGCGAACCGTTCGATCTGTCCGATGATCGCGTCGGTCGCGTCACCGGGGTAGCCGTGCGGCACGTGGGCGTAGGCGTAGACGGGGTTCGCCGTCCCGATCGAGCGCGAGCGGTCGACGAGGTACTGCTGGCCCAGGAGCACGAACGGCCGGTCCGGGTCGTCCTTGAATCGGCGCGCGGTCCAGCTCGCCGGCAGGAGTGCCTTGATACCGAATCGGGTCAACGCGACCGGGTGCCTCGGCACATGGGCGAGGGTTGGAAGACCTCGGCGATGAGGTCGTCGAAGATTCGGACGGACGGGCCGAACACCCGCTCCCAGCGATCCGCGTCCAGACCGAGGGTCTCGGTGCGCGTCATCCCGCGCACTGCGAGCCCGGCGCGGCCGTCGTCGAGCGGGTGGGCCAGATCGACCTCGGGCCACAGCCAGCGCAGTCCGTGGCGTTCGAGGCCGAGCGAGGCGAAGTACGGTGAGGCGATGCCGGTGGGGTGGAACGCCGCGCAGTCGTCGTGCAACAGGCCGGGAAGGGTCAGCTGCGAGGTTCGCGCCCCGGCCGCCGGGCCGGTCGCCCGCCTCGAGCACCGTGACCTCGAGGCCGTGCTGGGCGAGTCGGATCGCGGCGGACAACCCGTTCGGGCCGCTGCCGACCACCACCGCCGTGGTCACGCCTGCTGCTCCTGCTTCTGCTTCTGCTCGTCGACCTGGTTCCGGACCAAGGTCAGCGTCTCCTGGCGGACATAACCGTCGGCCGTCCAGCTGACCTTCAGCGGAACCGGGCCGTTGGGCAACCAGGGCTGCTCCTCGATGCAGTCGGCGACGTTCCAGGTGCCGCGTTCGACGACACCCAGCGCGGCATCGATGACCCGGTACTCCTGGGTCTTCTTGTGGATCGGCTGAGACTCGACGTACATCACCACCAGGTCGCCCGGCGCAAGCTGGAGCCGCCTCTGGACCGCCGCGACCATCCGGTCGTCGTGCAGGTGCCCGTCGCCGAAGTTCCAGCCGAGGACCGTGTTGCACACGAACTCGCCCTCGCGGACGGTGCGGGAATTGAGATCGTCGAGATGGTCGAGGAGCAGCGAGTACAGGCCACGGCCCTGGCTGTGCATGCCACGCCAGCCGAGCAGCTTCTGCAGCGTCATCTCGGCATCGTTCGGCTCGTACTTCATCGCGACCAACTGATCGGTGAGGTTGGTCACCAGCGGCAGGTCCGACAGGCGTTCTTCGACCCCGGGGCGCATCGCCCAGGTTGCCGACGCCCAGTTGCCGGCATACTGCCGCAGCGAGGGCAGGAACGAGACCAGGTCGGGTCGCAGGTTGCCGATGATCGGAAAGAGGAACGCCAGCGCGAAGATCGGGATCAAACCCAGCGGGTGGGAGAAGTATAGATCGCGAAGTCACCCGGGTTGTGACCGATCCACAGGGTGATGGCGGCGAACCCGAAGAAGGCGTTCCACTCCAAGGGCACCGCCAACGGGAACGTCGAGGTGATGAACAGGTGGAAGACCAGCATCGCGATCGCCGCGACCGCGGCAACGACGATGTTGGTGGTGAACAGCAGGACCAGGGGGATCACGATATCCACGCTGGTGCCACCGAGGTGGGCCATGAACCAGGAGAAGGAGGAGGGCCGGATGTCCTCCGGCGCGTTCTTGTGGTGCAGGCGCTTGATGAACTTGCCGGGCATCGCCGGGCTGTTGGAGACCATCGGCGGCACCACCTTGATGAAGTGGTCGCCGAACTTCGAGATACCGGCACAGATCCACACACAGGCGATGACGACCTTGAACGCGATGACCATGTCCACGAAGCTGCCGCTGAGCAGGAAGGTGTACAACATGATCGGCAGGTACTGCTCGGATCGGCCGGCCAGGAAGACCACCTTGTCCCGTAGGCCCATCAACGGCATCATGATGAGGATCGGCACGAAGGTCCATCCGGGAATGCTCTGCTGGCCGGCGAACCCGGCCACATTCTCGGCGTGGACCGCCAAGGGGACGATGAGGCTCCCGAGCACGGCCAGGTAGAGCACCACGTCGCCGACAGTGCGGGTGTCGCCGCCGGTAAGCGGTACCTTTTTGCCCCAGGGCGCCATCCGAATCGTCCCGGGCCGCAGCCAGTACCGAATGTTGCCGGTCATCGGCTTGAAGTGGCCACACAGGGGTCCCCAGGCGCCGCCGAGCCCGATCACCTCCAGGAGCATCAGCCATACGGCCAGCTTCTGGTAGACCACGATGTTGTCCCACCAGGAGGTGACGTGCAGGAAGCTGATGTCACTGGTCAGGGACGCGATCAGGATGCCGCAGGCCAGGTAGAGGCCGAGCATCTTGACGGTGTACACGACATAGAGCATCTTCGGGGTTCCGAAGTCGTCGTCGACCCAATGGGTGGACAGGATCCGGACCCGGTCGAGGAAGGAAAGCCGGACGAACTCCGACGGTTCGACGGGCTGGGGCGAGGGGGTGAGGAATCCCATGACTCACGCTCCTTGGTGACCGCTGGCGCAACGGGTGGTGTCGAGGTCGCGCAGCGCTTGCTTGTCGATCTTGCCGACCGCGTTCTTGGGCAGAGAAACCATCAGATGGATGGCGGAGGGGACCTTGATCTTGGTCAACTTGTCGCGGCACAGGCCGACGAGCTCATACGGTTCGACGACCGCGTCCGGGTAGGTCGCCACGTAGGCGAGGGGCACCTCGCCGTACACGTCGTGCGGCGCGCCGACCACGGCGGCCTCGAGGACCGCCGGGTGGCCATGCAGGACGGTCTCGATCTCCTTGGGGTAGATGTTCTCCCCGCCCCTGATGATCAGGTCCTTGATGCGGTCGACGATCCGCAGATAGCAGTCCTCGTCGAGAATGCCGACGTCTCCGGTATGCAGCCAACCGTCGCCCAGCGCCTGTGCCGTGGCGTCGTCCCGGTTGAGGTAGCCCAGCATGACGTTCGGGCCCTGGATGACGACCTCGCCACGCTGACCGGTGGGCAGTATCCTGCCGTCCGACGCCATGACCTCGACCCTCTGGCCCGGAAGGGCCACGCCGACCGTGCCGAGCCTGCGGTCGCCTGCCGGCGGGTTCGCCGTGGAGGCGCAGGTGCCCTCGGTGAGGCCATACCCCTCGACCAGCGGGAAACCGAACCGTCGTTCGGTCGCATCGAGCAGCTCCTTCGACGCCGGCGCCGCGCCGCAGATCGCGAACCGGACGGAGGACGTGTCGGCGACCACGGTCGACGGCTGCGAGACGAGCTGGGAGTAGATCGTCGGCACGGCGGAGAAGTAGGTGGGCCGCAACCGCTCGATGGCGGAGAGGAGCTCGCGAGGCTGGAACCGGTCGAGGACGCTCAGCCGGCCGCCCACGGTCATCGGGGTCAGGAAACTCACGCAGATCGCGTTGACGTGGAAGAGGGGGAGGATCAGCAGGCAGTGGTCGTCGCGGTTGATCCCCAGATGAGTGGCCATCATGGTGGCCATCGCCGCAATGTTCGAGTGGCTCAGCATGACACCCTTGGGTCGGCCGGTGGAGCCACTGGTGTAGATCACCAGCGCGAGGTCTGTGGCCGACGTGACCGCCTCGGGCAGGTCCGTCTCGCCGGTTCGGGTTCGCCGAAGGTCATCCGCGGAAACCGCCTGGCATCCACCGTTCGGGGCGTCCGATCCTGCGTTGACGACGAGCACCGCCTCCGCGTCGTGGATCTGGAAGTCCGCCTCGTATGCCGTGAAGACCGGGTTGATCGGGGTCGCGACGGCGCCGAGTCGAGCATGGCCACCAGCAGCTCGACCCGGTTCGGCAGCATGACCGCGACGACCGACCCGCGAGCGACGCCGAGCTCTGCAAACTGCTCCGCGACCGCGTCCGCCCAGTCACCCAGCTCGGCGTAGGTGAGGGCGTTGCGGTCGTCCTGGACGCAACGACGTGCGTCGTAGGCAGCGGGACGTTGCCAGGGAAGGTAGTCGAGTGTCGTCACGATTCGTCTCCTCGGATCGGCAGGCCGCGATTAGTGGCCCATGAGAAAACTAGGTGCTACCGAGCCGGTGGCGCCTGTGTCCACGGACCAAAGAAGCGCAGCCGCGTTGTACCCTCCTGCCCACGGGGTCCTGGCGGTTTCGGGCTCGGGTCGTCAGACTTGGCTCACATCGGTTCCCCGCTCGGCGGAGCCACGAGAGGACGACGGGCATGGCTGCGCGGACCAGCGAGGAGACTCAAAAACAGGCCCGGACCCTGATCGCAGACGTCGGAGTCGATCTCGGCGCGCAGCTGTCGGCACTGACGTCACGTCTGTACGAGGTGCTCGCCGCAGCGGGGGAGGAGATGGCCGGCGACCGGCAGCTTCTGGACGTGCTCTACGCCAGCATCGAGAGCAACCTCGCGATGCTGGCTCAGGTCATGCGCTACGACACGCGCGTGGACGATCTGGTGGCCCCGCCTGCGGCCAGAGAGTTCGCCCGGCGTCTCGCCCAACGAGGGATTTCGTCCAACACCCTGGTTCGTGCCTACCGGCTGGGGCAACAGGCTCTGATGGATTGGGCGTTGGGCGAGTGCGTCGTCCGCTCACCGGATCTGGAGGTTGCCTACCGCGCGAGCAGGGACTTCACCGAGCTGACCTTTCGGTACATCGACACCATCTCCGAGCAAGTTGTCCTCGAGTATGAGTCGGAGCGCGAGCGGTGGATGGCCAACCGCAACACGCTGCGCGCCGCGATGCTCATCGGCATACTCGCCAATGAGCGCGTCGACCTCGTCAGCGCCGAGCAGGCGCTGGGCTGTCGCCTTCGCCAGAACCACGTGGGATTCACCCTGTGGGTCGCCGAACCCGCACCGGCCGGGGTGAACCTGCTCGAGCTCGAACGGTGCCTACAGAGCTTGGCGAAGGCGGCCGGCGGCCGCGCCGACCCGCTGTTCTTTCCTCGTGACCAGTCGAGTGCGTGGGGATGGGTGCAGCTCGGCCGCGAGCCGGGCACCATGGACCTCGAGCGGCTGGTCGCGTCCATGTCCGACACGGACCCGCACGTGTTCGCGGCGATGGGATTCCCGGCGGCCGGACTGGACGGGTTCCGACATACCCACCTGGAGGCTCGCCGGGCCCAGGATCTGGCGCACGCTACCCGTCCCGTCGCGTGCCGGCTCACGTCGTATGCAGATCCGGAGGTGCGGATGGTGGCCCTGCTGGCCACCGATCTGGACTCGGCACGACGCATGGTCGCACGGTCATTGGGCCGGCTCGCCGTTGACAGCGAGCCGGCAGCCCGCCTCAGGGAGACCCTGCTGACGTTCCTCAACCAGAACGGCAGCTACACAGCCACCGCGGATCTCGTATACCTGCACAAGAACACCGTCAAGTACCGCGTGGACAAGGCGATCGAAGAACGCGGCCGTCCACTGGACGTGGATCACATGGAGCTCGAACTCGCTCTGCTCGCCTGCCGCTGGTTGGGATCCGCGGTGATGCGCAACGGGTGAACCGCCACTCGAGCACCCGCCGCGCTTTGTGTCTGCGGCCGCCGAAGGTGCGCAACAACCCACTGATGGGCCACTTCGCGCTCCTATGATGACAGTCGAGGGAGCGAGGTGGCATGGGCACTGGGCCGGCAGGAGTTCGGGCATGGGTTTTGGCGGTGGCGATGGTGCCTGTTGCTGCGATGGCGCTCGCGTTGCCGATGGCGCCCGCGTCCGCAGCCGGCGAGTCCGGAGTGAGCTGCGCGTCGGCGTCCACCGGCTGGCGTGCGCCGGTCGAGCAGCGCTACGTCATCACGTCGCCGTTCGGCATGCGAGTCGACCCGATCACCCACAGGCGGCAGCTGCATGCCGGCGTCGACCTGGCGATGCTGCCGGGCGCCGGCCCCGTCGTGGCGGCTGACGTGGGCACCGTCGTGCATGCCGGGCCATACGGCGGGCTGGGCAACGAGGTCACCCTGCAGCACGCGGACGGCGTGCAGACCCTCTACGGGCACATGGCGCGGATCGACCCGAGCATCAGACCGGGGGTCCAGGTCGCGGCGGGTCAGGTGCTCGGTGTGGAGGGGTCCACCGGGCAGAGCACCGGCGACCACCTGCACTTCGAGGTCCTCGTGAACGGCAAGCCGGTCAACCCGGTGCCGTTCATGGTCCAGCACGGTGCACCACTGACCGGGTCGGCCTCGACGACTGCGGTCTCTGCGGGCTTTGTGCTGCCGGCGGCAGGCAAGGTACGCAAGGACAGCATCAACCAGCCGGCACTGTCGGTGCCCGCCACGATCATGGACCTGTATGTCGCGGCGGGGCAGAAGTATGGCGTGCCCTGGCCGCTGCTCGCCGGCGTGGGCATGGAGGAGACCGGGCAGGGCCGCAACAACCACGAGTCGAGCGCCGGAGCGCAGGGTCTCATGCAGTTCCTGCCGGCCACCTTCGCGCGCTATAGCGTCGATGGCAACGGTGACGGCAAGATCGACATCCACAACGACGCCGACAGCGTCTACTCCGCGGCGCACGCGCTCAGCGAGTTCGGTGTCAAGGATGGTGCGGCCGGCGTGCGGACGGCACTCTTCAGCTACAACCACGCCATCTGGTACGTCAACGACGTGCTCTACTACGCCGCCTCGTACGCGGCCGGCGCCGGCGGCATCGCGTGCACCAGTACGTCGGACGGATCAGCGTCACCGGCACAGACTGCTGGTGTGGTGGCCTGGGCGCGGGGTCAGGTCGGGCATGCCTACCGCTTCGGCTCGGATGGGCCGGACACCTGGGACAGCTCGTCCTTCGTGCAGGCGGCCTACGCAAAGATTGGTGTGCAGATCCCGAGAACAGCACAGGCGCAGCGCAACTGGCTCGCCTCCGGCCATGGCGTGCGGGTGCAGCCGGGGCAGGAGAAGGCCGGCGACCTGATCTTCGAGAACAGCTATCTCGGTCCGGACAAGATCGGCTTTGTCATGCTTGTCTCCGATCCGGGCTCCCAGCGCGGGATTGCCGCGCGCAACCCCAAGCTCGGCGTGAGCTATGCGAGCTATGCCGGTGCTGCGCAGAGCAAGCACATCTTCGAGATCTGGCGCGTCAACGCGCCGACGGGGGGATCCACCAGACCCTGACCGAACCTTCTCCTGCACGCTGCACCCGGGGTGATACCTGTCGATGTGATGCGCTCCCAACCGAGCCGACACCACAGAGCCTAATATCCGCGCGCACGACGATGCACTACCTCAGACGCACCATGAGGGCGCGCCGGATGATCAGGAACAGAAAGGCTAGGCGACTCCAGTGGTCTCGCATAAGAAGTCGATTTTAGTGAGCGCGGTTGCAGCGTCGACCGCATTGGTTGGAGTGGTGGTGGCGAGCCCGGCGCAGGCGGCGCCGAACCGGTCCTGCACGGCAAATGTGGGTAATTCGGGTTTGAGCGCGGCGGTGGTGGCGCATTCTGGCCAGCGGATTGCCTACCGCGCAATCAACGCGACGGGGTGCGATATCGGCATCTATGTCGGTCAGGGCGTCTCGCACGTGCGGATCGACGGCGTGTGGGTCACGGGCGCCGGGTTCCAGGGCATCTTCGCCGAGAAGACCTCGCACATCAGCATCGAGCACTCGGTCGTCACGGATGGCGGCTGGAAAACGATCGATCCCACGGCGCCACCGCTGGCGGGCAACGGGTTGCACTCCTACGTGGGTCAGTCGTTCGCGATCAGCTTGTTCGGAGTTTCGCACTCCACGGTCAGAGGCAACCTGGTGTTCAACAACGGGCGTGGCGGGATCGGGGTGATGGACAACGGTGCCAATGATCCGGGACACCTGAGCATGGCGCCGTACCAGAACCCCTCGGCGGCGCCGGTGGATGCGTCGTACGACTCGGTCGTCGGCAACCGGACGTGGGCAAACTACAACGGGTGCGGCCTGGTCGCCGCGACCCAGAACTTCGGCGGCAGTCTCTCGCACCTGATGCTGGCTGACAACACCATCGCCGGACAAGGGCTCTCGATGACAAAGGGTGCCGACGTCGGTGGGCTCGTGGTGGCTGCCGACCCGCCGGACTCCTCGGTGAGCAACGTGAGTGTGCGCGGCAACAGGGTAACCAACTCGGTCGAGGGCGGAGTGGTTGTCAACGCTGAAGCCTTCAACTCGTTCACCAAGGATGTCACGGTGGAGGGCAACAGGCTCTCGGGCAACAACTGGGGCGCCCAGGAGGCACCGAAGACCGCCGGGGTCGTCGTCTTCGAGAACCCCGGATGGAACGCGCAGCCCGTGCCGCCGCAGGCGAAGGCTCCGGTCAACATCAACACGGTGATTACGAGGAACTTCATCACCTCGCAGTTCTATGGGATCTGGGCCACGGGAAACCAGGCGCCTAAGGTCCGATGGAACTACATCCGGGTGACCGCAGGTGGTATGCCGGTCTCCATCGGCTGAACCAGTAGTCCGGGGTTTGGCGGGCACACACACATATTGGGTGGCAAGGGAGGCCATGACCACCCAGACTGGGCGTGTGCCCGTCGAACCCGCGAGTGACCTACCGGATGACAAGTGGACTGTGCAGGTCGGCAGATCCGCGGTCGAAGCACTGGATCGCGCACAGCCTCTCATCGCAGCTGATGCCGTCCGGCACTCTGTATTCGCCACAGTGACAGCCGCATTGGTCGATGAGCCGGAGCGGCACAAGGATCCGTGCTGGTTCTTCCTCGGTCGTGGCAGGGGCGTCGACGCCGTGGCGATGCACACCCCGCCGCAGGCTCTGCACGTGTCGACGCATGTGCCGGGTGCGACGCAGGAGTTGGCGACGTTCGTGGCCGAGACGGCTCAGCCGATCCCCGGCGTCGGGGGAGACCGCGCCGCCGTCGAAGCCTTTCTCGATCGGTACACAGCGATCACCGGACGAACCGGCTTCGCCGTCGAGGGCAAGGGTGTGTTCGACCTGCCGAGCGAGCCGGAGCTCTCGCGGGCGGTTCCCGGTGACTACCTGGTCGCAGGTGAAGACCACTTGGGCCTGGCCACCGCATGGGTCCGAGCGTTCAAGGCCGACATCGGCACACCGTGCGATGGGACCGAGCGGAGTCTCGTGGGGCGTCACATCGCCGCTGGGAGGCTTGGGCTGTGGCTGGCGAACGGCGTTCCCGTAGCAATGTGCTGGGCGTCGACCTCGCACGCGGGCGTGGTCCGGATATCGGGGGTCTACACGCCATCGGAGCTGCGGGGGCACGGCTACGCCAGCGCGGTGGTGTGTGCGGCCAGCCGTCGTCAGCAGGATCTCGGCCACCGGTGCATGCTCTACACGCAGCTGTCGAACCCGACATCGAACAAGATCTACCAGGCCATGGGCTACCGTCGCGTCGGGGACGATCTGCAGGTCCAGTTCGACGCTCCAGAGGCGCGATAGCTCCACTGAGAGTCAGGCTATGGTGGCAGGCGCGAGCGGCATACTGGTTCGATGGCGGATCCTTCGCTCGCGGACCAGTTTCGCAGCCACTTCGGTCATCGCGACCATCTGTATGGAGTCCTGCTGGGCGAGCTCGCGGATGACCTCGATGCCGGCGGTGTGACTGCGCGAATCTGCGAGGGGTATGACGAGGTGTCGCGCGGTGCGGCGGTGCAGCTGCGTCTGCTGGCCGGGATATTCCGGATCGTGCTGCGTGGCGACGCGCCGGCGCTCGAGCGGTTCTACCCGAGTCTTGGTGGGACTGCCGACCCGCGGGATGCCTGGCCGGCGTTTCGCCCCGTGCTGGAGCGGCACGTAGGTGAGCTGCACGATGCGCTCGCCAAACCACCGCAGACCAACGAGGTCGGCCGATCCGCCTGCCTGGTGATCGGACTGTTTGAGGCGGTTCGGCGCACCGGTCTGCGACGCATCCGGCTGCTGGAACCCGGAGCATCGGCGGGGCTGAACCTGAACGTCGACAGATACCGGATGGTCGGCCCGGCGTGGTCCTGGGGGCCCGGGAACAGCCCGGTGTGCCTGGACACCAAAGCCGTCGGCGTGCGACCGGAGCCCTTGACCATCATCGAGCGTCGAGGTTGCGACCTGGACCCCGTCGATGCGTCGACCAGCGACGGCGGACGATACCTCACGTCATACGTCTGGCCGTTCGACCTGGACCGGCACCGGCGTCTGGCGACTGCGCTCGAAGTGGTCCGCGAGCACCCGGTGAGCATCGAACGATTGGCGGCCTCCGAGTGGCTGGACCGACAGCTGGCCGACGACCCGGGCGCGGAGGTGCTCACCGTCGTGTGGCAGTCGATCACCCAGCAATACTGGGCCGCAGCGGAATCGGCGCGCGTGCAGGAGATTGTCGGCGCGGGCAGGGCGCAGATCGCACTCGCGCACATCACGATGGAGGGTGTGCCACCTGCGCAGACGGGAGGTGGCTATGACATCGCCACGCAAGGTCCCGAGCTCGCGCTGGATGGCGAGGTGATCGCGCGCAGCCACCACCACGGGCCACCGATCGTCCTGAGCTAGGTTCCGTGCGACCGAGCCCCTGCTGTCAGCTCCCTGCCCAGCGCGGCGGGCGCCTCTCGAAGAACGCGGCAACCCCTTCAGCCGCATCGTGCGAGGAGGCCACGCGAGCCTTGGCCCGGTCGGTGACGTCCCAGCCGGTCTGCTCGAGGGTGGCGTCCTGCTCGCGCAGGGCGCCGAGCACCTGCTGCACGGCATACGGCGAGGACCGGCAGATCTCCTCGGCCAGGGCAAGGGCTGCCTCCAGGGCCTTGCCGGCGGTGGTGAGCTCATTGACGAAACCCACGTCGTACGCGCGCTGTGCCGACAGACACCGCCCGGTGATCATCAGTTCGTGGGCGATGTTTGCCGGCAGCCGCCTGGTTGCTCGTAGGAGTGCGCCCGACGTCGGGACAAGTCCTCGCAAGGTCTCCGGCAGTCCGAACGTCGCGGTCGACGACGCGACGACGAGATCACAGGCCAGGGCGATCTCCAAGCCGCCGCCGAGCGCGGGACCTTCGACCGCGGCGAGGATGGGCTTGACGGACCGGCGACGGATGACCCCGTACTCTCCGCCACGGGAGGTGGCCCCACTGCCCTTGAGGTCGCTGCCCGCACTGAAGACCGACTCCGTGCCGGTGATGATCGCGACCCATAGCTCCGCGTCGTCCTCGAAGTCGTTGAGCGCAGCGTCGAGTCCCTCGGTGGTCTCGGCGTCGATGGCGTTGCGCTTCTCCTCGCGGTCGATGCGCACGACGAGGCTGTGGTGGATGCGTTCGGTGGCAACAGGCATGAGGCCGACCCTAGTTCGTGGACGGGTGCACTCGGGGATCAGCAAGGTTGCAAGCGTGCCGGGATCAGGTAGCAGGGACCTTCTGCGGTTCCGCTCCGGCGAGTCCGCCGGCCGCAGCCGGCGGTGCACTGCTCCGGCGCCGCATCCGGTGCTCGAGCATCTCGGCGACCTTCGTGATCGAGTAGTTCACCACGATGTAGATGAGCGCCACGACGATCACGATCGGCAGCATGTTGCTGTAGGTCGACGCGGAGGTGCTGCCCGAGTTGAGCAGCTCCATGTAGGTGATGTTGTAGCCGAGCGCCGTGTCCTTGAGAATCACGACCAGCTGGCTGACCAGCGTCGGCAGCATCGAGGTGATTGCCTGGGGCAGCATGATGCTGCGCAGGGTCTGCTGGGGGCGCAGCCCGATCGACAGCCCGGCCTCCCGTTGCCCACCCGGCACCTGGTCGACTCCCGAGCGAAGGATCTCGCAGATCACCGCGCTGTTGTAGAGGGTGAGTCCGGTGACGGTGCCGGCGAGGGCATTCATCGACGAGGGAAAGACGTTGTTGTACGCATACAGGCCGAAGGAGAAGATCATCATCAGCAGCACCGGAATGGCGCGGAAGACCTCCACCCACACGGTGCAGAACCAGTTCAGCACCCGGACGCTGGACATGCGCGCCAGAGCGAGCAGCACACCCAGCACCGACGCGAGCGCGATGCTGATCAGCGCGGCCTTGATCGTGCCCCACAGGCCTGGGAGCAAGTAGGACCTCCACAGTGTCCCGTGGATGAAGGGTTCCCACTTGGCGCCGGTGAACTGGTGCTTGCTGTCCAGCTTCCAGACGATCGCGGCGGCGACGACCAGCATCAGCAGTATGCCGATGCCGGACAGGATTCGGTTGCGCGCCCTGGCCTTCGGGCCGGGTGCGTCGAAGAGAACCCCGGCGCTCATCGCTTCACCGCCAGGCGCTTGGAGAAGGTATTGAGGAAGATCCCCACCGGCACGGTGAGGATGACGAAGAGCATGGCCATCACGGCGAACGCCAGATTCAGCAGGTCGGAGCGGAACTCGTTGATTCTCGCCAGCTGGTACGCGAGCTCGGCGACTCCGATGGTCATGACGACCGTGGTGTTCTTGGTCAATGCAATCAGGGTGTTGCCCAGCGGCGTCACGGCACCACGGAAGGCCTGCGGCAGGACCACCTCGCGCAGGCTTTGGGTGAAGGTCAGCCCGATCGACCGAGCGGCCTCGGCCTGTCCGAGCGGAATCGTGTTGACACCGCTGCGTAGTGCCTCGCACACGAAGGAGGCGTGATAGACGATCAGTGCGACCAGTGCAAGCCGGAAGTTGTTGACGGTGAAGAAGTCTCGGCTGTGGTCGTTCGCCAGGGTGATACCAAGGGTCTGCCAGAGCACGAGGCTGCACGCAAAGACGATCAGCGTCAGGGGAGTGTTGCGGAAGACGGTGACGTAGGCCGTCCCGGCGGCGCGCAGCATACGCACGGGAGACAGGCGCAGCACAGCCACGAGGGTGCCGAGAATCAGGCTACCGATGGCGCCGATCACGGTGAGCTTGATGGTCATCCAGAACGCGGACCACAGATCGAACTGGCTGAAGAGGGCATTCATGTGAGCTCCAGGCTGGGCGGCGACAATCCCCGGTGGTGGAGCGGACTGTGCCGCTCCACCACCGGGGACGGGTCATGAGCAGGTGGCCGGGGTGGGCGGGTTCGTCTTCTGGTTGTACTCGTAGGAGTCTCCGAAGTCCGCCTTGACGAGCTTCTCCCAGGTGCCGTCCTTGACCATGTCCTTGATGGCCGTGTTGACCTTCTCACAGGTGGCGGTGTCGCCCTTCTTCAGACCGATGCCGTAGTTCTCCTCAGAAAAGGTGTCGCCGGCCAGCTTCAGTTTGCCCTTGTAGGCGGACTGGTTGGCGTAGCCGGCCAGGATGGTGTCATCCGTGGTCATCGCGTCGATCACTCCGTTGGACAGCGCCTCCGCGCACTTGGAGTAGGTGTCGAACTTCTGCGGCACCAGGTCGGGCTGCTCCTTCTTGAGGTTCTCCACGGAGGTCGAACCGGTCACCGAGCAGACCTTCTTTCCCTTCACATCCTTCACGCCGTTGATGGTGCTGTCGGCCTTGACCAGCAGCGACTGGCCGGCGATGAAGTACGGGCCCGCGAAGGACACCTCCTTCTTGCGGTCGTCGGTGATCGAGTAGGAGGCGACCACGAGCTTGACCTGACCGGACTTGATCAGAGTCTCGCGTTGCTTGCTGGGTGCCTGAACCCACTCGATCTGGTCGGGCTTGTAGCCCATCTTGCCGGCCACATAGGTCGCCACGTCGACATCGAAGCCGGTGTACTTGTTGCCCTCTTTCAGGCCGAGGCCCGGCTGGTCGAACTTCGTGCCGATCTTGATCTTGTCGCCCGAGCCGGAGCTCGAGTCACCGCTGGATCCGCCGCAGGCGGTCAGGCTGAGACCGGCGGCGGCAAGGATGGCGATGGATACGGTGCTGCGACGAAGGTGCATGACTTCTCCCTGAATTCGGTGACGGGGTTGAACGGTTGTGACGGTTTGTGCCCGCGGTGACGGTCGCGGGCTTGGTCAGTGCGTGAGGATCTTGCCGAGAAAGTCCTTCGCCCGCTCGGTGGTCGGATGGTTGAAGAACTCTTCGGGGGGTGCCTGTTCAAGGACCTGACCGTCCGACATGAAGATCACCCGGTCGGCGGCGCGGCGGGCGAAGCCCATCTCGTGGGTGACCACGATCATGGTCATGCCCTCTTGGGCCAGCTGACCCATCACGTCGAGAACCTCGTTGATCATCTCCGGGTCGAGGGCCGAGGTGGGTTCGTCGAAGAGCATCGCCTTCGGTTCCATCGCCAGCGATCGGGCGATGGCCACCCGCTGCTGCTGCCCACCGGAGAGCTGAGCCGGATACTTGTGCGCCTGCTGTTCGACCCCGACTCGGGTGAGCAGTTCGATGGCGCGCTTCTCCGCCTGAGCCTTGGATCGCCCTCTGACCTTGATGGGACCGAGGGTGACGTTCTGCAGGATGGTCTTGTGCGCGAAGAGGTTGAACGCCTGGAAGACCATCCCGACATCGGCCCGCAGACGAGCCAGCGCGGCGCCCTCCTCGGGAAGCGGCATGCCGTCGATCGTGATGGATCCCGACTCGTAGGTCTCCAGTCGGTTGATCGCGCGGCAGAGTGTGGACTTGCCGGAACCTGACGGGCCGAGCACCACGACGACCTCGCCTTTGGCGACCGTGAGATCGATGTCTCGCAGCACGTGCAGGTCGCCGAAGTGCTTGTTCACGCCGGTGAGCACGATCAGCGGTTCGCCCGTGGCGGCCGCGACGGCGTCGGCGGCCGGCGTGGACAGCGGGACAGAGCGGTTCGTCATAGCCCGGGAGCCTATGTGCAATCTCAGACTATTTTCAGGTAATTGCGCTAGGGACGGCGCTTTGTTGTCGGAATGTTGCCTTAATTCGTCGACGACAGACCGCAGGCCTCCAGCCGGCGCAGCCGCGGCTCGCCAACCGTCGGGTAGGCAGGTGTGATGTTCAGCAGTTGTCTGCACAAACGTCCGAAGTCGCCTGCCCGCACCGCCGCGGGGCACTGCTCTGACTCGCGGCGTGTGCCATATGGGAATCGACGTGCGTATGTGACCGATGGGGCGCCTTGCGCACGAACAACCGTCGAGGTGCCTTTCCCGGCCGAGAAACCGAACGCGAACTCATCGCCGAGCGAGTCGACGCCGGCATCGCCTCAGCTCGCCAGAGGTGGTCATCGACTCATCGAGCCCGTGCGGTCGGCGACATGCAAGGTCACCGGCGGTGCGGAGCGATAGGCCATCATCCCGGCCGCGCCGCAAGCCATTGCGACCACGACCGCAAACCCGGCGTAGGTGTGCGGCAGGCCCCAGCGGCTGGCGGCGGCGCCGGCGAGGATGGTCGGGACCGCCATTGCGGCATAGCAGCACAGGTAGAACGCCGACATGACGCTTCCGCGCTGGGCGGCCGGAATCACCTGAGTCAGGTGGCGGAAGGACCCACTGAAGGTCATGCCGAAGCTCCCGCCCAGGGCAACGGAGCCGACAAAGACGGCTATCGCGTGGCCGGACAGGACCATCGGGATGCTGAGCAGGCTCGCGGCAACCAGTCCGACGTCTCCGTACAGGGCGAGTCTCCGGGCACCGGCGTGGCGGGTGAGGGCCTGGGCGACAGCGGCGCTGAACGTCATCGCTGCCACT
The DNA here is from genome assembly GCF_007845645.1 of Leekyejoonella antrihumi. GTDB lineage: Bacteria > Actinomycetota > Actinomycetes > Actinomycetales > Dermatophilaceae > Leekyejoonella > Leekyejoonella antrihumi. Next base: position 25,483 of record NZ_VCQV01000035.1, read on the forward strand.
GCGCTGCCGCCGAAGATGAGGGAGTGGATTCCGGTCTCCTGGGCGGTCAGCTGAGGAAACAGCGACAGGTAGATGCCGAGCACGATCCAGGAGGCCATTGCGCCGAGCGTGGCGAAGGCGAAGTCGGCCGCTATCGGAGCGGGCACTCCCGGTCGCACGATCCGGATCCGTCCGGTGCGCGCGCCGTGCGTCTCCGGGGAGAGCGCGAGCACGATGAGGGTGAGGGCGGTCAGGGCCGCGATCACGGCATACGGCAGCACCAGGGGATGGGGGAGCAGCTGGGCCAGGACTGCACTGCCGAGCACGCCCACGCCCATCCCTGACGCGAGCACGATGCCCGTGAGGTGCCCGGTGCGGGCGGTGTCATCGGGCCGGACATCCAGCAGGGCGGCGCCGACCGCGACCGCCGCGCTGCCGATCGAGGCACCGTGGATGACTCGTGCGATCAGCAGGCCGACGATGCTGTGCGCGGTCATGAACACCGCCAGTCCGGCCAGGAGTCCGACGGCCGACATCAGCAGGACCGGCTTGCGGCCGATGGCGTCGGTCAGCGGACCGGCCACCAGAAGTGCGCTCATGGCGGCCAGGGCGTAGACGGCGAAGACGACAGTGAGGTCCAGGGGACTCAGTCGCCACTCGCGGGCGTATGTGCCGTAGAGGGGCGAGGGCGTGCCGGAGACCGCGAGAGCCAGGCCGAGCAGGACGAAGAGCATGACGTAGGTCGTGCGTCCCCGCCGCCGCGGCGAACGCATCCGATCGACCGCGGCGGCCGGGGTGGCGTTGATGGTGCTCTCGGCGCAGCTCGTCATGACGACTCCTCATCTAGTTCGACGAGTATCGAACTAGATGAAGATAGCATGAGTTTGACGGTTGTCGAACTTGATACCCTGAGGCCATGACGACACAGACGGCTGCGGAGGCCGACGAATGCCCTGTGGTGGGCACGCTGGAAGATGTGCTTGCGGCCCTCGGCGACCCGGTGCGGCTCGAGATGGTGCGGCGCATGTGGGGTGCGGGCGGGCCGAAGCCGTGTGGTCAGCTCTACGCCGGGGTGAGCAAGTCGACCGCCAGCCATCACTTCAAGGTCCTGCGCGAGGCCGGGATCGTCCGGACGGCCAGGATCAACGGCAAGGTGCACCAGGAGCTGCGCAAGGCCGAGCTGGAAGCGGCCTTCGGCCCCGTGCTGGAGTCGGTCGTTCGCGCGGCCAACCGCTGATCCCGACCCTGGTCCGGTGGGTGGTTCGGGCCCACCTTGACCTATAAGCGGGAGTTTGTGGGAGTCATAGATAAACGCCATTGTGTTATCGATCCCTTCCAGGCATGCTGGAGCAAGCGGCGCGGCCGGATCAGGTTGGCGCGGTTTCCTACTGGCAAGACCCGCACACAGGTGGTGGGCACGATCGCGGAGGATTCCTCGATGGCACTGCACGAAAAGCCGGTCACGGCGAGTTCTGGCACCGACCGGAGCGTCGAGAGTGCGTCCGCCCAGGACGGAACCGCCGATGTGGTCGACCGCTGCAGTGCCGAGGATCGTGCCTGGTTGGACGAGGCGATCCGCAAGGTCGAGGCGGACGCGAACCGCTCCGCGGACACGCACCTGCTGCCCATCCCGCTGCCGGGGGACTGGGGCATCGACCTGTACCTCAAGGATGAGTCGACCCACCCGACGGGCAGTCTCAAGCACCGGCTGGCGCGGTCGCTGTTTCTCTATGCGCTGTGCAGTGGCCGGATCCACGAGGACACCACGATCATCGAGGCCTCGAGCGGGTCGACGGCGGTCTCGGAGGCCTACTTCGCCCGGATGCTCGGATTGTCGTTCGTTGCGGTGATCCCGAAGAGCACCAGCCCTGAAAAGATCTCCCTCATCGAGTTCTACGGTGGCACCTGTCATTTCGTCGCTGGGGCGGATGAGGCGGCGCCGGAGTCGAGGCGGTTGGCCGCTGAGACCGGCGGTTACTTCATGGACCAGTTCACCTATGCCGAGCGCGCCACGGACTGGCGCAGCAGCAACAACATCGCCGAGTCGATATTCAATCAGCTTGCCGCCGAGAGGTATCCGGTGCCTGCGTGGGTCGTGGTCGGCGCCGGCACCGGCGGCACGAGTGCGACCATCGGGCGATACATCCGCTACCGTCGGCACAGCACCAAGCTGTGCGTGGTGGACCCGGAGAACTCTGCCTTCTTCGACGGCTGGGTGCAGGACGACATGACGCACACGACGGGCATGGGTTCGCGCATCGAAGGCATTGGACGTCCGCAGGTGGAGCCGTCGTTCGTGCCTACCATCGTTGATCGGATGATGCGGATCCCGGATGCGGCCTCCGTGGCGACGGTGCGCTACTTGGAAAAGCTGATCGGCCGGCGTGCGGGTGGCTCGACGGGCACCAGCCTGTGGGCGGCGCTGCGCATCATCGCGGAGATGCGTTCTCGTGGCGAGCGAGGCAGCGTCGTGGCGTTGCTCTGCGACGGGGGAGAGCGCTACTGCGGCACGTACTACAACGATGCGTGGCTACGCGAGAACGGTCTGGACCTTGCGCCGTATACGGCGATCCTCAACACCTTTCATGAGACCGGCGAGTGGCCGACAAGCCAGGGCTAGGGGTCCGGGCCCGGTCTCAGTCGAGGACAGCACGGCAAGGGGCGACCGATGATGAAGGACGGCGTTCCTCGGCGGGCGGCACTGCTGGCTGGCCTCGGCGCGGCCGGTGCCATGCTCAGCGGGTGTGGCGACCCCGGTCCCGACAGCCGCCGGGTAACCCCCACGAAGGCGTCCGGAACGGCGTACTCAAGGTCGCCGTCGCCCACTGCTCTGGCCGCGCCGGACCTGGACGCGCTCGAGTCCACGTTCGGTGGAAAGGTTGGGCTCTACGCTCTCGACACCGGCACCGGGGCGGCGGTGCGACACCGGGCCGACGAGCGGTTCCTGATGTGTTCGACCTACAAGGTCCTGGTGGTGTCGGCCACGCTGTCGCAGGCGCAAGCGCGGCCTCGTCTGATGGACCAGGTCGTGCACTTCCGGGCGGCCGAGGTGTTGCCCTATTCGCCGGTCACCTCCACGCACACCGCAGAGAGTATGACGGTGTCCGCGCTGTGCGACGCCGCCCTGACCCGCAGCGACAACACGGCGGCCAACCTGCTGGTAGATCTGGTCGGCGGGCCGACTTCAGTGACGAAGTACGTGCGCACCCTGGATGATCCCGAGACCCGGGTTGATCGCGATGAGCCCGCTTTGAACATCGCGGACGGAAGCCTGGACACCACGACCGCTGATGCGATCGGTGCCGACCTGCTCAAACTGGTCCTGGGCGATGCGTTGACTGCCCAGAACCGGAAGCTGCTCACCGCCTGGCTCAAGGCGAACACCACTGGTGATCGGTCGATTCGGGCTGGGCTGCCAAGAGGCTGGGCAGTTGGCGACAAGACCGGAAGCGGTGTGCATGGCGAGGTGAACGATGTCGCCGTGATCTGGCCGCCGCGTCGCGCCCCGCTGATCATGGCCATCTATACCCGCCCGACCGACCCCGGGTCCACCGAGGGATATCACGCGGTCGCCCGCGCCACTCGGATTGCCCTGAAGGCTCTCGCGATCGGTGCCTGACCGGTCCGCGCGTCGAGCTGAGACGCAACGTGCCTGACCGCAGGGAGAACAGGACGGCGAGTCAGCCGGACTGCTGCCCAAACCTTTGAAGGCTGCGCTCACGGGCCTTGGCGGCCTCGACCTCGCGGTCCTTGGGCGACGCCGTCGTCACGAGGGCATCGAGCAGCTCGTGGGTGATGCGCGCGACCTCGTCGACGGCGCGGTCGATCGCTTCTCGATTGGCAACTGACGGCTTCTGCATTCCGCTGACCTTGCGGACGTACTGCAGGGCAGAGGCGTGAACCTCCTCGTCGGTAGCGGGCGGGTCGAAATTGTAGAGGGTGCGGATATTGCGACACATAGAACGAGCGTGCCACACGACTCCGGAATCGGGTATCCCTCAGAAGATGGCCGGACCTGAGCGGCGACGCCGTGAAGCGTGTGCCGGTGGGATTGCCGCCGAGGCTGTTGCCCGGTGGGTTTGCCAGTGCTAGAAGGTGTGGGCATCAGGTGGCTGTGGCGTTCCGGCGCGGATGCACGCTCTGGCGGGCGCCGTCGCAGTAGGCGCCGCCTTGGCCACCTCGTCTGCCTCTGGTACCCGTCGTGTTCTCAGGGCAACAACGTCCTGAGTCTCATCGTTCGTCTCCACGCACGGCAAGGAGAAAGCCATGTCCATCACGGCCGACGACGTCGAAGCCTTCATCCGTCAGCATGCTGGACACGGACCGATTCGGCCGTCGGAGATCGATCGCATCGTCCGGATTCTCAATGCCCACGGCTGCTCCTCAGGCACTGCTCGTCCTCATCCGCCCGTCGGTGTGCCGGACCTGCCCAACGCCGGACCGCGATCGGAATCGCCTTGAGATGACCTCTTCGACGACTCCGCTGAGCTTTGGTGCGGTGTCTCGTGGAAGGGCAGTCCACCAGATCCTAGGCGACTAACCGTTGCGCATAGACAATAATTGCGCTTCGGCAATGACGAACCTATGGTGGCTACAGCGTGTGCACAATCATCGTGAACTTTCCATAGAAGGAGACGCCTCATGACCCAACCTCGCAGCCGGCCGATCGTTGTTGTTACCGGCGGTACCGCCGGGGTCGGGAGGGCGACGGTGCGCGAGTTTGCGGGCGCAGGGTATGACGTCGCGATCCTCGCGCGGGGTGCGGCGGGGCTTGCGGGAGCCGCAGGCGAGGTGGAGGCTACCGGGGCGCGGGCGTTGGCGATTGAGTGTGATGTTGCCGATCATGAGGCGGTGGATGCTGCGACCGATCGGGTCGAGTCGGAGCTGGGTCCGATTGATGTGTGGGTGAATGTCGCGTTTGTGGGGTCACTGTCGTTCTTTTGGGATACCGATCCGCAGGCGTACCAGCGGATGACGCAGGTGACGTATTTCGGTCAGGTCAATGGGGTCAGGTCGGCATTGCGGGTCATGCGCCCGCGTGATCGTGGCGCGATCGTGAATGTCTCGTCGGCGATGGCCTACCGGTCGATTCCGTTGCAGTCGGCGTATTGCGGTGCGAAGCATGCGATCAAGGGGATGACCGAGTCGGTGATCACCGAGCTGCGCGCAACCGGCAGCAGGGTCACCATCGGTCTGGTGACCCTGCCGGGGGTCAACACCACCCAGTTCAACTGGAACCTCAACAAGATGCCCGACCACCCGATGCCGGTGCCACCGATCGTCCAACCGGAGGTGTGCGCCAGCGCGATCCGCTTCTCCGCCGAGCACCCCCGCCGGAACATGTGGGTAGGGATCTCGACGGCCTACACGGTGATGGGCAACCGGGTCGCACCGGCGTTCGCGGACTGGTACCTGGGCAAGACAGGCGTGAAGTCCCAACAGGTGAAGAAGGACTACCCGCGGTGGGGATCCAACGTCTTCGAGCCGCAGGACGCCGAGCACGACCGCGGGGCACGTGGCGAGTTCAACAAGAAGGCCGCGACACGTGACCCGGTGTCGTTCGTCGCGAAGAACCGGCTCGCCACGCTGGCCGGCGGTGTTGCCGCCGTTGGAGTCGGGATCGCTGCCGTCGTCCGCGTCGGCGGCCGTTCCTGATGGGAGAGCGGCTGACCCGCGACGCCGACGGTTTCGCACCGATCGGCGCGTATGCCGTGCTCGGTGACGGACGCGGGGTCGCCCTTCTCGCGGCGGACGGATCGGTCGACTGGTGGGCGGTCCCGCGGCTGGACTCCACGCCTGCTGTTGCGGCGCTGCTGGACCCCGAGCGGGGCGGCCGCATCAGGCTGTCCCCGGCCGATGTGAAGGCGACCTACGAATGGCGTTACCTGCCGCACACCAACCTCGTGGAAACCACCTGGACCACGGACACCGGCCGAGTCCGGGTCACCGACTCACTGAACTCCGGCCGCGCAGGAGCGCTGCCTTGGGGCGAGCTGGCGCGCCGCATCGACGGACTGGACGGCACTGTCGCGATGAGGTTGCTGGTGCAGCCCGGCGACGGTATGCGGCAGTGGCGACCTTGGGTGAAGGACGACGACCGCGGCCCGATCGTGCACGCCGGCTCGCTCATCATGGGCGTAATCGGCAGCGAGCAGATCAAACTGGAGTCCTCGCACGACCGGGTGGAAGCGAGCTTCGAGGTGGCCGCGGGGGAGCGACGCGTCATCGGAGTCGTCGCGGCGGACGGCGACCCGCTCTTCATGTGTCACGTTGACGCTATCGACAAGCGGATCGACATCAGTGCGCAGTCGTGGCGGGACTGGGCTGCCTCTGTTCAGTGGGAAGGTGCCGGGCGCGAACAAATCGTGCGCAGCGCGCTGGCGTTGAAGACTCTGATCATCGCCGAGACCGGAGCCATTGCGGCCGCCGCAACGACCTCACTTCCGGAAAGTATCGGCGGACCGAAGAACTGGGACTACCGCTACTCCTGGATCCGGGACGCGGTGTTCACCATGGACGCGCTGTCCCTGCTCGGTCAGCAGGAAGAAGTGCACGCGGCTGTCACCTGGCTGCTGCGCGCGATTCATGCCAATGGTCCGGATGTTCGCGTGATGTATACGTTGAGCGGCGGGGAGCCGGACGGCGTCCGCACTCCCGACATCCCGGGATACCAGCACAGCCTCCCGGTCCAGCTCGGCAACAGTGCTGCCGGCCAGAAGCAGCTCGGGGTTTACGGTGACTTGTTCGGCACCATTGCGCACTGGATTTTTCGTGGTCATGTGCTGGATGTGGGTTCCAACCGGGAGCTGGCCGACCTCGCGGATCTGTGCGCGGACGAGTGGCGGCGCGATGATGCCGGCATCTGGGAGTTGCACACCAACCGTCCCTACACCTCGTCGAAGATGAACTGTTGGCGCGCGTTGGATGCGGCGGCACGGTTGGCCGAGGCCGGCCACCTGGTTGGTTCCGGTGTGCGCTGGCGCGGCGAGGCCGACGTCATCAGAACCTGGGTGAACGAGAACTGCTGGTCTCAGGAGAAGCAGGCGTACACCTTCTATGCCGGTAGCGATGACTTGGACGCGTCGGTGCTGCTGGGCGCCCAGACGGGCTTCGACACCGGCCCGCGGATGTCTAGCACCATCGACGCCCTCGGTGTCGAGCTGGGTGCCGGGCCGATGCTCTACCGATACACCGGGGTGCACCGTGAAGAGGCGACGTTCACCGCGTGCAGCTTCTGGCGGGTGCAGGCGTTGGCTCTGGTCGGTCGGGTCGACGAGGCGCAGAGCCTGCTGAATCAGCTGCACGCCGTGGCCGGACCGCTCGGACTGATGGCTGAGATGTGCGTTCCGGGGACCAACGAGCAGCTCGGCAACCTGCCGCAGGCTCTCAGTCACCTCAGCCACATCGAGGCGACCGCCGCGGTGCGGGCGGCGAGAGCGGACGGGTGACAGCGGTATAGCGCACGACCAGCTTTGGTTTTGCTGAACTGACAGCTTCGCAGGAAGGAGTGCCCGGTGCGGATGCGAGCGATAGAGATCGCCCGAGCGGCGTGGGGTGGAACGATGCTGCTGACTCCCGCGACGACGCTCAGCACGATCCACGGACTGAAGATCGACACGACGAGCACCACTGTCGCCAGAGTGCTCGGCGCTCGCCAGGTGGTCCAAGCCGGCCTGTCCGGGATTGCGCCCAGCCCAGAGATTCTCGCGCTGGGCGTGTGGGTAGATCTGGCCCACGCGGCGTCGGCATTCGGCCTGGCAGTGGCGGACCGGTCCCGGGTACGCGCCGGGATCGCCGATGGTGCGGTCGCGCTGGCCTGGGCGGGGTTCGGATATCGCGACCTGGTGCGCAGCAAAGCCACTCCGCCAAGTCACGACCGGCGCCGTGACGAACTCGCCCGGGCGGTGCTTGGTCTGGCCCCCGGCGGTGGCCCATTGCTACGCATCAGTCAGCGCCACCGACAGGTGTGAGTTGTCTGGCGCCCGAGCGCTGATCGCGCCCTGCACGTCGGCGGTCACTGGCAAAGCGTCGGGAACGACGCTAACGTTTGTCGGATAGCAACAGTGTGAGATCCGTGATCTCACCCGAATTCACAAGGAGACTCCCCGTATGGCCAGGAACGTCAGCGACTTCGTTATTCAGCGCATCCGGGAGTGGGGAGTCAGTCGGGTGTTCGCCTTCCCCGGCGACGGGATCGGCGAGTTCGACGGCGCGCTCGGCGCCGCACAGCGAAAGGGCGACGGACTGGACTACATTCGTCCCACGCACGAGGAGATCTGCTCGCTGATGGCGACGGCGCACGCCAAGTTCACCGGCGAGATCGGCGTGTGCATCGCCACCTCCTCACCTGGCGCCTTTCATATGCTCAACGGGCTGTACGACGCCAAGAGCGACAACCAGCCCGTTGTCGCGATCGTTGGCCAGCAGGCGCTCAGCTCGTTGGGCACCTTCGAGCAGCAGGAGGACAACCTGGAGCGCACGATGGAAGACGTCGCCGTCTACGTCAAGACGATCGTGACGCCGCAGCAGGCGCAGGCCGTCGTCGACACTGCCTTCCGCACGGCGTTGGTGCACCTGGGCCCCGCCGTGATCGTGCTGCCGCACGACGTGCAGAGCATGGACATGCCTGAGCTGACACCGGCCAACGGGGTGTCGCGCTCCAGCGCAGTGGCCCCGTCAGTCAAGATCATCCCGCCAGAGGCCGAGATCACGAAGGCCGCGGACATCATCAACGCCGGCGGCAAGGTCTCCTTCCTGGTGGGCCACGGATCGAACGGTGCGACCGACGAGGTGCTGCAGGCAGCGAAATTGTGCGGCGCAGGCATCGTCACGGCGCTGCGCGCGAAGCAGGTCGTTCCGTCCGATGTGCCCTATCACACACAACAACTGGGGTTGCTGGGCACGCGAGCCAGCCAGCGCCAGATGGAAGGGTGCGACACGCTCGTGCTGCTCGGCACGAACTATCCCTACTCCCAGTTCCTGCCGGAGAGCGGCCAGGCCCGCGCGATCCAGGTTGACCTCAAGCCTGAGCAGATGGGCCTGCGCTACCCGACCGAGCTCAACATCTGGGGCGATGTCAAGCAGACTCTGCTCGCGCTCATCCCGCACCTGGAGCAGAAGACCGATCTGTCGTGGCAGGAGGGAATCGCCAAGGACATGGTCGAGTGGGAGAACGAGATGCAGGCCCAGGCGATGCTCAATTACGACGACGGAGTCAACCCGCGACGGGTCTATTACGAGCTGAACAAGCGGCTGCCCGCGAAGGCGATCGTCACCTGCGATGCCGGTTCGACCGCCGACTGGTACGGGCACCACATCCGGTTCCGCGAAGGAATGACCGGTGACCTGTCGGGCAGGTTGGCCAGTATGGCGGCCGCGATGCCCTACGCGACGGCGGCGAAATTTGCGCACTCCGACCGGTGTGTCGTGTGCACCATCGGCGACGGTGCCTTCCAGATGCTCGGCATGAATGAGCTGATCACCGTCAAGAAGTACTTGAGCAAGTGGGACAACCCGCAGTTCATCATCATGGTGCTGCACAACAACGACCTCACCCAGGTGTCGTGGGAGATGCGCACCGAGGACGCCAATCCCGTGTGGCCGGTATCTCAGGACGTGGAGTCAGTGGACTACGCGGGTTGGGCGGAGTTGCTGGGGTTCAAGGGCATTCGGGTGAAGAGCGACGGCGAGGTCGCTGCGGCATGGGATGCGGCGTTCTCCCATCAGGGCGTGACGTTGATCGACGCGTACACCAGCAAGAACGTGCCACCGCTGCCGCCGAAGATCACCATGGAGTTCGCCAAGAACACCGCGAAGGCGATGTTGCACCGCGATCCCGATGAGATAGCGGTCGTGAAAGACTCGGCGAAGGCGCTGACCGCTGAGGGGATCGAGCGGGTGAAGGGCAAGCTGAATATCGGCCAGGACGACTGAAGGTTGCTCGCTGCGTGCCGTCACCGATCGGCCACGGCACGTAGCGCTGGGGGTCTGGGTCGCTTTGCGGCCAGTCTCAGTTCGACATCGACCTCGTCGCCTGTTGGTGTCGCATCCGGCGCTGGCTGTGCAGGACCTCGCCAGTCGGCGCAGAGCACGACGGCGTCGTCGTCCAGATCGTCGTGTCCGCGGTGCTGGTAGAGGTGCTCGATGACGGTCCGCACGACACCGCAGGTTGATTGGTCGGAAGACCCGTCGAGCAGCTCCAACAGGGCGGTGTCGCCGAAGTGGTGTGGTTGTGCGGACTGCGCGCCATGCACGCCATCGGATATCAGCAGCAACCGGTCACCCGCCACGAGAGCGAATCGTTGCTCGGTATACGTGCTTTCGCCGAACATGCCCAGCGGCGGGTACTCGGTCAGCACGGGTTCGAGGACCTGCCCGTCGCGACGGATCAACAGTCGGGGAGCGCCGGCGAGTAGGGCGCCCACCTGGCCGGTGTTGATATTGATGTGCAGGAGCAGCACTCCGACGTGCTCGCGGCCTTGGTGGTGGGCGAAGATCGCCTGGTCGGTCAGCCGTGCCTGGTCCTCGATCGTCAACCCCGCTCGGCGGGCGTTGCGCAGCGCGGTCACCGCCAAGGTCGTGAGCATGACGTCCACTCGTCGACCGTCGGAGCCGTCAATGAGGGCGAGGGTCAGGTGATCGTCGTCCTGGGACCAGTCGAAGGAGTCGGCGCACACGTGGTAGGCCGGTTCGAGGTGCCCGGCGACGGTGTACTCCGGCGCGGCGCACCCACGGCCCGGCAGCAACTGCCACTGCAGTTCCGCTGCGAGCGTGAGTCGGCGGGTGCGGGAGGTTCGCACCAGTGCGTCCGACTGTCGACCCGCAGCCCGCATCGCGTACGTGACGACGGTGCTCAGCTGGGTCAGTTCTTCGAGCTGCTCGGCATCGGGTACCTGGTCGAGACGGATTTGCAGCACGCCGATCCGGTCGCCCCGAATGCCCATCGGCAGGTTCACTTCCACGCCGGCACCGGGAAATTCACAGACCAGCGGGATCTGCTCCAGGAAGGCATGGCCGGCTGTAGTCGCGCTCAGGGCTTCGGCGTCATCGGGGTTGTCAATGGGGTGCAATGCCGTGAGCTGGTAGTCCGCCAGCAGCAGTCGCACGTCCTGCGCGCCTACGTGCTCACTCATCAGGGATCGGACGGTGGCAAGGGTATCGGCCGGCCGAGCGCCGTTCAGCGTCCGCAGTACGAGGTCGTTCAGTGCAGATCCGCGCATGTGAAACTCCCGAGCCAGACCATTTGCGGGCCATTGCTGATACTGAGCGGTAGTCTACGGCTCGGCGTAGAGTAGATCCAGAACCTGAACGTTTCCGGTGACGAGAACTCCGGAGTGGATCGTAGATGCTTGGAGTAGTGATGGCCCGGACTGTCAATCACGTAACGAGCGTCGTCCCCGATGCGGACGACGTGATGGCCAGCGCTCACGACCTGGTCCTGCTCTGGGACCGCGCCGAAGACTGGGTCACACCGCGCATCCCGCCGCTGCAGGTGCGGGTGCTGACCGTGTTGGAGCAGCACGGCTCGATGAACCTCACCCAGCTCGCACGCGCAGTGCGCACGATCCCGTCGTCGGCCAGCAGGCTGTGCGATCGGCTGGAAGCGGCCGGATTGGTCGAGCGAGAGACGAGTGTCGGCAGTCGCCGGGAGATCACCTTGCGGTTGACCGTCGAAGGCCGTCACCGGTTGGACTCTTTCGCGCGGATCCGGCGTGAGGACTTCGCGTCCGTGCTGGAGGAGATGAGCGTGCCGGCTCGGCGAGCACTGCTCAAGGGTTTGACTGCGTTCAGCGAGGCGACCGCGCACAACAGGGAGCCGCGCAACAGGGAGGCTTAAGAGTCTGGAGTTCGCGGCGACCTCGCTAGCCAGTGCGGTGGCTGGACAATACAGTTGACGCATGACAACTGTTAGCGAGAACCGGTGCTCCGTTCGGCAGGTGCGCGATGCGTGAAGAACCAACCATCGATCAGGTCGTCGTGAAGACCTACACGTTTCCGACCGACCAGCCCGAAGCAGATGGCACCCTGGCCTGGTCCGACACGACAATGATCCTGGTCGAGATCCGCAGCGGTGCACACTGGGGGATCGGGTATACCTACGCCGGAGCGGCCTGCAAGACGCTGATCGATGGCGTGCTCGCCGGTGCCATTTCCGGTCGCCCCGTGATGGACGTCAATGGGGCGTGGGAGGCAATGGTCCGCCAGATTCGCAACCTGGGCCGTCCCGGAGTCGTGTCATGCGCAATCAGCGCGGTGGACACGGCGCTGTGGGACCTCAAGGGCAAGCTGCTCGACACCCCCGTGTGTCGGCTACTGGGCGTGGTGCACCCCGACGTGCCGGTATACGGCAGCGGCGGGTTCACGACGTACGACGAGCGGGCCACGCGTGAGCAGCTGGCCCAGTGGGTGGGGGAGTGGCAGCTGCCGCGGGTGAAGATCAAGATCGGACAGTCGTGGGGAAATGATGTTGCGCGGGATCTGTCGCGTATCGCGCTGTGCCGCGAGGTGATCGGACCGGATGTTGAACTCTTCGTCGACGCCAACGGCGGCTACACCCGCAAGCAGGCCATCCGCGTGGGTGAGCAAATGGCACAGTGTGACGTGCGCTGGTTCGAGGAACCGGTCTCCTCCGACGATCTGGTGGGCCTGAAAGAAGTGCGGGACCAGCTGTTGGTCGATGTTACTGCGGGCGAATACGGCTTCGATCTGGTCTATTTCGCTCGGATGGTCGCGGCGCAGGCCGTGGACTGCCTGCAGGTCGATGTGACCCGGTGCGGCGGCATCACCGAATGGGTCCGGGTCGCGGCGGTGGCCGCCGCCGCCGGACTGTCAGTGTCCGGCCACTGCGCGCCGAACTTGCACGCGCACGTCGCCGCGTCGGTGCCCAATCTCGCGCACCTGGAGTACTTCCACGACCACGTGCGGATCGAGGATCTCGTCTTCGCCGGCGCGCTGTCGCCGCAGGGCGGGGCGATGCATCCCGATCAGGAAAAACCAGGGCTGGGCCTTGAGCTCAAGGAGTCCGACGCGCAGCCGTACCGCGTTGGCTGATCGGGCCGGTGTCGGTCTGGGTGGAGTCGGTCAGCGTGGTGAACGACCAGCGCACCAGTCCGACCGCGACGAGGACCCAGACCGCGAAGGCGTTCCAGAAGAGCACCAGCGAGACGGTGTGCAGCGCGGGCAGATCGAGTGCTGTCGCGGTTGCCTGGGTCGCGGTCGCATACATTCCGAGCGGGAACACTGCGGACCACCAAGCCTTGCCGAACCGCATCGCGCCCCGGCGATGATCGACGCTCCACATCTCGGCGTAGAGCAGCACGGGGATCCACGCACTGGCGAGGACCCAGGCGATCAGGGTGAGCGGACGTGCGATGGACGTCATCCACTCGTACTGCCCGGTCGTGCTCAGGTCGTGCAAGATCTTAGCTCCCGCGAGGGCGGCTATCCCGAGCGCACCCATCAAGATCCAGCTGTCTGGGGTCACCTGCGCCGGGTGCACGCGCTGCGAGATCGCACGGCTCACAATCAGCCCGGCGATCGTGGCGTAGAGCAATATCGCCAGCAGCCAGGCGATGACAGCGAGCACGATCCAGCCGCCCCAGCGATGCTGCGCTGCAAGGCCGGCCGCGGTGATCGCCAGGCCGGCAGTGGCGACGCTGGGCAGCAGCCACCCGCCGTGCGCATTCTGACGCAAGCCGCGGATCGGTCGTGAGCGAACGTCGCTGGTGGCTAACGGGGCGAGGACAAGCCAGCCGAGCACCGCTGCGCCGCCCAGGATCTGTGTCACGACGTGCTGCCCCGTCAACCGAGCAGCGAGCACCGCACACGCCGCGACAAAGGCGAACGACGACATGGCAACCTCGGGAGAACGGGCCTGACGGACGGCCTGAACCGGAGCGCGCAGAAGGTGCCACGCCGCGGCGAACGACAAGACGATGAACGCGAGGACCGCGACGGCGGTGAGGGAGTCGTCGATCGCGTTGTACCTGTGGTCGCGGGCGGCAATCGCGACGATCCCGGTCGCCATCACCACTGCGAACACGTCAGGAGGAAGGTCGAGACGCTTGATCACGCAGGCTCCTACCGCCGAGCCGGTTCGCTGGCTCCTCTGCCGGCTCGGACCACCGCATCATCGCTCATCGCTGCCCCTGAGGCCATCTGCTGCGCGAGCCGGGATGCCAGCGCCATGATCGTCAGCGCCGGATTGGCCGAGCCCTGTGTCGGGCACGCTGACCCGTCTGCGATGAACAGGTTCGGCACTGCCCAACTGCGTTGATTGGCATCGATCACGCTGTTGCTCGGGGTGGAGCCCATGCGCGCGCCGCCTACCAGGTGCGCATAGCGATGGATCGTCAGCACGTCCTGGCTGCCGGCAGCATGCAGGATGTCCGTGATGATCTTCGTGGAGTAGGCCACATTGGCGCGGTCGTTGTCGCACAGCGAGTAGTCCATCCGGGCGATCGGTATGCCGTACGGGTCGGTCTCGTCGGCGATGGTGATCCTGTTGTCCGGTTGAGGCAGTAACTCGTTCAGCACCCCGATCGTGGCCCAGTGGTTGTAGTCGCGCATGTACTCGCGCATTGCTCGCCCCCAGTGACCGTCGGCCAGCACGTGCTCGGCCCAACCGATCGGCAGCGGCGACACGGTTTGGATGGAGAAGCCGCGCTTGAAGCCGCGCGAGGAGTCGGTCTCGTAGAACTGCTCGGAGGAGATCTCCGGTGGCGGGGCTTTGTACATCCGAAGCTCGTCGGGGAATCGACCAGCGGTCTGGCTGGCGCCCTGGACCATGATGTACCGCCCGACCTGGTCTTCGTTGTTGCACAGTCCGTTCGGGAAGCGCGACGACGTGGAGTTCAGCAGCAGGCGCGGGGTCTCGATCGAGTAGCCCGCGACGGCAACAAATTTCGCGCGCTGCAGGACTTCCTGCCCACCGATCTCCTGGTGATAGACCACGCCCGTCGCCTTGCCGGTGGACTGGTCGATCTCGACGCGCGACGCCATACAGTTGGCTCGGATCTCGACGGAGTGCGACAGCGCGTCCGGCAGGTGCGTGACATAGGGGCTGGCCTTGGCGTTGACCTTGCAACCCTGCAGGCAGTAGCCACGGTAGATGCAGTGCGGGCGATTGCCGAACGTGCCGTTGACGATGCCCACCGGGCCGACCCGCATCTCGATGCCCATGCGTCGAGCACCCTCCCACAGCCGGGACGCGGCCCCGGAGACCGGGTGCGGTGAGAACGGGTACTTGTGTGGGTGTCCCCACGGCCAGTTCTGGCCTGCCACAGGCAGTTCCGCCTCGACCTGTTCGTAATGCGGGCGGATGTCCTCGTATCGGATCGGCCAGTCGGCGCCGACCGCGTCGTCGGTCATCGTGGAGAAGTCCGAAGGGTGAAACCGTGGTGTATATCCCGCATAGTGAACCATTGAGCCGCCGACGCCGCGGCCGGAGTTGTTCTTGCCCAGCTCGATCGGGTCCGATCCGCCGATGATCCGCTTCTGGGTCCAGTACAAACCGTGTGAGCCGGCCTCATCGGAGACCCAGTCCTCGTCAGGGTGCCAGAACGGCCCGGCCTCCAGGATGACGACCTGCCAACCCTGACGGGCCAGCCGCTGGGCCAGCACTGAGCCCCCTGCGCCGGCACCGATGACCACGAGGTCGACCTCGTCGTTGGGAGCGTATCGGCGCATGGTGTCCTCGCCGGGGAGTTCGCGCGAGTGCACGTCCAGCAAGAATCGGGAGTCGTTGTCCGTAGGTCCGACCGCGCCCTTGAGGAGGCCACGCAGCAGATCGCTCATGAATGACTCCCCTTGACGACGTCGGCTGGATCTTCGCTGGTCGAGCCGTGTTTCTCGAATGGCTCGGTGGTGCTGGTGGGCCCCAGGCGCATAAACCCGCGGGGGTAGGCGGGGCCGCCGAAACCGATCTCGTTCCAGGCCCACGGGTGGGAGTAGAAGCCCGAAAGGACGGCGCGCATACAAACGCTCCAGGCTCGCTTCGGATCCAGCTGATCCCAGATGCCGCCGGACAGCTTGCCCGTCGAGAAGTCTTCGATGATGGCTTCCTGGTCGGCGAGCGTCGCTTCGGCGAAACTGTGCCCACCACGCGCACCCGCCGTCTGGTCGAGGCCGCCCAGCACGGCCTTCCACGTCTCGCGGTCATCGGGCATGTCGGCGTACTGGTAGCCGTCCAACTGACCCGACGCCATCTTCTCGTCGATGGACTCGGCCACCGGCACCCGTGGCTCGCTGTCCTGTGCGAGCACCACATCGCAGAACGCTCGCAGGGTCTTCTCCTGCTCGGTGTCGAAGAATCTCATCGGTCCGCTGGGCTCCAGGCGAGCCAGGACCACCTTCTTCGTCGCGTGATCCCAGGTGTCGACCGCGGACATCACGTCGAAGTCGGGGTATCGGCCAATCATCTGCGGACTGATGCCGACCCGTTGACGGGGCAGCCAAGAAGGGTGCGGTGGCTGGCCGTCGGAGCGCAGATTCGGTAGGTGGGATGGTTTGCGGAAGTCGGGCACCAAGGCCTACTTCTCGCGACGAAGCACGGAAGCCAACAGGCCCATGCCGCCGACCATGGCCATCAGCCCCGGCGCCGAGATCGGTGGGCCCATCGGCAGGTTGTAGGTCCACAGCGAGAAGCCGCCGGGTTTTCGAGCGACTCCACGGGCGTGGTAGTACTCGCCGGCCATTCCGTTGAGCATAAAGATTGCGGAGGTGATCGGCAGGGCCGTCTTGGCCCACTTCTTGCTGAATACGCCGCCGATGCCGGCCACCACAAGTGGTGGGGTCACGGCGATCGGACTCCACATGGCCTTGTTTCCGAAGCTGGCCTTGTAGTGCTCCAGGTAGACCTCCGAGCAGGTCACCACGGCGGCGAACGCAGTCAGCCCCGACAGGGTGCGCTCGAACCGGCCGTACTCGACATTGACCAGCAGCCTGTCCAGCAGATGCTCGCTGACCGGTGAGGCCAACCCCTGCGCGCTCATCGGCGCACGCCGTCTTGTGAGCGGTGACACGCGGCCTGCGGTGGCTGAGACTTGACCGACGATCGCACAGGTTCTCCTCGTTCTCATCGCAACCGATGCCCGGCGGCAGTGCGCCAGGACCTGACCAGAATGAGCCGGCGGTCACGGAGATGATCATTGCCTTACAACAAGCATAGTGGCGCAACGGGTGCTGTAGCGCAATCTGAAGCGACGAGCCCCTCGGTGACCGTGCCGATCGCGGGAGAAGGCTTCGGGTCGTGTGCGATCCATCCGTCACCGAACGGCTACGAGACAGCACCCGAGGCTACACTCTCGGCAGCAGCGTCATCCACCTCCGTGTCTGAGAATTGGGGCAAGTTCCCCTGAGGAGAGCTCATGTCTACCGCTGATCGGACCGACCTCACCTTTCGGATCGGTCACGACGAGCTGGTAATCCGCCAACGCTACGAGGCTCTCAGCATCGCCAACGACATCCTGGTCGGGACGTGGTTCATCGTCGGCAGCATCTTGTTCTTTTCGGCGTCCACGAGCACGGCGGCCATCTGGCTGTTCCTGGCAGGCAGCGTCGAGATGATTATCCGCCCCATCATCCGCCTGGCTCGCAAGGTGCACGTGGCCAAGGTGCGCGGTGACTCGAAGTATGCATCGTCCGCCATGGACTTCTGAGCCGCTGCGGATCGTCGCGTCGCTGACCGGCGACCTGTTCGATCCCGCTGAGCGGAGGCGGACCGTATGGCGCCCGGGGCTCCGCTGGCGGCCGATGGTCGCAAGCTCCGGGTCCTGGTCGTGGAGGACGAGGCCGGCCTCGCCGAAGTGTTGGTATCCGCCTTCTCCATTCGCGGATGGGACGCCCAGAGCGTAGGCACGGTCGGTCAGGCGACCGAGGTCGTCCGGCTCAATGCGTCGCGCCGGTCTCCTGCGGCAACGGCAGGGCAGCCTGTAGCAGGTCGCCGATCTGGCTATCGATGTCGACGCGCACGAGGCACGTCGCGCCCAAGAGCTGCTGAGCCTCACCGCAACCGAGTTCGCGCTGCTGCGTTACCTGGCCGAGCATCAGCGCCGGGTGCTGTCGAAGGACGAGCTGCTGCGCAAGGTCTGGGGCGCGGACTTCGACGGGGCCGCGCACGTCGTCGAGCTGTATGTGAGCTACCTGCGCAAGAAGGTCGACAGTGGTCGAGAACCGTTGATCCACACTGTTCGTGGCGAAGGCTACGTGATGCGCCCACCACTCGCATGAGGCTGCGACCCAGGACGCTCACCTCTCGGCTGGCCCTGCTGCTCGCCACGCTCGTACTTTGCGCCGGCACGATCGCCGGGGTAGCCGGCACGATCGGCATCCGCGCGCTTTTAATGGGCCAGCTCGACACCGAGCTGGCCCAGGCGGCCGCCCACAACGTCTCACTCATGACCCACCCGGAGACAACGACCACGACGCCGACAATCGCGGACCCGTCGACACGGGGCTCCCGCCGGGCACGATCACTGGCGAGGTCGCGCACGGAGCGATCACCGACCTGGTGGTGGCGGCCGACCTTGACGGTGATCATCTGCCTACGGCTGCCGACCGGACCGCCGTGCGCAGGGTGGCGTCAGCGCGGCGCCCAAGGACCGCGCGCCTCCCGTCACTCGGCGACTACCGCGTGCTGATCACCCCGATCTCGGGAGGTGACCAGCTGATCACGGCCGTGCCCCAGGAGCGGGTCAACCACACGATCCGCGAGCGGATCACTCTCGAGGCCTCGTCCTTGCTGCGGCCGTCCTGCTTGTTGCCGGCCTTGGCGCGATCGCCGTGCGCCGTTCGATGCGTCCGCTGCAACACCTTGCCACCGTCGCCCGTCGAGTCACGCAGCTGCCGTTGGAGTCGGTCAGAGCCGGATCGAGGTGCGCGCCGAAGAGCTCGACGAGCCGACCGAGGTCGCTCAGGTCGGGCAGGCGATGAACGCGATGCTCGGGCACGTCGACCTCGCCCTCGAGCAACGGGACAAGAGTGAGCAGCGGTTGCGTGACTTCGCCGCCATGCGAGCCACGAGCTGCGCACCCCGCTGGCTGTCGCACGTAGCCACGCCGAGCTGCTCCGCGAATACATGTCGTCGACCGAGCTGCCCGAGCAAGTGCACCGCTCGCTGGGCCGAATCACCGACGAACCGGCCGAATGGCAAGCATTGTCAACGATTTGCTACTGCTGACCCGACTCGATCGAGAGGTTCGGGAGCGACGTGAGGACGTCGACCTGACTCGGCAGCTGCTCGACGCGTTCGACGACGCACGGACCGCCGCACCCGACCATCATTGGGCGCTGAGCGTTCCTGAGACGCCGGTGCTGGTGCGCGGTGACGAGGAGCAGCTGCGGCGGATGGTCGGCAACCTCGTGGCCAATGTGCACCGGGCTGGGCCTGGCGATCGTCCAGGAAGCAGCCCAGTCACACGACGGGTCGCTCGACATTGCGCGAGCGCACCGGGGGACACGACGGTGACCGTCACGCTGCCGCCAGAACCGGCTTTGCCCAACGGGTGAGGTTACTGATGACGAGCGAGGATCAGCGCCCGGGCCGGGCACTGCTGGACGAGCGGATGCGCCTCAGCGCGAGTAAGGGTGATGCGCGACTGCACGGGGTATCCGAACTCGTCGAGCTCGACGGCCCCGTTTGAGACCACCGCGCACACCCCATGAGCCGTGCAGGCGACCCGATCGACGATGACCTGCTGCTCGCCCGGCCTAACGCCTCGCACCGGCACGCTCCCTCATCGCGGCGCAGCTGCCGGCCAGGTGTGCGTCGACATCGGCCGCGAAGACCTCCAACGCCGACGTCACGAATCGCGAAACGCCGTCGGGATGCCGGCATGCTCCCCGGCCGGGGAGCATGCCCAGCCGCTGATGCAGCGTGGGCATCTCGACCGGTGGCAGGACACCGTCTGCAAGATTCCTGAGCTGTCCGGCAACCGCCGGCAGACCGAACATGCAGGGCCCGCACTGGCCGGCCGACTCGCCCGCCGCATAGGTGGTCATCCGCGCAACATGGTCCAGCGGGCAGGACCGGCGCTCGAGCACGTATACGATGCTCGATCCGGTCGACAGGCCGCGTGCTGCGAGGCCGGCGTCCGACCAGGCCACCGATCGTGCGATGTCCCTCGACAGCCAGCCGCCACTCAGCCCAGATATCCCGACGGCCCGGACGTCCTTAGCCCCCGCGGTCTCGAGAAGCTCCCTCAGCGGAGTGCCGGCCTGCGCGTCATACACTCCTGGCCACTCGACCGAGCCGCCAATCGTCACCAGGCGCGGTCCCGGCTCGCTCGGTGTGCCGTAGCTGCGAAACCAACGGGCACCATTCCGCTCGATCTGACTGATCCGCCATACGGTCTCGGCGTTGAGCACGAGCGTGGGTCGAAGCTTCCGACCGCGAGAATCCCTGCCGCCAGCCACGACCGGACCCTGTCTCATCACCGGGCGAGCTCGACCACTGTGGAGCAGGCTGACCAGCGATGACTCCTCCGACGCGACGTAACGAGCAGGCGCGGACAGCACGTGCAGACCGGCATCGCTCAGCCGACGCTCGGTCTCGCTGCCCCGGTGGGCCGCCCAGCGCACCCGGCGGGCGATCAGCCCGGCACCGTGCTGCAGCTCACCGAGGTGCTCCGCGACGACGAACGCGTCCTTGTGCGCCCCGATCTCGCCGTCGCACGCGTTGACGATCAGGTCCGCGCGGTGATCGATCGCGGCCTGGAGCTTGACGCTCGTGGGGTACTGCGCCCCTCCGCGGCCGGTGAGACCGGCGTCGTCCAGCAGCGTCACCAGGTTCATGTCCACTCCTGTCGCAAGACCTCACGGCGACGATTGTTGTCGTGGTGTGAGCCGGCCAGCCGCCACAGCAAGGCGACTCCGCCGACGATCGCGCACGCGATGGTGGTGCCGCGCAGCAGTGGCTCGTTCGAGGTACCCAACGCAACCCCGTGCCAAAGTGCCAATGGCCACATCGCGAAGGTGCCCCGGTGCACAATGCGCCAGACCCGTTCGCTCATCCGGTGCCGCATCAGGGACGTCACGACGATGGCCGCCAGCAGGTCGAAGGCCAGCGTCCCCAGCCCGACAGTGAACCGGCCATAGCTCGAGGTGAACGGGACGACGGCCGAGATCGGGTTGATGCGCACGTAGGTCTGGAGGATTGCGGTCGCGATGTGCACCACCAGGAAGGTGAGCATGCCGAGCGACAGGCTGCGGTGCACGCCCTGGATGACCGTAGTCCGGGTCACGGCGGTCCGGCGAGACCCGGACAGCACCAGCCCCAGCAGGATGACCGCCGTCATCAGCACGATGCTGAGGATTCCGGTCGCGCGTGACAGGTACCAGAGACCGCCGCTCATGACGCCCACCCGACGAGGCGGTCCGGCAGCGGCCACCATGACGTGCAGAACACCACGCCGCGCTCCGAGACCAGCCGTGCCGGAATGCGACGCTCGGACAGCCAGCCGACCGCGGCGTCGCCGAGAGCGCAGGCCGCAGTCGTTGCGGTGTTCGCCTCCAACGCGGAGGCTGCGATGCAGGTGACCTGCTGCCAGGTATGCCGCACGGGCCGGCATGTTGTCGGGTCGAGCAGGTGGTGCCGGGGCTGGTCGCCGACTGACCAGCGTCTCCGGTTGGTTCCGGAGGTGGCAACACCTTGGGTAGTCAACGAGATGCGGTGTGGCACAGTCCGGTCGGCGTCATCCACCGCGATGGCCCACCCGCCTGTCGGCGCTGCGCCGGCGACCGCGATGTCTCCACCGAGGCCGACCAGGAACCCACCGGGCAACTCGCTGTCCAGCTCGTGGGCGATCCGGTCCGCCATCGAGGCCTTGCCGGTCGCACCGAGGTCGATCAGTGTCCCGGCCGCCGCGGTAATCGTGCCGGCCCGGTCGTTCACGCTCAGCTCACCCAGCGTGCTGCGGAACCGTGCCGACGGCTTCGTGCGCGCCGGGCGGCCTGTCGAGGCCCCGTCGCCCGTGGGCCGGGCGAGGACGTCGGCCAGATCCGCGTCATACCCGAGGAGCTCCATCGCCCGGCCGAGGGTGGGATCGACGAGGCCGTCGGTCACGTCCGCCGCCCAGAGCGCGTCGTCGACCAGGGACCGGAGAAGGGCGGACGCGGGGACCGTCACGGGCGTGCCCGGGTGCGTGGCCGGTAGGGCCGCCAGCGCCGAGACCTCGGAATCGGGTCGGAAGCGTGAGGCAGCTGCGTCGAGGTCGGCGAGACGCTGCTCCATCAACCGACCGGCGACATGCATGACCTGCGGTCGGGTGACCACGAGCCGGCAGTCGACGCCGATTGCGCGCAGCTGCAGGGAACCGGTCATGACGTGTGCGTGCTGGCCTGGGTCGACTGCGTTGCCGAGGGTGTGCTGGCCTTCGGGACGGCGCTGAGGCTGCTCCGCTTGGGGCTCGAGGTGGAGGACGGGGTGGCCGACGTACCGCGGGTGCTCGTGTGCGTGTCGGTGTTCGCGGCGTTGGCTGGAGCCGCCGCCGCGAGGTGGCCGACGACGGCGACCGTGGCGACGGCGCTGACGGCAAGAGTGGCGCGAGTGAGGCGCCGAGCGCGCCGGAGGGTGGGAATCATCGGATTGTCCTTCTCTTCGGGAACATCTCCAGCGTCGCGGCCCAACCTATGAGCCTGCTCAGGGTGGGCTATGACTCAGTGCCGGAAGTGGAACCCGGTCTGCGACCACCTGGAGATCCATGGCCCCGCGAGCAGCACTGCCAACACGACGCTGGATCCGGCCATGGCCAGCAGCACCGCGCCACGCGTCCCACGGCCGGCGACCGCGGCACGTGAGACGGCCCGCCCGCTGACGATCTTCGCTGCATTCATCGTGCGCGCCAGGACGTGGACGGTCATGACCACCAGCCACGCGAAGAAGGACGCCTGATGCAAGAACATCGCACCGAAGGGAAGTCCGAGGACGCTGCTGTCGCGTTGCGCGGGGCCGTCGATCGTGAGTAGCAGGCCCGTGGCGAGCAGCAGCAACGTGAAGAGCACGACCAAGGGCCCAAGGACGCGCAGCACCGCTTGGGGTGCGCCCGCCTGCCGGTAGGCCGTGTCGCCGGTGTAATAGCGCGCGATCCGCCAGCCGGTGGTTCCTACTTTGAGCAGAGCTGGTGGGATGAGCAGCAATCCGACGATGATGTGCCAGTTGATCAGACCGTGCATATCGAGCAGGGTCGCCCCCTCGACCGCCAGCAGGACCAACAGCACCAGGCCCGTCCAGGCGGTCAGGCGTGCGTTGCCGGCGGGCCCTCCGGTCCGCGGCAGGATCGGGTCGCGCCGGGTCGCGCGGCCGGTGATCTCCTCGATCGCGACCTGAGCGCGCGCTGCTCGAGGATCGGGCCGTCCGTCGGCGTCATACCCACCAGTGTCGCGAGACATCGTTGACGACGCTCTCACAGTGGACGTCGGCCGGCGCGCCGCACACTGAATCGTGAGAGGCTTTGATCAGTGAGTGGGACGAGCCTGGAGGACGATCATGATCAACAACGGGTATTACACGCACGAGTTCCACGGTGACTACGAGCTCGTGGGCGTGGGAGCGCTCGACCTCGAGGAGGGCGGTTCGATCCCGGATTGTCGCTTGGCGGTGGCCACGTTCGGCGAGCTCAGCGAGGCGAAAGACAACGCGATCTTGATCACCTCCTGGTATTCGGGCACTCACCAGATCTGGCGTGATGCCTACGTCGGCGCGGGCCATGCACTGGATCCGGAGCGGTACTTCATCGTCGCGGTCGACCAGATCGGCAGTGGGCTGTCGACGTCCCCGCACAATGCCGATGGCGCGAACGCCCCGTTGACGATGTCGAAGTTCCCACGCGTGCGCATCGGCGATGACGTGGTTGCCCAGGAGCGGTTGCTGCGCGAGCACTTCGGTATCGAGCAGCTCCAGCTCGTGGTCGGTGGCTCCATGGGTGCCCAGCAGACCTACGAGTGGGCGGTCCGTTTCCCGGACAAGGTATTGCGGGCCGCGCCGATCGCCGGCACCGCGAAGAACACACCCCACGACTTTTTGATTGCCGAGTACTGCCGTGAGAGCATCATGTCCGATCCCGGCTGGAACGGTGGCGAGTACCAGTCCAATGAGGACGCGGAGGCTGGCCTCAAGAGACAGGCGCACGTCTGGGCGTTGACCGGGTTCTCCAGCGAGTTCTGGAAGCAGGAAGTGTGGCGTGCGCTGGAGTTCGACTCGAAGGAGGCATTCGTCGAAGGATTCTTGGAGCCGTACTTCACCGCCATGGACCCCAACGACCTGCTCACCCAGGCATGGAAGTGGCAGCGTGGTGACGTCAGCCGCCACACCGACGGAGACCTCGCGGCGGCGCTGGGGCGGATCACCGCGAAGACGTTCGTCATGCCGATCGACGAGGACGTGCTGTTCCCGCCGCGTGATTGCGAGCCCGAGCAACGACTGATCAAGAACAGCGAGCTCCGCGTCGTCGAGGACATTGCCGGACATCTGGGCCTGTTCAGTCTCACGCCGACCTTCATGACGCAGATCGACCGGCACCTCGGCGAACTGCTCGCGACCTCCAACTGACCCGGTCAGCCGTAACCGGGCGACTGCCTCGCAGCGCGCCCTCCGGGCGGGTCAGCCTACCGCGGTGGAGAATGCCCGGAGGTAGCCGCTGGACTGGCCGGTGCTCGTGGGGTGGTAGGACTCGCTGAGATCGAAGAAGTCCACGGAGTGCAGCCACGAGCTGCTGCTGCAGATCTGGTGTCCGACGAAGGCGCTGCGGACGTCGACGAAGGTGACGCCGGCCTTCGCAGCGGACTCCCGCAGCACTCCGTCCAGCAGGTTGATGCCCTGGTCGATCTTGGCCCGTGACGTGCTGGACAACCCGATGCAGTACCAGACGCCCAGTTTGTAGAACACCGGGTAGTCCAGCACCACCACCTTCGCCGATGGCGCGGCACTGTGAATGGCCGCAAACAGGGAAGCGAGCCGGCCGGGCAGCACCGAGGTCGCGGTGTTCTCGGCCGCCTGGACCGCGCTGACGCAGGCGCTCGTGCCCTTCAGGACGCAGGTGGACATGTCCGCGGCGAAGCCGACGTCATTGCCGCCTACGGTCAGGCTGACCAACGTCGTGGACGCCGACAGCGAGGGCACCTGGCTGCTCAACACGCTCGACGTGCTCGCACCCGAGCAGGCCACCGACAAGAACGCGGCGGACGGGTGGGCAGCAGCCCACAGCGCCGCATACGCGTTGTTGCTCCTGTCGCAGCTGCCCCCGGAATAGCTCCCACCGGCACCCACTCCGGAGGAGTACGAATCACCCAACGCGACGTAACTCGCGGGCGATGCGGCCTGCGCCGGGGCGGCCACGATCACGGCCATGACCAAGGCGAGTAGTGCGACGAGAGCGGAGCGGAGTCGATGCATGGTCGGTGCCTTTCACCGGGTGGGACATGCCAGGTCTACCACCATTCGAGGCGTTTGCGCACCCCCACAAACCAAGCCACAGGCCAGCAGCGGACCGTGGCGCAACACTCCTCGGTGTGGCGCCAGACGGAACCCAACTCCCGTAGAGCAATCCGCTTGCGGTGCGTCGTCATCGCCGTGGCCGCCGTATGGAACGGGCGACTTCATACCCCGACTCATTCGGTGAGCCGCCCGGTGCCTGGCGGAACAGGTTGGGTATTGCGGTGCACGTCGAGTGAGCAACAGGCATCGATGGCCATCCGCTACTGGGTCGCCGCAGCGTCATCCTCCACAACTGCCGACGTTGCCCGTGCGCCGATCGCGGTGAGCAGCAGCTGCGCGGCGAGGGCGGCGCCAACGCCCTCGCCGGCTCGAAGCCGTAGCTGCAGCAACGGTTCCAAGCCCAGCTCGGTGAGCACTGCCTGGTGTCCCCGCTCGCGGCTGCACTGACCGGCGATGAGCATGCTCTGCGCAGCGGGCTGCATCCGCACCGCGAGCAGCGCAGCCACCGAGGTGACCAGTCCGTCCAGGATGATGGGTGCCCGCCGAGACGCCGCGCCGAGCACCACCCCGACCAGCAACGCGATCTCGGGCCCACCGAGAGCCGCAGTGAGGGTCATCGGGTCCCGAAGTCGCTCGGCGTGCTCGGTCCGTGCGCGCGCCAAAGACGCGGTGACGACGTCGCGTTTGCGTTCCAGCATGGCAGTGTCCGCCCCCGAGCCGAGGCCGATGGCATCCTCGGGGCTCAGGCCGAGCATCGCGGCCAGTAGGCAGGAGGCGACAGTGGTGTTGCCGACGCCGACCTCGCCAAGGCACACGAGACCCGCTGTTGCCAGGTCTTCGCCCAGGGAAGTGCCCTGCGCGACAAGCGCTTCCGTGTCGTGGATGCTCATCGCGTCGGCAGTCACGAGATCTCCGACGGGCCCGGCGCATTCTGCATACACCACCTTCGAGGCAAGTCCGGCGGCACGTGCGGTGCTGGCGCCGAGGCTGACCCCGTTGCGTGCCGCATCCAGCACCTCGCCCGTGACCGATGGGTCGTAGGCGGAGATCCGGTGGCGAGTGACCGGGTGGTTCCCCGCGGCAAGCACCACAGTGCCGCCGACGGGTTGGGTGGGGGTGAGTGCAAGCACTCGGTCGGCGGCCGTGTCCAGCACTCCGAGCGAACCGGGCACGCTGAGCAGCCGTGCGCCGCTGTCACGGGCCGCTACGACCTGCCCCTGATCCGGCGCGGTCACGTGGGGCGTGCGGACGGCTGGGTCAACGACCTGCCGCTCCGGCGATGCGGCGAGATGCGAGGCCGGCGCGGCCGGCTCGCCACCATCCGGCCATCGTTCGGCAAGCACCACCTCCTCGAGCGGCGCACGTTTGGACCAGCCGTGCCGCTCCAGGCCCGGCGACGGTGGCCGCTCGTCCGGCCAGCCGAGGCACAGCCACCCAAGTGTCTCCACACCGTCGGGCAGATGCAGCAGGCGCGCCAGGTCGGCCGGTTGGAACAGTGTCACCCAGCCGAGGCCAAGACCTCGCGCGCGGGCGGTCAGCCAGATGTTCTCGATGGCGCAGGCGCAGCTCCACAGGTCCGTGTCTGGGAAGCTGGCACGTCCGAGCACACCGCCGGGCGCTGTGCGTCGGTCGCAGGCTACGACGACGCCGAGCGGGGCGTCTCGGATGCCGTCGAGCTTGAGGTCGAGCAGCCGGGCACGACGGTCGGGAGTGAGCCCGTTCGCCTGGCGCAGGCGTTCACGGTCCGCAAGCCGAGCAGCATGATCACGGGTGGTCTGCTCCTGCACGACGATGAATCGCCATGGCTGCGAGTGCCCGACGGACGGTGCCCGGTGGCCGGCCGCCAGAATGTCCCGTAGGACGTGCGGTGGCACCGGGTCGGGCCGGAACCTGCGGATGTCTCGACGGGCGCCGACCACGGTGTCCAGAGACTCGTTCGTAGCCGGGTCCAGTGCCCACCCCGCCGGATCGGTTGCGCGCTGTGCGGCGGAGGTCTGGTCACCGATGAGTGGGACGGGGCGCGGCCAAGGCATGGTGCGCACGCTACCCGTCACGGCTGGGACGGGCGAGCCCGATCGCCTCTACGCTCAAACCCACGAGCGTCTGATCCCGTACCTCTGGTGGCCGCGGAGACATCACATCTGCAGCACCCGAGCGGTTCGGTGGCATCGTGGTGCTAAGACTGATTGCCCATCGAAACATTCGAGTGATCGAGGTGCGGGCATGGTTCGTCAAGCGACCGGCGGCGCGAACGATTCCGAAGCTGAGCCAGAACCACCGCGAGCCGACGCGATAGCGGGCGAACTCGTGTCCGAGGCCTTTGATTATGACGGTGGGCGGCGAGTCACTGTGTACGTACCGCCGGATCCGCCCGAGGGGGTCGTGTTCGCCGGCGACGGCCAGCTGATCTCGCATTGGGGCGGCTACCTGGAGGCGGCCGACGTACCGTCGACGATGATCGTCGGTGCCTACCCGACGGCCGACGAGGATGAGATGGTGCGCATCCATGAGTACTCGCCGTCGTTCGACGAACACCGTTTCGCCGCGCACGAGAGATTCTTCGTCGAGGACGTCCGCCAATGGGTGCGGTCCCGCTTCGGTGTCGCGCTGCCGCCCGAACGCACAGCGGTGGGTGGTGTGTCGGCGAGCGGGGAGCTCTCACTGGCCATGGGGCTCCGCCATCCGGACGTCTACGGGGTGGTCTTCTCCGCCTCGCCGGGAGCCGGCTACCGGCCGCCTGCTGTGATGCCGAGCCGGTTGCCGCGCACCTATCTCGTCGCCGGCACGCTGGAACCGTTCTTCCTCGAGAACGCGAGCCGGTGGGCGGACGCCCTGCGCGATGCCGGCGCGGACGTCGTGATGACGCAGCGAGTCGGCAACCACGGGGGCCGCTTCTGGGCGGACGAGTTCCCCCTCATGATTGCCTGGGCGTTCGGACGTTGAACTGGCGCGTTCTGTAGCTAGAGCAACGCTGCGCAGCGAGTGCGCGACTCGGACCTGAGCAGTCGCGTCAGGTCGGGCGGCGCATGTCGAAACGGTTGCTGGTGTCGATGCCGAAGTAGGCTGTTGGGCCACCTGCCCGCAGGATCGGCTGCGCACGAGCCGTGTCGTAGATGCCGTCCACGAGCAGGTCCTCGTCGATGTGCACGCCTACCACCTCACCGACCGTGAACCAGGACCCGGTGGCATCACCCGCGGCAGTCTGCAGTTCGATGATCTGGGTGACTCGGCACTCGAAGGTGACTGGCGCCGCCGCCACACGCGGCGCCTTCACCTCCAGCGAGGCTCCGGCCTCGAGCCCGGCCGCCTCGAATTCATCGATGTCCTCGGTGGTTGAGGTCGCGTTCATCTGCTCGGCCAGCGAACGGGTGGCGAGGTTCCAGGTGAACTCGCGCGTCGCGTCGACGTTGGCCACGGTCCCCTTCCAGCCGTTGCTGGAGAAACCCACCAGTGGCGGGATGTAGTTGAGCGCGTTGAAGAAGCTGTACGGGGCGAGGTTGCGTCGACCCTGCGCGTCCAGCGTCCCGATCCAGCCGATCGGGCGCGGCGCGACGATGGAGTTGAAGGGGTCGTGCGGCAGCCGGTGGCCGTCCGCGGGACGGTAGAAGTGTTCGGTCACCCGTCTATGTCAGCAGAGAACCGCCGCCGCTCCAAGGCAGACGCGCCTACCGGCAGCCTCAAGGGGACGCCGGAGGGGCCATGGAGGAGCCATGGAGGAGCCAGAGTTGGGGTATGGCCTTCTGACGTGCGTAGATATGAGTGGGGCGGCTGGGGCTTGAACCCAGGACCGACGGATTATGAGTCCGCTGTGAAGGCCGCTGACCTGCATAAATGTAACCGCGTGACACAATGGTGACACAGTGAGTGGCAGTCTGAGCGAGAATGTGGTCCGTCGGGGACAGGTGGAAGGATGGCCTGCCGGCGAAAACAGACCGGTCGCAAGGTCCCGGCGAAGAGGCCGAGGTACCGTCCGCTCGTCCTGGCGTTCGGGTCAGTAGCCTCGCGAGACGCCGGTCGCGAGGCGGTCGCCGCGACGTGGATCTCGGCGGACGATGGAACGACCTCGGCCCGGTTCATTGGTAGCGGATCAAGAGGGCCGGAGGTTCATGCGGCCGAGCGGTTGGCTACCCACTTGGCCAACTCATCCTCGCTGATCCGCCAGCAGGCACGGCGTTTGCTCGGGGAGAGGTTGACCGCTGGGAGGTAGCCAGTGCGGATCCAGGTGCCGACCGTTTCTGGGTGGACGCCGAGCACCTTGGCGATCTGCGCGGGGGAGAGGTAGCTGGTGGTCATGTCGCGGACCGTTCTGCCGCGGTGAGGTGGCCAGCGATGTGAGTGGTGTCAGCTTCGCCACGGACGCTTACTTCGGCGAGATCTGCCCGGTCACCGGGAGCATGAGTGAGCCCACTGTTCGACGGATCTGTCGTGACATCGCACTGGCGGCGCACGGTGACCGACGCGCAGTCCCGGCCGGCCACGGACCGGTGGGTAGGATGCAAGCCTCGCCATCCTGCCCGCGACGACAGGCATGTCGGCTCATTCACGTCGATCACCTCGGTCCACCAAAGGGGCCCGGCAACTCGTGCACGGACATGTTCACGACGGAAGCCATGGGTAACCGGGGGCATCGGCCGCCAGTGCCTGCAGCGACTTGCGGACGAGACGGCGGCCCGCGTGGAGATCCGAGCACGTGTGCTCCGTGCCCACCCAGTCCACGACCCGGACCGGCTCATCCTCGGCCGGCGGCGCGCTGCCTGACTCACCCAAACATCCACGACCCCAGGCGATTCGGGTCTGTCGATGCTGTGCGGGCGGCCACGCGCCATCGTCGCGCTCAGGGCATCGAGCCTCCGGCAGCCCGCCATGTCAGCGCCGCTGATTATTGCGGGGACGTCCTTTAACACGTCCTCACGGGTTGCTCAGACGGCACGTCTCCATCGTCCTCAAGGTCGCGTTTGCCCAGGTCAGGGCCCTAAGTCCCCTACGTCCCCAAAACCGTGATGCCCACACGCAAGCGGCGTGCTATCCGGGCTCGTTGAGCGCTTGCCCGAACACAGGGTCGAGGATCTCAGCGACCAGGACCATCTGATCGTCGAGGTTCTCTGCGCTGAACTCCTCAAAGCCTTCCTTGCGCCGCCACGCGGCCCACTTGACCTGGGCGGTGTCGCCGTAGTCCTTTACCACTGGGCGGATGGGTTTCAGGTCAACCTTGCGAAACTGGGCGACTGCCTCGGCGGACCGGCGCAGCTCGGCGCGATCGATGGCGTATTGCGCGGCGAGCTGCACGATGTCGAGGTAGTCGCGCCATCGGGTGCTGGTGGTGCCGCGCTCCAAGATGGTGACGCCCTTCTCGGCGATCACGGTCTCGGGGCGGTAGCCGGTGACTTCGATGTTGGCGCCGAGCAGGCGGGGGATCGTGACCGTGTGTGGCATAGGGACGATCGGGTCTCCGGTCGAGATGTCCCATGCGGCCACGCCCTTCCACGAGCCGATCCTGACGTTGACGCGCAGCCGAAGTCCGGGGTATTCGGCCCGCTCGCGGATCTCCTGAACGGTGATGGTCTCGAGGTCGAAGGTGAGGCCGTCTTCGACGTCCACCGCAGCGATGTCGTGGACGACCCGAATGATTTGGTCGGGTGTGACGGAAGCGCTGACTGCTTCGGCGTCGACATCCTTGGTCGGCCGGCGCACCCCGTACGCCGCGAGCAGGATTCCGCCCTTCAGGACGAAGGAGTCGGCGTGCTCGGTGCAGGTGAGCCTGAACAAGAATGACTCCAGCGCATGTCTGCTCAGATACTCAGCCGTCGGGGTGGCAGTTCCATGCGACGCCGCGTCGGAGCGAGCCTTGGTCTGGAGCGCGCGGTAGATCTGCTCGCCGGTGCTCATCCGATCGCCTCTAAGGTGCGCAGCAGTGGACCCTTGCTGCGAGGGATCCGCGAGGCGATCTCCATCAGATGGGCCGGTTTGCCGCCGCGTCGAAGCCATTCGCGTAATGCGTCGCGGCCGAGCTCGTATCCGACGGCGCCCCGCATTCGAAACGCATCAGCGATACACCGCTCAGGTGAGTAGATCCCGATCCTGAGACTTGAACCGGTGATATCGATTTCGGTCCGCCCCAGGTCGAAGGTCTGTCGGTCGAACAGGTGCCACTCGATAGCCGCCTCAGTGGTGGGGATACGGGAACCGCGGGGGATGGCAATGTCGAGCGTGTGGGGGATGGTGTCCGTCAGGTCGTAGAGGGCGAGCGCCGACGTCAGGCAGATGGTCGCTTCCGGGCGGCGAGTGGCGGCCTCGATCCAGTCCCAGTCGGCCGTGGGAGCGTTCCGGTCGCGGTAGATGCCGCGAGCGATCCGTTCGAAGCGCCCGTCCCGCGTGGCGCGGTAGAGGCCGCTCTTGGACATGCCGAGCTGTTCCGCCTGCTTGGGCGTCAGCGTGTCCACAGTCAGCACCTTTCTGGCGAGGGTTCGAAACGTCTACAGATAATACTATCTGTCCACGGTTTCGGTCAGGCTGGATTACTACCGGCCGGCGCGACCGAAGGCTGCTCGCCGTGCGGTCTTCGCCGAAACGGTGTTCCGGCATTTCCCCACCAGGTGGCAGGCCAGGCCGGCTCCGGCGGGCGCCCACTGTGGGCAACCTTGAGTGCACTCACGCGGCCCCGCGACAAAGCCGATTAGGATTCGCGTCAGAATAACCTAGGTTTTATGCTTTGAGGGCTCTACGCTCGTGCTATGGCAGTGATGGCGCAGGCGGTGGAGTCGGTGGAGCGGCGCTATGCGGTATTGCGTGAGCATCTGG
>NZ_VCQV01000036.1 GCF_007845645.1 Leekyejoonella antrihumi
AGAACCGCCCACCCGACGCGCCAGTCGGGCCACCAGCATGCGCTGGCCGACAAAACCACCCGCACACGGCCCCAACGGCACTCACAAGCAGTTACTGGCCGCCACATGAAAGAGGGAGGCTAGGAGGACCCATGTCGTTACGCCAGGCGACTGATCGACCACAGCGTTTCGTCCCGACGTCGAGTCGGCATCCTGTGGACGAGGTATTGCCCACACCACGCCTGATCACGCTCGGCATCCAGCACCTGTTCATCATGTATGCCGGCGCGGTTGCGGTGCCGCTGATCGTCGGGGGAGCACTCAAGCTGCCGACGTCGACCATCGCACTGCTCGTCAGCGCCGACCTGCTGACGTCGGGGATCTTCACCGTCGTCCAGTCCGTCGGGATCAGCAAGGTTTTCGGTGTCCGGCTGCCTGTGGTCACCGGTGCGACCTTCACGGTGCTCACCCCGATGATCATCATCGCGCAGGAGTACGGGCTGCAAGCAGTGTATGGAGCGATGATCTGCTCGGGGGTCTTCGGCCTGCTGATCGCAAAACCGTTCTCCATGCTGATCAGGTTCTTCCCGCCACTCGTGGCGGGCACCGTGATCACGATCATCGGACTGTCGCTGATCGGCGCGGACGTCAGCCTGATTGCCGGCAGTGACGCGACCGCCAAGAACTACGGCCAGGTCTCGCACATTGCGGTCGCCGCGATTGTCGTGCTGCTGATCGTCGTCATCACCCGGGCCTTCCGGGGCTTCGTCGGTCAGATTGCGGTGCTGCTGGCGATCGTGATCGGCACCCTGGTCGCCTGGGCCATGGGAATGACAGACTTCTCCGCGGTCAGTGGCGAGAACTGGGTGGGCTTCAGCGGGTTCCTGCACTTCGGTGCACCGAAGTTCGAGGCTGCCGCCATCATCTCGATGTGCATCGTGATGTTGGTGACCTACACCGAGTCGACCGCGGACATGCTCGCGGTGGCCGAGATGGTCGACAAGGAGCTGACGCCGAACGATCTGGCTCGTGGTCTGGCCACGGACGGCATTTCGGCAATCTTCGGCGGGTTCATGAACGCCTTCCCGGACACGTCCTTCGCGGAGAACGTCGGCCTGGTCGGGCTGACCAAGATCCGCAGCCGCTGGGTCGTCACGGTCTGTGGCTGCTTCCTGATCATCATGGGGTTCATTCCCAAGCTGGGCGCGGTGGTGGCCAGCATCCCCGACCCGGTCATCGGTGGCGCCGCGACGGTGATGTTTGCAATGGTGGCCGCGGTCGGCATCCGCACGCTGCACAAGGCGTCCTTCGAGGACAACCACAACCTGCTGATCGTCGCGGTCTCCCTGTCGATCGGCATGATCCCGACGGTGGCACCGACCTTCTATGAGAAGTTCCCGCAGGACTTCCAGGTCATCTTCAGCTCGGGCATCACCTCCACGGTGATCGTGGTCTTCATCCTCAACCTGGTCTTCAACCACTGGGTCCGGACCCCGCAGACCGAGGGTGCGGTCGACAACGCCCTGCGGCACGGCGCCGTCTCGATCGACAAGGAAACCACCGACAAGTCGGAGGCCTGATCCGGGTTCGAGGAAAGGCGGTCGGTGAGCCATCTTTAACGGGAGTGCTTCACCTTGAACCTCTGTCAGTGGTCGGCCGCGATCGATTATCCTGCTCGATATGGACACTGCCCGTGCGCGCCGGCCCGAATGCCGTCCTGGCCGCAACACACATGCAGCATCCATGTGGACTCACGCCAGTGCACCAGCCCAACCGTGACGGCGCACGGAAAGCCGACCACACCGGCCGTTGATGAGGGCGCTCCTGCTGAGACCAGGTTGCGGTATGTGGCAGGCATCGGCCCGATTTCGGCGCTGAGCCTGAGCGCGATCATTGTGTTTCTGGCACTGTCGACACAACTCGGTGCGGACTGTGAGTGGCTTGTTGCGCTCGGACGGCACATCGTTGCCCAGCGAGGCATCCCAGATGGCGTGCCATTCGCCGCCGCGCCAACCTCAGGCTGGCACAACGTCCCGGTGCTGGCGGAGCTCACGTTTGCGGGGATCGCCCACTTTGGCCCCATCGGCCTCGTCGTCGCACAGTTGGTCGCCGACGGCGGGGCGATGATCCTGGTCGGCATCGGTGCTCGACGGATGGGCGCGTCAGATCGGTCAACGGCGCTCATGCTGATCCTGGTCACGCTCGGTGGACTGTCCGGGTTGGTGATCGCTCGGGTGCAACTGTTTTCGCTGGTGGCATTCGCTGTGATGCTGCTGTTGCTTCGCTCGGACCAGGCGCGGCCGTCCAGGCGCCTGTGGTGGTTGGTGCCGTTGGTCGTCGTTTGGGGCAACCTGCATGGAGCAGTACTTGTCGGAGTTGTCCTTGCGGTCTGTTACCTCTTGATTTGGAGACTTCGCAGGCGCCCGAGCGAGACGGTCGCTATTGGCGTTGCATCGGTTGCCGGGATCTGCGTCACCCCAGCGGGTCTGGGGACAGTCAACTACTACAGCGCTGTGATGCAAAACGAAGGTGCGGCGCGCGGACTTGGAATGTGGGCTCCACCCAGCGCTCACAGCGTCTTGGACCTACTGATGCTCGCCGGGTGCGCGTTGCTGACCTATCGGTTCGTGCGATCGGGCCGCCCACTGTGGGAACTTGTCGCTGCAGCGGGTTTGATCGTGGGCACGGCAACCTCTGCTCGATATGGCATATGGCTGTTGCTGTTCGTAGCTGCACCAGCGGCGGTCGGCGCACGGAGAGCTGTCGAGCGAGAGAAACAGGCTAGCGGTGGTCGAGATACCCTCGTGAAGCTGGTATCAGCCGGTGTCCTCACGATCCTCGTTGCGGGTTTCGTCTTGCAAGTACGTGGTCAGACGATGTTTTTCACGACCGAGAAGGTAAGTGCGGCCGTCAATCAAGTGGCCGTGGGACGAGTCGTGTTGGCACCGGATCCATTGTCCGAGTCCCTCGCAGTCGCAGGCGCCAGGGTATGGATCAGCGATCCGATCGACGCGTTCAGCCGGCGGGATCAGGTGATGTACATCAACTTCTTGGATGGCTCCCCAGCAGCCCACCGAACGCTCGACGGGGTTGGTGTCGTCGTGGTGAGCGACGGCACTGAAGCCAGTGCGGTCGTCGCAGGCGACAAGCGGTTTCACCTGGTCCGATCCGTTGAACAGTGGCGCATCTACGCGAGGGACTGAGACTTCAAACCTCGAATTCTCAGGAACCGAGGTGGCTGAACATCTGGACGATACGGATAGCGCCGGGCCCAAGGATGGCGATGAAGAGCGCCGGAAAGATGCAAAACATCATCGGGAAGAGCAACTTGATGGGCACCTTCTGGGCCTGCTCCTCGGCGCGCTGCCTGCGGATCAGGCGCATCTCGCCGGCCTGCTCGTGCAACACCTGCCCGATGGGAATGCCGAGCTGATCCGCCTGGACGATCGCCGTGACGAAGGTCTTGATCTCCGGCACAGATGTGCGGGAGGCCAATGAGGAGAACGCCGCTGCCCGGGACTTCCCGATCGAGACCTCCTGGATGACCCGGGCGAACTCCCCGGCGACCGGTCCGGTCACCGCCCCGGCCACCTGCTGGAGCGCAGCATCAAAACCCTGACCGGCCTCGACGCACACCGTGAGCATGTCGAGGGCGTCGGCCAGACCTCGCCGCAATGCATCCTGGCGGTGCTGGCCCGAATTGTGCAGGAGAAGGTCCGGCAGGAAGAAGCCGATCGCCCCGAGGACGATCGAGGCGAGCACCCCTGCGAGTGAGAGGCGGCCCAGTAGCAGGCCGACAACCGCCCCGATAATCAAACCGGCCCCTTTGAATCCGAGCACGCGTTCCGCCGACAATCCAGCGGGGTTGCCGGCGAAGTCCAGTAGTCGCACGATTCGACTGGTCGTCCCCTTGGGGGAGATGGCAATTGCAAGCCGCCGCGTCGAGGCGAAGATTGGTTTGGCCACCCGGTCGCCGAGAGGGAGGTCCTGCTTGGCCATCTCGTGAGGTCGGACCCCCTGGTCGATCAGCGCAAGGCTGTGCGCAACGGAGGCGCTGCCGGATCGAGCAGCAAAAGTCAGTATCAGGGCGCATGCCAGCCCGACGAGCACAGCGCCGGCACCGATGTATAACAGCATCGCTCACACCTCCACTACGACTACGCGCCGCATCCAGATAATCCCGATGGCCATGGCAGTCGCGCCCGCGATCATCATGGCAATACCAAACGGGTTGGTCCACAAGAGCGAGATGTAACTCCGGTTGACGAACCACAGGTAGCCCACGATCCCGAAAGGCATTGCGACCAGGAAGTAGGACGACAGCCTGCCGTCCGCGGACAGCGCCCTGATCTGGCGACGAAGCGACTCACGATCACGCAGTGTCCTTGCAGTAGTGCGTAGCGTTTCTGAGAGATTCCCGCCGACATGGCGCTGGATCCGGATTGCCATGACAGTCCACGTCATGTCGACGCTCTCCATCCGGGTCGCCATCCTGTCAAGGGCATCCTCCAGCTCCGCTCCGATGCGAGTCTCGGCGAGTGCGCGGGCGAACTCCTTGCCTGATGGCTCCGCGGCGTCCTTCGTGATGCCGTCGATGGCTTGGGGGAGGGAAAAGCCTGTCGCGAGGCTGGAGGCAAGCAACGTCAGCACATCCGGCAACTGCATTCTGAAGAGCCGTGCGCGCCGGCGTGCGAGCGTCTTGAGCAGCAAAGGTGGCAGCGCGAAGCCGAGAACACCTCCGAGGACAAGTCCAAAGAGCGCGGCTACGGCAGACCCATGTATCAAGAGCCATCCCATGAGTACACCCACGGTGACTGACAATGCCCGCAGTACATACCACTCATTGACGCGTATGGGCAGGTCGGCCCGCTCGAGCAGCAGAGACACCTCCGTGCTCGAGGCACGGCGTCTGGCAAAGGCATCCCCGACCCTGAGCAGGCCGCCGGTAAGGTCGACACTGCGACGCGCGGAGGTGTCCTTCGCAGTGCCGATTGCGGTGCCGACGTAGGAGTCAATGGTCCGAATTCGCTTGCGCGCATGCGGGGTGAAGACTGATGACGAACCGAGCAGGATGAGTGTCAGCAGTCCGACGAACACCGCAGCTGCGGCAATCCATATCACTCGTCGAGAGATCGAGCCGACTGCCGGTGCCATCTGGGTGACCGGACTGGCCGCCGACGGTGCGACTCTCGGCGCTGCGACCACCGACGGAGGCAGCAGGACACGGGTGTTGGCGGTGAAGCGCTTGCCGTTCACGATGCCAGTGACTGTGATGGGCTGACTCCCGCCGACATTGGCCGGCACAGCGACGGCGACCCGTACTTGCGCGGCGATCCGTCGCGCGGCGGACGCGAATGCCTTTTGGAGCGATGCGCTGTCCGTGGCACGTGTCATCGTGCCCTCGCCTGCTGTGGCGAGCTTGCCCAGCACACCGTATTGGCTCTCATCGGTTTGGAAGCCGATGGCTGAGATGCGGACATCTTTGCCACGCAGCGCCGAGGTGACAGTCGTGAGGGAGGACTTGCTGACCGTGTCACCGCCGTCGCTGAGCAGCACGATGGTGCGGCTTCCCGCCGTGCCGAGATCTTTGATGCCCATCTGGATCGCGTCATAGAGACCGGTCTCACCACCGGCCGTGAGACCGGTGAGAGCAGCTGTCACCGATGCGTGTTTTCGAGTTGGTGAGACCAGCAGGTGCGGTTGGCCGGAAAAACTTGCCAGCCCGACATAGACATCCGGGGGCATCTGGGCGAGGAACGATTTCGCGGCAGATTTGGCCGCAACGAGCTTACTGCCTGCCATCGAGCCGCTGGTGTCGATCAGGATCAGCGCAGTGCGCCGTTCCTGCGTGATCGGTGTCACTTTGGCCAGACGAGGTGCGCCGCTGCCGTATTGCACCTCGAGGCTGCCGGGGTCGATGTTGTCGGCGCTTGCTGCGCCCGGCACGGTGAGGATTCCGTGCAGCGTGCCGTGGGAGATGCTCACCTCGCTGAGGGTGGGTTTCTGGGGTTCGGTCGTCGTAGCCCAGGCGCCACCGACCGTGAGGGCCAGAGCCGTCAGGGTCGCAACCAGCAGTGCGCTCGCTCGGCTCAGGACGCGGATCATGACGGCTGCCCTGTGCGAGCGTAGTGACCGTTGGCCTGCGGCGACGCTGCTGGTGCGCCCTTCATCAGGGCAGGGTTGAAGGCACCCAGCGGCAGCTGCACGCCGACCTCGGCCAACGTGTCGGTGAACTTCGGTCGCAGTCCGGTCGGCTGGACAACCCCGAGCATTCGCCCGGAGGTGTCTCGCCCTGCAGAGTAGTCGAATCTGAAGAGGTCCTGAAGGGTGATGATGTCGCCCTCCATTCCGAGCACCTCGGTCAGAGCCACAACCCGGCGACTGCCGTCCTTCATCCGCTCGAGTTGCACGATGAGGTCGATGGCGCTGGACAACTGCTCGCGGATTGCGCGCATCGGCAGCTCGATCCCGGCCATGAGCACCATGGTCTCCAGTCGGGACAGGCTGTCGCGGGGTGAGTTGGCATGCACCGTGGTGAGCGAACCCTCGTGGCCGGTGTTCATGGCCTGCAGCATGTCGAGCGCCGCACCGTCTCGGACCTCGCCGACAAGGATGCGGTCGGGGCGCATGCGCAATGCGTTGCGCACCAGGTCGCGGATGCTGATGACGCCGCGACCCTCGATGTTGGGTGGACGGGACTCCATGCGCAGCACGTGCTGCTGACGCAGTTGCAACTCGGCAGCATCTTCGACGGTGATGATCCGCTCGTCCTCGGGGATGAATCCGGACATCACATTGAGGAAGGTGGTCTTGCCGGTGCCGGTGCCGCCGGAGACCACCATGCTGATCTTGCCGCGGACGCAGGCCTCCAGGAAGTCCCTGACCTGCGGGGTCATTGTGCCGAACGCGATGAGGTCCTTGTCGGTAAAGGGCTCGGCGGCGAACTTCCGGATGGTCAGTAGGCTTCCGTCCAGTGCCACCGGCGCGATGACTGCATTGACCCGGGACCCGTCCAGGAGCCGCGCGTCGACCATCGGTGAGGCCTCAT
Organism: Leekyejoonella antrihumi; assembly: GCF_007845645.1. Taxonomy (GTDB): domain Bacteria; phylum Actinomycetota; class Actinomycetes; order Actinomycetales; family Dermatophilaceae; genus Leekyejoonella; species Leekyejoonella antrihumi. The sequence continues at coordinate 7,028 of NZ_VCQV01000036.1, forward strand.
CGATCCGCCTCCCGACCCGGCTGACGATCTTCTCGATCGTGCGCCGCAGATGGGCCTCACTGCTGAAGGTGGCTTGGACCGACTCGACCCTGCCGTCGCGCTCGATGTAGATCTGGTTGGGTCCGTTGACCATGATCTCGGTGACGGTCGTGTCGCGCAGGAAGGGCTCGATCGGCCCGTGGCCGAGGATCTCGTCGGAGACCTCCTGCGCAACTCGGGTCCGGTCTGAGGTCGACAATGGAGTGTCCTCGGTCTCCAGGACGTCCTGCAGAGTGACCTTGACCCGCTGCTCGAGCTCGCTGGCTCGCAGGTGTGGGTCATACAGTTGCGGCCCGAGGCTGTCGATAAGAGCCTGGTGCACGCGCTGCTTGACCAACAGCAGCGGGTCGGTCGAGGCATGATGCGACCCGGCGCGTGAGGCCCCCGACCGCGCGAACCCTGCAGGATCCTGCGCGCCCCGTCGAGCCTGTTCCAGGCGGTCAGAGAGGCTCATGCCTCGCTCCGAGCGTCGACCGTGCGGCGGCGGAACAGGGACGACTTCTGCTTCTCGACCCTCGGCTCTGTGGGACGCTTTGCCGATTTGGCGGGGCCTCCCGCACCGGGCAGCACGCGTTGCCGGGCGATGGCCCGCAGCGCGACACTCACCGGGTGGCGAGGCTGGTGGAGCACGATCGGCACGCCCCGATTCGTGGCCGCGGTCACGTCCTTGCTGTCCGGGATCTGGGCGTCGACCTCATGATGGATCGCGGTGGACACGTCGTCGATGGTGAGCCCCGTCTTGGCATCGGCCCTGTTGAGCACGACGAGCCGACTCTCCTGCGGGTGCCCGAGCAGATCCAGGGTGTCCAGGGCCAGGCGAAGGTTCTTCACCGACGGAATGTCGAGGGTGGCCAGGACCAAGGACAGGTCGCTCACGTCGAACGACGCCAGCACATGCTCGGTGAAGGCGGGGGGGGTATCGATGACCACGACATCGTAGAAGCGTCGTGCGGCCCGGAGCGTCTCGCTCACCAAGGCACCCGAAATACGGTCGGCGTCGCCAGGATGCGCAGGCGCGCACAACACGTCGAGGCCATTCTGGTGCGAGGTCACGACGGACGCCAGGCCCTCCTGGTCGATGTGCCCGGCCATCGACACCAGGTCTGCCATGGTCCGCTCCGGGCCAAGCCCGAGGGAGATCGCGACGTCGCCGAAGGCAAGGTCGAGGTCGACGAGCAGCACGCGCGCCCCAGTCTGAGCGAGATCGGCTGCGATGTTGCTGGAGACGGTGGTCTTGCCGCAACCTCCCTTTGCGGAGAAGACGGTGATCACTCGTGCGTCCTGGGCAGGGCCAGTCGCACCGCCGAGCCGCCTGGACAGCTCCTGACTGCGACGGCAGGCATCGGACAGTGCTCCCAGGTCATCGGCGGCGACGACTTCACGCACTCCGGCCCGAAGCGCCTCGCCAAGGACCGCCACATCGAGCCGGCGGCGCATGAGGACCACTCCGACCTCGGGACGCTCGAGTCGCAGGGTCTCGCAGGCGCCGAGGGCGGCGGTGAGATCGATGTCCGGCCCCACGACCAGCAGATCCTGGGTCCGGTCCTCGGTGACCGCACGCATGGCGGTCGGGCCGGAGTCGACGACGCGGAGCGTCTGGCCGAGAGCCATCCGTAGGCTGTCGAGCGAGTGAGTGTCTGGTTCCCAGAGCACGGTCATGACGAACCCCCTATGGCTTCACGACGTTGGTGTCGTTGGCCGTCGAATTTTGGTTGACCTTCGTGCCGCTCCCGAGCAAACCCGCGTAGAGGTTGCCGGTCTGGATCGCCTGAACGAGCTTGACCGACTCGGCGGGCGTCACAGCGACGGTCACGATGAAGGCACCGTTGCTGTTTGACGACGTAGACGCCGTTGACGACTTCGAGGCGCCGGATGTCGGTGTGCTGGCGCCGATCGCGATGACCTCGACGTCCGACAGCACCACGGCCGTGCCCCGGATGCCAGTGGGGTTGGTGTCATCCGCGAGCTTATGGGGAGCCGGAGCCAGCTGCTTTGCCTTCGGATCCCGGGCGTTGAACGTGTCGTAGATGACGATGTGTGAGCCCTTCGCGAGGAGCGGCGCGACACCCGAGTCGATGCCGAGGGTGACCGTCAGAGCGACCTGCCCATTGGGGACGCCGGAGACGTCGGCTGCCGCCCTGGGCATGACGCCGAAGCCAGCCGTCATCACCATCTCGCCGGGCTGAATCGCGCTGAGCGCCACCAGACCTGCATGTGCCGGGTCCAGCGCGGCCATCGCGCCGGAGGGGGCGCCGGCGGCCACGACCGACTGCAGCTTGATCATCCCCTTGTCCACCGCAGTCTGCGCTGTGGTGCCCTTGGGAACTGTGCTGGCAGCGATGTAGACCTTCGTGACCTGCTGGCCGGCGACCGCCCGGTTGTCGGCAGAGTGCGCATACGAAACCACCGCGCCCACCCCGAACAACGCAACGACCACCGCGACGACGATCGCCGCTATGCGTTTCTTCATGACTCTCCCTTGTCAACCATTGGTGCCGGCATCAGCCGACCATCTGAAGGACGGACAGTCCGAGGTTTGGCGAGCCCGACCCGATGGTTCCTACTGGCGCTAGCGCCTTTACGAAGTATCCCCAGATGCATGCGTTGCCTGGGCAGTTCGGCGAGCTGGTGTTGTTCGGTGCAGAGCCGGAGTACTTGAAGCTGGGAGCCTTGATCCCGTCCAGGTGGAACGCCGCCAGGCCGGCGATGTGGAAGGTGGCGTTCTGTCCGTTGCCGTTTGCTGCGTCATACACTGGCACGTAGACCACGCTGCCGACGAGGGGGCTGACCTCCGTGTCGCAGGAGTGGCCCTTGCCGTTGCCAGGGTTTGAACCCACATTTCCGCCGACCGTTATGAGTGCCGTGCAGCCAGTCGTGTCGAGCCAGCCGAATCCGCCGGGTATCGTGACGCCACAGCCTGCGTCCATGACGTTCAGCTGGATGGCGACGTCACTGGTGCCGGCGAAGTTGGTCCCGTTGCCTGTCTCCGTATTCCACTGGCACAGACCAATCGTGAATGGCACCGTGGCGACGATGCTGCTTGGGCTACCCCAGGCGACGCGGGAGCAGGCCTCTGGGTGCTCGTTGCCGTGGAGGATAAAGGCATGCACCGAGTTGTTGGCCGCGGTGTGCACCTCGACGTAGTTGGTCGGCGCCGGGTTGGGCAATGTCGGGCAGTCCGGCAGCTTGGCCGTGTCTCCCGCCCCGCAAGACGTTAGGCCGGCTGCGGTGCCGCAGACCGAGGTAACACCGATGCCGGCCATCGACGGGTCCGCATTGCCCTGAGCCCATGCCGATGGATTGCCACTTGTCGCAGTGCAGCCGGCGGACGAGGTCGCGCAGCTTTGTGCGACTGACAGTGCCGCTGCGTCGGCGCCGTTTTGCGCCTGTTGCCGCTCGGTGTAGAGGACTCCGGTGTCGATGGCAAGCGCCCCGATGCCGGCGACGGTCAGGGACAGGAAGATCGCCGCCATGATGGCGATAGCCCCCTGTTCGCGCGAGCGAGGGGTCCGCGACCCGAAAAGTGACGTCAACCGAAGCATCTCATCCTCCGCACCGCATGCTGGCGGTCGAACTCAGCTGGACCACTCCATGACTGGCCGGAAGAACCAAGCCCATGATCGAACCGACCGGCGTGATGAAGCTGAAGTTGTAGGTGACTGTGGCGGATGCCGAGTCGGTTGGTTGCGAGGAACTGGAGCATGGAGTTGACGACGCGATGGTCGCTGCCGCTCCTAGTGGTGTCGATGCGTTGACTCTGGCCTGTGCAGAGCCCGGGAGGGCAAGAGCCTCCATGCGGACGGCCTCCCTGGCTGCATTTGTCACCTGGATCTGATCGTTGAGCATGCGACCGAAGTCGACAAGACCGAAAATGAGGATGAGGAAGACCGGCAGCACAAGAGCGAACTCAAGCGCGGCGGCTCCGCGCTCGCGTTGACTCTTGTGCATGCCGGTCCTCATCGGTTCCCTTTCGTGCAGCCACCCCTTCGGGCGGTGTCCGTGCTAGAGCTTCGGTGGCACTGTCTGGTAGAGCGCCAGCAGCTGCCGCCCCAGGAGGCTCGCACCGGCAATGAGGACCAGGGCGACAACCAGGACCAGCACGCCGTACTCGATCGAGGTCACGCCGCGCTCGGCATGCGCACGTCGGAGCGCGCGTTGCCGCGAGGTCCCCATGGTGTTGGGCGACCGCTCTAGAGGTCCCCGGAGATGGCGGTGAACAAGTCCGAGAGCTTCGTTCCGAGGAGCGTGGCGCCCACCACCATGGCGAGTGCGATGAAGACGGCCAGCAGTCCGTATTCGATTGCGGTCACGCCGCTCTCGCGGTGACCGTCGAGAGCCTGAACCATGCGTGCCTGAAACTTGATGAGCGAACGAGACATAGCGAATCCCTTCCGGGGTGTGTTGGTTGGTCACGGTCCGATCGGGGCCGTGTGCAAGGCAGTTCCCCATCGCTGAACGGTGTCGGCGGTGGCGAACTTGGCCGCAGACCTCCTGCGCTGGAGTCCTGCGACCACCCGGGTCAAGGGCCCGGTTTGGTGGTGATCCCGAGCCAACAACTCGTCAAGTCCGGGTCAACAGGAAGTAAACTAAGGGTAAAGTCTTCGAGTGTCAAGTAGTTCGTTCATCGAGTAGTTAATTATTCAGCGATGGTCGTCTCCCGGCCGAAAAGGACACCCATGGACCACCCCAGCACCCCGGACGCGGTCGGTGCACTGCGCGCCCTGATCGTGTCCGGCGAGCAGTTCCGCCAAGCGATCGCCGACCACTTCGGGGTCGGCGTCACCGAGACGGTGGCGCTGAGCCACCTGCGCGTCCACGGTGCGCTGACCTCAGGCGAGCTCGCCGAACTCGCCGGCCTCACCTCCTCCACGGTGACGGCGCTGGTCGACCGGCTCGAGGGCTTCGGCCTTGCTGACCGATCCGCCCACCCGACGGATCGGCGCAAGATCGTCATCGCCCTCACTCCAAGCGGCAAGGACCAACTGGACCGCACCGAGGAATGGCTTGCCGCGGCGCTCCAGGTCCCGGTCGGGATGGACCCCGCCGCGGTCACCACTCTGCTGACCCGGCTTGCCGCCGCCCTCGACCAACAGACCTTGCAGATCAGCGAGTTGCCACCAGCCGACACGGCCCCGCAGTAGGAGACTGACTCGGCGTGGAGGCCCCTGCGTGCGGTCATGAGCAGGTGGCTCGTGAATTGAGTTGCCAGGTTGGGCAAAGTCGTCAATTCGTATCGCGCCTGTGTTGGTCGGTTCTGGTCTTGAGGCTGGGGGTGGAGGCGTGTGTGGGCAGCCTGGTGCACGCGCTCGACGAGGGCGGGCTCGCGGCCTTGGGCCCACAATGAAGCAGCGGGCGGTCGCGAGGATTGATGCAGGTGCGAGCGAGCGGATCTGCCAAGTTGCTCGGTGCAGTTCCCCTGGTGCTGTTAGCTATTCAGATGTGAGGCCCGGCTGGTTGAGCCGGACGAGGCTGCACTGTCACGCTGGTTGAGCCGGACGAGGCTGCACTGTCACGCTGGTTGAGCCGGACGAGGCTGCACTGTCACGCTGGTTGAGCCGGACGAGCGTTAGCCGAGTCCGTGTCGAAACCCGGTGACCAATGCGCAATCAGGTCACCGGGTTTCGACGCGCGAGCCTCACTTCGTTCGGTCGCGGCTCAACCAGCGGTGGGCGGGCGTGGAGGTGAGGTCTTTGCTGGTTGAGCCGGACGAGGCGTTAGCCGAGTCCGTGTCGAAACCCGGTGACCAATGCGCAATGAGGTCACCGGGTTTCGACGCGCGAGCCTCAGTTCGTTCGCTCGCGGCTCAACCAGCTGTGGTGCTGGGTGCTGACGTGCTTGAGTGCGCCAGCGTCGCGGGGCTCGCCCCCACGGATGGTTGAGCCGTCGGGAGCGAAGCGAGCCGGCAAGTCGAAACCCGGTGAGACCAGGCGTGGACGTCGCCGTGGTTTCGACGCGGTCTCGTCCAGGGGGCTCGACCGGCTCAACCTGCGTCGGCAGGCCCGACTCGCTCAATCAACCGAAGGCTATGTGCAGTTGGTCGGGCGTGGAATTCCGCGGATCATTGTGGAAGGGGTGGGCCTATACCACGTCCCGGCGCCAGGACGCAGCAATATTGCCAGATTTTGCAAAAAAGAAGTTGAAAATTCAAAACCTGAAACCCTGTTCCCAAAAGGTAAAGAAAGAGTAAAGTCCGTTGATGTGCCGCGGCCCGCCTCTCCAGAGGGGGTCGGAGGCGGTCAGAGACACAGGGAGTGGGAGGCCAAGATGGTCTGGGGAGTAATGCGTGGACGTCCGCGCGATCTACCGTTCGATGAGACGCCGTTGCGGGGCGGACGGGTCGACACCCGCGCTCGGGTCGCGTGGCTGCTTCGAGTCAGTCGGATGGCGTCCGCCGATGGCGGCACGGGGGCAGACTTCTGCCGGCGGCTGTCCGAGCACGGATATCCGGTCGGAGCGTCGGTGCTCAGCAGGCGAGAGAGCGGTCAGGAAGAGACTCCTGGCGCCATGATCTCGGCCTACGAGCGCGCGCTCGGGCTGCCGTCCGGTCACATGCGAGGCGTCTGCGAGGCCATGTGGCGTTCGCTGGAGGTCGGCGCCCCGCGATCCTCTGCGGTGCCGATGAGTCGTCTCGAGCTGGCCGATGAGCTCGCCCGCATCGATGAGCTCGTCGATGCCGGAGGTATGCAGGGCGGTGACTGGCTGTCCCTTGCGCATGTGCTCGGTCAACCGGCCGGTCTGATCCTGCCGCCGTCGGTCCAGGAGCGGTGGACCTACCGGCTGCTCACCGAGATGGTGTGTTCTGTGCAGGGCGCCTACATCTCCCGTGTCGAGGCGCTGTCGCGCATGATGGTCGAGCCGCTCACCCGCGACACCGTGCGTGCCGCGGTGCGCACCTTCATCGCCGAGCCGGGCGCGCAGGGAGTCATCGATGCCGTCGCCATCCTCGGTGAGACCTCCGACCCGGACGTGGTGACCGAGCTGCTGAGCATGTTCGTGCAGCAGCGAGGCGCTGTCCGCCAGGGCGCGGCCACGGCGTTGCTGCAGTCCATCGTGCTCGGGCAGTTGAGCGCCGCGCAGGTGGTGCAGCTGCGTACCGCCATCCTGACCGTCGTACGCGACGACCCGCAGGACGGTGCAGCGCCTGCCTTCATGATGGCGCAGCGTCTTTCGCTGCAGATGACCCGCGAGGTCGTCGAGATCCTCGGATTCAACCCGGGCGACAAGCCTGCCGGTGCGCACATCCAGTCGCCGGCGGCGCTGCGGGAGTATGTGGCCGCGGCCGAGGCGGTGTCCGGCATACACGGCGACAGGATGCTCGAGCGGCTGCTGCGCGAGGCATTGAGCGACGACTTCGTCGAGCGGCAGCACCACGCACTGATGACGCTGGTGGTCAGCCCCTACCGAAACGCACTGGCAGAGACCGCGATACAGCTCGTGGACGGCTCGCCCGACCCTGTGGCTCGGGAGGCTGCAGGCCACATGCTCAGCTACCTGGCAGGTGAGCCTCAGGTCGATCACCTGTGCAAGCTGCTCGAACGCCCGGACCCACAGTTACAGCTGGTGGGGCTCATGGGGCTCGCACACAGCATTGGTGTGCCCGCGGATGTCGACCTGCACGACCAGCTGACCAACCTCGAGCTCAGCTCGAGAGCCGTCTATGCGGCGGGGATGTCGAGGCACCCCGACATCCGGCCGGAGTCCGGGATCCGGATCGCCACAACGCAGGCGCAGGCGCAGGCCAGCTGGTGGCTCCAGCACGGCAGCGGGATTCGTGAGTTCGGGGTCGCCGACGGACTGCTCCCGAGAGCGCACTCCATCGCCAGCTGAGTTGGTGTGAGCGGACGTTCGCCAAACGCCGTGATGACGTGAAAAATGCGGAATGTGCCAGGACCCAGGTCCTGGCACATTCCGCATTTCGGATATGCCTACTCCGGCTGGTCCGGGTGGTGGCGGGGGAGCTGCACACCACCGGGTGCCGGGGGCTGCGGCTCCGAAGGGCCCGCCGGGGGAGCCGCAGGCGCAGAGGGTCGGGCCGGCGGCTGCGCCGGACCGGGCTCGATCGAGGCTGTCCCCGAGGCGGGCGGCGGGGTCACCGGGGGAGTGGATGGCACGTGCGGGTGGCTGCCGCCGAACCCGGCCGTCTCCACCGGCTTGCGAGCGACGGCCTCGGCCGCGGCGACGGCTGCGGCGACAGCCTGGTTCTGCGACTCCTCGAACCAGTGCGCGATCTCGCTCTCGTCGACCTGCTTGACCTCTTCGTCGGCGGGCATCTCGTAGCGGAAAGTGCCGTCGTCGTCCTGGGTCCCGAACGAGCGGGCGAAGCCCTTCAGCGCGGAACCGAAGTCGTTCGGCACGACCCAGACCTTGCTGGCCTCACCCTTGGCCATCTCCGGCAGGGTCCGCAGATACTCGTAGGCCAGCAGCTCGGGCGTCGGCTTGCTCGCCTTGATGGCGGCGAACGTCTTCTCGATGGACTTCGCCTCACCCTGGGCGCGCAGGTACTTCGCGGCGCGCTCACCCTCGGCCGTCAGGATCAGCGACTGCCGGTCACCCTCGGCCGTCAGGATCGCGGCCTGCTTGGCACCCTCAGCGGCGAGGATGCGGCTCTGCTTGTCACCCTCGGCCGACTTGATCGCCGACTCCCGGTGACCCTCGGCCGCCAGAATGGTCGCCCGTTTCTCACGGTCGGCCTTCATCTGCTTCTCCATCGCCTCCTGGATGGACGGCGGCGGAAAGATGCTCTTCAGCTCGACGCGGGCGACGCGCAGGCCCCAGCGGCCGGTCGCCTCGTCCAGCTCGCCGCGCAGCCGGGTGTTGATGCGCTCACGGGAGGTCAGTGTCTCCTCGAGAGTCATCCCACCGACCACGTTGCGCAAAGTGGTGGTCGTCAGCTGCTCGACACCCTCGATGTAGTCGTTGATCTCATAGACCGCCGCGCGTGGGTCGGTGACCTGGAAGTAGACGACGGTGTCGATGTTGACCGTCAGGTTGTCCTCGGTGATGACCGGCTGCGGTGGGAACGACACGACCCGCTCACGCAGGTCGACCTTGTCGCGAATCCGATCGGCGAACGGCAGCAGCCAGGCGAGCTGTCCGGACACGGTCTTGGTGTAGCGGCCCAGCCGTTCGATGACGGCCGCCTCCGCCTGCGGGATCAGCGCCACGGACTTCGAGACGACCACGAACACGAAGATCACGATGACGACGACCACGACGATCGTTGCGTACATATCAGTTTCCCCTCTGGACGACAGCTGTCGCTCCGTCAATGCGTCGGACGATCAATCGCTCGCCCCGTTGGAACGAGTCCTCTTCACCGGCCGGCCGGGCGGTCCATACCTCGCCGCCGATTCGCACCTGACCACCGGCGGACCCGAACGAACCCAGGGTGATGGCCTCCTTGCCGATCAGCGCGTCGGTGTTGGTCAGCGTCTGCGGAGCGGACAGCATGCGGCGCTTGATCGGCGGGCGAACCGCGACAACCAACAGGATCGACACGACCGCAAAGACCACTGCGGCCAGCCAGACCGGCGCGCCGAGCCAGGATGCCCCGGCTGCCGCGAGCGCGCCGCCACCGATCATGAGCAGGACAAGATCGCCACTCAGCGTCTCGCCGGCTGCGAGGAGCAGCCCTGCCCCCAACCAGATAATTGCCGCCATATCACCAGTGTTTCAGATGTGACGACGGAAAACAGCCGCACCACCTGAGTTGCGGTCACCGCCCGGTGAACGCCGGCTTCTCCTTTGCAAGAAAGGCATCCACCGCCAGCTGGTGATCCTGTGTGCTGCCAGTCAGATTCATCAGCGACGCCTCGTGCTCCAAGGAGGCCGCCAGGTCGTGGCCGGCCGAGTAGGCGACGGCCCGCCGGATCGAGCCGAACGCGACCGTCGGTCCCGCGGCCAGCCGCGTCGCGATCGTCTGCACGGTCGCCTCCAGCTCGTCGGCCGGCACCACCTGCGAGGCCATGCCGATCGAGAGCGCCTCGTCGGCGGGTACGGTGCGCGGCATCAGCAGCAGTTCCTTGGCCTTCGCCACCCCGACGATGCGTGGCAGCCACCAGGAGGAGCCGGAGTCGCAGGACAGCGCGATGCCGCTGAAGGCCAGGTTGAAACCCGCGGTGTCGGCAACGATCCGCAGATCTGCCGCGAACGCGAACGACGCACCGGCACCCGCCGCCACACCGTTGACCGCGGCGATGACCGGCTTGTTCATCGTCGACAGCAGCGTCACGATCGGGTTGTAGTGCTCGGGCACGGTCGTGAACAGCGCGTCGGCGCCCTGCTCCAGCAGACCCACGTGCTCCTTGAGGTCCTGTCCGACGCAGAATGCGCGACCCGTGCCGGTGAGCACCACGCAGCGCACGGTCTGGTCCTCTGCGACCCGCTGCAGGGCGGTCAGCAGCGCCTCCTTCGTGGCGTTGTTCAAGGAGTTCATGGCGTCCGGACGGTTCAGACGCACCGTCGCCACACCATCGGTGACCTCCGTCGTGACCGGGGTGCTTTGCTCGTCTGGCATGCGGATCTCTTCCTCGAGGCGATGTGTTCAGGACGGGGCGGGGACCGGCACTCCGGACTCCCGCAGGCAGTCATCAACGTACGCGGCGGCGGCCGGCCGCAGTCGCGAGGTCAGCGAGGTGAACGTGCGGGCGGCATCGGTGCCGGGCCAGTCGCTCGGCAGGACCTGAGCAGGCAGCCCGGGATCGCTGAACAGGAACTTGCGCCACTCGTGCACGACCATGGTGCGGGTGGTGTAGGCCTGTGCCGGGTCTCGGGGGCCGGCACCGGCGGAGGTCTGGCCCACCCACCGCAGAAAGTCCCGGTAGGACGTGTCGAGGGTGGCAAGGTCCCACACCGAGGTGGCGAGCTCGTGGCCGTCACCGATGAACGAGGAGAAGAACTCGTGCGCCGGCGTGCCGTCGAGCGCGGAAGCCAGCTCGCTGCTCGCCCGCGGCGCGATCCAGGTGCCCGAGCTCAAGCGGGCGTATCCGAGATAGCCCAGGGAGGCAGCCAGGCGCGCTCGGCGGCTGCGGTCCGGTACGTGATCGGTGGCCACGAGATGCCACCGGCCGTCCCAGGGTGGTGGCACTACCGCATAGATGCGTTGCCACGCCGAGGCCAGCCGGGCCGTGGCCCGGGCGGTGGCGGCATACCCGCGCACGCCCGCGCGTTCCTGCGGCTCGAGCCAGCCCTCCCGGACCATGCGGGAAACGGCGGTCCGTGTCGCCGCCGGCGCGACCTCGACCTTACCGACCAGGCGGACGACGGCCGAGATCGGAGCCCATCCGCCGCGGTCGGCGAGGTGGTCCCCATACAGGTCGAAGACGGCCGAGCGGGCGTGCATGGTGGTCAGTCTGCCTCAACTTGTCGGGGTGAGGTTTCCGCACCGTCGATGACCCTGAGATAATAGGCTTCACGGAGACCGCATCAGCCGGGGTCCCTCGGCACACCAAACTTGTGCGTGGTGATGTGGTCCAGACATTTGCCACGCAGCGAAAGGGGAAGTACCCATGGCGGCGATGAAGCCGAGGACCGGTGACGGCCCACTGGAGGTCACCAAGGAAGGTCGCAGCATCCTGCTGCGGATGCCCTTGGAGGGCGGCGGGCGACTGGTCGTAGAGATGAACGCCGAGGAGGCAGCAGCGCTCGGTGACGCCATCAAGGGTTGCATCGGCTGACAAGGGTTCTTCAGCACCAGTTGTGGTGGCCCGGGCACGGCTCAACGTCCCGGGCCACCACTGCGTGTGCGACGGCACTGCACCGTTCAGTGCTTGACCGCGGTCAACAACCCGTCACCGATCGGCAGGAGGGCGGTCGACAGGTCGGGGTCGTCGCGCAGCGTCTTGCCGAGATCGCGCAGCGTGGAGGTGGTCTCGTCGCGGATCGCCGGGTCGGCGACGCGGTCGTGCCAGAGCATGTTGTCGATGGCCAGCAGCCCGCCCGGGCGTAGCAGTCGCAGCGCCTGCTCGACGTACTGGGGGTACTCCGACTTCTCACCGTCGATCAGCACCATGTCATAGCTGCCGTCGGCCAGTCGCGGCATGACGTCCAGCGCCGAGCCCGAGATGACCCGGGTCCGCTGGGCCGGCACGCCCGCCTCCGCGTAGGCCTGACGCGCGGCCCGTTGGTGCTCCGGGTCGATGTCGATGGTCGTCAGGACTCCATCGTCGGGCATGCCCCACAGCAGCCAGAGTCCGGAGACGCCGGCGCCGCTGCCGATCTCGACGACGGAGTGAGCGTGGACGCCGGCCGCCAGCATCCGCAGCGCCGCGCCGGTGCCGAGCCCGACCGGCACGCAGCCGAGGGTCTCCCCGCGCTCTCGAGCCCGCTCGAACGCCTCCGGTTCGGTGACGAACTCCTCGGCGTAGGCCTGGGTCGCCGGTCGCATAGTCCTCATGGGGACAAACTAGTCGCTGCCGGGAGAACAAAATCACTCAGGCGGGCGTTGTCGGCAGGGAACCTTCGGCGGTGCCCAGACGTAGTCCAGATGTGTGGACACTGCTGATACACAGCCCACGCGTAGCGTGCACTCGGTGTAGTGCGGGAGAATGTGTGGACAGCAACACCAAGCTGGCGGCCCGGGGGACGGGTTCGCTGATCGGAGGCAGGTCCCAATGACCGACCAGACCGTGCGACGCGCACCTCGGACGGAGGTGCCCGACGAGGCACCGCCCGGGTGGGTGCCGCCCACCTGGGAGGAGATCGTGACGCAGCACTCGGCCCGGGTCTACCGGCTGTCCTATCGCCTGACCGGCAACGTCCACGATGCGGAAGACCTCACGCATGACGTATTCGTGCGGGTGTTCCGGTCGCTGAACTCGTACCGGCCCGGCACCTTCGAGGGCTGGCTGCACCGCATCACCACGAACGTCTTCCTCGACAAGATGCGCCGCAAACAGCGCATCCGGTTCGACGCGCTGGTCGACGATGCCGCCGCTCGGCTACCGAGCCGGGACGGCACCCCCGAGCAGCAATATGTCGATGCGCATCTTGACGATGACATCCAACGTGCACTGGACGCCTTGCCCCCGGACTTTCGCGCGGCAGTGGTGCTCTGCGACATCGAGGGCCTGTCCTACGAGGAGATCGCCACAACGCTCGACGTGAAGCTGGGGACCGTGCGCTCCCGGATCCACCGGGGCCGGGCCCAGCTGCGCGAGGCACTTGCGCATCGCGCGCCGGAACGTCGACCGGAGTCCACTCGTGCCACCCGCCCGGGCATCGCGATCCCGCAGGCAGCGGGTGGGCATTCATGACCGGTTGCGGAGCGCACCCAGACGACTTGCTCCCCGACTATGTCGACGGGCTGCTGTCGGATGCCGAGGAGCACGCGGTCGAGCGGCACCTGATTGCCTGCCAGCACTGCTGCGCGCGCGTCCATCAGGAGCGCGAGCTGATCGCTCGACTGCGTGCAGTCCACCTCGACGCGGGTCACCACCAGCAGCTGATGGCCGGGCTGTTGAGCCTTGCCGGCGACGAGGGCAGCATGCCGCGGGAACCGGCCTTCGCCGATATCCGGGCCACTCCCGCGATGATGACGACGCACGCGCCGGCGCAGTACCTCTCCGCCCGCCGTTCGGTCGCCTTCACGCTCGCCGCGGTCGCCGGCTGCCTCGGCGCCGCGCTGACCGTCTCGCAGGTGCCCCAGTCGACCGCTTCGAGCGACGGTTCCGGATCAGTCGGCGGAACGGCGACGTTCTCTCGTTCCGTCTCGGCGCGACACGCGACATCGGCCTGGCCCGATGCCGCGGTCCGCAGCTCGGGTGGCAGTGCCGCGTCGACGCGCGTCTCCTCGATCAGTGTCTCCGTGCCCGGCAGGTGAGATCGAGTTGCCCGTCGACCTTGCCGTGATCAAGGTCAACCGGCCCGTCCGGCCACGTTGTCACTCGGGGACTCGGACCAGCGTGCGGTCCGCCAGCAGGTCGGCTGTCCGCTGGGCCTGACCGGGTCGGTGGCGACCAGGATCTGGGGTGCTCTCAACGGCCGGTCACGACCGACACGTCGATCAACGACACGTCCTACCTCAACGGGATCCCGCCGGGTGCCGCGATCAACCCGGGCCGACATGGTGACAACATCGGCCTCGGTTTCGCCATCCCGTCCAAGCTCTCCAGTGTCGGCAGGGTGGCCCGGCGGGCAGGGCGGGGATCGAGGAGGGTGACGTCATCACCACGATGGAGCGCCGGAAGCGCTCCGACCCCTCGAGCGTCATCGTCGCACTGCGGGTTCAAGGCGCCCGGTGACATGATCACCCTGGTGGTACGTTCCGCAGGAAAGGACCGTACGGTGACCGTGCAGACGCAGGACACATCGGGCAGCTGATTGACCGACGACGAGAGCAAGGAGGGCTGAGGGTGTCATTTTTCGGTATCGACACCCCCGAGTTTCTCATCCTGATCGTCCTCGCCGCTGTTCTCATCGGCCCGGAGCGGCTACCTGAGTACCTGGCGAAGGTGCGCACCTGGGTGCGACAGGCCCGGGACATGGCGGAGAGTGCGCAGTCGCAGCTCAAGGACCAGATGGGACCAGAGTTCGACGACGTCGACTGGCGCCAGTACGACCCGCGCCAGTACGACCCGCGCAAGATCATCAAGGATGCGCTCTTCGACAACGAGGCGGATGACCCGGATGCACCGGCCGCGATCGAGGCCCCGTCGGCGCCCATGCCGGGTGCGGCCCGATTCGATCCCGACCGCGTGACGCCATACGACGTCGACGCCACCTGACCCAACGACATTCGCACACCCAAACACCCGGGGTGCGGGTATGCCGGTCAGCGGCCGGCGGGGGTCAGTCCCAGTGAGCGGCCGGCCAGGCCACGTGACCGGGTGCCCAGCTCCTTGGCGATTCCGCGCAGGGCAACGGCCGCCGCCGTGTTCGGCTCGCTGAGGACCACCGGCGTGCCACAGTCGCCGCCCTCGCGCAGCCGGGTGTCCAGCGGCACCTGACCGAGCAGGTCGACCGTGGCCCCCATGGAGCGGGTGAGAGACTCGGCCACCCGCTGGCCGCCGCCGCTGCCGAAGATGTCCTGGCGGGTGCCGTCCGGCAGTTCGAGCCACGACATGTTCTCGATCACGCCGGCGATGCGCTGCTTGGTCTGCAGGGCGATGGCACCGGCCCGCTCGGCCACCTCCGCGGCGGCTTGCTGCGGGGTGGTGACGACCAGGATCTCCGCCGTAGGGATGAGCTGGGCGACCGATATCGCGATGTCACCGGTGCCGGGCGGCAGGTCGAGCAGGAGCACGTCCAGATCGCCCCAGAAGACGTCGGCCAGGAACTGCTGCAGTGCACGGTGCAGCATCGGGCCGCGCCAGACGACCGGCTGGTTGCCGGGCACGAACATGCCGATGGAGATGATCTTCACCTCATGGCTGATCGGCGGCAGGATCATCTCGTCGACCTGGGTCGGACGCTGCTCGACCCCGAGCATGCGCGGCACGGAGAACCCGTAGATGTCGGCGTCGACCACGCCGACGCGCAGTCCACTCTGCGCCATGCACGCCGCCAGGTTCACCGTGACGGAGGACTTGCCGACGCCGCCCTTGCCGGAGGCCACCGCGAAGACTCGCGTCAGCGAACCGGGCTTCGCGAAGGGGATCTCCCGCTCGGCGGTGCCACCGCGCAACTTGTCCCGCAGGCCCTTGCGCTGCTCATCGCTCATCACGCCGAGTCGGACCGTCACACCGGTCACGCCCTCGACGGCCTGCACGGCCGCGGTCGTGTCGTCGGTGATCTTCGTCTTGAGCGGACAGCCGGAGATCGTCAGCAGCACGGTGACCGTGACCTGACCCTCCGGCGAGATCTCGACGTTCTCGACCATGTCGAGGTCGGTGATGGGCTTGCGGATCTCGGGATCCTTGACGGTGGACAAGGCGGCGCGAATCGCGTCCATGGACGGTGCAACAGGCATGTCATCCATGGTAGGAGCCGGTGCTTCGGCTCTACTCGGCGGTATGCCGCTCCGGCTTCTGAGGGGACCGTAGGTAGCCGCGATCCTCCATCTCTTCCAGCAACGAGCGCAGCTCGGAGCGCACGAAGTCGCGGGTTGCGGTGTCACGCATCGCCAGTCGCAGCGACGCGACCTCACGGGTGAGGAACTCGGTGTCCGCAAGGTTGCGCTCATCGCGGCCCCGGTCTTGCTCCAGGGTCACCCGGTCGCGGTCGTCCTGCCGGTTCTGGGCGAGCAGGATCAACGGCGCGGCATACGACGCCTGGGTCGAAAAGATCAGGTTCAGCAAGATGAACCACCGTGGGTCGAAGCGCAGGGCCTGCGGTCCCGCGACGTTCCAGGTGACCCAGATGACGATGAACAGCGACATGCCGACCAGGAACGCGCCGGTGCCCATGAACCGGGCGAACCGCTCGGCGAAGCGCCCGAACGCGTCCGGGTCGAGGTGCGGTCGTGGCAGCAGCCCGGTGCGAGCCTCGCGGGGCTGGTCGAGTCGGCTGGGCTCGGCTGTGCGCCGGAACGCGCCGGAGCGCCGAGTGCGCACGCTGTTCTTCTGGTCGCTCATGTCGGGGCCCCCGCAAAGTATCGGAGCGAGCTTGGGAGCGGAGAACTTTGTGGGGTGGCGCTCATGGTAGGTGCCTGACCTCTCCACCGGGCTTCTGCGCCTCCTGGCGTCGCACATCGTGGCGGGCCTCACGCCAGTCCTCCGGCAGGATGTGGTCCAGCACGTCGTCGACCGTGATCGCGCCGAGCAGGCGCCCGTCCCCGTCGACGACCGGGACACTGACCAGGTTGTAGGTGGCGAGCATCCGGGTGACGTGCCCCAGAAGGGTCTGCGGGTCGAGCGGCTCAATCGTCTTGTCGACGAAGGAGCCGACGCTGCTGTGCGGCGGCTCACGCAGCAGGCGTTGGGTGTGCACCATCCCGATGAACTTGCCGGTTGGAGTCTCCATCGGCGGGCGGCACACGAAGACCGACGACGCCAGCGCCGGGGCGATCTCCTCGCGGCGGACCATGGCGAGCGCTTCGGCAATCGTCGCCTCGGGACCGAGGATCACCGGGTCCGGCGTCATGAGGCCACCGGCGGTGTTCTCGTCGTAGGTGAGCAGGCGGCGCAGGTCGGCGGCCTCGTCCGGCTCCATCAGCGCGAGCAGCGACTCGGCCTGTCCCGGAGGCAGCTCCGCCAGCAGGTCCGCGGCGTCGTCGGCCTCCATGGCCTCGAGCACGTCGGCGGCGCGCTCACGATCCAGTCCCGCCATGATCTCCAGCTGGTCGTCCTGCGGCAGCTCCTCCAGCACGTCGGCCAGCTTGCTGTCGGCCAGGGCCTCGGCCACCTCCGCCCGACGCTTGGGTGACAGGTCGTGGATGACCTCGGCGAGGTCGGCGACGCGCAGGTCGTCGTAGGTTTCCAACAGCAGCTCGGCGCTCTGCGCCTCCGCCTGGAGGTGCAGGCCGGTCACGTCTTCGACAGGGACCAGGGCCGTGCGACCGCTGCGGCGCCGGGTGAGACGGGACATCGCCTTCGATGCCGAGGACGCGGTGCTGCGCTCGCGGACGAAGACCCGCACGGCGAACCAGTCGCGCCGGGCGTTCTGCTCGATCGCGAGGTCCTCGACAACGGCGGTGTAGTGCTCGTCGCCGTCGCTGACCTGCACGGTGCGGTCCAGGATCTCGGCAAGCACCAGCGTCTCGTTCGCGCGCTGCTCGAAGCGGCGGATGTTGACCAGACCGGTGGTGATCACCGAGCCGGGGCTGATGCTGGTGACGCGGGTCATCGGCACAAAGACGCGACGTCGGCCGGCGACCTCGATCACCAGACCGATCGCGCGCGGGACCCCGGTGCGGCCAAAGGTGACCACGACGTCCCGGACCCGACCGACGCTGTCGCCCAAGGGGTCGAGCACCGTCAGTCCGGCAATCCGGGCCACGAATACACGGGTCGTCGAACTCACGGGTGACAGCGTATCTAGCCGGTGGCCTTACGGCGCATTCGGCGCGTCGGACGGTGCGCCGGATGCCAGCTGTCGGTGGTGGCGGGGGTGGGCACCGGTTCCCGGGTGCCGCTGCCCTGGTCCGGCGCAGCGGAGGTGTCGGCCGCGGCAAGATCGGGGCGCAGCGCCCATACGGTTGCCTGGTCCGCCCAGCGCTGCGCCTGGTCGCCCGGGACCGGGTTGAGGCGGGCGGGGGCCAGTGCGTCCGCGGCGATCTGCCACTCGGGCGTGTCCGGCAGGACCCGGTGGACGGCGGCGGGGATGCCGGCCACGCGGGCGCGGGTGTCCTTGGCGCGCACGATCAGCGTCACCTCGGCCGGCAGGTCGGGCAACGGTTGCTCACCCGTGCCACATACGACGTATGCCGTGTCGTCGACCCAGACGTGCCAGGCCGGCCAGGTGCGGTCGGTGAGCTCGATCCACAGCACGTCGGACTTGCTCAAGGCGGCGGTCACATCAGGCATGGCAAGCAACTCTACGCAGTTGCGCCGCGGGTCGCAGCGATGCAGTGCATGGGTGAGTTATTGCGCACCGGCCCGCTGCCCGCACATACGGGCGCGCGCGCCAACCGGCCGGCGAAAGCGCACGTCTATCACTGTGACGCAGCCGGGGGGCTCGTCGCGCTTGGAAGGGCGCTGGAGCAGCAGAGGACATCAAGATGAATATCGACAGTCGTGATCGCAGGGAGTCGGCCGGTCCGCGGGGCGACCGTGTGCAGCTGGGGCGCCGTCAGGCACTGCAGGGCCTGGCAGCACTGGGAACGCTGGGACTGGGCGGGCTGGCATCGGCGCCGCACGCCGATGCCGCCGAACGGGCAGTGCGCCCGGGCCTGGCGGCCGCAAGTTATCCGGTGCTGAGGTCCGGTTCGTCCGGCTCGGCGGTGCGTGACCTGCAGACCCGCCTGGCCGCACAGAGCTACTGGCTGGGCGGCATCGACGGGTCATTCGGGCCAATGACCCTGCAGGCGGTATACGCCGTGCAGAAGTGGTGGGGACTGAGCCGCGACGGCGTCGTCGGCCCGATCACCTGGAACCGGATCCTGCGCTATCAGCGGCCGAAATCACGCTACGGGGGGTACCGCATCGAGATCGACAAGTCGAAGCAGCTCGCGATCGCCGTGTGGGGCGGCTCGGTCCGGTACACGTTCAACACGAGCACCGGTGCGAACAGGCCGTTTTTGAGTCACGGGCACTGGTACAACGGGCAGACCCCCAGCGGGCACTTCACCGTTTTCCGGCACGTGAACGGATGGGTGTACAACGACCTCGGTGCGCTCTACCGCCCGTACTTCTTCAACGGCGGCATCGCGATCCATGGGGACAACCCGTCCGTGGTGCCGCCGTACAACGCCTCGCACGGATGCTGCCGGGTATCCACCGGGGCGATCGATGAGCTGATCCGCACCAACCTCGTGGCGAACGGTCGCCGGATCAGCGTCTTCTGATCCGGCGAGCGCCCCGACGAGCCCGCGGTCAGCGCTTGGCGTCCCAGACGCCGGCGATCCACGCCTCGATCTCGTCGCTGCTGCGCGGCATGAAGCCGGACAGGTTGTCGTGGCCGTCCTGGGTGACGAGCACGTCATCCTCGATCCGCACGCCGATGCCGCGCAGCTCCTCGGGGACCAGCTGGTCGTCGGCCTTGAAGTAGAGCCCGGGCTCGACGGTCAGAATCATCCCGGGAGTGAGCTCGGCGTCCATGTAGTCGAGTTGACGGGCCAAGGCGCAGTCGTGGACGTCGAGGCCGAGGTGGTGGCTGGTGCCGTGGACCATCCAGCGGCGATGGTACTGCCCCTCCTTGGCCAGGGTCGCCTCGACGTCGACGCCCTCGGGCAGCATCCCCCACTCGAACAACGTCTCGGCGATCACCCGGATCGCGGCGGCGTGCACGTCGGAGAACGTGTTGCCCGGTTTGATGGCGTCCAGCCCCGCCTGCTGGGCACGGTAGACCGCGTCATAGACCTTGCGCTGAGCATCCGAGAACGTGCCGCCGACGGGCAGGGTCCGGGTGATGTCGGCGGTGTAGAGCGAGTCGACCTCGACGCCCGCATCCAGCAGGATCAGGTCGCCGTCCTTGACGTCCCCGGTGTTCTTGATCCAGTGCAGCGTGTTGGCGTGGTCACCCGACGCGCAGATCGAGTCGTAGCCGACGCCGTTGCCTCCGTGTCGTGCGTACAGGCCGAAGACGCCCTCCACCCAGCGCTCGCCGCGACCACGACGCACCGCCTCGGGCAGGTCGGCGATGACTGCTTCGAACCCGTCATTCGTCGCCTTGACGGCATCGCGCATCTGCTCGATCTCCCACTCGTCCTTCAGCAGGCGCATCGTCGACAGGAAGCGGGCGAGGTCGACGTCGGCCTCCGCCTGCTCCTGAGTCCGTTCGTCGCTGGACTCCTGATGGGCTCCCTCGCGAGCCTTGTCGACCAGCGCGGCGATGTCGCCGTCCGCATCGCGCACGACGCGGACCGGCACGGTGCCCGCATCCTTGGCGACGGCATCGGGCAGGTCGTCGATGTGTCGGGCGTGTATGCCGAGCTCCGCCTCGACGTCCTCGAGCGTGGGCCGCGCGCCGACCCAGAACTCGCCATACCGCGAGTCCCCGAAGAACTCCTGCGTGTCACGACCGGCGAGTGGCCGGAAGTAGAGCGTGGCCTGGTGTCCGCCGCCGTCCTGCGGCTCCAGGACGAGCACGGCGTCCGGCTCGCGGTCGCTGCCCAGACCGGTCAGGTGCGCGAATGCCGAGTGTGGGCGGAAAACGTAGTCGCAGTCGTTGCTGCGGACCTTCAGGCCACCGGCGGGCACGACGAGTCGGTCGGCGGGGTACTCCTGCGAGACTCGCTCACGACGCCGGGCGGCATACTCCGCGACCTCGACCCGGGCCGGCCGGGTGTCACTTCGCGGCGCCCAACCGGATGAGACGAAGTCTCTGAATGCGGCGCTGCTGGGACGACTACGGTGCTCTGCCTGCTGCTGCTTCTCACTCACCGTTCCATCGTCGCACGTCAGCCGGCGGCCCAGGACCAGGTGTCGAGGATGCCGTCCTGGGTCTGGTCGGCCTGCGTGCGCGTGCCGGCGTCGGAGCTCATGGTGGTCGTGTAGATGACGCCGTTGTGGATCACGAAGTACTGCGTCTGCGCGACCTGCTGACCGTTGGCGGTGCGGTTGGCGAGATAACCTTCCGCCGGCTCGCCACCGATGGTCCGATCGGCGACCTGGGTGACCGTTGCGCCTCCTTGCCGCATCGCGATCTGGGCTTGTTGGACGACGTCGCCAAGCTGAGGCAGCGGCGTTTGCTGCTGCCGAATCACGTTGAAGGTCGGGTAGAAGTGGCCCGCCTGCGTCTTGGACTGCAGGAACATGACGGTGGACTTGTGCGCAGAGGTGGTGTTCGTCCACCCGCTCGGCACCACAACGCGGAAGGCCTTCTTGGCGCCCGGCGTGCTGCCCTTGACCGCAGAAGTCACCACGGACGGTGTCGGCGAGGCAGAGCTCGTCGTGGTGGTCGTGCTGGTGCTGGGGGTGCTGCTGGCCGCCGGTGTGGACGAGCCGAACTGGCACCCGGCCAGCGCCACTGAGGCGGTCATGGGCAGGATGGCGAAGGCGAGTGCACGACGTCGGTTCATGGCCCAGAGGTTACGGTGCGCAGCCGAGCATCGCCCGTGCAGGCCTACCGCGGGTTGCGCATGGCCTTGCATTGCGCAAAGAACTCGCCGCTGTCCGGTCGGTAGAGCAGCACCGTTGCGATGATGGCGATGATCACGGTGACGATCGACAGGATGGTCGTGAAGGCCGTCGAGCCGCTTCGGGTGAGGGTGCTGAGCGTGCTCAGCACCGCCAGGACGGTGAGGACGGTGGCCACCACCCTGGCCCACCATCGGCCGTCCTGGTTCTTCCGTGCCATCAGCACCCATAGGCCGACGCCGATGATCCCGAGCACGATGCCGATGCCGAACGACACGTTGACCGCGGTGGAGATCTCGGTTGCGGTGAGGTGCTTGGCGCCGCTCTGGTTGCTGGCCTTGACCACCGCGTCGTGGATGGCCCCGCGGGAGAAGAGCGTGATGATGAGCGAGATGAGGCTGACCACGGCCCCGGCATACATGAAGTTCACCGCCATGGCGAGCGACTTCGGCACCGGTGGTTTGGTGACCATGGCCGACTCACCGCCCGGCATGGCGCCCGGTGCGGATGCGTCATAACCGGGCGCTCCCGGGTAGCGCGGTGGCTGATCGCGGTCTCCCTCGCCACCTGGTGGAGTGAAGTCACTCACGAGATGTCCCTCCCTTTGCCTTGCTGCCCACAGAACGTCTCTACTCTGTCAGGTTGGCGCGCGGCATGCGACCGGAACGGTCGGCGCGTCGGCTCCGATAGCCTGCGGTGATGCGCATCGACCTGCACGCCCACTCCACCGAGAGCGATGGCACGCTGCACCCCGCCGCCGTCATGGCGGCTGCGCAGCGGGCCGGGCTGGACGCCGTCGCGCTGACCGACCATGACACGACCCGCGGATGGCCGGGTGCCGCCGCGGCGGTACCGGCCACGGGGGTCGCGCTCGTGCCGGGCATCGAGGTCTCGTGTGCACACCGCGGCATCAGCGTGCACCTGCTCGGCTACCTCATCGACCCGAGCGAGCCAGGCCTGCTGCAGGAGATCGAGCGCGCCCGGGAGTCGCGACTGACTCGGGCCCGTCGGATCGTGGATCTGCTCGGGCCGGACACGGGACTGCGCTGGGACGAGGTGACGGCGCAGGCCGCGCCGGGCGCGACCCTCGGCCGCCCGCATATCGCCGACGCGCTCGTCGCTCGAGGGATCGTCGCCTCCCGCGAGGAGGCCTTCGAGCACTACCTGCACAGTCGCAGCCGGTACCACGCCTCGCACTACGCGCCCGACCCCGTGCACGCCGTCGAGCTGGTGCGAGCGGCTGGCGGGGTGCCCGTCATGGCCCATCCGTTCGCCGCCCAGCGCGGCCGCATCGTCGACGACGAGGTGATCGAACGCATGGCGGACGCCGGTCTAGCCGGCCTCGAGGTATACCACCGCGATCACGACGTCGAGGCGACCGAGCACGCCGCCGACCTGGTCAAACGGCTCGGGCTGCTGGCGACCGGATCCAGCGACTTCCACGGCGCCGGCAAGCCGAACAGGCTGGGGGAGCACACCACCGACCCGCAGGTCCTCACGGCGATCGAGACCCGGGCCACCAGCGGCACGGCCGTGATGCGGCCATGAACCAGCAGGCCCTGCCGGGTATGCCGCAACGTCTCTACCGAGCCAGTCCCAGCCGGTTGACGACGTGGCTGGACTGCCCCCGGATGTATCGGATGGCCTACCTCGACCGCCCCACGCCACCACGTCGACGACAGCGGGCGCACACCTCGGTCGGGCTGACGACCCACAACGTGTTGCGTGACTTCTGGGACCTGCCCGCGCAGCAGCAGACTCCGGCCGGAGTGAACGAGCTGGTGCGCACCTCCTGGATCGACCTGGGATTCAAGGACCCGGCCCAGTCGAACCGCTGGCGAGGCCGGGTCAGCGACGAAGTGGTCGGTTACCTGCGCGGCATCGACCGGGACCTGCGCCCGCTCGGGATCGAGCGCACCGTCGGACTCAAGACCGACCAGATCACGATGTCCGGGCGCATCGACCGGCTGGATGACCGCGACGGCGAGCTGGTCGTCGTCGACTACAAGACCTCGCGCCGGCCCCTTGATCCCGATGGCGCGCGCACGTCATTGGCGCTGGCGATGTATGCCGCCGCGTCCTCGCGGATCTTCCACCGGCAGTGCTCTCGGGTCGAGCTGCATCACGTCCCGACCCGGGAGGTCATCGCCCATGAGCACACGCAGGAGTCGCTGACCCGTAAGGTCGCCGAGGCCGAGTCGATCGCGGCCGACCTTCGCAAGGCCGATGCTGTCTACGCCGAGCTCGGAGTGGAAGCGCCGCAGTTCGCGCCACGTCCGTCGCCGCTGTGCCGGTGGTGCGATTTTCGGCAGCTGTGCCCCGAAGGTCAGGCGATGGGACCCGAGCAGAGCTCCTGGGCCGCCCTCGAACCCGACGCCTGATCAGCTGACGGACAAGCGGGTGGGGAACAAGGCGCCAGTACCCCCCTGTTGCACTGGCGACTCCCCGGTCGTCTACCACGCCGGTTTGCGACCTGGTCGT
The DNA here is from genome assembly GCF_007845645.1 of Leekyejoonella antrihumi. GTDB lineage: Bacteria > Actinomycetota > Actinomycetes > Actinomycetales > Dermatophilaceae > Leekyejoonella > Leekyejoonella antrihumi. The sequence goes on from NZ_VCQV01000036.1 coordinate 31,162, forward strand.
CCCCCACGACGATGACCGGGTCCATCGTGGCCGACGAGTCCGCCGAGCGCCATCGGTCTTGGACGGATTGTGCCGCGGACGGGACTAGGACTTAGTTGTAGACATGGTCCGGTTCAGCAGCGCGGACATCTGCTCGCCATTGGACTGCAGCAGCCAACCGATGGCCGAGCGCTGACTGATGTCCAGCTTGCGCAGAATGTTGCTCACGTGCGTCTTGACGGTCTTTTCCGAGATGTGCAAACTCGCCGCCAGCTCGGCGTTGGAGGGGTGGTCCCGAGCAATCAGGCGGGCCACCTCGGACTCGCGCTCGGTCAGCACACTCAACGGGTCCGGTGACTCGTCGGCGCCTTCGTGGCGCAACAGGTCCGCGATCTCGACCTGCAGCCGTTCGCAGAGCTCGCGGGTCTCCTCGGCCGCAGTCGACAGCTGCTCGTCCCCGCGAGACCCGGCCTGCGCGGCCAGGTCCGCGACGGCGCAGTGCAACTCCTCCATGCGCGCGGCGACCTGGATGAACAGGTCGGCCTCGTCACGGATCTGGGCGCTGTCCAGCTCGGGATAGAGCGTGTAGAGCTCGAGGGGGCTCAGGTCCTTCGAGTCCTGCGTGATGGCGTGCATGAGGGCCCGCGCCAGCCACTCGGCGGCTTCGACCATCTCGTCGGTGTAGACATCGGCCACCTGTGAACCCGCCGACATCAGGCCGACGACCTCGCCGGAGGCCGGGTCCAGCAGTGGGCACACGATCGTGTCGCGGGTGACCTGCTCCAAATCCCCGAACGGGAGACACCGGGCGAGCAGCGCGCCGCCGTCCTGAGATGGCCGATAGGTCCGCTTGCTCATCCGGATCCAGTACGACAGGCCGTGCGGTCCGAATGAGCCGACATCCGGCGGCTGGAACGCGTCACCGTCGAAGAGATAGGGAAAGACCATGTCGTTCGTGCCGCGGTAGAACGCGATGTAGAAGCTGTCGACTCTGGTGAGGGTGCACAGGGTGTTGCGGCACACGGCATACCGGAAGGAGTCGGCGCCGCGCTCGGCGCCGCGCAACCGCCGGTCGGCAAGCCGCAGTGCGGCCACCGTTGTCGGACTGAATGGTGCATCGCTCATGAACAGTTCACCCTCCCGTGGCTGCGCAGGCTAGGACGTGGTGCTATCGGTTCCCTGCTCTGCGCCGCGGGTGCGCCGTCGACGTCGACGGCGTGGTGCGTCGCCCGACGCCGTGCTCGATCGCTCGTCGCGCTGCTTGCTCGGTTCGCGACGGTGGGACTGCTTCATGCCGCCTCGTGAGGCCCCGCCGCGTGACGACCCGCCGTGTGACGACCCGCCGCGTGCGGAGGAGCCGCCGCGGGAGCCGTGGCCGCCGGTCTCACCGAGATCCTCGACCTTCTCGGCGCTGAGCCCGGCGCGGGTGCGCTTCGAGCGGGGGAGCGTGCCGCCGGCGTCCGTGGGGATGTCCAGGTCGGTGAAGAGGTGCTCGGATGAGGAGTAGGTCTCCACCGGCTCCGGGATGCCCAGGTCCAGTGCCTTGTTGATCAGCGACCAGCGCGGCATGTCGTCCCAGTCGACGAATGTGACGGCCACGCCGGTGTTGCCGGCCCGACCGGTGCGACCGATGCGGTGCACGTAGGTCTTCTCGTCCTCGGTGCACTGGTAGTTGACCACGTGCGTGACGTGCTCGACGTCGATGCCGCGGGCGGCAACGTCGGTGGCCACCAGGATGTCGACCTTGCCGGCGCGGAACGCGCGCAGCGCCTGCTCCCGCGCGCCCTGGCCGAGATCGCCATGGATCGCGCCGGCGGCGAACCCGCGGGTGATCAGCTCGTCGGACACCTTGGCTGCGGTGCGCTTGGTGCGGGTGAAGACGATGGTCAGGCCCCGGTCGCGGGCCTGCAGGATCCGCGAGAGCATCTCGACCTTGTCCATGGCGTGCGCGCGGTAGACGAACTGCTCGATCGCCTTGATGGTGTGGCCGTCGTCCTGCGCGTCGTCCATCGCGCGAATGTGCGTCGGCTGGGTCATGTAGCGGCGTGCCAGCGCCACGACGGCACCCGGCATCGTCGCGGAGAAGAGCATCGTCTGGCGCGAGGCGGGGGTCATGGCCAGCAGCTTCTCGACATCCGGCAGGAAGCCCAGGTCGAGCATCTCGTCGGCCTCGTCGAGCACGACGGACTTGACGTAGGAGAGGTCCAGGTGGCCCTGCTGTGCCAGGTCGATCAGTCGGCCGGGCGTGCCGACCACCACCTCGACACCCTCCTTCAGGGTCTCGATCTGTGGTTCGTAGGCTCGGCCGCCGTAGACCGTCATGACGCGGATCCCGCGTCGCTTCGAGGCGGTCCTCAGGTCACTGGCGACCTGGTTCGCGAGCTCGCGGGTCGGGGCCACCGCCAGAGCCTGCGGGCGGCCAGGTGCGGGCAACTGGTCGAACCCCGCGTCGACCGGGCTGACCGTGTTGTGCAGCAGCGGCACGCCGAAACCCAGGGTCTTGCCGGTGCCGGTCTTGGCCTGCCCGATGATGTCGTGCCCACCCATAGCGACCGGCAGGGTCATCGACTGGATCGGGAAGGGGGTGGTGATGCCGGCATCCGCAAGCGCGGCGACGATGTCGGCGTGCACGCCGAAGTCGCTGAAACTGGCCACCGGTTCAGGTGCCGAGTCCGTCGTGGGCTCGGGCGTCGTGCTTTCAGTCATGTGCCGTTGGTCCTTCGATCGGGGCCACGCGCACGTCAGGCGTGCGGGCCACCAGGTGTGGGAGCCGATCGGAGTTTTACCAGGAAGTGCAGCTCATGGTGCTGCGCGCGTCATGCCGTATGCCGACCGGGCACCTTGTTGACGCCTTGAGTGTACCTGTCGCCGACTACGATCACCCCCATGCCCGATGACGCGACCTCGAATCCGCACCCGGTGACGGTGCGCAGCCGCACCGAGGCCGACCTGCAGGATCCCGTGTTTCGACGCGGCGTGGTCGCGCTGCTCGGTGCGCTGGCCTACGGGGAACTGGTGAGCTTCTTCACCATCGTGCACGACGCGGACACCGCCCCGCAGCCACGCGACAAGGTCGCGCTGGCGCGAGTGGCCGTGCATGAATTCGACCACTATGAGCGGCTGGTGGCGCGCTTGAAGGAGCTGGGCGTCGATCCGCAGGAGACCATGGCACCGTTTGCCAAGGCGATCGACACCTGGCATCACCGGATCCAGTCCAGCAGCTGGCTGGAGGGGCTGATGAAGGTGTATGCGGGCAACAGCATCGCCACCGACTTCTACCGGGAGTGTGCTGCACTGGTCGACCCGCCGACCCGGTCACTGGTTGAGGAAGTCCTCAAGGACAGCGGTCAGACGGAGTTTGCGAAGGCCGAGCTCACGAAGGCGATCGTCGCGGACGGCACGGTGGCCGGGCGTCTCGCGCTGTGGGGTCGGCGGCTGGTCGGTGAGGCGCTGTCTCAGGCGCAGCGCGTGGCCGCCGAGCAGGACGAGCTCACCTCGCTGCTCATTGACGACGGTTCGGGTCACGGCTTCGACCTGGGTGAGCTGATGCGCCTGTTCACCCGCATCACCGACGCGCACACCGCACGGATGGAGGCGCTCGGCCTGACCGCCTGAACGCTCGAGAGGCATACAAACCCGCCGGCAGGCATACCAAGAAGTATGCCGTTCAGGGAGTGAGTATGCCTCTCGGGGAAGCGGTCTCGCGTCGGTTCGAGTCAGCGGGCGATGGACTTTCTGCCTGCGTGGTTGCAGTAGAGAGTGATCAGGACAGCGGCCACGATGACTCCGACGATCAGCGGGATCCACGCGATGCCGTGGGCGTTTCGGTAGCCGATCGCGCCGACGATCAGGCTGGCGACGAAGGATGACACGATGCCGATGCCGATGGTCATCAACATCGAGATGTTCTGCTTGCCTGGTAGCACGAGTCGTGCCAGGACACCGATGATCAAGCCACCGATGATTGCGCCGATGATGGAACCGATCATGTGCTTCTCACTCCTTGGAGTCGGCCTGCTGACGGGCTGTGGACGATGGAGGTCGACCACGGATGCCACACCATAGCCCCACGAACGGGGCCGACAGGGGCTCGAATCGCCCATTGTGGCCGGATCGTGGCGAGAGGTTGTCGCCGAGACTCCACCCTCCGTATGAGTTCGATCGCGACAAGATCAGACCGTCGGGCGATGTGAGTCAGGGTCGATCCGGGCAGGATCAGGGATGTCCCCGATAGCGGCGTCACCGCGTGGCTGATTGGGTCGTATCAGGGCTGACAATCGTCAGCGGAGGAACTTCACGAAAGGCAGTCATGGCTGTCCCATCCGGCGACCGGGCGATCACATCCCGTCCCGCCTCGCTCGCCGCGGCAAGCGCACGCGAGCTGACCAAGGTCTACGGCTCCGGCCAGACGACCGTCGAGGCCTTGAAGGGTGTCTCGGTGGCGTTCGGCAAGGGGGAGTTCACCGCCATCATGGGTCCGTCCGGATCCGGTAAGTCCACCCTCATGCACTGTCTGGCCGGTCTGGACACCGCGAGCAGCGGCATCGTCACCATCGGAGCGACCGAGCTGACTGGCCTCTCCGACAAGAAGATGACCCGCCTGCGCCGGGACCGGATCGGTTTCGTCTTCCAGTCCTTCAACCTGGTGCCGACGCTGACGGCACGTGAGAACATCACCCTGCCCCTGGACATCGCCGGCCGCAGGGTGGACCCGGACTGGTTCGACCTGGTCACCGATCGACTGGGCCTCACCGATCGGCTGCGACACCGCCCCAGTGAGCTGTCCGGCGGACAGGTCCAGCGGGTGGCGTGTGCCCGGGCGCTGGTCGGCCGGCCCGAGATCGTCTTCGGCGACGAGCCGACCGGCAACCTCGACTCGCGCTCGTCGAGCGAGGTGATGTCCATCCTGCGGGCATCGGTGGACGAGTTCGAGCAGACCGTCGTCATCGTGACTCACGATGCGCATGCCGCCGGCTACGCCGACCGGGTGATATTCCTGGCCGACGGTCACATCGTCAGTGACCAGCGGGGGCTGACACCGGACGACATCTACGACTACATGAAGCACCTCGACGACCCGCAGCAGCCGGCCAGGGTGAACTGAGATGGCTTCCGGCGCCATGCGCAAGGTGTCGCTGCGCAACCTTGCGGCACACAAGCTTCGGCTGCTGCTGACCGTGCTGTCCGTCGTGCTCGGCACGTCGTTCGTCGCCGGGTCGATGATCTTCACGACGACGGTCAAGAACTCGTTCAACGGCATCTTCGACCAGGTCGCCGTCGGCGTCGACGCGCAGATCAGCCCCAAGGACTCCGGCACTCTCGGCGTGCCCGACTCACTCATCGCCACGATCGAGAAGGACAAGAGGGGCCTCGGCGTCGACCAGGTGGTGACCACGTATACCGCGCCGATCACCATCGCCGCGGCGGACGGCAAGGCCCTCAGCACCGGTGGAGCGCCGAGTGTCGGCTCCGGCTACCTCCCGCCGGCCGGCTCCCTCGACCCCAGCAGCACCACCATCCTGCCCGGTGGACGTGCTCCGCGCGGATCGCACGAGGTGGCCATCAACGAGAGCGCTGCCAAGAAGGCCGGGCTGCAGGTCGGCTCGAGGACGCAGGTCGTCGTCGGCACCGGCAGCAGCGTACCGATGACCGTCACCGTCGTCGGCCTCGAGAAGATGGCGGGCGCGACCAGTGGCTACACCGAGGTCGACTTCGCGCAGCCGGTTGCCCGTCAGCTGTTCAGCGACGGCCGGCACGCGTCGACGGTGCAGCTGAGCGCCGTGGCCGGGGTCAGCCCGGAGCAGCTCACCTCCAGGATCGAGAAGATCACCCCGAGCATCCTCAAGGTGCAGACCGGGGCCGAGGTGCGCCAGTCCGACAAGGACAGCGTCAACCAGTTCCTGGACGTCTTCAACTACATCCTGCTGGCCTTCGCCGCGATCGGGCTGATCGTCGGGACCTTCATCATCTACAACACGTTCTCGATGATCGTGGCTCAGCGGGTGCGTGAGATGGCGCTGCTGCGCGCGATCGGGACCAGCCGTCGCCAGTTGACCCGTGCGGTGCTGCTGGAGGCCTTCGTCGTGGGACTGGTCGGCTCCGCAGTAGGTCTGGGCGCGGGCGTCGGTATCGCGGCGGCTCTGCAGGCCCTCACCGCAAGCAGTGGACTGCCGCAGGGCTCCCTGATGCTGGGTGTCAGTCCCGTTGTCGCCTGTCTCCTGGTCGGTGTCGTCGTCACGATGGTCAGCGCCTACGCCCCCGCACGCCGGGCGTCGCAGGTCTCCCCGGTGGAGGCCATGCGCGAGAGTCAGACCGACGGGCAGGCATCCATCCTGGTGCGCACCCTGATCGCGGCCGTGCTCGCCGCGATCGCGGCGGTGCTCGTGGCGGTCGGGGCAAGTGGACAGGGTGGCAATGCCGCCACGACCGTCGGCATCGGTGCGATGTGCGGCATCATCGCCGTCGTCCTTGGTGCTCCGGCGCTCGCGGGCCCGGTGGTGGGACTGCTCGGCCGCATCTTCGCCGCGCCCTTCGGCAAGATCGGGCGACTGGCGCGCACCAACGCGATGCGCAACCGCCGACGCACCGCTGCGACCGCCTTCGCCCTGACTCTCGGGCTGATGCTGGTGGCGGTCATCGGGACGCTCGGGTCCAGCTTCAAGGGCTCGATCGACCACGCCGTCGACGCGGGGCTGAATGCCAACCTGGTCATCACGGACTCGCAGGGCGTGCTGCGCCCGCAGATCGCCCAGCAGGTGGCGAAGGTCGACGGCATCGCATCGGTCGTGCGGATCAGCCCGGTGGCGGCCACGGTCGACGGCAAGCAGGTCGGGGGGTCTGCGGCGCACGGCGATCTGGAGAGCGTCACGCCCTACACGATGCTGGGCGGCGCCTCGTCGACGATCCCGCCGAACGGCATCATCGTCTCCAGCAAGACCAGCGCGGACAAGGGCTGGCACCGCGGCGACACGGTGACGTTCACCAGCCTGGCGGGCGCCACGGTGCCGGTCACGGTGACCGGCGTCTATCGGGACGCTCAGCTGCTCGGCCCCTGGCAGCTGGGGGAGGCGGCCTACCAGAAGCTGGTGCCGAAGCCCCTGCAGCAGGACTCGTTCGTGCTCGTGAAGACCGAGCCGGGCGTCAGCCAGGACGCGGTTCAGGCACGGATCGGTGACGTCACCGACGGCTATCTGACGGTCAAGGTGCAGAACCGCGCCGAGTTCAAGGGTCAGCAGTCCTCGCAGATCGACACGATGCTCACCGTGCTCTACGCGATGCTCGGGCTGGCACTGGTGATTGCGGTGCTCGGCATCGTCAACACGCTGGCGTTGTCCGTGGTCGAGCGCAAGCGCGAGATCGGGATGCTGCGCGCGGTCGGTATGGCGCGGGCGCAGGTGCGGCGCACGATCTACCTGGAGTCGTTCCTGATCGCTGTGTTCGGTGCGCTGTTGGGGATGGTGATCGGAGTGTTCTTCGGGTGGGGACTGGCCAGGACGTTCCGCCAGTGGGGCCTGACGACCATCGTGCTGCCGTGGAACCTGATCGCCATCACGATGGCCGGTGCGGCCGTTGCCGGGGTCCTGGCGGCGCTCTGGCCGGCGATCAGAGCGGCCCGCACCAAGCCGCTGGAGGCAATCGCCGACCTGTGACCCGCACGTCCCGATGGAAGGCGACCGGTGGTAACTCCACCGGTCGCCTTCCATCGGGTGTTTCTAGCTGCCGAATCCGACCTTGAACGGCTGCTCGGAACCGACGTCGACGTATCCCAGCACGGCCGCCGGGACGGTCACGGTGTGACCGCGCTCGTCGGTCAGCGTGAGGGGAGTGCCCTTCTCGAGAGCCGAGGCGACCTGCTCACGGACCTCATCGGGAGTCTGCTTCGACTCGATGACTACCTCGCGTGCGACGTGCTGCACGCCGATCCTGACCTCCACGATGGAATCCCTCTCTGGTGCTGCAATCTCGGCCTGCTCAGGCGATGGTGGGCGCCCAGCGTCTGCTCGGCACAGCGCGCGGCGACCGGTTCTTATTCCGGCTGGTCCTGCTCGCCTTGCAGCGGGAAGCCGCCCATGCCTCGCCAGCCGAGCGTAGCCACCAGGCGAGAGGCGTCTTCCCGCGGGATGCGCACACCCTGCTGCAACCAGTAGCGCGCGACGATCTGGGACATGCCGACCAGTGCGACACCGAGCATGAGGGACTGCTCCGCCGGCAGTCCGGTCTGTTCGGCGATGACATCCGCGATGGCCGACGCGCACTGGGCGCTCATCCGGTCGACCCGCTCGGCGACCGCCGGCTCGTTGGTCAGGTCGGACTCGAAGACCAGACGGAACGCGGCGTCCTTGCGCTCCACGAACGCGAAGAACGCGTCGATTGCCGCGGCCACTCGGCTGCTGTTGTCAGTGGTGGACTCCAAGGCGCTGCGTATCAGCGTGGGGAGCTCGGCAGTGTGCAGGTCGAGCAGAGCGAGGTAGAGGTCGAGCTTGCCAGGAAAGTGCTGGTAGAGCACCGGTTTGCTGACGTGCGCGCGATCGGCGATCTCATCCATCGCCGCCGCGTGATAGCCGGACTCCACGAAGACGGACTGTGCCGCCTCCATGAGCTGCGCCCGCCGGGCCGAACGAGGCAGACGGCCCCTACTGCTGGTGTCTGGGATCGTTGCCACTACGTGAACTCCTCGAGATGTGGGACTACGCGTCAGTATCTTTCCGGCATCCTATTCTGCCTGACTACGCTCAGGTGGCATGAATACCCCGCGAAGTCCTCGTTGGCCCTCACTCGGTACTTCGCAGGGGCCTCGGATGAGTCGTGATCCGCTCGTGCCACTGGGCGCCGCCCTGCCACTGGGGGAGGTCGAGCGCTACTCCCGTCACTTGCTCCTTCCGGAGATCGGCGAGGATGGCCAACGCAGGCTGCGCGCCGCGCGTGTCCTGGTCGTCGGCGCGGGGGGCCTGGCGGCGCCGGTGCTGCTCTACCTCGCCGCTGCGGGTGTCGGACACCTCACGGTGATCGACGACGACGTGGTTGACGTCAGCAACCTGCAGCGGCAGGTCATCCACCGGGATGTGGACCTGGGGCAGTCCAAGGTGGTCTCGGCGGCTCGTGCGGTGCGCGAGCTGAACCCCGATGTCACGGTGGACACGGTCCAACACCGCCTGGATGCGGACCGTGCGCTGCTGCTCTTCGCCGACCACGACTTGGTCGTCGACACCACCGACAACTTCGCGACCCGCTATCTGGTCAACGACGCCTGCGTCGTGCTCGGCCTACCACTGGTCTGGGGTTCGATCCACCGCTTCGACGGGCAGGCCACCGTATGGTGGGCAGGCGAGGGCCCTTGCTATCGCTGCGTATTCCCCTATGCGCCGCCACCCGGCACCGTCCCCTCGTGCGCCGAGGCCGGAGTGCTGGGGTCGATTCCCGGCGTGATCGGCTCGATCCAGGCCACCGAGACCGTCAAGCTGATCCTCGGCCTGGGCGAACCACTTGTCGGTCGGATGCTGGTGCACGACGCGATGAACCAGACCTGGGACACCGTGCGGATCGAGGCCGACCCGGACTGTCCGGTCTGCGGCACACATCCGTCGATCACCCGGCTCGAGGACGAGGCGGCGCTCGCCTGCGAGACCGCCGAGCAGCTGGCACCCGTGGCGACCATCAGCGCTCGCGAGCTGCGGGATCTCATCCGGTCGGGGCCGGTGCGTGTCATCGACGTGCGCACGCCCGCCGAGCGGTCGATCGTTGCGATCGAGGGCAGCGAGCTGGTGCCCGTCGAAGAGTTCCGGGACGGCTCCGCCGTCAAGCGGCTGGCGGACCTGGACCCGCACGCTCCGCTGGTCTTCTACTGCAAGGGCGGCGCGCGGTCGCAGGAAGCCGCGCGCATCTATCAGGAGGCGACCGGAGGTGCGGTGCGGTCGCTGGATGGCGGAGTCCTGGCCTGGGCTCGTGAGGTGGATCCCAGTCTTGCCCGCTACTGACGGTGACGGGCCGGCCGACGAGCCGCCGGCCTACGAGTTGCCCAACTATGCGGATGCGGTGCTGAGCCAGGTGGAGCGGGTGCCGGAGGGTCACGTCGTCACCTATGGGGACATCGCGGCCGTCGTCGGGAAGGGACCACGCCAGGTGGGCGCGGTGATGTCGCAGTATGGCGGCCTGGTCACGTGGTGGCGCGTGCTGCGGGCCGACGGCCGGCCGGCGCAGTGCCACGACGGGGAGGCGCTGGAGCACCTGCGTGCGGAGGGCACCCCGCTCAAGGGCACCTTCTTGGACCGGGTGGACCTCGCACGCGCCCGCTTCCCACTGTAAGTGCAGTGGATCGGTGCGCTATAGCCGGCGGATCCACTGCACGTAAGATTGCACCATGCCTTCACGCGCAGTGATCACCGGCGCTTCCGGTGGCATCGGACTGGCAACCACCAGGGCGCTCGCCGCGGCCGGCTGGCACGTCGTGGCGACAGCACGCCGTCCAGAGTCTTGCGAGCCGTTGCAACAGTTGGCCGACGAGAGCCCTGGCGTGGAAGTGCGCAGCCTCGACGTCACGAGTGACGAGTCTGTCGACTCGTGCATCGGGTCGGTGCTGGCCGACCACGGCGGCATCGACCTGCTGGTCAACAACGCCGGTGCCGGGCACCGCGGGACATTGGAACAGCTGGGCCTGGACGAGCTGTCGACGTCGATGGAGCTCAACTTCTTCGGTGTGGCGCGGGTCACCAAGGCGGTGTTGCCCGTCATGCGGGCGGCTCGAGCCGGTCGGGTGATCACCGTGACCAGCCTGAACGGCGTGGTGGCGCTGCCGTTCAGTGACGCATACAACGCCGCCAAGTTCGCTGTCGAGGGACTCATGGAGAGCCTGGCGACGGTGATGCGCGAGTTCGGCGTGCACATCTCGGTGGTGGAACCGGGCCCGGTGCGTACCGCATTCTTCGCGAACGTCGGGGGCCACGTGGACAACATCGACGGCGACGACCCCTACCGGGAGCTCATCAACCGGTTCAACGCACGGATCGGGGCGCTCGGAGCGGCGGGACAGTCGGCAGAGTCGGTCGCGGACATCATCCGCGAGATTGCCGCAGACCCGTCTCCCGCGCTGCGCTACCAGACGTCGGATCAGTCACGCCAGATTGCGGCACAGAAGCTGGTCGACCCGTCCGGCAACAGCATCCTGGCGGCCACCGGCGCCTTGCTGCAGCCCTGAGCCGCCCCACCGGGGTGCCCGGGCCGCGTTGCTGCGATGTCGGGGCCCGATGATGTGATGGGCACATGCTGAGGATGCGACGGGCGGCCGACGTGGCCGTGGGAGCACCGGTGCTCGACGACGTCCAGCAGGACGTTGTCGACAGCACGACCCGGGCCCGGCTCGTGCTCGGCGCCCCCGGCACCGGCAAGAGCACCCTTGCAGTCGAGGCGGTCGTGTCCGCCGTCGACCGTGGCCTCCGCCCCGATGAGTGCCTCCTGCTGGCGCCGACCAGGGTGCAGGCGTCCGCCCTTCGGGACCGGGTCACCGCGCGGCTGCAGGGCACGTCCACCGAGCCGGTCGCACGGACCCACCAGGCGCTCGGCTTCGGCATACTGCGCCAGCATGCGGCGCTGCACGGGGATCCGGCGCCCCGGCTGCTCAGCGGCCCGGAGCAGGACGTCGTGCTGCGCGAGCTGCTCGCGGGGCATCAGCAGGGCGACGGCACGCCACCGACCTGGCCGTCCTTCGTCCGAGAAGCGTTGGAGACACGTGGCTTTCGCGCGCAGCTGCGCGATCTGTTGATGCGTGCCGTCGAGTGGGGACTGACCGCCGACGACCTGCGCGAGCTCGGCGTCCATCATGATCGGTCGGAGTGGGTGGCCGCGGCGCAGGTGCTCAACGAGTACGACCAGGTCACGGCCCTCTCGCGACCCGGAGCCTACGACCCTGCCTGGATCCTCGGCGCGGCCGCAGACCTGCTCGTCAGCGACGACGAGGCGCTGGCTCGCCTGCACTCCGGCACCCGGCTGGTCGTCGTCGATGATGCACAGGAGCTCACCCATGCGGCGGCACGACTGCTGCGCCTGGTCGTCGGTCCGGCCGCCCGTGTCGTGCTGATTGCCGACCCCGATGCGGCCGTGCAGGGCTTCCGGGGCGCCGACCCGCACCTGGTCATGGATCTGGCCGACGAGTGGCAGGTGGCCGACACCCAGGTGCTGCCGACCTGCTACCGCGCCCCCGAGCGGGTGCGGGCGGCCTGTGAACGTGTCACCAGCCGGATCGGCGCGGTGGCCGGGGCCGCCCACCGCACGCCGGTGGCACGCCCGGGAGGTCGGGTCGAGGTCGCGCTGCTGCGGGCCGTGTCCCAGGAGGCGGCCCATATCGCGGCGCACCTGAGACGAGCACACCTGCAAGGCGGAGTGCCGTGGCAGGAGATGGCGGTGATCGTGCGCGGGCAGGGTCGTGCGGCCACCCTGCGCCGGGCGCTGGCCGGCGCAGGGGTGCCGGTGTCGGTGCCGCCCACCGTCGTGCCACTGCGCGACGAGCCGGCGGTCCGTCCGCTGCTTGCGCTCTTCGAGGTGGTGCTTCGGGAGGCTGCGGGGGAGCAGGCGCCGGTCAGCCCGCAGATCGCGATCGACGTGTTGACCTCGCCGCTCGGCGGAGCGGACGCCGTGGCGCTGCGCCGGATGCGGCGCGCCATGCGTGGTCACGAGCTGGCGTCCGGCGGCCAGCGATCCAGTGACGAGCTGCTGGCCGACGCCATCACCGACACCGGCTGGCTCGCCCTGCTCGGACCCCAGGTCGCACCGGCCCGGCGAGTCGCGCGGGTGGCCCGAGCGGGCCTTGCGGCCCGGCAGCAGTCCGGAGCCGGTGCCGAGAGCATTCTGTGGGCGATGTGGGACGCATCCGGCCTGGCCGCCGCCTGGAGCGAGACCGCCCTTGCCGGCGGCCCTGCCGGTGCCCGGGCCGACCGCGACCTCGATGCCGTGGTCGCCCTCTTCCAGGCCGCGGCCGCCTTCACCGACCGTCTCCCCGGCACCTCCCCGGCGGCCTTCCTGGAGCACGTGCGCGGGCAGGATGTCCCGGGGGACCGGCTCACCGCTGCCGCGCCGGAGGACGAGTGTGTCGCGCTGCGCACGCCGCAGTCCGCGGTGGGTCGGGAGTGGAGTCTGGTCGTGGTCGCCGGCGTGCAGGAGGGGGTCTGGCCGGATCTGCGGCTGCGCGGCTCGCTGCTCGGTTCAGAGAGCCTGGTCGACGTGCTGTCCGGACGTGGCGACTCCCTGCGCGCCGCACAGGCGGCGGTGCGTTACGACGAGACGCGGCAGTTCCTGGTGGCGATCTCCCGTGCGCGAGATCGCCTGATCGTCACGGCGGTTCGTAGCGACGACGAGCAGCCGTCGCCCTATCTTGATCTGGTCGACCCGCTCGATGCCACCGGGGACGACCACCTGGACCAGCTGCGCGGGTTCTGCGAAGTGGCGCCGGCGATGACCTTGCCGGCGACCGTTGCGCAGCTGCGGCGGGAGCTCGCCACCGGCGATGAACGCCAGCGGGCGGAGGCGGCCGGTCTGCTCGGGCACCTCGCACACGAGCGGGTGCCGGGCGCCGACCCCTCCTCCTGGTGGGCACTGACCACGCTGAGCGATGACCGGCCGGTGCGTCGATCGGACCAGGAGGTTGCGGTCTCCCCGTCGAAGGTCGAGGCCTTCGGCACCTGCGGAGTCAACTGGCTGCTCACCGCGTGCGGCGGGCAGGGTCCCGACGTCGGTGCGGCCACGGTAGGCACGCTGGTGCACGAGATCGCCGCCGAGCTCGGCGACTCCGCGCCCGAGCAGATGCACGGGGTGCTCGATCAGCGCTGGCCGAGGCTGGGCCTTGGCGCCGGGTGGATCTCCGACCGCAAGCGCGACGAGGCGCACCAGATGCTCGACCGGCTGACGAGCTATCTCGACGAGTCCCGTGCGCAGGGCTGGGACCCGGTCGGTGTGGAGGTGCCATTCGACGTCCTGCTCGGTCGGGCGAGGGTGCGCGGCCGGGTCGACCGGATCGAGGCGCACGCCCGGGAGGGACTGCGGATCGTGGACCTCAAGACCGGTGGCGGCAAGCCAACCGCCGAGGAGCTGCCCGAGCACGCCCAGCTGGGCACCTATCAGGTCGCCATCGAGGAGGGCGGTTTCGAACAGGGCGAGCACAGCGCGGGGGCCGTGCTCGTGCAGCTCGGCAAGGCCGGGCGCACCGGCGGGAAGGCGGGCGTGCAGTCTCAGGCTCCGCTGGCCGAGCAGGACGACCCGCGCTGGGCCCACGCACTGGTCGAACAGGTCGCCGAAGGGATGGGCGCCGCCACGTTCGTTGCCACGATCGGCAAGCGATGTGACACCTGCTCGGTGCGCCGGTGCTGCCCACTGCAGCCCGAAGGAGGCGCTCTGTGACCACCACCGTCCGCGCTCGCTCGGCAGCCGATATTGCTGCGGCGCTGGATAATCCGACCCCTACCAAGGAGCAGACGGCGGTGATAGAGGCGCCGCTTCGCCCGCTGCTCGTCGTTGCCGGCGCCGGGTCCGGCAAGACGGAGACGATGGCCTCGCGGGTGGTCTGGCTCGTGGCCAACGGCATGGTCGAGCCGGACCAGGTGCTCGGTCTCACCTTCACCAGGAAGGCCGCCGGCGAGCTGGCAGAGAGAATTGGTCGACGACTTCGCCGGCTGCGGGCTGTCGGCCTCTGGACCCCTGGCGGTGACCCCGATGGCACCCCGACCCTCGGGGACGTGCCCACCGTGCAGACCTACCACTCCTATGCCGGTCGGCTGGTGGGGGAGCACGGACTGCGGCTCGGGGTCGAGCCCGAGGCGCGGCTGCTCTCCGAGGCGGCGGCCTGGCAGCTCGCGGCCGAGGTCGTCGCGGCCTACGACGGCCCGATGGATCGGGTCTGGCAGGCCGAGTCCACCATCACCAGCGCGGTGGTGGAGATGACCGGTGAGCTCGCCGAGCACCTGCGCACACCCGATGAGGTGCGTGGCTACCTGCAGGAGGTGCTCGGCGTCGTGGAGGCGTTGCCCGCGGCCGGACGCGCAAAGACGCCGGGCACCGACGGCGGCAAGATGATCAAGGACCTGTGGGCGCGGCACGACCTGCTGGCCCTCGTCGAGCGCTATATCGCCCTGAAAAGGGAGCGGGTGGCGCTGGACTTCTCCGACCAGATGGCGATTGCCGCTCGCCTGGCGGGCCGGTTCCCGGCGCTGGGGGTGTTGGAGCGGGCGCGGTTCAAGGCCGTGCTGCTCGACGAGTTCCAGGACACCAGTGAGGCCCAGATGGTCCTGTTGCGCTCACTGTTCGTGGCTCCGGACGGACCTGAGCCGGTGGGCGTGCCGGTCACCGCGGTCGGCGACCCCAATCAGTCGATCTATGGCTGGCGTGGGGCCAGCGCGACGACCCTCGCGCGGTTTCCCGAGCTCTTCACCGATGGGCAGGGGAGCGCGCAGGTGCTGCAGCTGTCCACCAGTTGGCGCAACGACGGGCAGATCCTCGCGGCCGCCGGTCGCACCTCGAGCCCGCTGCGTGCGGCGGGTGGAGTGCCCGCCAAGGTTCTGGCGCCCCGGCCGGACGCCGGACCGGGCAGGGTCGACGTCGGCCGGTTGGAGACTGCGGAGCAGGAGGCAGAGCTCGTCGCGGCCTGGGTGGCTCAGCGCTGGTTCGACTCCGAAGGGCGGCACGACGGGCGCACCGCCGCCGTGCTGTGCCGCAAGCGGTCACTCTTCCCGGCAGTCATCGAGGCGCTCGGGCAGCATGACCTGCCGGTCGAGGTGGTCGGCATCGGCGGCCTGCTCACCACGCCTGAGGTGGCCGACCTGGTGAGCCTGCTGTGGGTCGTGCAGGACCCGTCGCGCGGCGACCGGCTGATGCGGCTGCTCACCGGGCCAGCTCTACGGCTCGGCGCCGCCGATCTCGACGGACTTGCCGCCTGGGCAAGGCATCTCGTGCATCGCGACCGGGCTCGACGTGCTGCGCCGGACGCCGACCAGGATGCCGCTGGCGTCGACCAGGGCGCGCCGCAGCCGGATCTCGCGCCGGACAGTCGCGAGGACCCGTCCATCATCGAGGCACTCGACGAGCTGCCTCCGGCCGGCTGGACCGGTCGCAATGATGAGCGGCTCAGCAGCGCCGCTCAGGGCCGACTGGCGGGGCTGGCGCGAGCCGTGCGCCGGGTCCGCGGGCTGACCGGCCTACCGCTGCCCGAGCTGGCGGCCGAGGCCGAGCGGGTCCTCGGCCTCGACATCGAGGTGCTCTCCAGGCCGGAGCACACGCCGGCCACGGCGCGGGTGCACTTGGACGCATTCGCCGATGTCGCAGCGTCATTCTGCGCCTCTGCGGACCGTCCCACACTGGGTGGCTTTCTCGCCTGGCTGGATGCTGCCGAGCAGGAGGAGCGTGGCCTCGAGGCCGGCACGCTGGAGGTGGAGACTGCGGCGGTGCAGGTGCTGACCGTGCACGCGGCCAAGGGCCTCGAGTGGGATGTCGTGGCAGTGCCGGGCATGGTCGAGGGCACCTTTCCCGCCCACTCGGGCTCCGCCACCTGGCACGAAGACCTGCAAGGCTGGAAGATCAGCGCGAGCGGCGTCCCCGGGGATCCACGCTCGTGGACCGTCAACGACAGGGGCTGGACCGGCGGTGCGGCCGGCGTACCGTTCGAGCTACGCGGTGATGCCGACGGGTTGCCCGAGCTGCGGTGGGCGCAGGCCGGTGACGTCAAGGGTTTCAAGGAGCTGTTGTCGCAGTTCCTTGCCGACTGCGGCCAGTACGGCATCGCCGAAGAGCGTCGACTCGCCTACGTCGCCTTCACACGGGCGCGACACGAACTGTTATTGACCGCTTCGGTGTGGATGACCGGCAAGTCACCGCGGATCACCTCTCGATTCGTGACCGAACTGTTGGACCGCGACCTGGCAACCCGCGGCGAATGGGCGCCGATGCCCGTTCCGGCGCCCGGTGAGAAGAAGGTCGCGAACCCGCTGGGCGACCGCGAGCTCACGGCGTCCTGGCCGGCGGACCCGTTGCAGCGGCGTCGTGCGGCGCTCGCGGACGGAGCTCTGCGGGTGGGGGAGGCCATCGCCGCGGGGCCCGCGATCGGGCAGGGGCTGGTCCCGGTGACCGACCGCGAGCTGGACATCGACCTGCTGCTCACCGAGCGGGACCGGCTGCGACGCGCGCACGACCAGGTCGTGGCGGTGCCCCGGCACCTGTCCGCCTCTGCGGTCGTCTCGCTGGCGGAGGACGCCGACCGGTTCGCACTCAATCTGCGGCGCCCGATGCCGTCACCACCGGCACTGGCAGCCCGCCGCGGCACGGCCTTCCACTCCTGGGTGGAGCAGCACTACTCCCGTGCTGCACTTGTCGATGTGCTGGAACTGCCGGGCTCGGCAGACGTGGATGCCGACGGCGATGGCGACTTCGAGGCGATGAAGGCCAACTTCCTGGCCTCACCCTGGGCCGACCGGACGCCCGAGGAAATCGAGATCGCGGTCGAGACCTGGATCGACGGGATGTCGATCCGCGGCCGGATCGATGCGGTGTTCCGTCGCGTCGACGGTGGATTCACCATCGTCGACTGGAAGACAGGCCGACACCCCACCGGGCGGCGAGCCGCGGCTCGCGCGCTGCAGCTTGCCGCCTACCGGGTCGCGTTTGCGCGGCTACGCGGTCTCGACCTGGATCGCGTGGACGCGGCATTCTTCTATGCTGCCGACGGGCAGACCGTCCGGCCCGACCTTCCGGGTCTCGATGACCTCGCGCGGCTGCTCGCGGTCACCGACGGCACCGAGCGACCCCCGGCAAATCCCCATTGACGCGATGGAAGTCCTGGGTGTTTTCTGTGGGGTGCACATTTGGTGCACCCTTCGATTGATGAGGTGTTTGGATTGCACAAGTCAACAACACGCGTGAAGACCCTCGCGCTCGTAGCCGCAGGAGCCATGGCGCTCGGTATGGGAGCCGTCACCGCAGGATCTGCCTCGGCGTCCTCTCAGCGGCACAAGCTGCAGAACCGCCCGGCGTGGTTGGGCACGGCGCAGGCGAAAGGTGCGCTGCCGAGCGGTCAGCGCCTCAGTTTCAGTCTCCTGCTGACGATGCGTAACCAGCCCGGTGCCGATGCGCAGGTCCGGGCGCTGAGTGACCCGTCCAGCGCCAGCTACGGCAAGTGGTTGTCCCTGGGGCAGTTCAACAGCGCCTACGGTCCGACCAAGGCACAGACAGCGTCCGTCTCTGCATGGGCGAGATCCCAAGGTCTGCACGTCGACTCGGTCGCCCCGAGCGGCATGCTGGTCAACGTCAGCGGCACGACCAGCACGGTGGAGAAGGTCTTCGCGACCTCGATGAGGTCCTACCGCTTCAAGGGCGTCACCGTTCGAGCGAACACCACTGCGCTGAGCTTGCCAACCACGACACCGGCCGCGGTCGTCTCCGCGGTCAAGGGGATCGTCGGGCTGGACACCGGCGCCGCGATCAAGAAGCCGGCCGACACCCTGCCCGGCCCGCCGCCCGGCGCACGGTACGGCGTGCAGCCCTGCTCCTCCTACTACGGCCAGAAGATGGCGACCAACAAGCCCACGGCCTACGGAAAGCACTGGCCCTATGCGGTGTGCGGCTACACACCCAAGCAGCTGCAACACGCCTACGGGGTCACCAAGCAGCTCCAGCAGGGCCACACCGGCAAGGGGCAGACGGTCGTCATCACCGACGCGTACGCGGCCCCGACGATCGCTGCGGACCTGCGCAAGTACAACGCGAAGTACGGGTTGCCGCAGTTCAAGCACGGCCAGTTCACCCAGCAGACGCCGGGACCGGACGGGTACGACCTGGTGAACGAATGCGGCGGAAACGGCTGGTACGGCGAGGAGACCCTCGACGTCGAGGCGGTGCACACGATGGCACCCGGGGCGAAGATCGTGTATGCCGGAGCTCCCGACTGCGCCTCCGGCCTCGACAACACGTGGGCCGCGGCGATCGACAACCACACCGGTGACGTCATCACCAACTCGTGGAGTGACGGCGTCGACGACCTCGCGGACCTGGGCCAGTCGTACATCGACTTCTACCAGCAGTACTCCACCGAGGCGGCACTTCGCGGGATCACCGTGAACTTCTCCTCCGGTGACGCCGGAGACGGCACCGACGGTGGCGCGAACCTCGCCGCCAAGACGGTCGGGTTCCCCTCGGACCTGCCCTACGTGACCGGAGTCGGTGGCACCAGCCTCGACATCAATCGCCGGAGCACGTGGGCCGGCGAGTGGGGCTGGCAGAACGCCTACTCCGCGCTGTCAAAGAACGGAAAGTCCTGGACCCCGGCGCCTCCCGGCGCCTACTCCTCCGGCGGCGGTGGCGGCACCAGCCAGCTGTTTGCGCAGCCGTGGTACCAGAAGGGAATCGTCCCGTCCTCCGTGGCCGACTTCGGCGGCACCGGTCCGATGCGCGCGGTTCCCGACATCTCGATGGTCGGTGACCCGAACACCGGGATGATCGTCGGCGAGACGCAGGCCTTCCCGGACGGGACGTACTGGGACACCTACCGGATCGGCGGCACGAGTCTCTCCTCTCCGCTGTTGGCCGGAATGGTAGCGGTCGCCAGCTCCAGGGCGCATCATGCTCTGGGGTTCGTGAACCCGCTGTACTACTCCATGCTCGACGGTCGCGGACTGCACGACCTGAAGGCGCCGACCGCGCCCCTGTCGCAGGTGCGCACGAACTACGCCAATACGTTGGACCGCTCCGGTGGACTCACCTTCCAGCTACAACGCATCGACACACAGATGTCGACGCTGCACGACACCCGCGGCTGGGACGACGAGACCGGTGTCGGCTCGCCCGCGAGTGCGTTCTTCCGGATCGCCGCACGACGCTGACCAGCACATCGGCTGGTCTCGGGAGCGTGCGACGGCGTCATCCCGAGACCAGCCAGTCGGCACGGAGATCTAGTTAGTTGGCGGGGCCGGTGGCCAGCGTGACTGTCGCGGTGTGTGACTGTCCTTCCTGATCGGTCCAGGTGACGTGCACGTGTTGACCCGGCCGGTCGGTGGCGAGGGCAGCGGCGACCTCAGGGGCGCTGGTGATCTGGTGTGCGCCGATGGCGGTGATCATGTCTCCGGCGGTGATGCCGGCCTGTGCGGCCGGGGTGTCCGGGATCGCCTGCTGCACTACGGCGCCCGCCGCTGAGGCCGTCTGGTCGCTCGGCAGCGAGACGCCGAGGAACGCCGGATATCCCTGGTGTACCGTGCTGCTCGTGGTTCCCGACTCGATCTGGCCGGCTACCTTCAGTGCCGTGCCGATTGGGATGGCGTATCCGGTGGTGGTGCCTTCCGTGCGGGTCGCCTGAGCCGCGGTGTCCATGCCCACCACCTGCCCCGACGTGTTGTACAACGGGCCACCGGAGTCGCCGGCCTGGATGTCGGCGTCATCTTGGATCATGCCGTGCAATGTCTCGGGGTTCGACCCGCCCTGGTCGGTGGCGGTGATGGTCGTGCCGGTGGCGGTGACCGTTCCGGCCGCGGCGCTCGGGGTGCCGCCCACCCCACCGGCGTTGCCCACGCCCGTGACCTTCTGGGCGGTGTTCGCCGCGGACGAATCGGTCTGCACCGTCTTCAGCCCGGACGCGTTCTGCAACTGGAGCACGGCCACGTCCTGCGTCGGGTCGGTGCCGACCACCTTGGCGGTGTAGGTGGCGCCGGTGGCCACCACGGTCACCTTGACGCTGGTCGCGCCGTCGACCACGTGGTTGTTGGTCAGTATCTCGCCGCTGGAGGTCAGCACCATGCCGGTGCCCGCGGCATCGGCACCCTGGTAGGCGAGCACCGTATCGACATCGACGACGCCAACCTCCTGTGTCGCCGTGGCCCGAGGCAGCGCAGAGGTGGCACCCGTGTCGTCGGGGCTGCCAGGCTGCCCATACACACCTCCAGACCCGCCGCTGCCGCTGGATCCGTATCCGCCGCTGGAGCCGCTTCCGTACCCGTATCCGCCACTTGATCCGCTGCTTCCATTGGAGCCGCTGCCGGCGGTGCTCTGCGGCGCCACTGCTGAGGGGGCGCCCTGACCACTCGAGCCCAGCACGGTGGTGCCCAGGCCGACGCCGGCGGCCATCGATGCGGCGACCACCAAGACACCACCGGTGACGCGCAACGCTCGGTGGCGGCGTCGCGGAGGCCGCGGTGCCAGGTATGGCGAGGGGTAGAAGGAGGCGCCGACGGGAGGCGGAGTGTGGCCGCGCCAGAACTCGCCGCCAGACGCCGCACCCGGGCCAGGCGCCCCATCGGAGCTCGGCGGCTGCTCGCTGCGAGCGTCATGCGAGAACTCGTTCATCACGGACTCCTCTTACCTCAGTGTGATGCCCTCGGCACTCCCCCGAGGGGTGCCGGCAACAACACCATTAAGCGCCATCGATCAAGCAGGAGTGTGTGAACTGTAAGTGCGTCCGCTGTGAGAGCCAGCTCGGACGTGGTTGTCAGTGACCGGCGACGGGAGCTGCCTGGCTGTCCCGGTGCGGTGTGCTGCTTCGAACCGCCTCATTCGGGGAGGCCTTCCAGCGCCAGTTCCCTCGAGCACGTCGCGGAAGACGCGGTAACGCTCATGTCCCACCGGTTCGGCCCAGACCTGCCCGATGCGCAGGTTCCGCTCGCGCGCGGCGTCCAGCATCTGTTGTTCGAGGGCCGTATGCCTAACGAGATGCGCGCGGCGGTCCGAGGGCGCCGGCTCGGTGGCGAGGTGCTCAGTTCTCGACGAGGTGAGTCACGAACTGTCCGCACCCCTCTTGGGCCATGCCGACCCGCTCGCCGAAGTCGGGATCATGTAGCGACCACAAGACAGATTCGTCCGCCTCGACAATCGCACGCAAGCGTTCACGTTCGATCGCCTCCAAGTTGCCGAGGTCAGATACGTTCGTCATACGCGAAGGCTACGTTCGGGCAACACGAGTTCGTCGCCGACAGGGCAAGCTTCACGATCGGTCCGCGGATCGGCAGGCGGGAGCTCGCCATCGTCTTGTGGCATGCTCCGCATGCCAGTGGCGACTGGGACCGCGCATACCCTGGTCGCTTACCACCGCTCGCCGGCCCGGCAGGATGGTCGGCATGACGACAAGCTCGGTTACAGATGCTCACGTGCGAAGAGCGGTTCCCTCAGATGTGAATGACCTGGTCGAGCTGCGCGCAGAGATGTTCCGTGCCATGGGGACCGCCGACGTCGACAACTCTGGGTGGCGCCGGTCGGCACAGGACTGGTTTCGCGGTCATGTCGAAAGCGCGGCCGTGCACATCGTGGTGGTGGAGGTAGAGGCTCGGGTGGTGTCGACCGCGATGGCCACGATCCGTGACAGCGCTCCCTCTCCGAGTTGTCCGGCGGGTGGCGACGTCCTCATCAGTAACGTTTGCACGCTGCCAGCGGCGCGCCGACGCGGCCACGGTCAACTGGCGTTCACCGCTGTTCTTGCGTGGGCACGCTCGACCGGTGTTGCACGAGCGGAGCTGATGGCAACCGGCGAGGGTCGGGCCATGTACGAGTCCGCGGGCTTCACCGCGACCGCGCACCCTGCCATGCGCATGCCGCTATTACTACAGCCAGGCTGAGTAGTAGCCAAATCACCGCCCGGTGGACGATCCCCTCGAAGCAAGATGAACCAATATGGTGCAGTTTGATACCATCACGTCATGGCTATGACATTGCGCCTACCGGCTGAGATGGATGAGGCCCTGCGTGCAGCCGCCGCCGAGGACCACCGCAGCGTGCAGCAGGAAGTGGCTCACGCCATCGAGGACTACCTTGCTCGACGCGAGACCGAAGAGATCAAGTCCGATCCCGAGACGCTGCGCGCCCTTGCCGAGGCGCGTGAGTCGGTTCGGGCCGGTGATGTGGTCTACGGCGTCGAAGCAGCCCGCGCCCTGGTCCGCGACCGCGACGCTTCGTGAAGGAACCCTACGAACTCGGTACTGCCGGGCCTGCACGACGAGCCCTCGCCGATCGACTCCCACCCGACGTGGCCGCAGCAGCCGTCGAATTCATCACGAGCCCCCTCCTGGACAACCCCCAGCGTGTCGGCAAGGCGCTGACCGAGGAACTCACCGGCATCCACAGTGCTCGACTGGGCAGAGACTGGCGCGTGCTCTACGAGATCGATGACACCAAGCACACAGTGATTGTGCTCGACATCCGGCACCGAGCCAACGCCTACCGACCACGCTGACGCAAGGCGAACGTCACCGTACGTCGATCCTCAATCGGCGACGGGGTGTTCCGTATGGCACACCCCTGCGGACGCTTTGGCTCGGAGGTCGAAGGTGGGCCGGTGGTGCCCCGTCCCGTCGCCAGGGATGGTTCGTCAACTGGGGCTCGTGTATCACGATCGCGAGACGGCGTGGGCGCAGGTCGCTCTGTTGGGCTGGTGGGCGATCAACTTCCCCGGGCAGCTCACCAACGACTCCGTCATGGACATCAAGCATGTGACGGATCGCCGCACGTGGGCGGTGCTTGGCGAGCCGGCGACCGCGCACACACTACTGGGGCGGTGCAGCAGGTCGACAGCTGGCTCGACGGGATCGCGGTCGATCACGAAGGCGCATGCTGGGCCGCCGACACCGTCGAGCAAGGCTGCTACGCCTACGCTGTCGGCGGCGAGGACGGCACCACCCCGTTTCTCTGTGTACCGCCGCGCCGAACCGGGACGAGCCCACCCGCAGAAACGAGCGGACGGGTCGGCTCTTGGCGCATCCAGTCTCGTCCACGGCAGCGGTCTTGAGCGGTCGATGAACCCAGCGGAGCGGCCGCGTCGCGGAAGTTGACGGGTGAGCCACAGATCAGAACCGGCGACGGAAGACCAACTGCTCACCCAGAATGCTGTGTTGGTGGTGGCCCGCCTCGGTGAAGCCGAGCTTGTACAACAATCCCATAGAAGGGGCATTGTCAGGGCTCACACAGGCTCTGACATCGGACACGCCGTGTGCGTAGGCCCACCTCAACAGAGCCCAAGCGGCCTCCTCGGCCAAGCCTTGTCGCTGATATCTCGCGACCACTCGATAGCCGATCTCGGCCCCTCCCTCGGTGTCCGGCGGGCCGTGAAAGCCGACCTCCGCCAGCACCGCACCGCGAACCCGGCTGGGCCCTTGACCCGTCGCGAACGCCAGTCGGGTTCCCCAAGCGATGTACCGATCGTCGCGCTCTCCTCTCTCAGCCTGCGGCTCGAGCCAGCGCCAACCATCCTCGCGCCACTCGGGTGGAAACTCGGTTCCAAGCAGACGCCTCGCCTCCGCCCAGTCCTGACGCAGGATCGAACGCACCACAGCCGTGGACATGGGCACCAGGACGAGTCGGTCCGTGCGGATCGCTTCGGGAGACCGCAGTGGTTCTCCGGGACGGCCACCGGCACCGACTGCCACAGAGTCATCGGATGCTGCGTTCATGGTTCGAACCACGCTAACTGAAGAGGCCGCTACCGATGTATAGCCAGTCGGACGTTGCCCGCGAATTCGGCGTCAGCCGATGGTCGATACAGATGACGGCCGCCGTTTTGAAGCGTCAATACTGCTCACCTTTTCGAGCGGCATCGACAGGTGCCATCGAGCATGGCAGCGCGAAAGCCGCCTTGGATATTGCCCGTCGGGTTCGTGAAAGTCTCGGTCGCGGTGAAGTACACCTCGATCTCGCCGCGCTCAGGCTCGATCTTGCGTACCTGCCAACCGAGCAACTCCGCGGCTGGGTGGCGGTGCGTGTCTGCGTTCGATCGCTTCCCAGAACGTCCCTGGTCGAGGTGCAGCGTTGTCCATGGCACGAGCATGCCACTCACCACCGACAAGATGCGGAGGTCGGACACGACCAGCACCGGTGAGCAAACGGATGACCTCACCGTGGCGTAGGACGAACGTCCCGCGGCGGCTGGGCCACCGGTGGGCTTAATCGGAAGGCCAGAGATCCTCGCCGTATGCCGATCCGCTTGCGGTCGCACCGGACTGGTCAAGCTGGTTCAGTCGGCAAGCCCGAGGAAGACCAGAAGAGCGCGGTCGAGCCGGACCAGGTCAGCATCGGGCACGTGGCCGAGGTGATCGCGC
>NZ_VCQV01000037.1 GCF_007845645.1 Leekyejoonella antrihumi
ACCGGTCGACGTCGGCAGTAGCGGCTCGACTATTGCCCAGAACTCATCGGAAATCTGATCCTCACGCACCATGCATCCCACGCTCTCAACGTCAGCGCCGAATCTTTGGGAGACACGCTCTAGCCGGTCCCGGACGCCTGACGCGCGCGATAGGCGGCTACATTCGCCCGGTTTCCGCAGCCTCCGTCGCAGTATCGCCGGGACCGGTTCTTGGACAGGTCCACCATGACGTTGTCGCAGTCGTCCGCCGTGCACCACCGCAACCGGCCCAGCTCGCCCGCTCGCACCACGTCCACCATCGCCATGGCCGCCTCGACCGCCATCCGGGTCGCCAGCGGTGCCTCTGCGGACGTCGCGTGCAGGTGATAGTCCCACTGGTCGTGGCGGACCAGCTGCGGCACCGCGCCCGCCTGGCGCAGCAGGTCGTTGACCAGCGTCACCGTCTCGTCCTCGGTCGCGCCCCACAGCGCCACCAGCCGGGACCGCACCCGCACGACCTCTCGGCGCTCCTGCTCGTCGTGCCGCCGGCGGCCGGTCCAGCCCCACTCGTCGACAAAGGCATCCAGCCCCGCCGGATCGGCCAGGGGGTCCGGCTCGCCCTTCTCCGTATTGACCAGCGCTGCGAGCGCCGCCAGTGCAACATCCGTGTCATGAGTGAAAAGCATCTTGACCTCTGTCTTGGTTTTCTTCTATCATCGTGCCAGAAAGAGTCGTAGGTATATTTTGCCACTTACAAACCTTCTCCTCCTGTCCCACCCGACCGCACTCGTTCCACGAGCTCAAAGATATGAGGTGATTGTGACCGCACAGCTGGCCCGCACCGCCGCCACCGCACCCCGCAAGGCCCCCTCCAGCGCCGCACCGATCGGCATCGCACTGGCCTCCGCCGCGGCCTTCAGCACCTCCGGGCCGTTCGCCAAGTCGCTGCTGAACACCGGGTGGTCGCCCGCTGCGGCAGTCACCGCCCGGATCGCGCTGGCCGCGCTCGTCCTGGCCATACCGACCGCCCGAGCCCTGCGCGGCCGCTGGCACCTGCTGCGCAGCCGCCTGCCGATCATCGCGATCTACGGGCTCACCGGCGTCGCAGGCTGCCAGCTGGCCTACTTCAACGCCATCGAGCACCTGTCGGTCGGCGTCGCGCTGCTGCTGGAATACCTGTCACCCGTGCTGCTCATCGGACTCTTCTGGGTGCGCCACCGCCGCTCGCCCGGCCGGCTCACCCTCGCCGGGGCGGCCCTGTGCATCGGCGGCCTGGTGCTGGTGCTCGACGTCTTCAACGGCGTGCACATCTCCCTCGTGGGCGTCGCCTGGGGCCTCGGCGCGGCAGTCTGCTCGGCGGCCTACTTCCTGCTCTCCAGCCGCGCCGACGAGGACTTTCCGCCCATCGCGCTGGCGGGCACCGGAATGGTGGTCGGCGCGCTCTTCCTGGTCGCGCTCGGCGCGGTCGGCGTCACCCCGATGCACGCCACGACCTCGGACGTCGTCTTCGCCGGCCGCCAGGTGTCGTTCCTGCTGCCGCTGCTGGGCATCTCGGTCCTCGCGGCCGCCTTCGCCTATGCGGCAGGGGTCGTGAGCGCCCGTCTGCTCGGCGCGCGGGTGGCCTCCTTCGTGGCCCTTGCCGAGGTGCTCTTCGCGGTGCTTTTCGCCTGGCTGCTGCTGGGTCAGCTGCCGCTGCCGGTCCAGCTCGCCGGTGGCGCCCTGATCGTCGTCGGAGTTGTGCTGGTCCGCAGCGCCGAGGTGCAACTGGCAGACTGAGGCCATGGCACGTCGCGAGCTCACCGTCGGTGTCGGCGCCGGGGATCTCGCCACCGCCGACATGGTCCTCAACATCGGGCCGCAGCACCCCGCAACCCATGGCGTGCTGCGCCTGCGGGTCACCTTGGACGGCGAACGCATCATGGCCGCCGACCCGATCGTCGGCTACATGCACCGCGGTGCGGAGAAGCTCTTCGAGGTGCGCGACTACCGGCAGATCCTGGTGCTGGCCAACCGGCACGACTGGCTGTCCGCGTTCAGCAACGAGATCGGCCTGGCCCTGGCTGTCGAGCGGATGCTCGGGATGGATGTGCCGGAGCGCGCCACCTGGGCACGCACGCTCCTGACCGAGCTGAACAGGGTGCTCAACCACCTGATGTTCCTTGGCTCCTACCCTCTGGAGCTTGGTGCGATCACGCCGATCTTCTATGCCTTCCGCGAACGCGAGGAGCTCCAGGCGGTCATGGAGGAGATCTCCGGCGGGCGGATGCACTACATGTTCAACCGCGTCGGCGGGTTGCGCGAGGACATCCCGGCCGGCTGGCTGGTCCGAGTGACGGCGGCCATCGACGCCGTGCGCCGCCGGATGCCCGACCTGGAGAGCCTGCTGGTCGGCAACGAGATCGTGCACGCGCGCACCCGTGGTGTCGGCGTACTGACCCCCGAGGTCATCCATGCCTACGGCGTGTCCGGCCCGATCGCCAGGGCGTCCGGCGTCGACGTCGATCTACGCCGCGACCAGCCCTACCTGGCGTATGCGGAGCTGTTCGCGCCCGGCGGCGCGGGTCGGGTCGTCACCCGCACCGAGGGCGACTGCCTGGCACGGCTCGAGGTCCTGCTCGAGCAGGTGCAGGTCAGCCTCGACCTTGCCCAGGCCTGCGTCGAACGGCTATCGGCGATGCCGGGCGGGCCGATCAACGTCAAGCTGCCCAAGGTGGTCAAGGTGCCCGAGGGCGACGACTACGTCGCCACCGAGAACCCGCTGGGACTGAACGGCTACTACCTGGTCTCCCGTGGGGAGAAGACCCCCTGGCGGCTCAAGCTGCGGTCGGCGTCCTTCAACAACGTCGCCGTGCTCGCCGAGGTCCTGCCCGGAACCCTGCTCGCCGACATGGTCGCGATCCTCGGATCGATGTTCTTCGTCGTCGGCGACATCGACAAATAGGCCGGCACCAGTGCCTGGTGTCGAGATGCAGGAAAGGGCATGTCACTGAAGCCTGCCCGGAGATTGTCGACGCAAGCGCGCACCTCATGTCGATCGCCACGACCCCTCAGCTCAAGTGACCCGCTCTCACCAGCGGGTGGCACAACGCTGGTCTGGTGGACTTCTCGCTGAGCATCAGGTACCCGCTGTGGCGCAATCCGGCCGACCGGGCCGACCCGGTATACCTTGCCGAGCTCGACGAGGAGAAGCGGTCGGCGATCGAGACGGTGCCACCGCGGCCGCGGTGGCTGATCGACCAGGTGCAACGCATGCGGTATCCGCAGCCGTGGGAGGCGGGTTGACCCGGTTCGGGGGCTGACGATGTGGACGAGGTGGCGCAGATGGTGCCAGAATCGAACAGGGTCCAACCGTGGCTTGACCTGCCGTGAGGGCCTGCCTCTCGAAGGGCGGTCACCGATGAGCAACCGGTTTGATAGCTACACGGCGTACAGCATCGGCTGCGCAGGGGTGTGGGGCGCGATCCTCGCCCTCGGACGCCGTCGGTTGGATGCTCCGACGTGGCGGGTTCTCAGGCTTGTATGCGGCGGGTGGTGGATCGGATGGACGTCGGCCACCATTGCGCGCAGTGGCTATCCACCGGCGAAGCCACTCACGCCCACGGGTGCCAGGAGGCTCCGCAACGTGTCGATCGTGCTCGTCGCGCTCGGCCTCGCCAATGTCGCTCGGATGATGGTGACTGGCAAGCGATTGCCCACAGACTCCGCCTGACCGCCGAGTGCTGTGATCACCCGGACCCGGGATGGCAGTCGGCGAGGCCCGCGCCGTAACGGCACTCTGGTCCAGCCCATCGTCGCGAGCGTTCCGCACAGCACGCCGGCCGACGTGCTCGAGGATCGGCCACCCGACCGGAGATCGCCTCACCCGTCTAGGCGAGGCTGCCCCCGTAACGGGTTCCACCTGCGGGGTGCGTAACTGCCCGATGCGGCTCTAGCCGACCCAGGGCGCCGGGTCATGGTGGAGCGGCTCACTCAGGGGCCGACCTCAGTGACCGAACTCGCCAAGCCACTCTCCATCTCGCTCGTCGCCGTTGTGCAGCACGCTCACGTACTCGAAACCAGCGGCCTCGTCCGGACCAAGAAGGTGGGCCGCGTGCGAATCTGCAGCATCGACACGGCTGCTCTTCGATCGCTCGAGTCGTGGATCACCGACCGAAGGACCCTGGCAGAACGGCACCTCGACCGCCTCGGCCAGTACTTGGAAGACACCGCCTACGTGCAGCACCCCAACCCACGTACTCCCAAGGAGCGACCATGACCGCGCATTCCGTCATCCACGACACCTTCACGGTCGAGCGAACCTACCCGGCGAGTCCCTCACGGGTTTCCGCTGCCTTCGCCTCGCTTGTAGTCAAGACCAGTCTACGACCTCGTCCCCGTCGAACGAATCGTGTACAGCTATGAGATGTACGCCAACGATGTCCGCATCTCGGTATCGGTGGCCACCATCGAGTTCGCCCGAAGTGGCGCCGGCACAGTGCTTAGATGCACCGAACAGGGCGCATTCCTCGATGGGATCGATGGCCCGAAGGCGCCCAGGCTGCGCGAGGATGGCACGGCCAGGACTGCCGAGGCGCCGGTGCAGGACCGGCCACATGCGAGTACTCCGAGGGCTGCGTCCCGAGACCTGCCATCGCAACCGCTTTCGCACCTGGCAGTTTCGCTCTGCGGCTTGAACCGGTCTTACCTCAGACCGAGTCGGGTCTTGCCGTCGAGCAGTTCCCGGGCGATCTCCAGGTGACCGGAGTGGGCAGCCGTCTCCTCGATGAGATGCAGGACGATCTCGCGGACGCTCATCGGTTGATCCCCGGCCGCGGTGCCGTGCCGTCCACGTGGCGCCGCATCGAGCGCGGTGACGGCGAGCATCTGGTCAGTCTGCCGGGCCTGGTCCCGGTAATAGGTCAGCACCTTCGACGAGGCCCAATCAATGACGAACGGCGCATCCGGGTCGTACGGTTCATCGCCGAAATCCTCATCGAACGGATGACCCGGATCGTCTGCGAGGATCACGTCGCACGTCCAATGCCGCTCGGCACCGCCGAGGTGCGTCACGAGTCCCGCCGGCGTCCAACCCGACGGCACCACCGAGGTGTGCCAGTCCTCCTCGGACAAACCGTCCACGATCGAGCGCACCGAGGCGCGCTGATACTCCAGCGCCGCGAGGAGCGCCGGGCGATCTGCCTCGTCAAAACCTGGGACCATTACAGAATTCTGACAGCGCCTGGACGGCAGTCGCAACCCGCAGCAGCACTCTCGTAAAACAGTTGCTGGCCAGCCCGCCGAGGGCAATCGCCAATCTCCGCCTAATGATCGATCAACGGTCGGCCGGGTCTCTCGACCTGGGTGCGGTCCGCGTCGCGAGGACCTATGACCGTCGGGTGTTCAACATGGGTCAGCGCACCGCGGTCGAGGGCGCGTTTAGGTTGGTATCGCGGTCCGCTCGTCATCGCACCCGTCACAAGTGAGGCGCCCGCGCGGTGGGTCGACGGCTCACCGCGCTGCTCCTTCTGTGGGCAGCCAGAAAGCGAGACGGTGAAACTCATCGCTGGCCCCGGTGTGCACAGCTGCGTCGACTGCGTCAGATCATGCATCCCAGATCATCGAGGAGGAACACCTACCTCGACGTTCATGAAGCGGGCGTCCCGCACGACGATCCACCCGCGGGGTGCGGAACTGCCCGATGGGGCACCTTGCGCACGAACAGCCGTCGAGGAGCCTTCGCCGCGCGCCGGGTCCAAACTGTGCCCGCATCACCGCCTCCCGACGACGGTCAGGCTCCGAGCGCTCCCCCACCGCCCGATCCACGGCGACGACGACGCTCCTGGTCGTCATCATCGGGGATCCGGCACCAGGACTGCACCACGAAACCCGCGGCGACGAGTCCGAGAGCGCCGGCCGCGAGCAGCACCGCCATCCAGAACGCGTCCTGCACCGACGGGACGTCCAACGATCGAGCGTCAACCGCAGCATGCGCGACATACCACGCGGCGACTGCGGATCCACCCAGCGCGCAGGCCTGCCCGGCCACCAGCGTTCGACGCGCCCGCATCGGGGTCGGCATCCTGGTCGACTGTCCCTGGAGGTACCGGCGGATGTCCCATCCGCCGACCAGCACCAACGCGATCATCAGGACGAGCACGCCGAGAGCGAACCACGAGTTGTTCGGCATCGCGTGACCCCGGGTGCTCCACAGCCGCAGCGCGGCATACGCGACCACAAATACCAGTCCCCCGCACCCGGCGGCGTGCTTCCACGTGACGCCGTTCTCGATCACAGCGGCCACCACGGCGGTCCGCTGCGCACGCCGGAGACATCGACCGCGCCCAGGATCTGCAGCACGGGTCGGGCGGTGTCGCCGCAGCGCAACGCCGCGGCCGGATCCACCTGCGACCAGGGCACCAGCACGAATCCGCGGACAGCCGCGCGCGGGTGTGGGAGCGTCAGGTCGTTCGTGGCACAGATCAGGTCCGAACCATTGTCAGGGTCGCCTACCTGGATCAGGTCGAGGTCGAGCGTCCTTGCACCCCATCGCACTTCCCGTATGCGGTGGTGCCAGGACTCGATCCGGTGCAGCTCACCGAGCAGGTGCAGCGGTGCGAGGCGGCTGCGCGCGATCACGACCGCGTTGAGGTAGTCCGGCTGGTCCGGGCCGCCGACCGGGTCGGTCTCGACCAGCGGCGACACTGCGACCACCTGAATGCCTGGGGTCCGATCGAGTGCGCGGACCGCGGCACTCAGCGTGGCTTCCCGGTCGCCCAGGTTTGCTCCGCAGGCGATCACGACCTGGCGGTCCTGCTCACGCCTGATGCGGACGGCCGGTCCGCCGAGCTGTCCGTCGTGGAAGACAACGCCCGCCGGCGCCTGCGGCTTGTGGATCGTGACCTCGACGGCTTCGACGGCCACGCGGGTCAGGGCCGTGTCGGCGATCCGCTGGGCCAGCGTCTCGATCAGGTCGACCGTCGGCCCGCGCAGGATGGCCTCGGCCTCCTGCGCGATCTCGGCGTAGCTCACGGTGTGTGCGAGGTCGTCGCTGTGGCCCGCGCGGCTCAGGTCGCACTCGAGCACGATGTCGGCGATGAATCGCTGCGGAGAGGTCTTTTCCTGCGGCAGCACCCCGTGGCAGGACGTGACAGTGATCCCGTTGAGGATGATGCGATCAGCCGCCATGCCGGCGGCACCGAGCTGCGGTCGTTCAGCCACTGTCACCACACTCCTCGATGGCGGCGACGACGTCCAGGGCGGCAATGGTCGAGCGCACGTCGTGGACCCTCACGCCCCAGACTCCCGCCTGGGCGAGGACGACGCTCACGGCCGCGGTGGCCAGGTCTCGCTCCGCTGCGGGCACCGGTTCCTCTCCGCGTTGTGCGATGCGAGCCAGGAAGGACTTGCGCGATGCGCCCACCAGCACCGGCTGGCGCAGCCGCTCCAACGCGTCGAGATGATGCAACAGGGTCCAGTTCTGTGCCGCGGTCTTGGCAAAGCCGAGTCCGGGGTCGAGCACCAGGCGGTCGGCCCGGATCCCGGCGCCCAGCAGGTCCTGCGCACGCTGCTCCAGCTCACGGCATACGTCTGCCACGACGTCGTTATAGACGGCGCGGGACTGCATGTCGTGGCTGTGGCCGCGCCAGTGCATCGCGACGAATATCGCCTCGGAGCGCGCAACGGTCTGCGCCATCTTGCCGTCCGCCAGTCCACCACTGACGTCGTTGACGACGCACGCACCGGCGTCGAGCGCGGCTGCCGCGACACCGGATCGCATGGTATCGATGGAGACCGCCGCCCCTTCGTCCGCCAGCGCGCGCACCACGGGGATCACCCGGTCGAGCTCCTCCTGCGGGCTCGGCCGGTCCGCGCCCGGCCTGGTCGACTCGCCGCCGATGTCGAGGATGTCCGCGCCCTGCTCCAGCAGCTCGATGCCGTGGGTGATCGCCGCCCCGGGCTCCAGCCACCGTCCGCCGTCGGAGAATGAGTCCGGCGTGACGTTGACGACCCCCATGACCAGCGGTCGTCGCTCAGGACGGACGGGCAGCGGCCGGGGGCGCGTCCCGCTCGCGGGGGCCTTCACCGACGTCACCGTCGGCTGTCGCTCAGCAGCAGGCTCATGGCCTCGGCTCGGGTCGCCGGGTTGCGCAGCTGTCCGCGCACGGCCGAGGTGATGGTGTGGGCGCCCGGCTTGCGGACCCCACGCATCGACATGCACAGGTGCTCGCAGTCGACCACGACGATGACCCCCAGAGCGCCGAGGTGCTCGACGAGCGCATCGGCGATCTGGGTGGTCAGCCGCTCCTGGACCTGCGGCCGCTTCGCGAAGACCTCGACGAGCCGGGCGATCTTGGACAGTCCGGTGACTCGCCCGTCCCGGTCCGGGATGTAGCCGACGTGCGCGACCCCGTGGAACGGCACGAGGTGGTGCTCGCAGGTGCTGTAGACCTCGATGTCCTTGACGATGATCAGCTCGTCATGGTCGACGTCGAAGGTGCGGTTCAGCGCCTCCGATGGGTGCTGCCACATCCCGGCGAACGACTCGGCATACGCGCGCGCCACCCGTCCGGGGGTGTCCTTCAGTCCCTCGCGGTCGGGGTCCTCCCCCAGCGCAATGAGCAGCTCACGCACCGCCGCGGCGGCACGGGTGAGGTCAACCCCGCTCGGGTTCGTCATGTCGTCCGGCCTCCGGGGTTTCGATCACGGCCTCCGGCGGATGCACGTCGACGCGCTGCTTGTCCAGGTCGACCGGGTAGTCACCGCGCGCGAGGGCTTCCTGCTCGGCCGGCGTCAGCACCGGTCCGCGGTCGCTGACATGACGCCGGTCACTGGACAGCCACACCGGCCGCTGGGGTCGCTTGCGGACGTCGGCGAAGACGCCTTTGAGCTGGTCGGCGTTGAGCGTCTCCTTGTCCAGGAGCTCGAGGACCAGCCGGTCGAGGACGTCCCGGTTGTCGTTCAGGGCCGACCACGCCTCGTCGTGGGCGGCCTCGATCAGCCGGCGCACTTCCTCGTCGACAACTCCGGCGAGTTCTTCGGAATAGTCACGCTCGTGGCCCATGTCGCGGCCCAGGAAGACCTCGCCCTGCCCACTGCCGAGTTTGATGGCCCCGACGCGTTCGCTCATGCCGTACTGCGTGACCATCGTGCGGGCCAGTCCGGTCGCCTTCTCGATGTCGTTGGAGGCTCCGGTGCTCGGGTCGTGGAAGACGATCTCCTCCGCGACCCGGCCGCCGAGCGCGTAGGCGAGCTGGTCCAGCAACTCGTTGCGGGTCGTGGAGTACTTGTCGTCCACCGGCAGCACCATCGTGTAGCCCAGAGCCCGACCGCGCGGCAGGATCGTGATCTTGCTGACCGGGTCCGTGTGATTCAGCGCCGACGCCACCAGTGCGTGCCCGCCCTCATGGTAGGCGGTGATCTTGCGTTCCTTCGCGC
Source organism: Leekyejoonella antrihumi (assembly GCF_007845645.1). Classification (GTDB taxonomy): domain Bacteria; phylum Actinomycetota; class Actinomycetes; order Actinomycetales; family Dermatophilaceae; genus Leekyejoonella; species Leekyejoonella antrihumi. The sequence continues at coordinate 9,394 of NZ_VCQV01000037.1, forward strand.
TCATCACCCGGGTGCGCTTCTGCGGTCCGGCGATCACGCGGTCGATGGCCTCGTCCAGTGCCCGGTTGTCGATGATCTGCGCACTGCTGCGCGCGGTCAACAGCGCGGCCTCGTTGAGGACGTTGGCCAGGTCGGCCCCGGAGAAGCCGGGGGTCCGGCGGGCGACGTTCAGCAGGTCGATGTCCCCCGCCATCGGCTTGCCCTTGGCGTGCACCTGCAGGATGTGGTGCCGGCCTGCCATGTCCGGTGCATCCACCGCGATCTGCCGGTCGAACCGGCCCGGCCGCAGCAGCGCCGGGTCGAGGATGTCGGGACGGTTGGTCGCCGCGATGAGGATGACGTTGGTCTTGACGTCGAACCCGTCCATCTCGACCAGCAGCTGGTTCAGCGTCTGCTCGCGCTCGTCGTGGCCACCGCCCAGGCCGGCGCCACGGTGGCGGCCTACGGCGTCGATCTCGTCCACGAAGATGATGGCCGGCGCATTGGACTTGGCCTGCTCGAACAGGTCGCGGACTCTGGAGGCGCCGACACCGACGAACATCTCCACGAAGTCCGAACCGGAGATCGAGTAGAACGGCACACCGGCCTCACCGGCGACGGCCCTGGCGAGCAGCGTCTTACCCGTGCCCGGCTGGCCGTAGAGCAGTACTCCCTTGGGGATCTTCGCTCCGACGTCCAGGAACTTCTTCGGAGCCTCCAGGAAGTCCTTGATCTCCTCGAGCTCCTCGACCGCCTCGTCGGCGCCGGCCACGTCGGCGAAGGTCACCTTGGGCATGTCCTTGGTCGCCAGCTTGGCCTTGCTCTTGCCGAACTGCATGACCTTCGAGCCGCCGCCTTGCATCTGGCTGAGGATCAGCCAGAAGACACCGAGGACCAGCACGAACGGCAGGATGTTCAGCAGCAGCGTCACGAAGACGTTCTGCTGCTTCGTGTCGTCGGTGTAGCCCTTTGCCGGCTGGTGCTTGGTCAGCAGGTTGACGAGCTGGTCACCGCGAGCGCTGACATAGCTGGCCTCCACCTGCGTGGCGTTCTTGACGTTACCGCCGGTGTACCCGCTCTTCAGCGTCAGCTCGACGGAGTCCGGGGTGAGCTTCGCCGACTCGACCTTGTTCTGGGTGATCAGCTGCTCGGCTACCGAGGTATCGATGTTCTGGTAGCCACCCACGCTGCCGAAGGTGAACCAGAGAAACCCGATCGCGACCACCAGAAAGATCAAGAGGCCAGGGTTTCGAAGAAGACGCTTGTAGTTCATGAACGTGCGGGGCTATGCCCCGATCCTCCTGCTCGGTTGGCCGCGTGGCCGACATCAGACGTCAAGACGGTACACCGACGGGTAACTACCCCATCACACGGCATACGCACCTGTAACGAGCCGGCGTGGGCCTGTGTTCCGGGAGGCGCCGATGATCTGCGCAGCCGGCACTCAGCTGTAGACGTGCGGCGCAAGGGTGCCGATATCGCGCAGATTGCGGTACTTCTCGTCGTAGTCCAGCCCATAGCCGACCACGAACTCGTTGGGAATGTCGAACCCGACGTACTTGCAGTCGATCGCCACCTTGGCGGCCTCCGGCTTGCGCAGCAGCGTGCAGATCTCCAGGGACGCCGGCCCGCGGGAGCGCAGGTTGCCCTGGATCCAGTTGAGCGTCAGCCCGGAGTCGATGATGTCCTCGACGATCAGCACGTGCTTGTCGGTGATGTCCTCGCGCAGGTCCATCAGGATGCGGACGACACCGGAGGACTTGGTGCCCGAGCCGTAGGAGGAGATGGCCATCCAGTCCATCGGCACCGTCCCCGGCAGCGTCCGCATCAGGTCGGCCATGACGAGCACCGCACCCTTGAGGACCCCGACGAGCAGCAGGTCCTTACCCTCGTAGTCCTGCCAGATCTGTTCGCCCAGCCGCTCCAGTCGCTCCTGGATCTGATCCTGCGTGAACAGGACGTGGTCAAGATCATTGCCCATGTGCGACGAGTCCATGACTCTATTGAACCGGACCGCGCTCGACGACCAACCGGGAGGCCACCCGCCGCGCCCGCAGACCGCCCGGCACGTCGACCGGCCCCTGTCCGTGCCAGGCGGTGAGCAGCGCGTCCAGAGCCTGCACGTGCACCCTGCCCACATCGGCGGCGGCGGCGCCCTGCCGCGCCATCAGCAGGCGCCACACCCGGGCGCGCACAGCCTGCGGCAGGGCGGCGAGTTCGTCCGCCGCCCAGGGCGGTTCCCTCAGCCGGTCTGCCGCGGCAAGCGCCATCTCATCGAGAAGGTCCGCGTCGCCGCGCGCGATCTGCGCCGACCGGGCGAGTCCGGCGATCACCCCCGGACCGATCTCCTTCTCCAGGTCCTGCAGGGTGGCGCGGGCGCGGACCCGCAGATACCGCCGGTCCTCGTTGTGTGGGTCGTCCCACCAGGTGATCCCGAGCGCGGTGCACGCCGCCCGCGTCTGCGCGCGCGTGAGGTCGTCGAGGAAGGGCCGCAGCAGCGCGCACTGCTCGTCGAGGGCGCGTTTCGACGAGCCGGAGGCCCGATCAGCAGGGTCGATTCGCGCTGTCGGCAGAGTTGTGCACGGCGACATCCCGGCGAGGGACCGGGTCCCGGAACCACGCGCCAGTGCCAGCAGCACGCTCTCGGCCTGGTCGTCGCGGGTATGTCCGGCCAGGACGCACCGTGCGCCGTGGGCCGCGGCGGCATCCGCGAGCGCGGCATACCTCTGCATGCGGGCCTCGGCCTCAGGCCCCGCTCCGGTGCCGACATCGACTGCCCGAATGTCCACCGGGTCCAGCCCGAGGTCCAGGCACTGCGCCGCTGCACGGGCGGCCACCTGCTCGGATCCTGGTTGCAACCGGTGGTCCACGACGATCGCGCCCGCGCGCAGACCGGCGCGCGGAGCCTCGAATGCGGCGGCGGCCGCGAGCGCCAGCGAGTCGGCTCCACCGGAGCAGGCCACCAGGACGAGCGCGTGCTCGGGCAGCTCCCCGTAGGCCCGGAGCGCGCGGCGCACCGCGCTGCGACAGGCCGCGACGGCGGGGTGTGGGCCCGGCATACGTCAGCCGTGGACGCGCGCCACCCAGTCGAGCGGCGACTCGATCTCGGTGGGGGTCGGCAGGGTCTGCGGGGAGGTCCACACGGCATTGAGACCGTCCACGCCCACCTTGTCGGTGACTGCACGGCAGAAGACGGCACCATCACGGTACTGACGCATCTTCGCCTCCAGGCCGAGCAGCCGGCGCAGCAGGCGGTCGATGCCGCCGGCTCCCTTGCGACGGCGGTCGAACCTCGCGCGAATCTGCTCCACGGACGGCACGATCTGCGGTCCGACATCATCCATCACCACGTCGGCGTGGCCCTCCAGCAGCGCCATGATGGCGGTGACCGAGGCCATCTCGGCGCGTTGCTGCGGCGCGACCACCAGATCCGCGATGCCGGCGCCGCCCTCGCGCAGCGCGCCGGGCAGCTCACGCAGAGCACTGTGCAGGCGTTGCTGGAGCGCCTCCGGATCCGGCACCAGGTCCACCATCAGGTCGCGGACCCGCGTCACCAGATGGTCGCGCAACCACGGGACCGCCGTGAACTGCACCCGGTGCGTCTCCTCGTGCAGGCAGACCCACAGCCGGAAGTCGCTCGGGTCGACGCCGAGCTCCCGTTCGGCGGTGACGATGTTGGGTGCCACCAGCAGCAGGCTGGGCTGACCGCCCGGCGCAAGGTCGTACTGCCCCAGCACCTTGCTCGCGACGTAACCCATCAGGGCACCGGTCTCCGTGCCGGTCACCTTCGCGCCAACGGCGCGGGCGGCCCGCCCCGCCGCCTTCTTCGCGGTGATCTTGTCGATCACCGGGTCCATCATCGCCTGCATCGACGCCACGTTCACATCGATCCACGCGGTGCGGTCCACCACATGTACCGGGCTCTCGCTGCCGGCGGAGGCATCCATCCGGGCGGTCTCGGCGACCGGTCCGTGCGCGCGAGCGGCCGCCGCCCGCAGCTCCTCCACCGCTGCCCTCGCCTCGGCGGCGCTGACCGTGGGGCCATCGGAGACCAGCCGGCGGCCGGTGCTGGCGGCCAGGCCCCAGTCGACATACGACGTGTGTCCCGCATCGTCGGGCTGCTCGTCCGCACTGCTCGCCATGCCCCCCACCGTAGGCCTCACGACGCGTACTCCGGGACCGCGGCTCGCGATACGGGTCGTGGGTGGCTTCCCGACGCGGGGCCCCGCGAAGTATCGACCGGAGCTTGCGGAGGGAGAACTTCGTGGGGATCAGCTGCAGCCGCACTTCGCCAGGTCGGCGACGATGTTGTCGATCGCCGCCCGGGTGGCCCAGACCCCGTCCGGGAACGCGCCATTGGCGATGATCGCGAAGACCAGCAGGCGACCGTCCTTGTCCACCACGGTCCCGGCCAGTGAGCTGACCAGATTGAGACTGCCGGTCTTGGCGCGCACCCATCCGGCCGCGGAGCTGTTAGTGACCTGCAGGAACCGATCGTCGAGTGTGCCGTTCCAGCCTCCGACCGGCAGCCGGGAGAGCACTTCTTGAAAGGCCGGGTTGTGACCGCTGGTGCCCGAGGTCAGCACGTCACCGAGCACCCGCACGGGAATCGTGGTGCCTTCTGCGAGTCCGCACACGTCACCGAGGTGCACTCCCGCCATGTCGAACCCGGCCTTCGTCAGCGTGCGGACCACCCAGTGCGTGACCGAGGCATTGTCACCGGCCACTCCGTCGGCGAACGCGGCCTGCCGGGTCAATGACTCGACCATCGCGTCGTCGCTGTCCTGCAGCGCCATCCCGAGCACGTCGATCAGCGGGGACGACTCGACCTTGCCAAGCACCGCGGCGTCTGCGGCTGCACGCACCTTCGCCCCGGTCCTCACCGTGAGCCCCTGCGCCGACAGGTCCTTGACCAGAGCTCGCTGGGTGTCCACGTTCGGGTTGGCGGCCGCGGGCCGCGGCGGGTCCGCCCGCTCAATAGACAGGCCCAGCTGGGCGATCCGGGTCGTGTAGCCCACGGACAGGAAGTCGGGCGACCAGCCGGGCACCGCGAAGGGGCCTGGCGCGTAGGACGTGTCGTAGTCCACTATGACCGTGGAGCGGCCGGCGGCCTTGACCTTCTCGGCGACCTGCGCGGCCAGGTCGGCGAGACCGGCGTGTCCGTCGACCTTGTTCGGGTTGCCCCTGCCGGGGCTCAGTGCGGTGTCACCGCCGGCGACCAGCACAACATGCCCGGTCGCGCCGGCGACCACTTTGGTCGTCAGCGGCTTCGACAGGTTCATCGTGTTCGCGATCGCCCAGGCGGACAGCAACTTGGTCACTGACGCCGGCGTCACTGCCTTGTTGGCGCCCCTGTCGAGCAGGTGGGCGCCCGTCGTGGCATCTCGCACGGTGACGGCCACCGTCGATGTGAGGTTCTTGCTGGCGAGGGGTCCGGCAGTGATCGCCTTGATCCTGGCGGCCGTTGGCTCGGCGCCCTCCAGAGCAGGCAGAACGCTCGGTGACGGTGGTGCGGCCGGAGGTTTCACCGACTTCGCCGCGGCCGCCGCGTGCCCCGGCTCGGGCACGGGTGGCTGCGGAGCGTCCTGCAGCGTCAGCACGCCGGGAACAACGTCATACACGTCGAGCGTGCCGTATCCGAGCACCACGATCAGCACGACGCCGGCGCCCGCGCCGACCTTGTGCCACCTGCGCATGTCACCCCTGCTTCTCGATCTGGCCGGTGTGCGGGAGACTTACCAGCAACCAGTATCGCCATGCACAGAGTAAGGGCACGCTACATGGAGTTCGACGTCACCATCGAGATCCCCGCGGGCAACCGCAACAAGTATGAGATCGACCACGAGACCGGCAGGATCCACCTGGATCGGCGTCTCTTCACGTCGATGCAGTACCCCGCCGACTACGGCTACATCGAGCACACCCTCGGCGAGGACGGCGACCCGCTCGACGCGATCCTGCTGATCGAGGAGTCGGTGTATCCCGGCGTCATCGTCAAGGCGCGGCCGGTCGCGGTCTTCAAGATGGTCGACGAGGCCGGCGGCGACGACAAGGTGCTGTGTGTCGTGGCCGGCGACCCGCGGACCGCCGGCACCCAGGACCTGGGCGACGTGAATGAGTTCACGCTCGCCGAGATCAAGCACTTCTTCGAGACCTACAAGGCGCTCGAGCCGGGCAAGGCCGTCGAAGAGGGTTCCCACTGGCAGGGACGTGCGGAGGCCGAGAAGGCCGTCACCGACGCCCTGGACCGCGCCAAGCAGCACGGTCACTGACCCCATCCCCCGTCGAGTGGGGCACCTAGCACTCGAGTGGAGCACATATTCATACTCCGCTCGGCGGTTACCTGCTCCACTCGACGGGTGAGGCGCTCGCGCCGCTACCTTGCCTTGACAGCGATCACCGGACAGTCCGCCTCGAGCAGGACCGTCTGGGCAATGCTGCCGAAGAGCACTTTGCCGACCCTGGAGCGTCGACGCAGCCCAATGACGATCGCCGACGCTGCACTGTCCGTTGCTGCGCCGAGGATCTCGTCGGCCGGGCTGACCACCCGAAGTCGTTGGCGCACGACATACTTGATCTCCGCCTTGTCGAGTCGAGCGCGAACCTCAGCCAACTTGGACTTGTCGGCGATCGCCGGGTCGCCCTCTGTGGTGTCGCTCTGTGACGCGTTGACAAGCAGGATGTCTTCCTCGCCGCGCCGCGCCTCGAGCACCGCACGATCGAGAGCCGCATCTCCCTCAGGCGTTGGCTTATATCCCACAACCACGGTCATCTCCGACTCCAATCGAGTGATGAGCACGCCGCCCACGATCTCGTCGACGCCGGGAGCATCTTGTCGACGTCGGTGACCGGCACTTTGGCGTGGCTCAGTCTAGCGGCGCGAGACTCTACAAGTCCGTGATTCGATGGCTATGGTCGGGCGTCGGAGGTGCGCTCGCGGTCGCGACGCACGGCCCGTGGAACCCGGTGCGGACCCGCGGGTATGAGGTGCGCGTAGTCGTCCTGCCGGTGCACGAGGACCCGGGTCTTGCGGCGTAGCCGCAGGATCTGGATGATCCCGATCGCCCAGACGACGTACTGCACGCAGAACGCCCACCGGAACGCGTGCAGGTCGTAGCTGTCCGGTCCGCCGGGCGACAGGTGGTCGAGCACCACCCCGATCAGGACCACGCTGCTGAAGGACGCCGTGAACCCTCCGACGTTGACGATGCCGGTCGCGCTGCCGAGGCGCGTCGGCGGGTTGAACGTGCGGGCGAGGTCGAAGCCGACCATCGATCCGGGCCCGCCGATGGCCGTGATCACCACGAGCACGATCAGCATCCAGAGCGGCGCCCGTGTCGGCCACAGCAGCACCACCGTCCAGGTGAGCACCATCAGCGCAACCTGCACGAGCACAAGGGACGAGCGGCTGTAGGGGAACCGCGTCACCAGCGCGCCGAAGACCGGGCTGGCCGCAATCGCCGCCACGACCATCAGGGACAGCAGCAGGCTCGCGGTGGTGGCGCTGAGTCCCTCGCCCTTCACCAGGAAGGGGAAGCCCCACATCAGCGCAAAGACCGTGCTCGCGAACTGCGAGGTGAAGTGGCACCAGAGACCGAGCCGGGTGCCCGGTTCGTTCCAGGCGTGTCGCACCGCCCGACCGACCGCCCGGACCTTGATCTGGGTGCGGGCCTGATCGACGTAGGGCGAGTCCTTGACCACGACGAGCAGCACGGCGCCCAGCACCACGCCGGCACTGGCCGCAGCCAGGAACGAGGTCTTCCAACCGAACGCGTGCAGCGCGGCAGACAACGGCACGGCCGCCACGACGGCGCCGAGCTGACCGATGATTCCGGTGATCTGCGTGACCATGGGGGTACGGGCGGGTGGGAACCAGAGCATCACGATCCGCAGCACCGACACGAACGTCATCGCATCTCCCATGCCGACGAAGATGCGAGCCAGCAGGCCCGCGGCGAAGGTGTCCGCGAAGGCGAAGCTGAACTGGGCCAGTGACATCGTGACCACGCCGGTGATCAGCAGTGCACGCGAACCGAAGCGATCCAGGAGCGCGCCGACGGGCACCTGCATCGCGGCATACACCAGCAGCTGCACCATGGTGAAGGTCGCCAACTGGGCCGAGCTGATGTGGAACCGCTGCGCCGCGACGACACCGGCCACGCCGAGTGAGGTGCGGTGGAACACGGCGAGGACGTAGACGCTGATCGCGCTGGCCCAGACGATCCAGGCCCGCCGACCACCGAGGGGATAGCGCAGGGTCTGACCGGTCACCGGCTACCCACCATCTCGCCGGTGTGGGCCACGTGCTCCCGTGCAGCCCTGGTGAACTCGGCACGCGTGCCGTGCTCAAGCAGCGCCAGCAGCTCCTTGTGACCGACCACGGCCCGCGTCATCCGAGCCTCGTCGGTCCGCATCACGCTCGCGACGATGCACAGCTGACGGTCCCGCAGATGGCGATACTGCCGGGTGATCACCGAGTTGCCGGCCGCCTCGACGATCACCTCATGGAAGGCGCGGTCGGCCGCGCTGAAGGCCGCCGCGTCCTTGATTCTGCGAGCTGCAGTCATGTCGTCGAGCAGCTGATGCAGGCGCGGGCCGAGCTCTGCGCGGCGTGGCCAGGCGTGAGTCGCGGCCCACTCCTCGATCAGCACCCGGGCCTCGAATACTTCCCGGGTCTCCCGCGCCGTCACCGGAACCACGAGGGCGCCCTTCTTCGGGTAGAGCTCGACCATATCCTCAACCTGTAGGCGTAGCAAAGCTTCTCGGACCGGAGTGCGTGAGATGCCGATCTCCTCGGCAAGGGCGCCCTCGGTGACGAAGGTGCCCCCGGCAAGCGCTCCGGAGAGGATTGCTGCCTTGATGTGGCTGTAGGCCCGCTCGCTCGCGGGCACCGGGTGTTCAGCGGCTACTGCAGTCGACATGATGCATACATCATAGATGCAACATGTATGCATCTTCCAGTCGACGACGTGTGACTTGCCACTCCCTCGCTCATGCCGTTAGGTCGTGGTGTGCAGACCTTCACCAGAGACGACCTGACCTTCGACGTCACCGACAGCGGACCGGCCGAGGGCGAGGTCGTCGTGCTGCTGCACGGGTTCCCGCAGGACCGCACGGCCTGGGACAGCGTGACTCCCGCGCTGAATGCGGCGGGGCTGCGCACCCTTGCGCCCGACCAGCGCGGCTACTCCCCCGGCGCGCGCCCACGCAGTCGCACGGCATACACAATGGAGGAGCTCAGTGCCGACACGCTCGCACTGCTCGACGCCGCGGGCGCGAAACGCGCTCATCTCGTCGGACACGACTGGGGCGGGGCGCTGGCCTGGGCACTCGCGGACCGCCATCCCGATCGCGTCGCCTCGCTGACCGCGCTGTCGACGCCACATCCGGCCGCCATGGGATGGGCGTTCACGCACGGCGACCAGTGGAAGAAGAGCTGGTACATGGTCTTCTTCCAGCTGCCGTGGCTGCCCGAGCGCGCCGTCGCACGCGGCCTGCACGACCTGTATACGCATCACGGTGTCGCAGCGGAGCAGGCCGCAAAGTACGTCGCGCGGTTCAACAACCCGCAGGAGCTTCGCGGACCGCTCGGCTGGTACCGCTCGATGCCGGCCAGCCGCTCGATGAAACGGTCCCTCGCCTCGCTGCGGAAGGGGCGGTCGGCAGGCGCGTCGCAGCCTCGGCGGATCACGGTGCCGACGACCTTCATCTGGGGCAGCCGCGACTTTGCGCTCGGGCGGGCGGCTGCGGAGAAGACCCGAGAATTCGTCTGCGGTGACTACGAGTTCATCGAGCTGGACGAGAGCCACTGGCTCCCGGAGGTCGTCCCGGACGTGGTCGCCGAGGCCGTCCTGCAAAGAGTTCGGTCCGTGGGCAGGTAGGCCTACTTGTGGCGGTCCTTCCGGGGCTTGTCGCCCAGGATCGGGTAGACCGGCGGCGGGGGCGGCGGCCTCCGCCGATCCCGGGCCCTGCCGACGAGTACGACGATCAGGAACAGGACGATGAAGAAGACGCACATGGCAGCAAACGTCAGGCCCAGGCCGTACGGGTGACCCGTCGGCTCGTCGAGCCCTGCCACGGGTTGCCAGGCTGCCAGATGATCCATCACCGTGCCATTGTCTCTCAGACGTCCCGCGTGCTCACATCGGCCTCGATCTCGACGTACTCCGCAGCGATCTGCGCCGCAAGGTGAGCGTTCGAGCGCACCAGCGCGATGTTGGCCCGCAGACTGTCGCCACCGGTCAGTTCGACGATCCGCGCGAGCAGGTATGGCGTGGCGTCCTTGCCCGTGACCCGTGCCGCCCCCATGTCGGACAGTGCCTGGTCGATGATGGCGTCGATCGTGTCGGCGGGCACCTCGTCGTCCACGGGGATGGGGTTGGCCACATTGACGCCGGCAGTGATGCCGAGGCCCCACTGAGTGTGCATGATCCGGGCCACCTGCGCCGGTGAGTCGGCGCGCATCGGCACCCGGTGGCCACTGCTGCGCGAGTAGAACGCCGGAAACTCGTCCGTGGCATACCCGATCACCGGCACGCTCAGGGTCTCCAGCTGTTCCATGGTGAGGGCGATGTCCAGGATCGACTTCACGCCGGCCGACACGACAGCGACCGGCGTGCGGGACAGCTCGGTGAGGTCCGCGGAGATGTCGAAGGTTCCGGCGGCGCCGCGATGCACCCCACCGAGCCCGCCGGTCGCAAAGACCCGGATGCCGGCCAGATGCGCGAGCCGCATCGTGGCGGCCACGGTGGTCGCGCCGTGCACACCGCGCGCCAGCACGTAGGCCAGGTCACGCACGCTCGCCTTCTCGACGTCGCCGCTGCTCGCGAGCAACTCCAGCTGATCGGCGGTCAACCCGACGTGCGCCATCCCGTCGAGCACGGCGATGGTCGCCGGCACCACCTCGTGGCTGCGGATGATGTCCTCCACCTCGCGCGCCATCTCGACGTTCTGCGGGTAGGGCATGCCGTGGCTGATGATGGTGCTCTCCAGAGCAACCACCGGACGGTGGTCGCGCAGGGCCTCGCGGACCTCGTCGGTCAGGTGGATGGCTGGGTTCATATGACGTCCTTCCGTCGGGGTGAGGGCACCTCTCGCTGGACGGGGGGTGCTGGGTGCTCTCGGCGGATGCGCTCGACCGCGCAAGTGCTCAGATCCGGCCGCACAGTGTGCGGGCTGGTGATGGTCAGGTAGGCCGCCGCGGCGCCATCACGGGCCGCGTCCTCGTCGCCGCGCCCGGTCAGCAACGCCTGGACGTAGGCGGCGAGCATGGCGTCGCCGGCGCCGGTCACGTCGACCGGCACGGCCGCAATGGCGGGAATGTGAACCGTGTCCACGCCGGTGATCAGCGTGGACCCGCAGGCGCCCTGACGCACCCACACCCGGCGCACCCCGCGATCGAGGAGGGTGCGTGCGGCATACGCGATCTGGGCGCAGGTCCCGGTCGGCTCACCGGTCAGCGCGGCGAGCTCGTGCCGGTCGGGGGTGATCGTATGCAGTTGGTGCCGGCCGTCGAGCAGGCCGCTCAGCCGACCCGCCTTGGGCGCGCTGACCGGGTCGAGCAGCACCGGGGTGCCGACGTGCACCAGCACGTGCTCGATGACCGGCAGCGGCAGGTTGCCGTCCAGCACGAGCAGTTCGGCGCTCTCCAGCAACGACATCGGCAGCCGTGCGACGTCCATCGCCTCGGTGGCCGCCATGTCGGCGATTGCGACCACCAGCTCACCGTCGTCGCCGAGGACGGCAGTGTAGGTGCCGGTTGGGCTGTCCACGCGAGTGACGTGCTCGACGTCGACACCTGCGGCCGCAGTCTGCCGCAACACCCGCCGCCCCGCGTCGTCCCGCCCTATCACGGCAACCAGTGACACCGGGGCGCCGAGCCGCGCGAGATTCTCGGCCACGTTACGACCCACTCCGCCGGGCGTCGCGACCGTGCGACCGGGGTTACTGGTCGCGATCTGCACGGGGCGACCGCTGCGCGCAACGATATCGAGGTTCGCACCTCCGATGACCGCAACTGTCCCGCGCACCACCTCATTGTCGCTCAGGTGGTGAGATACGCCGTGCCGGTCCGCTGCTCGCTGTGAATCGCGTCGAGGATGGAGGGAGCGGCCGCCTTCTCCAGCTTGCCGCCGATGAGCGGGATGCCGGCCTTCAAGTTGGCCTCCAGCGTCAGGGTGGTGGCCTCCCCCTCAGGTCGCATCACGATCTTGCCGCGCATGGTGATCGGCTGGCCCTTGATGAGGACGTCGACGTCCGCGGTGCGCACTCCACCCTCGTCCGGCGCACTCCACGTCTGGGTCTCCGTCACTCGAACGGTCTGCCCGATCAGCTTCTTCAGCACGTCCGGGATGCCCTCGGTCAGCATCTCGCGCTCGTTGCGGATCTCGGTGGTCTCACCCGCCTCCGTGACGCTGGCGCTCGAGGACAGCGAACCGGCGTCGGCGCACTTCTTGTCCTGAAATGTCTGGTCGGTGGTCATCGCCCAGACCTGGTCGGCATCCGCCGCGTAGGTCCATTTCTCCGAGATTCGCATACGCGCAGCGTAGTGCCACAGCCTCCACTCAGGCGGTTTACGCCCGACTGTGGCAACTTCGTCGCTACGCTGCCAGCGGCACCGGCGACAAGGAGAGAATCATGACGAACGAACCAGGCCAGCAGTCCCCCACCCACGACGAGGGCGTCTTCGACGACTCCGGTCGGCGCCTGCTCAGCACGAAGCTGACCCGCCGGCTGAACGACAAGCTCAATATCCAGCTCGACCAGGGTGAGCAGTCGGCGCTGGTCGCCTGGACGTCGTTTGCCGTCACCTTCGGGGCGACCCGCGCCCTCACCCACTGGATTCGCGCCGGGCACGGGCCCAAGGGCGGTGGGATGAGCGTCGGCGGACGCCACTTCCATCACTACAACATCGGCATTGCGTTGCTGACCGGCATCGGAGTCCTCGCCATCCGAGGCCAAGCCCAGGACGAACGGCACCCCGCCACCGCGCTCTCCTACGGCATGGCGACGGCGCTGATCGCCGACGAGGCTGCCCTGCTCATCGACCTGGAGGACGTCTACTGGGCCAAGCAGGGCCGCACGAGCGTCGACATCGCGATCGGCATCATCGCCCTTGGTGGGGTCGCGATCACCGGGTCGTCGTTCTGGCCGGCCGCGGCCCGCGAGATCCGCGACTGGCGGCAGGGAAACTGACCCCTCTCGAGGACGTAGGAGCGAAGACTTTGCGGGGTGGCTTGTCGGGGTCCTCGCAAAGTACTGAGCGACGAAGGAGCGAAGACTTTGCGGGGTGGCTTGTCGGGGTCCTCGCAAAGTACTGAGCGACGTAGGAGCGAAGACTTTGCGGGGTGGCTTGTCGGGGTCCTCGCAAAGTACTGAGCGACGTAGGAGCGAAGACTTTGCGGGGTGGCTTTCAGACGAGCTGTTCCTCCGGCAGTTGTCCGTCGCCAGCCACGGAATCGACGATGTCCTTGATCTCGTCGGTCTCGAATCCGCTGCGCACACCCCAGAAGTAGGCACTGATGGCCAGGACGATCTCGATCAGCGTGCCCCAGGGGAACGCCAATGGCGGGTTCTTCAACGGCCCGTAGAACCCGTAGTAGGAGATCGGCAAGGTGCCGAGCAGCAGCCACAGCAGCCAGGCAGAGCGTTCGATGTGCAGCCTGCCCACCGGCGTACACAGCGCCCACAGCAGCACGCAGAAGATGATCAGCGCCGCGGCGAAGGCGATGAAGTAGGGCCAGAACGACCAGCCGCCGACGCTCTGTCCACCGTCGGCGGTCAGCACCCAGCCACCGGAGCGGGCAATCCACACCCAGACCACCAAGAAGACGACGCCCAGAACGACCGCCGGCACCTTCGGCGCCCACCCCTCCTTCCACGCGTAATATCCCGCGAACAGCGGCAGTCCGATGAAGGTCGCGGTGAACACGTTTGCCAGCGTGGAGAACCCTGCCCAGTAGAGGATCAGCGCCGAGGCGAGGAAGCCCACCAGCGACCACAGCCCGGCCTGCTTCAACCGGAACGGGCGGGGTAGTGAACCGGCTGTCCGACGCAGTACCGGCAACCCCACTCCACCCATCATGTAGGTGAGCACCGCTGCGGCACTGATGAATCCGACGAGCTGATACCAGCTGGGTGCGGGCACGAAGAACACGCAGGCGACCACGGTGGAAACGATCAGGGAGATCCACGGGATGCCAAATCGGTTGTTGGCCTGAAACATCGGTGGAATGTTGCGATGCACGGCCATGCCGTATGACGTACGGGTCGCCGTGCCGAGGTAGACCCAGCCGGTGGCCAGCGGTGAGACGGCCGCGTCGATGAGCAGCAGCGTGCCAAGCGCAGTCAGCAGCGCGAGATTGGCCGAGTCGAGCGCGTGGAAGAACGGGCCGTCGGCCCACTTTCCGGTCTCGAGCAGGCTCCAGTCGCCCGGCGAGAGGCCCATACTCGCCCATCGAATCGCACCGATGAAGGCCACCTGCAGCAGGGTGTAGATGACCATCGGGATGGCGATTGACCCAAACGTGGCAAGGGGAACATTGCGTTGCGGGTTCTTCACCTCGCCGCCGTAGTCCAAGGCTTGGCGGAACCCCAGCAGGGAGAAGATGATCCCGCTGGAAGCAATCGCGTGGAAGATCGGCCCGACTCCTTCGGGCGCGAAGCCGCCGAAGGAGTGGAAGTTGCTGCTGTCGAGGACGAAGAACAGCCCGATGAAGGTCAGGGTCGGCAGGGCGAGCTTCCAGATCGTCACCCACCGGTTGGACTCGGAGAGGAACTTGGCACCGAAGTAGTTGAGGATGAAGAAGAGGATCATCAGCACGATGCCGAGGAGAATGCCCTGCGGCCAGCTGAGGATGTCGACGCCGTCCTTCTTCTCCAGCAGGTGCAGGCCGGGATACTTGCCGCCGAGGTAGGTGATGGAGGCGATGGCCTCGATCGGCGGGATCGTCACTGCCGACAGCCAGTAGGCCCAACCGATGATCCAGCCGGAAAAGGCTCCATGCGTCAGGTAGGTGTAGCGCACGATCGCACCCGACCTGGGCAGCATCGAGCCGATCTCGGCATACGCCAGGGCAATCAGACCGACGAGAATCGACGCGATGATCCACGCGAGGATCGCGGCGGGACCCGCCACACCCGCAGCCGACAGCACCCCGAACAGCCACCCGGATCCGATCTGCGCGCTCACGCCCAGCAGCAGCAACTGCGTGAACGACATCGTCCGACGAAGGCCACGATCCGCCAGCTCGAACTTGCCCAGACCATCATTCTCTGTCGGCGCCATCTACCGAAGGTACAACCGAATCATCCTCGAACGCAGACTTACGGCAGACAAATTCCGCTACTCTGCAGTAGTGCCGCACCCCCTGAGATTCACCGATGACGACCCGTATCTCAACCGGTTGCGGGGGATTGCGCTCTCGTTTCCCGATGCCGCAGAGCGGGTTTCGCACGGCCGGCCGATCTTCTTCACGCAAAGGACGTTTGCGCTCTTCGGCGCGATGGTCAAGGGTGACCACCAGTCCGACGTGTGGTCACAGTCCGTCGTCATTCAGCCGGATCCCGAGGAACGCGACGTGCTGCTCTCCGACGAGAGGTTTTTCAGCCCGGCCTACTACGGCCCGCATGGCTGGATCGGCCTCAACTTCCGCGCCGCAGAGCCGGACTGGGACGAGGTGACCGAGCTCGTGGATATGTCCTACCGCAACACCGCCCTCAAACGGCAGGTGCGCCTGCTCGACAACGGCGCGGGCCCTCTCAGGTCGGAGGGCTGAGCGGGCCGGCCCGTCGGCGGGATTCAGTCGGCGTGGCGTCGGGGGCGTCCACGCCTGGGCAGCGGGGCCGCCTGCTTGGGCATCCGGCCGGCATCGGCGAGCGCCCGCCGCAGCAGCATCTCCACGTGCGCGTTGACGCTGCGGAACTCGTCATTGGCCCAGCGCATCAGCGCATCATGAACGGCCGGGTCAACTCGCAGGAGGACCTGCCGACGTTCGCTCACGTGTACAACGATCCGGTGTTGACCACCGGCGACGGCGGCTGGTCGCCGCAGAGCACGACCAGCAGGTTGCTCACCATGCTTGCCTTGCGCTCTTCGTCGAGATCGACCACCTCGTTCTCGGCGAGCCGGTTCAGCGCCATCTCGACCATGCCTACAGCACCTTCCACGATGCGGCTACGAGCGGCGACAACGGCATTGGCCTGCTGCCGTCGCAGCATGGCCTGCGCGACCTCTTGTGCATAGGCGAGGTGCGAGATGCGAACCTCGACAACTTCGACACCGGCGATCAGGACGCGCTCGGCGACCTCGTGCGCGAGCTCGCCGGCGACGAGGTCCGTCGAACCACGCAACGAGGTCTCACTCGCGCCGGAGTCGTAGGGATGGATGGTGGCAACATGCCGCAGCGCGGACTCCGCCTGCACGGAGACGAAGTCCTCGTAGTCGTCGACCGCGTAGGTCGAGCGTGCAGTGTCGGCCACCTGCCAGACCACGATCGCGGCAATCTCGACCGGGTTGCCGTCGGCGTCGTTGACCTTCAGGTGGTTCGTCTCGAAGTTGCGGACCCGGACGCTGACTTTGCGCCGGACGGTCAGTGGCACCACCCACCAGAACCCGGCGCGGCGCACAGTGCCGATGTACCGGCCGAAGAACTGCACCACCGAGCTCTGCCCCGGCGGCACGATCACCAGCGACGTCACGACGAGGACGAAGATCAGCACCGGGAACCAGAGCAGACCCGAATGGTGCGGGGCGGCCAGCCACACTGCCACTGCACATGCGGCGAGCACGACAACGCCCAGCCAGCCATTGACGGCGAGCGCGGGACGCTGGGCAATCTCGACTCTGACGCCCTGGTGGCCGACCGGCTCGGCGGCGCCAGGTGCTTTTGTGCCGTCCATGTCGGCCTCCTAAAAGTGATACTAATAAGATATCACTTTTAGGATCTCTCGCCCAGAGGTTAAGTGGTCGCTTAGGCAGGCGTTGACGCCTGCCTAAGCCCGGCGCACGCTGAGGGCATCGAGCGATGCGAGGCGTGATCATGCAGGTACCGGCCCCTATCGAGTACGAACGCGCGACGGACGTCGCCCATGCCGTCGACCTGCTGGAGCGGCTGGGGCAGGATGCCCGTCTCGTCGCCGGCGGTCACAGCCTGATCCCGATGATGAAGCTGCGGCTGACCGATGTCGAGTATCTGGTCGACATCAACGACCTGCACGACGAGCTCGGCTACATCAGGATCGGGGCCGACGAGGTGCGGATCGGAGCCATGACACGCCACCGGGAGCTGCTCGAGTCCGCCGAGTTGGCGGCCGCGTTCCCGATCTTCGGCGACGCGGAGAAGGTCATCGCCGACCCGGTCGTGCGCAACCGCGGCACCATCGGCGGTTCGCTGTGCCAGGCCGACCCGTCGGAGGACCTGTCGGCCGTGTGCACCACGTTGGACGCAAGTTGTGTCATCCGCGGTCGTGACGGGGAACGCGTTGTGTCGATGGACGACTTCTACCGCGGCCCTTATGAGACCGCGGTCGGGCAGGCCGAGATCCTCACGGAGATCCGCTTTCCCGTCCGCCCGGGCGGCTCCAGCGCCTACTTCAAGGTGGAACGCCGGGCCGGTGACTGGGCCGTCACCTCCGCCGGGGCCGCGGTCTGGATGGCGGACGGAGTCGTGACCGACGCACGGGTCGGGCTCGCTGCTGTCGGGCCGAACACGACCGGCATGCCACAGATCTCTGCGCTGCTACGCGGCCAGGAGCCCACCGAGGACCTGTATGAGCGTGCCGGCGCCCTGGCGGCGGCGCACTGCTCGCCGTCGCCGGACGGCCGCGGCAGCGTCGCCTACAAGCGGCATCTGGCGGGCGAGCTCACCCGTCGCAGCCTGCGACGCGCTGTGGAACGAATCCAACCATCCACCGTGCACGAGAAGGAGCGCTGACATGCGGCTTTCGACGACCGTCAACGGCGAACCGGTCATTCGCGAGATCGAGCCTCGGACACTGCTCGTCCACTTTCTGCGCGACGACCTCGGCCTGACCGGCACCCACTGGGGATGCGACACCAGCAACTGCGGCACCTGCGTGGTCTGGCTGGACGGCGAACCGGTGAAGTCCTGCACGGTGCTCGCCGCGATGACCGGAGGTCACGAGGTCCGCACTGTCGAGAGCCTGGAGAAGGACGGTGTCCTGGACCCGGTCCAGCAGGGCTTCATGGAGTGCCACGGGCTGCAGTGCGGCTTCTGCACGCCCGGGATGCTGATGACGGCGCGCGCCCTGCTCGACCGTGATCCCGATCCGAGCGAGGCGACCATCCGCGAAGCCATCTCGGGGCAGATCTGCCGCTGCACGGGATACACCAGCATCGTCCACTCCGTCCAATGGGCCGCCGACCACCCGGCCGGCGCACCCGGGGACACCGTCGCCGCCGAAGACGCCGCGGCCGACGAGCCCGCACCGCAGCCCGTAGGGGGCGCATCATGACCATCGCACCAGAGGCGCCGCACGCAACGCACCGCCGCCGGGAGTTCACCGACAACGACGGCCACCCGGTCGGTTATGGCCGGATGCTGCGCAAGGAAGATCCACGCTTCGTGCGCGGCCAGGGCAAGTATGTCGATGACGTCGTCCTCCCGGGGATGCTGCACCTGGCGATCCTGCGCTCGCCCGTGGCACACGCCCGGATTCTGAGCATCGACACCAGCGCCGCCGAGGCGCATCCGAAGGTCAAGGCCGTCGTCACCGGCGCCGACCTCGCCAAGCAGGGCCTCGCATGGATGCCCACTCTGTCGAATGACGTGCAGGCCGTGCTGGTCACCGACAAGGTGCGGTTCCAAGGCCAGGAGGTCGCGTTCGTCGTGGCCGAGGACCGCTACTCGGCACGTGACGCGCTGGAGCTGATCGACGTCGAGTACGACGTGCTGCCGGCTGTGGCGGACGTCCGCAACGCGCTCGCCCCGGACGCCCCCGTCATCCGTGACGACCTCGACGGCAAGAAGGACAACCACTGCTTCGACTGGGAGACCGGCGACGAGGCCGCCACGGCCAAGGTGTTCGATGAAGCACAGGTGAAAGTGACTCAGGACATGGTGTATCCGCGTGTGCATCCGGCACCGATGGAGACCTGCGGCTGCGTCGCCGACTTCGAGCGCGTGGCCGGCAAGCTCACTCTGTGGTGCACCTCGCAGGCACCACACGCACACCGCACCCTCTACGCGCTGGTGGCGGGCATACCCGAGCACAAGATCCGGGTGATCTCACCCGACATCGGTGGTGGCTTCGGCAACAAGGTCCCGATCTATCCGGGGTATGTCTGCTCCGTGGTCGCCTCGATCGTCACGGGCAAACCGGTCAAGTGGATGGAGGACCGCGCCGAGAACCTCATCAGCACCGGATTCGCTCGCGACTACGTGATGCGCGGCGAGATCGCCGCCACCAAGGACGGTCGGATCCAGGCCATTCGCACCAACGTGCTGGCCGATCACGGCGCCTTCAACGGCACGGCCGCACCGGTGAAGTACCCCGCCGGGTTCTTCGGCGTCTTCACCGGCAGCTACGACCTCGACGCCGCCTACTGCAAGATGACGGCCGTCTACACCAACAAGGCTCCCGGTGGGGTGGCCTACGCCTGCTCGTTCCGGATCACCGAGGCGGTGTATCTGGTGGAGCGACTGGTCGACTGCCTGGCCTACGAGCTGAAGATGGACCCGGCGGAGCTGCGGCGTAAGAACTTCATCCGGCCCGAGCAGTTCCCCTACACCACCCAGACCGGTTGGGTCTACGACTCGGGAGAGTACGAGCGGACCCTCGACAAGGCCATGGAGCTGGCCGACTACGCCGGGCTACGACGCGAGCAGGCGCAACGCCGCGAGCACGGTGAGCTGATGGGCATCGGGATGTCGTTCTTCACCGAGGCCGTCGGCGCGGGGCCGCGCAAGGACATGGACATTCTGGGCCTGGGCATGGCCGACGGCTGCGAGCTGCGGGTGCACCCGACCGGCAAGGCGGTCGTGCGGCTGTCCGTGCAGTCGCAGGGCCAGGGCCACGAGACGACGTTCGCACAGATCGTCGCCGAGGAGCTGGGCATCCCGCCCGAGGACATCGACGTCGTGCACGGAGACACCGACAACACTCCGTTCGGCCTGGGGACGTATGGCAGCCGGTCGACACCCGTCTCGGGTGCCGCGGCCGCCCTGGTCGCCCGCAAGGTCCGCGACAAGGCCCGCATCATCGCCTCGGGCATGCTCGAGTGCTCGATCGCGGACCTGGAGTGGGAGAAGGGTTCGTTCCACGTGACGGGCGACCCGACCCAGTCGGTGACCATCCAGGACATCGCGATGCGCGCGCACGGAGCCGGTGACCTGCCCGAGGGGCTGGAGGCGCAGATCTGCTACAACCCGGAGAACCTCACCTACCCGTTCGGCTGCTACATCTGCGTGGTCGACGTGGACCCAGGCACGGCTGTGGTGAAGGTGCGCAAGTTCGTCGCCGTCGACGACTGCGGCACCCAGATCAACCCGATGATCATCGAGGGGCAGGTGCAGGGCGGCTGCGCCGAGGGCGTCGGCATGGCGCTGATGCAGATGATCGCCTTCGACGAGGACGGCAACTGCCTGAGCGCATCCTTCATGGACTACCTGATCCCGACCGCACTTGAGGTCCCCCACTGGATCAACGGCAGCACCGTCACCCCGTCACCGCATCACCCGATCGGCGCCAAGGGTGTCGGTGAGTCGGCCACCGTCGGGTCACCGCCCGCGGTCGTCAATGCCGTCATCGACGCACTGGCGCCGTTCGGCATCCGGCACGCCGACATGCCGCTGACCCCGTCGCGCGTGTGGGACGCGATGCAGGGTCACCCGACGCCGTCGTTCTGAACCGAGGAGCACCCCGTGAGCGTCAACCTGTCGGGTCGCATGGCCGAGCTCAGCGACGGGCGTATGCCGTTCGTCCACGCGACCGTCGTGCGCGCCCAGGGCCCGAGCTCGGCCAAGGCCGGGGATCAGGCAATCGTGCTGGCGGACGGGTCGATCGAGGGATTCGTCGGCGGTCAGTGCGCAAGCGGTTCGGTTCGCACGGCCGCGCTGGACCTCCTCGAGAGCGGCGAGAGCCTGCTGCTGCGGGTGCTCCCCGAGGGGGAACCGGACTTCCCCTCGTCCGATGGTGCGCGGATCGTCGTCAACCCGTGCCTGTCCGGCGGGGCCCTGGAGATCTTCCTGGAGCCACTGCTGCCGTCGCCGATGCTGACGCTTATCGGCGGCACGCCGACGGCCAATGCAGTGGCCGACCTCGCCCACACCCTCGGATTCGCCGTGACCCAGACCCATGAGGCGACGCCGGCCGGCCTGCCGGACGGCACCATTGCGGTCATCGTGGCCAGCCACGGCGGCGACGAGCTCGGCGTCATCCAGAGCGCGATCCAGGCCGACATCCCATTCATCGGGATGGTGGCAAGCAGGCGCCGGGCGGCGGGCGTCCTCGCGCCGCTGCCACCGCAGAACCGAGCGCGCGTGCACTCCCCGGTCGGCTTCGACATCGGGGCCCGCACCCCACCCGAGATCGCCCTGTCGATCATGGCCGACCTCGTGCAGCGCATCCGCCGCGACGGCCTGACCGCCGAACCCTCGGCCGCGATGGTCGCGCCGATTCAGGTGGTCGACCCGGTGTGTGGCATGACCGTCGTGGTCGGGCCGGACACCCCGCATACGGTCGTTGACGGCACCGACTTCTGGTTCTGCGCCACGGGGTGCCGCGACACCTATCTGGCCGAGCACGCCGACGCGGGAGCCTGACTCGTGACAAACCCGCCGGCGGATCCCGGCGAGGTGCGTGACCTCTTCGACGCCGTCGACTACCTGGCCGACGAGGGCACCTCGACCGCGCTGTTCCTGGCCCTGGAGCTGCAGCTGCCGCTGCTCCTGGAGGGTGAGCCGGGTGTGGGCAAGACCGCTGCCGCGCAGGCCCTTGCCACGGTGCTCGGCGCCCCGCTGATCCGCCTGCAGTGCTATGAGGGACTCACCGCCCAGGAGGCGCTCTACGACTGGAACTACCAGCGCCAGCTGCTCAGCATCCGGCTCACCGAGTCACAGCACCAGACTCTCAGCGACGCCGACCTGTTCCGTGAAGAGTTCCTGACCGAGCGGCCCATCCTCGCGTGCGTGCGGTATGACGGGCCGACGCCGCCGGTGCTGCTCATCGACGAGATCGACCGTGCCGACGACGAGTTCGAGGCCCTGCTCCTGGAGTTCCTGGGCGAGCGCTCGGTCACCGTCCCCGAGCTGGGCACGTTCACCGCGAAGCACCCGCCGATCGTCGTGCTGACGTCGAACCGCAGCCGCGACCTGCACGACGCCCTTCGCCGACGCTGCCTCTACCACTGGATCAGCTATCCCGACTCCGCGCGTGCAGCGGACATCCTGCGTCGGCGGGTGCCGGCCGCGTCCGGTGCCCTGATCGAGTCGGCCACCACCTTCGTCGGCCGGGTCCGCGAGCTCGACCTCGACAAGGCGCCCGGTCTCGCGGAGACCATCGACTGGCTGTCGGCGCTGGCCGCGCTCCGGGTCTCGGAGCTGGCGCGCGGGGCGGTCGTAGCCACCTTGAGCGCCCTCGCCAAGACACCGGATGACTGCGAGCTGATCCTCGACTCGTGCGACACCCTCATCGGCGGCTGACCATGCCGGATCCCGAAGCGGCACTCATGTTCGACGACGTGGATCAGGCGGCATTCGTTGCGGCCTTCGGTGAGCGATTGCGCCATGCGGGTGTCCCCGTTTCGCAGAACGCCCTGATCGCGTTATCCCGTGCGATGCATACCTATCCGTACGACTCGCGCCAGGCGCTCTACTGGAGCGCTCGGGTGACGCTGGTGTCACGGCGGCGCGAGCTACCGGCCTTCGATGAGGTCTTTGCCGCCGTCTTCGAGCGCGCCTCGATCGGGCTCGACCCGCCCGCCCGGCGGCACTTCGAGCAGACGCCCCCTGTTGGTGACGACGCCCTCATCGGCGTGCACGCGACGCCGTCGGGCGGCAGCGACGGGGCCGGGCTGCCGTGGCAGACCCTCCCCGCGACGTTCCCGAGGACGGACGCGGAGGACTCCACGGCCGTGCTGCGCGAGCGGCTGCCCAGCGAGCTGCGATCGCTGGTCGACACGCCGTTCGGTGACCTCGACCCGGCGGACCTCGCGCTGCTGGACCGCTGGCTGGAGCAGGCGTTGCGCCGGTGGCCGACCCGGCGCACCCGTCGGCGGAAGCCCTGCTCCCACGGCACCGTGATCGACCTGCGACGCACCATGACCCGTGCCCGCCGGACCGGCGGCGACCCGGCCGACCTCGTCCGCACTCGCAGGACCAACCGGCCGCGCCCCGTTGTCATGCTGTGCGACGTCAGCCAGTCCATGCAGCCGTACTCCACCGCCTACCTGCACCTGATGCGTGCCCTTGCCAACAACGGCAACGCCGAAACCTTCGCCTTCTCAACGTCACTGACTCGGCTGACCCCTGCCCTGCAGCGTCGCTCGGCCACCGAGGCGATCGAGGAGGCGACCGAGCACGTCGTCGACCGGTTCGGTGGCACCCGCATCGCGACCAACATTCGGGCCGTGCTCTCCTCCCGCCACGGCACCTCGATCCGTGGCGCGATCGTGGTGGTTGCCTCCGACGGCTGGGACAGCGATCCGGCGACGGACCTGGCGTCGGCCATGTCGAGGCTGCACCGCCGGGCGCACCGGGTCATCTGGCTCAATCCGCGGGCAGGTTCCGCCGGGTTCCTACCGCTCGTCGCCTCGATGAGCGCCGCGCTGCCCTACTGCGACGAGTTCCTGCCCGCGCACACCGTGCGGGCGCTGGCCGACGCCCTGGAATTGATCGGCCAGGACTGACAGCGCCTCAGCTCCACAAGGTGACGTGGACGGACGGGCGAAAACGCCCGATCTTGGCGCCGGCCCCGCGCATCATGGCCTGGATCGCCCGCGGGCTCGAGATGAACCGCATGAGCTCCTGCGCCGTCGGCGAGGCGTCGGAGAGTGTCTGCGCCGTCCATACCCCCTGGCCGCGTAGGCCGGGTCCGTCGAGCTTGACGAGGCGCCCCTCCCTGAGGTCGCCGGCCACCGCGAACTGCACCGCAAGGGTCACCCCGTGCGTGGTGCGCTTGGTCTCCTCCAGCGCGGCGGCCTCACTCTGAAAGATGCGCTGGTTGGCCTCGGGCACACCGATGCTTCTCAACGTGTCGCAGATGACGCCCTCGGAGCCGGCCGCGGACGGACCGAGGAACCACTCCTGGCCCCGCAGGGCAACCGGCGTGACGGGCCGGCCCGCCAGCGGATGATCGGGTGCCACGACGGCAACGACCTCGTACTTCAAGAACGGCTTGGCGAGCATGGACGCCGGCAGGTCACGCTGCTTGGGGCCGACCGCGACATCGACACTGCGATCCGCCAACAGTGAGGCGAATCGGCCCGGATGCTCCACGCTGAGCTGGAGTTCGAGGTCGTCGGCCCGGCTGGCGAACAGGTCCATCAGCCCGGTGGCCGCGTGCTCGGCGAAAAGGGCGGATGCCGCGATGTGCAACAGCCGACGGCCCTGACCGGCGGCCTTGATCTCCCATACCGTGCGGTCCTGCAGGCCCAGGATCTCGCTGGCGCGGCCGGCCAGTCGAAGCCCACCCGGGGTGAAGGCGAGTCCGGAGCCGGTCCTGCTGACCAGCTGGTCGCCGAACTCCTTGCGCAGCTTGCCGATGTGCAACGACACCGCAGCCTCGCTGACCCCCAGCTCGACGGCGGCCGCCTTCACCGACCCGAGCCGCACCACCGTGCAGAACGCGCGCAGCTGGGCGGGGGTCATATTGTCACGTTACGCGGCGCCGGCAGGTTCCGCCCGGGTTCAGACAGACCCCCGAATCGGCTCCGCTACCGGACCGGCTCCGGTCCGGTGCTGGGCCCTCACCCGCACCACCGCCGCAGCGCACGGATCGGACTGCGAGTACTTTCACCACTATGCAGATCCATGACCTGGGATCGTTGTGGGTCGAGTCCGATGGCGTGCCCCTTCCGCTGGCCGACAAGCACATGGCCGCTGCCCTGTCTGCCCTGGTGGTTGACCTGGACCAGAAGGTCCGTTCGGACGTGCTCATCGACGCCATATGGGGCGAGGACCAGTCACGACGGGCATCGGCGGCACTGGACACTCTGATGGGGCGGCTGCGCCGGGTGCTCGACCCGGAGCGTTCGCCCCGGGCCACGTCGACCGTTCTGCGCACTGTGGAGCAGGGGTATCGGCTGACGGTCCCGGGTGAGTCGGTCGACTCCTGGGCGTTTTCAGCGGCCGTTCGCAAGATCGAGGCGCTGCGCGAGTCGAACGACACGAGCGGCGTGCTCGCCACAACGGCAGCGGCGTTGGCGTTGTGGCGTGGCCGCCCGTACGACGACGTGGCGGACGACGGCTGGCTGCAGACCAGTCGCGCCCGGCTCACCGAGCAGCATCTGAGCGTCCAACAGAGCCGCGTCCAGGTGCTGCTCGAGGTCGGCCAGCCCGAGCAGGCGCTCGCCGAGCTGATCCCGGCGCTGGCCGAGCACCCCTTCGTCGAACGGCTGTGGGAGTGCCGGATGCTCGGTCTCTACCAGGCCGGTCGCGCTTCGGCCGCGGTGGAGGCGTATTCGGAGGTTGCCGGGCTGCTGGACCGCGAGCTCGGCACGACCCCGGGAGCGGGACTGCAGCGACTGAGGCAGCAGGTCCGGCAGCAGGACCCAACTCTCGCGCGCGCACCACAGGGACGGGCCCGCCGGGAGATCCTTCGGATCCCGCGGCATCGGACGTCCTTGGTCGGTCGCTCGCAGGATGTCGACACCGTGGGCGTGCTGCTGCAGCAGCACCGGTTGGT
Organism: Leekyejoonella antrihumi; assembly: GCF_007845645.1. Classification (GTDB taxonomy): domain Bacteria; phylum Actinomycetota; class Actinomycetes; order Actinomycetales; family Dermatophilaceae; genus Leekyejoonella; species Leekyejoonella antrihumi. The sequence continues at coordinate 35,236 of NZ_VCQV01000037.1, forward strand.
GTCCATCATCGGGCCGGTCGGCTGCGGCAAGACGCGCCTGGCCACCGCGGTCGCAGAACGGGTGGAACCGCACTTCCCCGACGGCGTCTACTTCGTTGACCTCTCCGATGTCACCGAGGCACCCGATGTCGCCGATCGGATCCAGGAGACATTGCACATCGAAGGTGACAGCCACCAGCCATCCACACAGGCGGTTGCGGGGTTCTTGGCCGAGCGAACTGTCCTGCTGGTCCTGGACAACTGCGAACAGGTGCACCTGGCTGCCGCTGCTCTCGTCGAGGCCCTGGGCAATGCACAATCTGTACGTATCCTGACCACCAGCCGTCGGCGACTGGAGGTGGAGGACGAGTACGCCTACGCCCTCCGACCACTCGGGCTGCCATCAAGCAACGACGCGGCCGCCCTCGCCGTAAGTCCAGCAGTCATGCTGTTCACCGATCGGGCTGCAAGCCACGGGATGACGTTCGACCTGGCCGGCCCCCAAGGCGCGCAGATCGCCAGGATCTGTCAGGCGACGGATGGGCTCCCGCTCGGCATCGAGCTGGCCGCGGCCCGCATCCGAACCTTCCAGCTCCACGAGATCGTGGCAGCCATCCGCGACGACCCGACGTCACTGGGCGACTCGACGATCCTGCGAAGTCGGGGCCATGACGAGTCAACGCTTCGAGACTCCATCGAGTGGAGTCACGGCCTGCTCACCGAGCAGGAGCAGGCGGCGCACCGCCGACTGTCCGTCCTCCCCTCGAGGTTCACGCTGGAGGCAGCGGTCGCAGTCTGCACGGACGAGCTGCTGCCGGTGGACATGGTGCCGAACGCGCTCATCGGGCTGGCCGACCACTGCCTGTTGGAGGCGACCCAGCCCGAACGGCCGGATGGCCCGTCACTGTTTCGACAGCTCGTGCCGATCCGAGCGCACGCAGCCAGCAAGCTGACGCGCGCCGGCGAAGGCGACGACACGGCCGCGTCCCTCATGCAGTGGGTCATTGACACCGTCGCAGCAGGCCCCCGAATGGGTCAGTCGGATCACGGCCGAGGGGACCAACGACTACAAGACAATCGGCGCACCATCACCGCCGCCCTCGAGTCGGCCATCGCGGTCGGCCCGACCGACGAGGTCGTCATTACGCTGTGCCGACTCGTGCCCTACTGGTGGCTGGACGGGAACCTGAGCCCCGAGACCGTGCGCCTCATCTCCACGGTCGCCTCCACAGTCGGGGCTGCGAACAGCGAGTTCGCCGTCGCGGCCGTCACCGCCGCACACGGATCGTTCCTCGCAGTCAACGAGCAGGACAGCGCCGGCCCGGATGCGCTGAGCCAAGCCATCAAGCAACTGCTCGAGGCACCGGCCGGCCTACAGGTGTTTGCCGCGGAGCTACTCCTGGCCGTCGCCGCGGCCTGCTGGGTCGGCGGTGACCTCGCCTCGGCGGAGTCCGCCGCCGATGGCGTCGCCGAGTACGGGGAGCGGCTCGACGATGACCACCTCCGGGTGCTCGCCAGGGGGGTCAGGTGCGCGATGGGATTGATGGTCGACCCCGCGCACGCCGGTGAGATAGCGCAGTCCGTGCTGCTGGAGAGCCGCAAGGTGGGCAACACGGCGGCTGCCATCATGTGTCTGCACACGCTGTACATGTCCGCGCTCTTCGCCCAGGACGGCCCGGCCGGTCTGCGGTGGACTGCAGAGGCCATCCGCTGCCAACAGGACATCGGCCAGCGCAACGCGGCAGCCACCCTCGAGGCCCGCGGCAGCCTGTTCATCATCTCCGCCTACCCGCGCGACGCCGTTCGCTGCTATGGCGCGGCCTACCTGCAGTACTCGCGCCTGGGGCGCAGCTGGCAGCTCCCTGGGACCGAGGCGCTGATCGAAACCATCCGCGGTCGGCTCTCCCGCAAGGAGTTCGACGAGGCCTGGACCAGTGGCGAGCGGCTGGCGGCAAGCGACCTGGCGTGGGTATGACATCGGTGTGCCGGGCAGCCCTCCCCTGGATACAACGAAACGCGGGCCCTTCCAGGTGGAAGAGCCCGCGTGCGCCGTGGAGCCGCCTATCGGAATCGAACCGATGACCTATTCTTTGCGCGACCCCGTCGCACGAGGGCCCGTAACGGACCACACCGGCGCGTTTCCGCAGGTCACAGGCTTGGAGCCGGCTCGTTGGGGTTCAGCACAACGCAACTGGATCCGTTCAAACGTGTCACAAACGTGTCACTCGGAGGCGACGTGTCGGCAGTCAGTCGGCCAACCGAATCTACGTCTTTGGCGATGTTCGGTGCCGCCAGCGCGCTATCGATGGCCTGCGCAGGGCTCTCGCGGCCTGAGACGACCACGTGCAGCACGCCTTACCGGCTCACCACCGCGTCGGCACTCGAAGATGCTCCGACTGTCGACACGCTGCTCCCCCAACTCCCCAAAAAAAATTGGCCGATAATGGCGAGTATGACAACGCATGAAGTGCGGGCGAGCGGCAGCCGCTATGTGTCGGGTGACTGTCGATGTCGTGGGGCCTGCCCCTCAAAAGCAGCAGGCTCCACAAGGCGAGTTTGGCTCAGGCGGGCATATGTGTCTCGAACCAGCTGACCGTTCGGGTCAAGAAGTCGGTCATCGCCGGATAGGCTCGCACGCCGTGCCCCTCCTGAGGGTAAATGACCAGTCTCGAGTCCACCCCCTGAGCGAGTAGTGCTTGGTGGAACTCGCGTGCTTGACCAGGTGGGGTGCAGCGGTCGTTGGCGCCCGCGACATTGAGGCATGGTGTGCGGACCTTGCTGGCCTGTAGCACGGGGCTGCGGGTGTGCGCTGAGCTGCCAGGTTCTTCGGGGTCCGCGCCGAGGAAGGTGTTGCCCCAGCCTGCGATATTGCTGGTGAACGACTGGCTGTACCAGTCGGTTACGGGCGAGACCGGTACGGCTGCGGCGAAGCGCTGATCCTGAGTCACGAGCCAGGAGGACATGAATCCGCCGTAGCTACCGCCGATCAGCCCGACCCGGGAACCGTCGACGACGCCGCGGTCGATCAAGGTGTCAACGCCGGACAGGTAGTCGTGAGTATCCGCGCCACCCATGTCTCCGACAACGTGTCGCGCAAACGCCTGACCTCGCCCGCCGCTGCCCCGCGGGTTCGGGCTCAATACTGCGTAGCCGCGCGAGACCAGCAGCGGCACCCACTGGTAGTTCATCGACCAGGTGTTGCGGAAAGCCCAAATCGGGCCGCCGTGCACATTGACTATCAGCGGAAACGGCCCGTCGCCTGGGGGGGTGCACAGCACACCCTCGATCTCCAAGCCGTCGGGGGCCGGCCAGGACACCGCCTGGGCTGTGCCTGCGATCGAGAGCAGGTAGTCCGTGCCGGTGTGGGCGACAGAGGCGAGCACCTCGTCCTTCTCTCCACCGGCCAACACGATCTGCGGCGGCAGGTGGTACGCCTCCTGGACGGTGGCGACCCGGCCGTCGGCGGTGAAGGCCCCATCCGGATACCACGGGCCTCCGCACGCCATCTCGGTGCAGAACAGCTCGCTTACCTGGCCGGTGGCGACGTCGAGGATGCCCGCGACCGAGTCCAGGTGACGCTGGCCGAAATACCCCAGCCGGGTGTTGCCGATCCACTCCAATCGGGTGACGTCAGTGTGAGCGGTGTCAATTGTCGTGTGCGTGCCTGAGGCAAGGTCGATGAGGAGGAGGTCTCCCGCGACAACCCAGCGGTCGCTGCAGACCGCCTGCACGATTGACACGTGGGTGCCGTCCGGCGAACCGGTGGGCAGCGCGAGTTGCACCTCGCTGCGCAGCAGCTCTGTGCTCTGGCCATTTGAGACGTCGATGAGTGTGAGCGCAGCGGTGTACCAGTCGTCCTCGCTCGGGCGGTTCGAGGTCACTGCGACGACCTGGCTGGGACCGCACCAGCCCGCCTCCCAACAGTTCAGCCCGTCCGGGGAAAGCCTCGATACGGTGCCCGTCGCGATCGTGTACAACCACAGGCTGCGCCACGCGCTCTCTTCGGCGCCGGTCTCGACCAGCGGGTGCCAGGCGGGCAGCTCGTCGTCGAGACGCGCATTGGTGCCTGATCCTTGCCCGCCGGACAGGTCGGCTCCCAGCCCTGCGACGCCCAGCAAAATCTGCGCGCTGTCTGGGGACCAGTACGCGTATTCCACGGTGCCCGGCACGGCAGGCGCCTCGACCGCCTCCCCGAACCGATCATCGCCGAGCAGGAATAGTTGAAACACGCCAGCCTTGCCCCGGTCGGACAGGAACGCCAAGCGTGCGCCGTCGGGGGCGTATCGCGCCCAGCGCGCCGAACCAGCGCCGGCCGATACCGGGCGAAGCTCACCATCGGCTGCGGTGAAGATCGCGGTGCGAGGCAGACCGATTAGCTCGTCGTACACGGACCCGGTCACGACCACCCGGGAGCCGTCAGCGGTGACGTGCGGCTCGCGCAGTGCGTGCGGTCGGCCGAACGCTGGTTCGTGCAGCCGCCGGAAGTGTTCGGCAATCGCGGCATACTCGGGCGTTTCTCGTAGGTCGTTCGACATGTTCAGCGCTCCTGTCAGATATGTGCACGCGCGAGATGTGCTTAGGCCGTCGATGTGGTCTGTCTCGTGACGATGTTGTGGGTGCAGGCCGTGGCTGAGGCTCTAGGGCAGCATCTCCCGGCTGTGGCCCAAGCGTGAGATTCTGCGCACCGGCCAAGGCGCTAGCGGATCTTGGGCTCATGTACTGGGACGCGATCGTGGAGCGCAGCTCCGGCAGGTTTGGCCCCGTGGTCTGTCCTTCACTGATGTGCCTCCTCGGCCAAGCGCAACCTTGCTTCTTCAAACTAATAGCTTTGCGGGCTGGCTAGTGTTGTACATCTGTGAAGAGCGGAACCCGCGGGCTGCTACAAGTGTCGTTTGTGGACTCTGTTACCTCAGTTGCGTCAGTTGGGCGAGCTTGAGGCTCAGGTGTATCGCGAGTCGGTCATCGCCGCGGGAGAGGTCAAGGCCGCTGAGGTCTTCTATCCGGCGGAGGCGGTAGTAGAGGGTGGCACGGTGGATATGTAGTTCTGCGGCGGTGCGCTGCGCGTCGGCGGCATTGTCTAGGTACACCTGCACTGTTTCGATGAGGTCTCGGTGAGTTGAATCGGGGTCGAGCAGCGGGCGGACCCCAGGGTGTATGCCCTCGGCCAGTTCGTGCGGCGGTAGTTTCGCCAGGAGTGCGTACACGCCCAGGCGGGAGTAGGGCACTACGGTTCCGAGCGCGCCGGTGATGCGCGCGACGTCGGCGGCCCTGCGGGCCTCGTGATATGCGTGGTGGGCGTCGGTGAGGTTGCGGTGGGCGCCCGCGATGCCGACCCAGCCGGAGGGTGCTGGTTGCGAGCGGAGCTCGAGTGTGAGGCGTTGGTGCACTTTTTGGGCGAGCTGCTCGAGTGCTGCGCTCTTGGCGGGCTGTGAGCCGTCCTGAGTGATCAGCAGCAGCGAGTGATCGGGTCGGTTCAGTGCGAGGGCGTGTTTCAGTGCGAGCTGGTGTTGTCCGTAGTCGACCGCGATGTGCAGCGCAAGCCGTTGCTGCTCGCTGAGCGGCTCGCTGGGGCCGTGGTCGGCCGTCGCGACGATCGCGGAGATCTGACCGGCGACGATGAGGTCTTCCTCGATGAGCTCGTCGGCCGCCTCTGCGCGAAGACTGGCGTCCGGGGAGACGAGGTCACGTACGAGTTCACGTTCGCGGCTGCGGGTGACTTCGACGGTGAGGCGTTCACGGTGCAGGATCAAGGCTGCTTGCCGCGATGCTTCACGGACCGACTCGGCGTCTTGCCCGGTGACTGGCCCGTCGGAGCCGATCAGCCAGAGATAGCCAAGCATGCTGTCCTCGTACAGGATCGGCATGCCGATCCTGTCGGTCTCCAGGCCAATAGCGGGGCAGGCAGGGACCGTGAACAGGTCATCGGCGTGGCTGGGGCTTTGCGCGCCGAGGTAGCTAGTCAACTCGGTTGACACACGACGCCGCATGATCGACTCCGTGCGCGCCCTGTCGACCTCGCCGGTGTGCGAGGTGTAGGCGAGCAGGCGGATGGATGGGTCGTCGATAGCGACTGAGCGGTGAAGGCGGGTACCCAGATGGTCGACGAGGCGTTGCAAGTCGGATGCCACACCAGTCATTGTAGGAATATCGGGCCAGTGCTTCGACGATTGTCGAAGCCGGTTGGCGCGCGTCGAGAGTGTGGATGCACGCTGCGGGGTTGGCTCGTGCGTGTGTGAGCGGGCGCGTGAGACCGCCTGCCGTCTCGTCTACCGTCCACGGTTGCGGCCGGCCTGTCTCGGGTCATGCGCGGCGGGCGGGACGGGTGCACTGTTGTCGGTGACCGGTTCCTGCAGGGGGGATGATCCGCTGGGCCGGTTGCGGTCGGGTGCACCGGCCGCCGGCATGTGCTGGTCGAGGAAGTCGAGGAGTGCGACAAGCAGGTGGGAGCGCGCGCCGGGGGAGTTGATGTGGTGCCCCTCATTGGGGTAGATAACGAGCGTGGAGTCCTTCTCATGGTGGCTAAGCGCGTGGTGAAACTCGACCGCCTGCCCGGGCGGTGTGCATCGGTCCTGGCCACCGCCGATGAGCAAGACCGGCGTGCGGACGCGCTCGGCAAAGAAAATGGGGCTGCGAGAAAAGAACCGCCCGGCCGGGTTGGTCACGGTGTCGTCCAGAAAGATCTCGTCAAAACTGTTGATGTTGGTGGTGAAGTGCTGGCTGATCCAGTTCGTCACCGGCGCCATTGGTATCGCCGCGGCCCATCGGTCGTCTTGTGTGGCGAGCCACGCCGACATGTAGCCTCCATAGCTGCGTCCGGTGACGGCGACCCGTTGAGGGTCGATGGCGCCACGTTGGGTGAGCGCGTCGACTGCGCTGATCAGATCGTGGGTGTCGGCGCCCCCCATGTCGCCGCGCACCAGTGAGGCGAACTGTTGTCCTCGCCCGCCGCTGCCGCGCGGGTTGGGATGGAGCACGGCGTATCCGCTTGCGACCAGCAGCGGAGTCCAGTCGTAGATGAGGTTCCATGACGGCCGATACGCAGCGACCGGGCCGCCGTGAATGAGGACGATCAACGGATGCGGCGGTGGCGAGTTGGGGGTCGCAAGCAAGCCTGCGATCTCCAGGCCGTCCGGGGCGTGCCACCTGGTGGCGTGGAGCGTGCCGCCGATGCTTCGTCGGTAATCGGATCCCGGGTTGCCGGTGTCGAGCAGCGTGTGCTCGCCGGCCGACGTCACGATGGTCAAAGCCGGGGGGTGACCGTAGTCATGGATTGCGGCGGCGAATCCCGGACCATCATCGGTGGCGATCGGGACGGCGTTCGGGTACCAGTCCCCGCAGGTGCGTTGTTCGCTTGACCACACCTGGCGCCAGTTGCCGTCGCGGGTGGCCTCGGCGACGACCGTGGTCAGGTTGCATTGCCCCGTGGCGAGGAGCGTCGACTCGTCACGCCATGCCAGCGACGTGACGTCGACATTACCGCTGTCAACGGGGGTGATTTCTTGACTGTGCAGATCGAGGATCTTGGCGTCGCCTGCGACGATCCCACGGTCGCTGCAGATTGCCTCGGCGTAGGCGATGGCGGTCCCGTCGGGCGATGCGCACAGCAGGCCGAGTTGCGCGGCGCTCCTGGCAATGACGCGCGGGGGCGTGTGCGGGCCACGAAGCATGACGATCCGGGCGTGATACCAGGCGCTCTCCTCGGGGTGGCGGCTGGCGACGGCCACGATGCCGGCCGCGCACCAGTCGGCCTCCCACACGTTCCAGCCTGGCGGCGACACTTGGCAGACTGTGCCTTCTTCGGGATCGATGCGCCACGCGTGCCGCCAGCCCGCGTCGTGGCTGCTGTCCTCGACGGGATGCGTCTCGAGGGGTGGGGCGTCTTGAGACAGTGCACCCGACCCGTCCGCTCCAGAGCGGTCCGCGCTCATCTGGGCCACCCCGGCCAGCACGCTCGACTTGCGCGGTGCGAATCTGAGGTATTCGATGACGCCGGGCAGCTCGTACGATCGCCGTGATCCGGTCACGGTGTCGAGGATCGCCACCGACGTCGGCGTGTTGACGTAGGCGAGGCTCGTGCCATCGCTGGACCAGGCGCTCGGCCCGACTCCGCCGAGTCTCCTGATTTTGCCTGTTGCTACCTCGATCAGGTGGCAGGTGGGGTGGGGCGGGCGATCGAGGCTGTCCATTACGTTGCCGGTGACGGCGATCCGGTCACCGCCCGGTGAGGGTGCGATGTCGGTGATGTCGATCAGCCGACCGAGGCCAGGCGTGAGGGTCCGTGCGCGGTAGTTCTCGACGCTGCTCCGTGATGTAGGGGTCATGGCTCACTTCGATCGGGAGCGTGACCGCTGGGGGCTTGCGCGCTGGGAATCGCGTTGATGAGCCGGCGGGTATAGGGGTGGTTCGGGGAGTCGAGCACGGTGGCGGTGTCGCCGGTTTCGACGACCTGTCCGTGGTAGAGCACGATGATCCGGTCGGCCATTTGCCGCACCACTGACAGGTCGTGGGTGATGAATAGCATGCTGGTGTTGTAGCGGCGGTGAATGTCACGGAGCAGTTCGAGCACTTGTGCCTGCGCGGAGACGTCCAGCGCGGCCACCGGTTCGTCGCAGATGAGCAGTCGGGGGCGCAGTGCGATGGCTCGGGCGATGGCGACACGTTGTCGTTCGCCGCCGGAGAGTGCCACGGGCCGACGCTGCGCGTAGGAGGCCGGTAGCCCCACCAGGCCCAACAGGTCCGCTGTTTCGTGCCGTGAGTCGGTGACGTCGCCGCGCAGGTCGAGGACCTCGCGCAGCGTGGTCCCGATGCTCAGCGCCGGATTCAGTGAGGTGTAGGGATCTTGGAAGACGGCCTGCACGATCCGGCGCGCCTGCCGGCGTTGGCGTCGATCGAGGCGTCGGTAGTTACTGATGTCGATACCGGCCAGGTCGATGCGTCCCGCATCCGGGGTGATGAGGCCGAGGAGTGCGCGGGCGATGGTGGTCTTCCCGGACCCGGTCTCGCCGACCAGGCCGACGGATTCCCCTTCGCCGATCTGCAGGCTGACACCGTCGAGCGCGGTCGTGCGCCGGGCCCGGCCGGCGAGCCTGCTGGTATGGAACGTCTTGCGTAGCTCAGTGATCGCGGCGATAGGGTCGCCAACGGTGAGAGCCGGTGGCGGTGCCGCCGGCTGGTCGAGGTGGCTGAGCGCGGCCCGCAGCTCCGGGTGGATCTCGCCCAGGCGCAGGCATGCCGAGGTCCGGTTCGGGCCGACCGGGGCCAAGGGGGGTCTGGCCGCGGCGCACTCCGGCTGGGCCCAGCTGCAGCGGGCCGCGAAGGCGCAGGTGTCGGCGACGGTGTCGGCTTGCGGCACACTGCCGGGGATCGCAGTAAGCTCGGCGACGTAGTGCGTGACGGGCGGGTCGGCCAACAACAGCCCGAGGCTGTATGGATGCGCAGGATCGGCTGCCAACGCTGCGGTCGGGGACTGTTCGAGCACGGAACCGGCGTACATCACCTGGACTCGATCGCAGACCGAGAACGCGACCCGCAGGTCGTGGGTGATCAGAATCAGGCTCATTCCACGGCTACGGCGAATGGACTGCAACAGTTCCAGCACCTCGGCCTGCGTGGTCACGTCCAGTGCGGTGGTCGGTTCATCCGCGATGAGCAGCTCGGGGTCGCGAGCGAGCGCCACGGCCAGCGCGACCCGTTGCCGCATGCCTCCGGAGAGTTGGAACGGGTATTGCTCGGCGACCTCGGCGGCGAGGCCGACCTCGCCCAGTCGCCGGGCTATCTCGTCTCTTTGCCTGCTTCGGCTGTGGTGGCCGCCCCGGGGCAGCGACTCGGCCAGGTGCGCTCCCGCGGTCTGCAGCGGGTTGAGCATGGTGAATGGGTCTTGGAGTAACAGGCTGACTCGCGATCCCCGCAGCGCCCGCCACGTCCGGCGCTCGGCGTCGATCAGTTGGTGACCGTCGAAGGTCACCGACCCGGATGCGTGCAACCCTGCAGGGAGCAGTCCGACGACGGCGCGTGCGGTCAGTGATTTGCCGCTGCCCGACTCGCCGACGATGCCGAGAGCCTGGCCGCGGTGCACGTCGAAGCTGACGTCGCGTACCAGCGGTCGGGCCCGGCGCACGGGCCCGACCGCGACGTTGAGCCGTTCGACGTGCAGCAGTGCTGCGCCGGAACGGTCACCGGCGTCGTCTGGGTGCAGGTGAGTGGCCAGGTCTCTCGCCGCCCCCTCCTCGGTGTTCATCGTTGGGTTCCCGCGTGGGCCAGTAGTTCATGTCCCCAGTCCCCGAGCAAGGTGGCGCTCGACGCGGTGACGATGATCAGGACCGCCGGAGCGATCGATAGCCAGGGGTTCTGGGTGATCAGCGACTGCCCTTCGGCCAGCGTCGTCCCCCAGCTCGGGCTGCTCGGCGGCACACCCAACCCCAGGTAACTCAGTGCCGCGAAGCCGACCAACGCGCCGACGAAGTCGAGCAGGAACGTCGCGACGACGGTGGGCAGGATGTTCGGCAAGACGTGCCGGAAGATGATCCGCCACGCCGAGATGCCTATCGTGCGGGCCGCGTCAACGTAGGGCAGTCGGACCTCTACCATGGCGGCGCTCCGGCACAATCGGATCTCGTAGGGCAGCGACAAGAGCAGCAGTACCGCAACGGTGATCCAGTACCCACCGCCGACAACCCCGAGCACGACAATTGCGATGAGCAACGCGGGCAGCGCATACACCATGTCCGCGAGCCGGTTGACGGCAGTGTCGACGACACCGCCGAAGTACGCGCCGGCCATCCCCAGCGTCGCCCCGATCAGCAGACAGCCAGCTGCGACCACGAGCGGGCCAACGACCGACGATCGGGCTCCCGACAGGAGCCGGGAAAGCACATCGCGGCCGAGCTCGTCCGTTCCCAGCAGGTGGCCGTGCCCCGGCGCCATAGCACTCAGCAGAGGGTTCTGAGCACTCGGGTCCTGAGGCGCCAGCCAGCCCCCGGCGACGACACAGACCAGCACGGCGAGCAGCACGAGGCCGCAGATGACTGCCACCACCGGCACTCGTTGCAGATGATCTATTGCCGCACCCTCGGCCTGGTCCGACCTAACATCACTGGTCATCGCCTCACCCCCGTACCCCGGCACGAGTGCGCGGATCGATCATCAACGCGGCCGCATCGACCAGCAGGTTCACCGCGACCACCAGCACGGCCACGAAGAACGCCAGGCCCTGCACTACGGGAACGTTCTTCGCCTCGATAGCCTGCACCATCAACTGCCCCGCCCCGGGGAGGGAGAACACCGTCTCGACGAGGACCGTCCCCGAGATCGCAACGATCAGCAGCAGCCCGGCCGCGGTCACCACCGGAAGCGCGGTGTTGCGCAATGCGTAGCCCAGCATGACCCGGGCGCGACCGACCCCGCGGGTCCGGGCAAACGTGATGTAATCCTGCTCCATCACGTCCATCACCGCGGCCCGAGTCTGTCGGACAATCAGCGCCACCAGGCCGGTTGCCAGTGCCACCGCGGGCAACGTCAGGTGATACACCCGGTCGATGGCCTGGCTGCTGCCCGCGCCGTAGACCGGAAACCAGCCCAAACCCACCCCGAACACGTAGATCAGCAAGATACCCAGGGCGAACCCTGGCGCGCCCATTCCCACGATCGTCGCCCCGGAGACGCTCCGATCGAACAGCCGGCCACGGCCGATCCCGGCCGCCATCCCGACCGGGATCCCCACGACGACAACCAGCACCAACGTGTACGCCGCCAACTCCAACGTCACCGGAAGATGCGAGGCAATCACGCTGGTCACCGCCTCGCCCGACTGGATCGACCGCCCGAGATCGCCGTGCACCGCGCTGGTCAACCAGTGCCAGTACTGCACGAGGAACGGGTCGTTCAGGTGGTACTGCGCCTTGATCGCTGCGACAACCTGTGGCGTCGATGGCTGCGTGCCCAACAGCGTTGCCACCACCGATCCCGGGCTCAACGCCAGCAGGCTAAACACCAGAAAGCTCACGATGATCAAAATCACGACCATCCCGACCAGCCGCTTGAGCAGGAATAGTACGATTGCCACGGTGGAATCTGCTCCTTCACATGCAAGGATCGCCTAGCTGGCTTTCAGGTGGGATATCCAGGTTCCGTTAACGTCCAGATCGAACAGAGTTGGCTTCGTGCCGAAGTGGAATCCGCTCCCCAACACGGAGACCGTGCCTGGGCTGTACAACGGAATGTAAGAATAATCGTCGGCGAGCGTCGTGGGATTCGGCTGCGACACGCTCCCCGCGAGTCCCGGCGACAACGTGCCCGTGCTGGAGATGTACCCAGGTTTCCCGGCCACCAATGCCATGATCTGCATGATGTTGGCGTCGTAATCCTTGGAGACGTCAAGTGAGATGGGCGCGGCCGGTAGGGCGAGTGCGAAGTTAGTCGGATGCGCGCTGGTGTGCCCTCTGTCGAGCTCGCGCTGCGACCGGCAGCCACCGGCGGCGCCACTGCTGCCCCGGCGGTGGCCATCCGAACAAAAGCCGTGGGAACTACTCGGTTGTGCTGCATGGGATACCTCCTTTGGCGGACAGCCGCATTCCTGCGGTACTCGACTAGCTCAAGTGTCCGCCCCGCGACGGCTCCACGTGTAGCGACAGATGTGGGATTCTTGCATCTTGATCTTGCACACTCGTCGCAATTTCAGTCTGGCGAGCCATCGGCAGTCCGGACCACGACATAGGTCGAGAACGCCAATGCGCCGCATCCCAGGGTCGACTCGTATACATATGACGAAGCGATGAGTCGTGATTCTCGACGATAGCCGATGGTCTACTACGGGCCCTGCGCCAGACGATAGGTGTATTCGACTTCGAGGGTTAGGGACGGTATGTCTGATACGGCGGATGTGGTCGTCGTCGGTGCGGGTGTGATCGGTGCGGCCTCGGCGTTGGAGCTAGCGAAGACTGGTTTGCGCGTCCTCGTTGTCGACAAGGCGGGGGGGGCCGGACTCGGGTCGACGAGCGCATCAAGTGCGGTCGTGCGCTTCAACTACTCCACCTGGGACGCGGTGGCGACGGCGTGGGAGTCGAAGCACTGCTGGGAGAAGTGGTCCGAGCACCTGCGGATACCGGATAACGGTGGTCTGGCCACATTCGTTCGAGTCGGGATGGTGATGCTCGACGTGCCGCCGATGCCTCGCGACCACATCATGCCTCTTTTCGATCTGGTGGGCGTGCCGTATGAGGAGTGGGATGCCGCCGAGCTCCGTGCGCGGGTTCCGGGCATTGATACCGGTCGATACTGGCCGCCCAAACGGGTGGACGACGAGGCCTTCTTCGCCGAGACCGCGACGAAGCAGATCGGTGCGCTATACACGCCGGACGGGGGATTCATCGACGATGCTCAGCTGGCGGCGCAGAACCTCGCCACCGCCGCAGGAGCGGCCGGGGCCGAATTTCTGTTCAATCGGGCGGTGACGGGTATCGATCGTCACGCGGGCCGGGTATCTGCGGTCAAGCTCTCGGACGGGACTCAGATTGCCACTCGTGTGCTCGTCAACGTGGCCGGGCCGTGGTCGAGCGAAATAAACCGGATGGCCGGCGTTGGAGGAGAATTCACCGTAGGTGTGCGGCCCATGCGTCAGGAAGTGCACCAGGTAGCAGCACCACCCGGATACAACCGACCATCAGGACTCGGTCCGGCGATCGCCGACATGGATCTGGGCACCTACATGCGCCCAGACGGATCGGGCTTCCTACTCATTGGCGGCACCGAGCCGGCATGCGATCCGCTGGAGTGGATCGACGATCCGGATCGGGCCAATCCCCGACCGACGGCCTCGCGGTTTCAGGCGCAGGTCACCCGCGCTGCCCGCCGCCTTCCCGGTTTGACCGTACCGAACGCTCCCACCGGAATCGCCGGCGTCTACGACGTCGCCGACGACTGGACCCCGATCTACGACCGCACCGACCTTGATGGGTTCTATGTCGCAATCGGCACCAGCGGCAACCAGTTCAAGAACGCACCCCTCGCTGGCCGATTCCTCGCCACCATCATCGACGGTGTCGAGGCCGGGCACGACCACGACCGCGACCCGCTGCGCTACACCTGCGAACACACCGGTCATGTGATCAACCTGGGCGCATTCTCGCGCAAGCGCACCCCCAACAATGCCTCCTCGGGAACCGTGATGGGCTGACCGAAGGGCGGCGTGGCGAAGAGCAGCACGTTTGACGTGGTAGGTAAGGCCAACGGAATGAATTCACGGATGGCCCCACCCGCCGATGCGAAGCCGACGCCGGGTGAAAGGTTCTGCGATCAGCGGAGCCGATTTCAACCAGGCCGCCGCTGGCTCCTCGGCAACTTGACAGGCGTCTCGCCAAACACGCTGATGTTTCGACAGTCGTCTCTCGAAAGGTCGGGCATAGGTTGTCTAGCCTTGCTCTTAGACGGCGCGCGATAGCGGCCAACGACAAGCACGTTCGTAGTGGTGATGACTGAGAGGCGAAGCAATGAGGCCGATCCCGCTAGTTGACCCTAGACACACGACGGTACACGCCCGACACACTACAGTCATAGTAGGAATATGCCTGGCGGTGCTGCTCGCTGGCTGTAGTGGTGGCTCGGAGTCGGGCCAGACGAGTAGCTCGTCGCCCGGTAAGAGTAGTAGCAAAGCGATACCCACGTTCACGTTCGCCCTGGCGAGCGCGCCAGTATCGCTAGACATCGCGAAAAACTATGTGACCACGACGATGCAGATGATCTCACTGGTCACCGAACCACTTGAGCGGGTGTCATCGACAGGCCAGGTTTCGCCCAATCTAGCAACGGCAGTCAGCCAACCGAACGCGACCACCCTCGTGTACACAATCCGGTCGGGGGTCAAGTTCTCGGACGGAACACCTCTGACCGCGAAGGACGTCGCGTGGAGCATCAAGCACGTAACCAGCCCACCCGCACAGACCGCTGGAGATGTAGGAAACATTGGAAGCGTTAAAGTCACCGGCCCGCTGCAGGTCACGGTCAAGCTGACTAAGCCCGATCCCGCAACCCGCGCCAAACTCGCCGTCATCACATACGTGCAGGAAGCCAAGTTCGCCAAGGCCCACGCCAAGGAGCTTGGCACCCGGACCGCGCTCCCAGTGGGTACCGGACCGTACAAGTTCAGTTCGGATACCACCAGCGCCGTTACCCTGGCCGCGAATCCGCACTACTGGGGAAAGAGACCATCCGCACGGAAGGTGGTCTTCACGTTCATCGATAACGACACGTCTGCGCAACTCGCAATGCGCTCGGGGTCGATCGACGGCACGCTGATCTCCGATCCTAAGGCCATCCAACAGTGGAAGAGTATCGACGGAGCAACACTTTATGAGACGCCTTCCCTTGAATCCACCTATATCGCACTGAATACATCAATTGCGCCGTTCAATGACCCGCATGTTCGAAAGGCGTTCGCTTACTCAATCGACCGGACCGGGCTCCTCAAGGCGGCCTTCGGAAACAACGGGGCCGTGCTGCACGGGCTAGTCCCCGCGGGCGTTATAAGCGATGTTGCTCCGTCGACTAGCGCCGCTAAATCATTTCTCAAAAGCCTGCCCGGGTATGATTTCAGTCCGACGAAGGCAGCAGCCGAACTGGCCCAGTCGAAGCACCCCAAGGGCTTCACGGTAACCGTTCCCTACATCTCGAGCACTCCTTTTACCAAGCTGACGGCTCTCAACCTCCAACAGAATATGCAGAAGCTGGGCGTCAAGATCAATCTCAAGTCCCAGACCCAGAACCAGTGGCTTACCAGTGTCTATGGCCAGAAGAACCCCGGAGCCCAGTTCATGACGATAGTTGCGGATGTTCCGGATCCGAATGGACTCCTGAGCCTTGTGGTTGGCAAGGCAAATACGGCTCCACAACACTTCAACACCACCAACTGGACGACGCCTCAGATCGAGACAGCGCTACCGGTGATGGAAAGCTCGTCAAGTAACGGCGCGCGGTGGAAGGCTACCAAGACTATTCTCTCCCAGATTGCCGGCGATGCAGCCTACATCCCACTGTTCTCACCTGACAATGCCACTGTATTGGCGAAAGGTTATACATTCACGAACGACGGAAACTTGTTCACGCTTATAAATGGGAGCTGGATCTTCGATCTCAAGGCCTCCAGATGATACTTCGTCTATGATATGCGTTCGAGGCGGCGCAGTGTGTTTCCTGTCATCGGGCCGCGCGGACACTGCCTATCGCGCACGAGTGAACAAATCCGAGCCGTCTGCCCAAATAGGAGCGACCATTGAGTACCATGCCATCTGGGAAGCCCCCAGCGTATCCTCCGACTCCTCTAGACAATACCGTCGACGAACTGGCAGGAGTGACCTTCCCGGATGGCCTTCGGTGGCTTGAGGGAAACAACGATAGAGTGTCGAGTTGGGACGATGCTCAGAACTCGCTGAGCACCCAATACCTCGAGTCCTGGCCTGATCGCTGGGCGACCCAGCGTCTGCTCGACCAGTTAGTCACGTCCCGATTTGGGGGAGTGCCTGTACGGGGCGGAGAAACGTGGTTTCGAAAGGGATCAGACGCCGATACCGACCATGGTCGACTCGAGTGCGGCCCATCCGCCCAGGGGCCGTGGCGGACTCTCGTAGACCCTGCCGTGCTTCCAGTCGACGGAGTGCTGAACATCGAGTGGTTCAGCCCGTCTCCCGATGGGCAGATCATCGCCTACGGGCTGACGACGGATGGGTCCGAACGCAATCGAATCGTTCTGCTTAACGTTGAGTCCGGCGAGGAGCTCCCGGACAAGATCGAGCAACTGGTGAATGACAGCTGGACAGGCGGCGTCGTCTGGCTACCTGACTCCAACGGATTCTTCTTCACGGCTCGGGATGAGACGCACCGAGATCAGTTTCGCAATGCGATCTTCTTCCATCGTCTCGGTGCGTTGCCGCCCTCGGCGCCCGAACCAATTCAGCTTACTGACGGCCTCGCCTCATACGCGATCGCGCAAGTGTCCCCGACCGCGCAAGTCGTCGTTGCTGTGGGTCTCTTCCAACCGGTTCCCCGCTACCGGCGGGACCTGAACAACGGAGAATCATGGACGCCGTTCGTCACAGACGTCGACGGCACAGTCATAGGTCAGATCGTGGGTGACGAATACATAGCTGTGACTGACTGCGGCGCGCCACGCTCACGTCTCGTCGGAATCCCACTGGCCAGCCGAACACCCAACGATCCGCACAGTTGGCGTGAAATCGTTCCTGAGTCCACTGCCGTGTTGCGGCGAGTGACCGCCGTGGGTGATGTCCTTTACCTCACCGAATTGGTGGACACATTCTCCCGCGTTCGCATGATCTCGCTAAACGGCGAACCGCTCGGGGAGTTGACGTTGCCCGGCGACGGGGTGGTCGCGGAGCCGCCATTTCCACTGATGCAGGCGATGCCAACCGGGTACCCCGACGAGTTTATCTTCGCGTTCTCGACCCTCACTTCCTCATGGGGAACGTACCGTCACGGCCTGAAGTCGAACGCCGTTCACGTAATTGATCCGCCCGCGGTCAGCCTCGCGGAACTCTCTGTGGAGAGCAGGGAGGCGGTGTCCGTCGATGGCACTCGGATTCCTTACCACGTCGTTGCGCGGGCAGACGCCACACCCGCTGGGCGGCCTCGCCCCGCGCTCATGTACGGGTACGGCGGATTCGGGGTGCCATGGGCACCTCAGTACACTGGGCCACTCTCTGCTTTCGCCCTGTCGGGGGGACTTTATGTGCATACGCACCTTCGCGGCGGTGGCGAATTTGGACGGAACTGGTGGAACTCCGGGCGGTTCGAGCACAAACAGCGCGGCTACGACGATCTATATGCGATCGCCGAGGACCTTATCTCACGAGGTGACACCGAACCGTCCATGCTCGCGGTGACCGGAGGCAGCGGTGGCGGCCTAATGACCGGTGTCGCCATTACCCAAAGGCCGGACTTATGGTCAGTGGCCGTTCCCCAGAAGCCGTTTCTCGACATTGTCGGGGGATGCCGTGAGCCCTACGGCCGCGACATCGTCGTAGGCGAGTTCGGACGGATCGACGCTCCGGACGATGTACGCCGGATGGCGACCTTCTCCCCGTGCCAGCTCGTCGTCGCTGACACGGAATATCCCGCAATCTTCGTCGACGCTGGCCAGACCGACACCCGCTGCCCGGCATGGCACGCCCGAAAATTCGTCGCACGTTTGCAGGCGACCAACTCACGGCGGCCAGTCCTGCTGCGTGTCTGGCGCGACGTGGGGCACGGGTGGTCCAACGGCAGGCTCGAGGCCGTTGCCCAGGCAACCGACTGGCTCTCCTTCATCTTCTGCGAACTCGGAATGCGGCCGGCCACCGCGGATGGCACATCCAACCTCAATCGGCCAGGCTGAGACATCGCGGGCCCGGAACTGTACGATCCCGTTCTCACTGAATCAGTGACCACGCCGCGAAACACATTTGCCAATATCAAGAACGGACCGCATCAATGACTTGGAATGAAACATCCCCGCCACTTGCGTCAATGTTGCCCAACACGCGGTACTTCGAGTTAGAATCGAGTACCGTTGGAGGCAGCTTTGGTGTGTGGGTAACGGTCCCTCCCCGATATGAATCCGAGCCAACCGCCCGCTATCCAGCAATATATTTGCCCGACGGAAATCTGATGGCGCCATTGACCGCCCCCCATACGATGATGATACGGGACGATCCGATCAATCCGATCCAGCCTCATATTCAGGTATGCGTCGGGTATGTCGGCCCCGATGTGGATCGGCAACTGGCGGTACGTGCCCGCGACCTTCTTCCGCCTGGAGAGCCCCTTCTGCCGACTACCAGCGCGGAGAGCTTGAATCTGCTAGTGGAAGCTGGACTCCTAGACGCGGACGCTGCGAAGCTTTATCTGCATAACCTGCAGAATCCGGCCGCCGACAAATTCCTCGCATTCCTTGTCGAAGAATTACACCCGCTGATCACTGCCGAGTTTCGCATCGATGACGCATCGACTGGTTTATTCGGATACTCCTACGGGGGTCTATTCGCGATCTATGCCGCCCTCCAGCGGACAATATTCAGTAAAGTCGGTGCGGGCAGTCCCGGAATAATCGGATTCGAGTCAAAAGTCTTTCAACTGTATGACAGTGAGGCAAAAAAAGACAGCGACTATAGCGATCGAATGCTGCATATCACTGTGAACGAGACCGAAATCACGAGGGTATCAGCCTATCAAGCCTACGTTGGAGTCGGCACCGCGGAGTTCATAACCCACGCAGGGAAGAAGCCATTGCGTGGTCATGTGCTTAGCAGTCACATTATACCCGCACAATCTCACGCCACCGGTAACACGTCATCCTGGTTCAGTTTTCTGCGTCAGTGCTATTCTCAGGAGTCGCCTGAGATGGAGATTATGCGCCAAGGTTAATCCAGCCCATTCACGTGTGGGCTTCACTCGACGCGTCAGGCGCGGGTTAGGAATCGAGACCAGATGATGGAGGTTCGATCGGTGAAGGCACGGTTCGCTAAATAGACAGCAACTTACCTCGAAGGGTTGGCCAATCATGACCGAATTGTCGCCGTTCGCCGCGACGTTACCTACCACTGATTACTTCGAGCTGGATTCCGAACTCGTCGGCGATCGCCTCGCGATCTGGGTTACCAAACCAGTCAATTATACTGACAGTCGAGGTCCTTACCCGGTCCTCTATACCACCGATGGGAATGCTTCGGCCGCGCTCCTCGCCCCATACGTCGAGCAACTCGCCTACGACGTGATCGAGTCATGGGTGCCGTTCGTTCATGTGGCAGTCGGCTATCCGCCGGAAGGCGCAACCAGTTGGCTGACTCGACGCACTCGTGAGCTAGTCCCACCTGGTGAGCTACCGTCCGAATCGGTCCTGGCCAATGTGCACGACGACGCTGAAGCCGCGGGGTGGACAGCGGAAGAGGAGCAGGCCTACCGAGAGTCGATCATGAATGGGGGACGTGCTGACAACTTCCTGGCCTTCCTGGAACAAGAACTCCGACCAGTGGTCGAGCAGCGTTACAACGTGCGGACGGACGCCGCTGGACTATTCGGCTATTCCGGCTCTTCGTACGTGTGGTGGGGGCGTTAGCGACACGCCAGTGATCGTGGATGCGGTGAGGTAGGGGTCGAGGTCCTCAGGATCGGAAGCGACCAAGCTCACCGATCACCAAGGACCTCGACG
>NZ_VCQV01000038.1 GCF_007845645.1 Leekyejoonella antrihumi
TGTGTCAGCAGCTGACCGACACCGAGACGACCTATCCTGGCACGAACCTCAAGATCGTCTACACCGTCAAAGACCAGCCTGACAACTCATGAACGATCCCACCATGTCCAGACCCCTGGGCCCTTGCCAAGGAGTACACAGGCAAGATCACGGTGACTGGCTACACCGATATTGGGAATGACTGGTCGCTGAGCAAGTCGCTCAGCATCAGGCGGGCGGAAGCTGTCTCAAAATGGCTCACGGGACACAGCGTTCAGGGAAGTCGCCTCAACACAAATGGTGCCGGATGGGCGCATGCCGTATACCCGACCCCGGCGACCAACGCGGAGCACAGTGCGAACCGGCGGGTGACTGTCACGATCCGGACGTCGTGATGGACGTACGAGCGTTTGATTCACGCACGTAGTGGCACTAAGTGTTTGACGTAGTCGCGCACCTCATTGGGAAACAGGGCGATCGCTTCGGCCGCATCACGCACGCTGACGCTGGTCCCCCCGCCATACATCACCTTCCGAAGCAACTGTGACGTCTCGGGGACGATGCCGCCTGGCTCAGCGCGGTTGTAGCCACGCTCGTTGAGTGTGATGTATGCGGATCGATGCTGCCAGTCGCTGAGGAGCCCCAACTGGTGGAGCCGGTGGGTCATGGCCTTGGCTGAGACCTTCCAGTAGGAGCGTGCGACAAGGATTCGCTCGATGCTGGCCGCACGCATGGACTGGCTGAGCACGGCGCTGGCGGGCATCAGGAACGATGCCGCGAAAGCGTGAGCTTGTACCTCGCGCTCCTTGGAAGTGGCGGCTTCCATATCGACGTCACTATGTAGCACCAGGTGACCCAATTCATGTGCCAGATCGAAGCGCTGCCGTTCGGCTGTCTTCGAGGTGTTGAGGAAGATGTAGGGCACGTCATCGCGGTAGAAACAGAAGGCGTCAATGTCGATGTAGTCGTGGTTCAGGGAAGCGATTCTCACCCCCTTCGACTCCAGCAGATGCACAAGGTTCCCAATTGGCCGGTCCCCGAGGCTCCAAAGTTGTCGCAGCGTCTCTGCTGCCTCGGCGGGCCCAAGCTTGTCGTAGGTCGGGATGCTCGGTTCCGGCAGCCGGAAGCGTTCCTCGATGGCCGCGTAAAACTCCACCGTCAGGGCAGCTGTCGCCAGCACAGCGTCGCGCCGTCTCGCGCTGGTCTTACTGAGCTTGCGGAAGCTCGCCGCCTCGATCGGTACTGGATCGACAGGGTCGCGCTCGAAGAATGCTGGAGCCACCGCAAGTACCTCCGCCAACTTCCGCACGTTCTCATCGCTTGGCGGCTGGTGACCGTTCTCGTACGAGGTCAGGGAGCGCAGTGAGATGCCGCTCTCCTTGGACAGCCCCGTAAGGGAGAGGCCCTTGCGGAGGCGGGCAAGCCGAAGTCTGGCTGGAGTGAACATTAGGGAGCGATCCGGGTTGAGGGAGCGAAGTTGATGATTCAGCGCGGCTCGATCGGCACGTCGTAGTCGGCATCGTCCTCGGGCGGCTCGAATGCTGACAAGTCCCCATCAATGTCGAGAAACTGTACGGGGATGCGTTCGCGCCACTCGTTGACGCTGCCCCCATCGCTCATCTCCGCCGGCCGCGCAAACTCAAGGTATAGCCCACCGCCATGGCTCGCGCGCTCGTAGATCAGGAGCCACAGCTCGGAAGCTCGAGCTGTGGCGACGACCTCTTCACTCGTCTCGAAGTCTGTGCCCTCGAACAGCGTCGCGAGTGGCTGGGGCGCAGCAAGTGCCTTGCGGGTCGAGGGCCCCTTCCGTCCGGTGCGGGGGACGAGTCGGTTGGTGTGATCGACGTTCTTGGCCGCCGCAATCGTGAAAGAGATAGTCCCGTCCGGGTGGAGAAGACGAGGCTGCTGGTCGACAAGGACGGAACGCCACCCGGACGGCGCGAGCAGTCGACCGAAGTCTTCGATGCCGTCGTGATAGATGTCGGTGCCGGGAGAGGACTTGAGTGCGGTCGATGTTCGGTTGGCTGCTCGCGATGCGCCTCTACGGAGCGCGTTGTGGATCAGCTCCGACGAGAGTCCGAACGCATGCAAGCGGCCGTCGTCGTCGGACTCGGCAGCAGTGACGCTCATGGTAAACCTCCAGGCAGCAGACCAGACCAACTGCGTGAAACAGTACCACAAGTGTGGTCTTGTTATGCGCAGGGCACAAGCTAGGGGTCGTGTCCCTACTGGCGTGGCCAGGAACAAGCTTTGAACGCTGTAGTCATCGGGAGAGGCCAGCGCTGTCGCTATGGTCGCCGTCCCTCACATCTGGCGGCTCCAGACTCAGCTTGCGCAGCAGCCGTCAGACGCGCTGGGCATCATATCCGTCGTTGGGATGTCAGTGTTCCCCGATAGTCTCAGACGAGGTGCCAAGCCGCAACCGTGTTTGCTTCTAGTTGTTATAATAATTGGAGGGAAAACCAATGACACGTGCCAAGAATACATCCAAAGCTAAGCCATCCCTTATTAAAGTCGTCTACTTCGACGAAGAGTCCGCATCGGATTATTTGGATATCTCTGCTGGCGGTAGGGAAGCCTCGACCAGTGAGGAGGTCAAGGAACGTACAAAGAATATGCAGGCAAGGGTCGAGACTAGTGTGGCGGCAAAACTTAGTTGGCTGCCATTCATCGGAGCATCAGCCGAGACTGGCGCGGGAATCGATGTGTCGAGTGCTGGGCGAAGCCTGCTCAACAAGACTTTGTCTAACACCATCTTGACGGACTATCTCGTGCAAGTTGCCAAAGACGATCGAATTGTGCGCATGCAGGACTTGACTATGACCGCACCCACCGACTCCATGGCTTACGCGAAGATGTTCACGCCTTACATGGTTATTGCAAAAACTGAGGATCAGGGTGTTGATTTGGCACGCCTCGATGAAGCTTTGGCTAGCGCAAAGGGCTACTACGAACTTCTCGGCAGCAACAAGAACGGTTCGAAGCGCGTCCTACGTTTCAATATCAAGGCATTTCGAAACAATTACGGCCTCACCGACCTTGGACGGATGCGTCTCGTGTTCCACGGCGTTCTCGTTGGGCAGACCTTAGAGCGTAGTCTCGGCATAGAGGCCGAGATGTCCTCGGAGGTTAAGGATAAGCCGGTGACTGCAACCGAGCTCGTCGACGGCAAGCCATCGGAGAACAAGGACCTCCTGGATGTCTATGACGTGGTCCTTGCTGGGGTTGAGTATGTCGGATGACACGAAGGTAACGATCTACTACGGCCCGCTGTCGTGGTTTGAAGAGCAACTCGGGGATGATGAGCACGAGTACCTGCTCGATATTGTCAATGAGCATGACGAGGCCATGCGTCAGTTCGTCCATGTCGTGCCCGGGCAGGAGTCCGACATAGAACCGGAACCTGCGCAGAGACCTGAACGAGTGGTTGCTGAGTCGAGCGACTACGCCAGCATGCAGGAACACGCGATTATGAACTTCGTAGGACTGATACGCTCCATCAACCCCAAGCATCTTCTGCTACACAATCCGCCCGCCCATATTCACAGTCAACTTGAGCGAGAGTTTGGAACTGGGGTGGAGCGTTATTCGTATCCGGCCGTGACGCGAGACACGCTCATTAAGTTTCGCGACGGTTTCGCGAAGCATCTTGTCGGCCAGGAACGCGTGAAGGACTCACTGTTAGCCGCACTCTACCCACTGACAACTCCACAACGTACAAAGCCCATCGTTCTGATGTTCTATGGTCCGTCTGGTGTCGGAAAAACCGAGACGGCCCAGTTCGTCAATGGCCTCCTTGGCGGCACCCTGCTGCGGAAACAGTTCTCCATGTTCCACAGCGATAAGTTCGCCTCGTATCTGTTTGGTGGGGCGCACTCGGAGTCCTCATTTGCGCATGACCTGCTCGATCGTGAGTCCGGCGTGATCCTGATTGACGAGTTCGATAAGGCGAATACTGTCTTTCACAGCGCGTTCTATCAGCTCTTCGACGGTGGCGAGTTCGAGGATAAGAACTATACGGTCAGAGTCGGACCCTCGCTCATCATCTGCACGTCGAACTACAACTCCGAAAATGAAATCCGTGATGCGCTTGGTGATGCCCTCTATTCCAGATTTGATGCCGTTGTGCCATTCGCCCCGCTGTCGAGGGCCGAGATCTTGAAGGTCATCGAGCGTATCGTCGACGAACGCTTCTCACATCTCGCATCTGACGAGCTAGAGCGACTGAATATTGACGACGTCAAGTTGAGGCTACAACCTCTGGTCAATCAGCCCGGGAATGTGCGCAAAATCGGCAAGCTGATCAACGAGGCGATCTCTTTAATGCTCGTCCGGTCGATACTTGACGAATCCGCGATGCCAGATTTTTAATCGTGTATTGACTATATTTGCAAAGCGTGGTCTACTTAAAAACAGAAAACTAAATAGAGGAATTTGCGCATGTCAGAAAGAGAACGTGGGGTTGATCGGTCCATCTCAATCAATCGGGACGTAGTTGCTGCGGCCGAGGAGCTCGTTCCGCTATTGGCGACAGAAGGTACAGATGATGTCGAGGGCGTCGTGACACATGCTGTATCGGTCCTGCATCAGGCGATTGGATATCAGGTGATCTTGGTAGATCAAAGCGGTCAGGAATATTGTCTTCAGCTGTGGAATGAGTCTTAGTTGTTTTTATCTCGCGATTTGAAGTAATAGCCAACGACAAAACCCATGACCCCGACAAGACTGCCCATCGCGCTCGAGATTGCGACGATCAAGTCTTTGGTGTCAGATACGGTCACCGATTGGTGCGGGCGAAACGCGATATATAGCCCTAGTGGAACTCCGATGTTGATGACTAGCAGGGCAAGGTAGGCGCCCAGTACCCAATATGCGATATGTTGCCGCGCATCCTCCTGGCGGTGCTTAATGGGCTTTCGTGTTGCCGGGATCAGGCCTGCGACGACTGGCCTCGTCGTGTCAGGGCTGGCCACTGTCCCAAACGCCTTCAAGCTCAAACTCCTGGCCCGATCCATCGACCAGGATTAATTTGTACCCGATTGCTTGATGCATGATACTGATTGCACGGATAACTGCTTGCTCACGTGAGTCGATTCGCGCAAACGAAGTACGGAGGTCGTCTACTGCGTCAACGACCGCCTTGGGGCCGATAGTCATCTTGAATCCATGGTCACGTGGCACCATCGGGGCCGTCTCGAGTTCACCTTCGCTTGGTGCCACTGCTACCTCCAGCCTCATGAACGTACCCGCATAAGAGCGGCAACACACGTGACCAATGATGTACGAGAGTCCTATGTTGTGGTAACGGGAGTGTAGCAGCGCAGTCAGATCAGGTCTCGGCCGTGACTATCACGAGTCTGTACGCCTCGAGAGATGAGGTGGGCCCGAACAGTGGCGGCGTCGCAGCCGACCCGCTTACCAACCCTGACCAGTGACAGCCCAGACTCGTACAGCTGGACCATGTGATCAACCTCGGCCCTGCTCGGCGACTGTCTGCGCATAACGACGCCGTTGCGCTTGAGGTGCCGCGAGATGGTGCTCCGGTTGATTTTGAATTGGTCCGCCAGGTCGTAGATCGTGGCACCACGCTCGTAAGCGGTGACGAGTCGATCTAGTTGATCTTGTGTCAAGCGATACGCAGTGTTGGCAGGAGGTCGGCACGATGCACGCTGTTGTGCGGACGATAGGTCGAGTCGGTGGTAGGCGCGCAGTGCTCGGGCCAATAGCGATCCCGACGGAGAGTTCGACACGAGAGCGGTCAGGACCACCAAACGGCAGAGGACCGAGCATGCTTTTTCGCTCGGTCCTCTGCCGTTTATTGAACTCAGGGATTCGGGAGGAACCGGAGCGCAGCGGAGGCGACGGTTCTCCTATGCTTCACCAAATGAGTGAGGACCGGGCATGCTTTTCGCCCGGTCCTCTGTCGTTTATTGAGCAGGTGACCTGTCACGCCAACAGGAGTCGACGCGACGCGCTCGCCTGGTGCCGCGGATTCTGGCGTGGGTCGCGCCTCGACTCCTGTTGGTGGAGGTCACTGCGTGCAGGCTCAACCACGATGAACCACAACGGCATCCGCCCGCCCGACCCCGTGCGTAACGCCCAGCCAATCGAACCGAATCTTTGCGCACCACAGGGCGCCCGAAGGCGGCGCCGCCCTGCTCAAATCTGACGAGCCACTATTGCCCGTTGGGAAAAGCCGCGGTAACGTGCAACGTCTACCGATCACCTGGCAAAATCCTGCCGATGTACCGGCCAATGTGGATTGGCGGTGCCGTGTCATGCACGAGCATGATCGAATCTTGACTCCGCGGTGCGTCCTGAGGCGTCGGCCGCGCGGCTGTCACCCCTAGCGCTGCTCCAGTTCCGCCCGTTCGGCGGCGTTGCCGTCACTACGCCGTATCCCGCTCGCGTCCACCCGCATCCGTCTTGGCGACGGACCCCTGGGCGGCCGTTGAAGCTGACCAGACAACGCCTCCGGCTGTTCTCGTGGTCCCCCAACGTCGCAAGCCCCCGACCTCGTAGCACACCCCAAAGGAGCACCAACGATGAGGCGACACCGTACAGTCTTGATGACCGTGGCCGCAGCGGCGACCGCGGTACTGGCGGTTGGCGCGCTGTCCGCCGCGTCCGGCTATCCGGCGGCGGCCTTGCCGGCGGCGAGCTCGACAGCGTCCGGAGGGTCCGCGTGGCGTGGCGGGGGCAGCCAGCGGTTGGACCACGTGTTCATCATCATGGAGGAGAACCACTCCCAGGACCACACGATCGGTGATATCAATCCGGCCACGGGCAAGCTGAGCATGCCGTTCCTGACCAAGTTGTCCAGCGAGTACGGCCAGGCGACCAACTACTACGGCGTGACGCACACCAGCGAACCGAACTACATCGCGGCGACCAGCGGCAGTATCTGGGACGTGAACAACGACGACGAGTGGTACCCCGACGCCAGTTACAAGTTCGGTGTGAACCATTACGACCACACCAACATCGTCGACGAACTGGACGCGTCCCACATTCCGTGGGCGGCCTACATGCAGGCGATGCCGAAGGCCGGGTACCTGCCGGACAGCTGGCCCACCACGGGCTCTGCGTTGTATGTCACCAAGCACAACCCGTTCATCCTGTACAACGACATCCACGACAATCCGACTGTCGCACGCAATATCCAGCCCTACAGCAACATGGCGAGTGAGCTGAACAGTCGGCACGCTCCGAGGTACGTGTGGATCAGTCCGGATCTGTGCACCGACATGCACCTCGGCGTCTACAACGCAGTGAAGGGGTTTCCCGAAACGCCCTGCCAGTACTCGAATTCGATCAATGACCCGATCGATGAGCACTCCAAGACGGTGGCGGACAACTTCATCAAGCACGCCGTCACGACGATCACGCACAGCCGGGCCTGGACCGGAAACAGCGCAATCTTCATCACCGCCGACGAGACCGACTTCGACGCCGCCAACGGCTTCAACGGGCAGTACCTGTCCACCGCGGGATGCTGTGACTCGCCTTCACTGCCCGCGGGTGACCCGGAGATCAGCGCGAGCTGGCCCGGCGGCCTGTACGGCGGCGGCCTGGTCCCGATGGTGGTGATCAGCCGAAACGGTCCGCGCCACGTCACGGACACGACCGCCTACAACCACTACTCGATGCTGCTGACCATCGAGGAGGGCCTCGGACTGGGCAAGCTGGGCAACACTTCCGACGCCGCCCAGGTCAAACCGATGTGGTCGCTGATCACCGGCGGCCACCGTCGCTGAGTCACCCCCGGGCGACTCTGATCAGGAGGGTTTCATGTCACCGAGAACGATGTCACCCAGAGCATCGGCGCGCCGACTCGCCGGAGTCCTCGTGGCCGCGGCCACTGCATTGAGCGGGCTGGCGGCGTTCGCGCCGGTGGCCAGTGCCACCAGCCCTGCACACCGTTCCGGCGGTTCGGGCTGCCAGTTGGGCAACGGCATCCGGCACGTTGTCGACATCCAGTTCGACAACGTGCATCTGACCCGCGACGACCCCAACGTTCCCAGCGATCTGGAGCAGATGCCTGCGCTGTACGACTTCCTCAAGGACAACGGCGTGGTGATGGCCGACGACCATGACGTGCTGGTACACACCGCAACAAACTTCATCGCCAACCAGACCGGGTTGTACCCGGACCGCACGGCTGTCACCCAGTCGAACTCCTACAACTATTTCGACTCCTCGGGTCAGACACACTCGGGCGGGTCCTTCGGCTACTGGACCGACCCGGTCTCGAGCATCGACACGAACTACAACATGCAGTACACCGCCAACCGCGCAGACGTGCCGAACGCCAGCAATGTCAACGTTCCAGCGCCCTGGGTGCCGTTCACCCGCGCCGGCTGCAATGTGGGTGCGGTCGGCATGGCCAACGAGATGCTGGAAAACACCGGCAGCGACATCACCACCGTCTTCGGCGCGAACTCCCCGCAGGCCGCGGAGGCCAAGGCGGATCCGACCAAGGCGCAGGCGGACTACGTCGGCTTCGGCATCCATTGTGCGAGGACCTCGACCCTCTGCGCCACCGGCGAGAACGACGTGCTGCCCGACGAACCGGGCGGCTATCACGGCTACCAGGCGCTGTTCGGCAACGCCCAGATCCAACCGGTGATCAGCCCGTCCGGCCCGGTCAAGGCGCTCAATGGCAGCCCCATCGCAGACAGCTCCGGCAACCCCGGCTTTCCGGGTTTCGACTCCGAGACCCCCACCAACTCCCTCGGCTACGCCGCGCAGATGCTCGAACACGGCGTGCAGGACGTCAACGTGTACATCTCCGACGCGCACGGCGCACACCCGCCGTTCAGCGGCAACGACCTCGGTCCGGGCTCGCAGACCTACGAGCAGCAACTCGCTGCCTACAACACGGGGTTCGAGCGGTTCTTGGCCCGACTGCACAAGGACAACATCACACCGCAGAACACCGAGTTCGTGGTGACCACCGACGAGGGCGACCACTTCTCCGGCAGCGTGCCGACTCCGGCCGGCTGCACCGGACTGCACGGCAACTACTGCAACTACACGACACGGTCGGAGGTCAACGTCAACCTGGACGGGCTGTTGAGGCTCACGGACAACAACACCACGCCCTTCGCCATCCACTCCGATCCGGCACCGGCGCTGTCGGTACAGGGCCGGCCGGCGCGCACAGACCCGAAGGTGCGCCAACTGGAACGAAACATCGGGCGGCTGACGATCACCAACCCTCTGACCGGGGCGAGGGACAAGGTGGCCTACCAAATGGCCGACCCGGTGGAGGAGAAGATCCTGCACTTCGTCAGTTCGGATCCGGCCCGCACGCCCACGATGACGCTGTTCTCCGGCGAGGACGAGTACATCGGAAGCGGCTCGTGCAACTCTCCGGCCGACTGCGTCTACACCGTGAACGGCTACGCCTGGAACCACGGCGGCAGCTGGCCGGACATGCAAGACATCTGGTCGGCCTACGTCGGCCCCGGCATCTCCGCCCGCGGCGTCGACGACTCAGTGTGGACCGACCAGACGGACATGCGCCCCACCCTGATGGCGCTGACCGGGCTACGGGATGACTACCCGGTGGACGGCCGCGTGCTGGTGGAGATCGCCGCACCGAATGCGCTGCCGCGTTCGCTTCGCGCCCACTACCAAGCCGTAGTGGAACTCGGCCAGGTCTACAAGCAGATCCTCGGCTCCACCGGGCAGTTCGCCGAGGACACGCTGGCCATGTCCACCCGCGGGCTGGAGAGCGGCAACGCCGGCCATGACCTCAGGTACGCGATCACGGAAGCCGCCCTCAATCGGTTGGACGCCCGGCGAGATCGGATCGCCGGCCAGATCAGCAGCCAACTGCTGGGTGCCGCCTTCCACGGCACGCCCGTGAACCAGCGTCGAGCGTCGTCCCTGGTGACACAGGCCAAGCTACTGCTCGCGCTGACTCCGTGACCTGTCGGTGGAGGTCACTGCGGCGGATAGTGGCCTCAGTGGCTCGAGATGTTCAAGGTCAGGCCCTCGTGGCGCTTGCCGACGACGAGGTAGGTGAGGTCCTCGCCCGGCTCGGCGGCGAAAGCCTGTTGTGACCGGCGGGGGAGCCAGGCGAGCGCCCCCGGTGCGAGTTCGACCTCACCGAGCTCGGTGATGATCCGGCCGACGCCACGCAGCACGTGCACCAGCAGGTCGTGGTCCGGGCCTCGATGGGTGTCCTGCGTGGTCCCCGCGGGCACCGTCACGATCGCCGAGTCCAGGTCGCGCTGGGCGGCAGACAGACTCCATACGGCACCGGTCACGTCCGGCTCGGAGAGCGCCTTCGTCGAGGTTGTGTCGCAGGTGACACGGGGCAGTGCGGTCTCGGCGAGCTTGCCGATGCGGACCTTCCACTCCTTGGGCTCCTGCTGCTCGTAGTCCCAGCTGTAGCCTCCCGGGTAGTCGCGGTCGAACTCGTCGTGCAGATGCTTCGGGTCGTGGTTGTTGACCAGGACGAGTGACTCTCCTACGGCAAGCTTCTCGTAGGTGCCGAAGATGGCGGGGTGCTTGTCCGGCTTGCGCAGCGGTCGGACGTCGAGCTCTTGGTCGGGCATGAATGAACCTCTCATTTTTTTCAATGTGCCTTGGCAAAACTCTAGGGCATTCGCCGGTGATCCATTTCTGTGCCGGCCGCGAGGCGCTGGATTTATCTGGCTGATGGCCCATCGCCCGGACAGACTGTCGTGAGGGGGCCAGCCGGAAGGACGAAGCCGCATGACCACAGAGACACGACCACAGTCCACTTCCCTGCGCACCGACCTTGCCGCCGACGTCCGAGGGCGGCTACTCGACGTCGGTGATGCCGGATATGCCGAGGCGGTGACCGGCTTCAACCTGCTGGTTACCCATCGACCCGCTGTCGTGGTGGTGCCCGAACGGGCGGAGGACATTGCTGCGACCGTCCGGATCGCCGCCGAGCACGGCGTACCGGTGGCGGTGCAGGCCACGGGCCACGGAGCCCACGAGGCGGTGATCGAGGGTGTGCTGATCAACACGAGCCGGATGAACGGCGTGTCGATCGACGAGGTGCGCCGCACCGCCACGGTCGGCCCCGGCACGAAGTGGCGTGCGGTGTTCGATCGGGTGCCTTACGGGCTTGGTGGCCTGTGCGGGTCGACGAGCGACGTCGGCGTCGTCGGGTACACCCTCGGTGGAGGGCTGCCCGTGCTCGGCCGGGTCCACGGATTTGCTGCCGACCACGTGCGGTCGATGCAGGTGGTGACCGGGGACGGTGTGCTGCGCACTGTCGATGCGGAGCGCGAGCCCGAGCTGTTCTGGGGATTGCGCGGTGGGGGCGGGTCGCTGGGCATTGTGACGTCAATGACATTCGATCTCGTGCAGGTGGGAGACATTTACGGAGGTGGACTCTTCTTCAGCGGAGTGGATGCGGCCGACGTGTTCGGTGCGTACGCCCGATGGGTGGCAACCGTGCCGGACGACATGTGCAGCTCGATCGCGTTCCTGAGGCTGCCGCCGCTGCCGGAGATACCCGCTCCGTTGCGTGGGACGTTCACCATGCATGTGCGCATCGCGTGGTCCGGGTCGGCCGAGGACGGGGAGCGGTTGGTCGCTCCGCTGCGCGACTGCGCGCCGGTGCTGATGGATTCGGTGCAGATGATGCCGTATGCCGCGCTGGACTCCATCCACCTGGATCCGCCCGTGCCGACCCCGTTCCTCGAGGCCGGTGCCCTTCACCGTGCGTTGACCCCGCAGCTGGCACAGATGCTGCTCACCGAGGCAGGTCCGGGCTCGAACTGCCCGTTCCTGCTCGTCGAGCTGCGACACCTGGGCGGGCGACTCAAGTCCGCGGAACCGGCGAATGCCGTTGGGGGACGGCATGCCGAGTTTCACACGCTGGCGGTGCAGGTGCCGATGGGGCCCACGACGGGCGACGACCCGCTGGCCGGGTTCCGGCGATCGATCGAGCCGTTTACGGATGGCCACTTCGCAAACTTCGAACGCATCGGTGCCGATGACGTCGGGGCGCAGCAGTGCTGGTCCCCTGAGCAGTGCGCGCGGCTGCAACGTGCGCGGGCCGCCTACGACCCGCAGGGTGTGTTGGTCGGCTGAGACGGCCGGTCGGCCAATCTAGTTTTCACAATCGACATTGTGTAAACTAATTGCATGACGTACGTGATCGCCCAGCCCTGTGTTGATGTGATGGACCGGGCCTGCGTCGACGAGTGCCCGGTCGACTGTATCTATGAGGGCGCTCGCACGCTCTATATCCATCCGGACGAATGTGTCGACTGCGGTGCATGCGAACCGGTGTGCCCCGTCGAGGCGATCTACTACGAGGATGATCTGCCCGACGAGTTCATGCCCTACCTGAAGGACAACGAGGCCTTCTTCACCGACGCCCTCCCCGAACGGGACGAACCCCTCGGTTCACCCGGGGGAGCGGCCAAGCTGGGTGCCCTCATGGTCGACACCCCGCTGGTCGCCGGGCTGCCCGTGCAGGTCACCACCTCGTAGGCGGAGCGGTCGGGTCCGCCGGGCTCAGTGCCGGGTGCTGAGGTCGTGGGCAAGGCGATCGACGGTGACCGCGACGAAGGGGTCGTCCATCTCCAGGTACGCCAATACCGTGGCCACGGCGTGTTCGAGCGAACTCGCCCGGACCGTCCGAACCAGCCGGTCGGCACCCTTGTCGTCAACGGGCGCCCCCAATCCTCGCAGGTGGCACACCCACGCGGCGACGATCCGCGCGGCGCCCTCACCGGAGCGCCGCTCAGTTCGCTCGCGACGCAGAGTCTCACTGACCCGCACTGGGACCTTCTGGGAACCATCCATCGCAATCTGCGCCAGCCGGTGAGACATTCGCGGGTTCTCCCACCGGCGAAGCAATGCCTCCCGGTAGGCCGTGATCTCCCCGCCGGGAAGCGTGAGCCCACGGGCGGCCTCGTCCCACCACTGCTCGACCCACCCGCGGCAGAGCGGGTCACCGGCGGCCTGGTCCACGGTCTCGAGTCCGAGGATGCTGCCGGCATAGGCGAGGAGGCTGTGTGCGCCGTTGAGCAGCCAGAGCTTGCGCTGCTCGTAGGGCGTCACATCGTCGACGACTCGGGCACCAGCGCGGGTCCACTCCGGCCGTCCGGCCGGGAACCTCCCTTGCAGAGTCCATTCGGAGAACGGTTCGCTGACCACTACCGCCGGATCCGCCACACCGGTGTCGTGGAGCACCTGCGCGCGGTCCGCCGCGGTCGGCCTCGGCGTGATGCGGTCAACCATGCTGGTCACCCAGGAGACCTCTCGTTCGATCCATCTGGCGAGATCGCCGTCGACCTGCTCCGCGACGGAGGTCACGACGTTGGCGGCGACACGCCCGTTGGACGGAAGGTTGTCGCACGGGACCACGGCCAGAGGTCCGGCGGCTGCAGCACGGCGGGCGGCAAGGCCGGCCACCAGCCTGGCCGGCACCGTGCCTACCGGGGCACGAACATCGCGGCGCAAGGCTCGAATATCCTGCTGCACAGCGGTATTGGTCAGGTCTGTGCCGGTCGACGTGTGTAGGTACGCGGCCTCGGTGACGGTGAGGGTGACCAGGGCCAGGTCGGGTGAGGCGAAGTAGCGCAGCCACGCATCGTGCTCGCCGGCGCCGTGCACCGCCACGACACTGGAGATGACGTCGGCGGTGAGCCGATCGGGATACTTGGTGACCAGGGTGTAGAGGCAGTCCTGGCCGGACATCGCTTCCACGATCTCACCGCGGCCGTCTTCGTGGGAGCGGCCGGCGAAGGCCGCGATACCCCATTCACCTGCGTCATCGACCCGGTCGGTGTACCACGCCTGATGTGCGCGAAAGAAGTTCCCGAGACCGACATGGAGGATGCGCACGGGCGCAGGTGGCCGACCGTCTCCGATGCTGCGAGACAGACGTCGTGGCAACTCGTTCGGCAGCATCGGGTGCGCTTAGATGACCCCGAGTGCGAGCATCGCATCGGCGACGCGGATGAAGCCGGAGATGTTGGCACCGACGATGTAGTTGCCCGGCGCGCCGTACTCATCGGCGGTCTCCGCGCATCGCGCATGAATGCCCTGCATGATCTCGCCCAGACGGGTCTCGGTGTATTCGGCGCTCCAGGAGTCCCGCGAGGCGTTCTGCTGCATCTCGAGACCGCTGGTGGCGACGCCGCCCGCATTGGCGGCCTTACCGGGAGCGAAGAGCACCTTGGCGTCACTGAAGACCTTGACCGCGTCCGGTGTCGTCGGCATGTTGGCACCCTCGGCGACGGCACGGCAGCCGTTCTTGACCAGGGTGACGGCGTGGTCGGCAGCGAGCTCGTTCTGAGTCGCGCAAGGCAGCGCGATATCGCAGGGCACGTCCCAGATCGTCCCGCCGTCAACGTAGGTTGCGCAGTTGCCGCGGGCGGTGGCGTACTCGTGGATCCGTGCTCGGCGAACCTCCTTGACTTCCTTGAGGAGATCGAGGTCGATGCCGGACTCGTCAACCACGTAGCCGCCGGAGTCGGAGCACGCGACCACGGTTCCACCCAGCTGGTGGACCTTCTCGACTGCGTAGATGGCCACGTTGCCCGACCCCGAGACCACGACCCTCTTTCCGTCGAATGAGTCGCCCTGAGCCTTCAGCATCTCGTCGGTGAAGAAGGCCGCGCCGTAGCCGGTTGCCTCCTTGCGCACCTGGGAGCCGCCCCAGGTGAGCCCCTTGCCGGTGAGCACACCCGACTCGTACCGGTTGGTCAGGCGCTTGTACTGCCCGAAGAGATAACCGATCTCGCGTCCGCCGACACCGATGTCGCCGGCGGGCACGTCGGTGTACTCGCCGATGTGCCGGTGCAGCTCGGTCATCATGCTCTGGCAGAACCGCATGATCTCGGCGTCGGAGCAGCCCTTCGGGTCGAAGTCCGAGCCGCCCTTGCCGCCGCCCATCGGGAGCCCGGTCAAGGAGTTCTTGAAGATCTGCTCGAAGCCGAGGAACTTGACGATGCCGAGGTAGACGCTTGGGTGGAACCGCATACCGCCCTTGAACGGCCCGAGCGCGGAGTTGAACTCCACCCGGAACCCGCGGTTGACCTGCACCTGCCCGGCATCATCCACCCACGGGACACGGAAGATGATCTGGCGTTCCGGCTCGCAGAGTCGTCGGAAGACGGCCTCGTCCGCGTACTCCGGGCGCTTGTCGATGACGGGCGCGAGGCTGTCGAGCACCTCATGGACCGCCTGGTGAAACTCTCCCTCACCGGGGTTTCGGTGCAGGACCTCCGCGTAGATGTCGTGCAGCCTGTCGTCCAGGTTCGGCATCGGGCAACCTCCACGCGTCGTCGGGGCGCTCCTCGGGGTCACCGTGACGGGTGACGGGGGAGCGCGGCCAGTCCAGCGGACGGCGGCAGTCGCCGACCACTGTCAGGCTAACGGACACCCGGATCCCGGTGAGATGACAACCATCATTCAGACGAGTTGGGCCGGTTGGCGCGACAGCCCGGCGGAGTCCGGGCGGTGCGTGGCAAGATCGGAAGGGTTCGTTGGCGTCGCCGCGACATGGTCTGCGACGCCGCACCTGCAAGGAGAGGATGCTTCCGATGGCTACAGATCGAGGATGCGTTGTGGTCGGAGCCGGGCTGGCTGCGGCAAATGTTGTACAGACGCTGCGCGAAGGGGGCTTCTCCTCGCCGATCGTGATGGTGGGTGAGGAGATCCATCGTCCGTATGAGCGCCCGGGCCTGTCCAAGGAGTATCTGCAAGGCAGCGCGGAGGCCGGTTCGCTCTATGTGCACGAGGACGGCTGGTATGCCGAGCACGACGTGCAGACCCGCTTTGGCACTCTGGTCAAGGGGCTTTCGACATCCGACCACGAGGTGACGCTGGCCGGCGGCGAGGCCCTGGCCTACGAGCACCTCGTGCTGGCCACCGGCGCCAGCCCGCGAACCCTGCCGATTCCCGGACTGGATGCCCCGGGTGTGCACACCCTCCGCCGGCTGGAGGACAGCACGGCCCTCAAGGCGGTCCTGACCGAGAACGCACGCGTGGTAATCATCGGGGCCGGCTGGATCGGGCTCGAGGTGGCGGCGGCGGCGCGGAAGGCCGGCGGCCGGGTGACGGTGCTCGAGCAGGCGCAGCGGCCTCTGCAACCGGTGCTCGGCGACCGGATGGCCGACTACTTCGCCCGGCTGCACCGAGACCAGGGTGTCGACCTGCGCACCGGCGTGTCCGTGAGCGAGGTCGTCGTGAGCGGGGGCAAGGCAACCGGTGTGCTCGTCGACGGTGAGACGGTCCCGGCGGATGTTGTGGTCGTAGGCGTGGGCGCCGCGCCGAACGTGGAGCTCGCAAGGGCCGCCGGTCTGGAGGTTGAGAACGGCATCCTCACCGACGAACACCTGGTCACCTCGGACCCGGCCGTACTCGCCGTCGGTGACGTCGCCGAGTCCCACAACACGGCGCTTGGTCACCGCATTCGGGTTGAGCACTGGGACAATGCAATTCGCCAGGGTCAGCTCGCCGCGAAGTCGATCCTCGGCAAGGAGGACGTCTACGACTGGCAGCCCTACTTCTTCACCGACCAGTTCGACCTGGGCATGGAGTACGTCGGACATGCGGACGCGAGCGCGGAGGTCGTGGTGCGAGGAGATGAGAGCACCGGTGAGTTCATTGCCTTCTGGCTGGCTGACGGCATTGTGCGTGCCGGGATGAACGTCAATATCTGGGACGTCAACGACGACCTTCGGGCACTGATCGGCCGAAAGGTGGCGGCCGACCGTCTGGCCGATGAGTCGGTTGCGCTCGGTGACCTCTGAGCGCGGAAGGAGAACATCGACATGGCACGGATCAAGGACATCCGGGCGAAGCGCGCCTACGATGACGCCGACCAGGGCGACGGGGTGCGAGTGCTTGTCGACCGGCTGTGGCCGCGCGGGCTGAAGAAGGACGACGCTCGGCTCGACGAGTGGTGCAAGGAGATCGCGCCGTCGCAGGAGCTGCGCAAGTGGTACGGCCACGAGCCGGAGCGCTACGACGAGTTCGTCAAGAAGTATGCCGATGAGCTTCAGGACAAGGAGCACCGTGAGGCGCTCGAGCACCTGCGGCAGATTGGCGACGGCAAGGTCGTGACCCTGCTCAGCGCGACCAAGGACCTCGAGCTGAGCCAGGTGCCCACGATCGTCGCAGCGCTGCGGGAGTGACCATTTGCGTCGGAGGTATCCTGAAGAGAGTTGGAAGAACGCCTCGAGCTCGTTGGGCCTGCCGCTCCATGCGATCCGCTGTTCCAGCCGTAGAAGGTGGTCGACATGGTTGCACTGGGTGCGGTGTTGGTGCTGGTCGGTTTGGGTGTGCTGGTCATTGAGGCACACGTCTCGACCGCCGGCGTCCTGGCTGTCGCCGGCGTGATGGCGGCGGCGGCGGGGGTCGGGGTGATTGTCGCCGGGTCGGGCGCGGCCCTTTTCGTGGCCATTCCCGTCTCGGTGGTGCTGGCGCTCGTCGGACTCGTCGCGATTCTGATGGTGGCGCGCGAGGTCGTCGTCGCCCGCCGTCAGGAGATCCGCACCGGCCCGACCGCGCTGGTCGGCTCGGTGGCGAAGGTGAGCACCTGGTCCGGCGAGGAAGGCCAGGTCGCCACCGACGGTGCCCTTTGGCATGCGCTGCTGGCGTACGGATGGGAGGATCCGCGGCCGAAGCCGGGCGACACGGTCATCGTCGACCAGCTCGAGGGACTGACCGTGTCGGTCCGCCGACCGCACGCCTGGGAGGTGACTCCGGTATGGAAGCCGTCATCGTTGTCGTTGTAGTCGTTGCCGTCATCTGCCTGGCGCTGCTCAGCTCGTCGGTTCGAGTGCTGCGCGAGTACGAACGAGGGGTGGTCTTTCGCCTCGGCCGGCTGGTGGACCTGAAGAAGCCCGGTCTGGTTCTGTTGATCCCGGTCATCGACAAGATGGAACGGGTCGGACTTCGGACCGTCACCCTCAATGTGCCCGCCCAGGACGTGATCACCCGGGACAACGTACCGGTCCGAGTGACCGCGGTCGCCTACTTCCGCGTCATCGACGCCAACCGCGCGATCGTCGAGATCGAGAACTTCCTCGCGGCCACCACCCAGATTGCTCAGACATCGCTGCGGGCCGTCCTCGGCAAGGCCGAGCTCGACACCCTCCTGTCCGAGCGCGAGCGCCTCAACGAGGACCTGCAGAAGGTCATCGATCAGCAGACCGAACCGTGGGGCGTGAAGGTGTCGATCGTCGAGATCAAGGACGTCGACGTCCCCGAGAACATGCAGCGGGCGATCGCCCGGCAGGCCGAGGCCGAACGCGAACGCCGCGCGAAGGTGATCAACGCCGAGGGCGAGTTCCAGGCATCGGCGAAGCTGGCCGACGCCGCCGACGTGATGAGTCGGAACCCGACCACGTTGCAGCTGCGCTACCTGCAGACCCTCATGGAGATCGGCGGCACCAGCAAGTCCTCCGTCGTCATCCCGTTGCCGATCGACCTGATTCGGCCGCTGCTGGACCACGCCGCGACCCCGGCCCAGGACTCGACTGCGGACCACCCCGCGCTGTCGGGAGAAGACCCGCAGTAGCGTCCGGCCCGTCCGAGCGGTCAGTCGTCGCTGGAGCGCCGCGAGCCGAGGAACTCCAGCAGCGCCGGGTCGTCGGACGACAGCCGCTCGACCTCCTCGCCGCCGTCGCATCGACACATTGAGACGACGACGCCGTGCTCGTCTCGAGACAGCACCTGCCACGTTGCGCCGAAGGACTCCCAACGACGTAGCCTCTCGGCGGCGTCGTCGGAGGCGGATGAGGATGAGGCGTTCATGATCTCAGCATGCACCAGTAGTCCTGTTGACGTCGTGCCAGTACCCGGACATGCTGTGCTCATAGCCGGAGAGGGAAGCCATGCCCTACGAACAGATTCTTGTGGAGGTCGCCGAACGCATCGCGACGATCACGCTGAACCGCCCGCAGGCCCGTAACGGCTTCACCACCCGGATGGCCGACGAGATCGCGGGAGCACTGCGGGAGGCCGGCACTCGCACCGATGTGCAGGTGGTGGTGCTGACCGGCGCCGGGGACGACTTCTGTGTGGGGGCCGACCTGAGTGGGGGCCGCCTGAACGTCGGCGAGGATGGTGGCCCCACGCCGGGGTGGGTGGAACCTGCCAGCCGAGTGACCGGCCCGCTGTTTGTGCTCGACAAGCCGGTCATTGCCGCGGTGCACGGCGCCGCCGTCGGTGTCGGCTCGACGATGATCCTGCCGGCGGACTACCGGATCGCCGCGCAGGACAGTCGGTTCGGCTTTGTCTTCTCCCGTCGCGGGATCTATCCCGAGGGTGGCTCGACCTGGTTCCTGCCACGCCTGGTCGGCATGACCCGCGCCTCCGACTGGATGATCTCCGGCCGTCTGGTCTCCGCGCAGGAGGCGCTCGACGCCGGACTGCTGACGTCGGTGCATCCTGCCGAATCCGTGCTGGAGGCGGCGTATGCGGTGGCACACGACCTCATCGAGCACACTGCGCCGGTCTCGACCGCCGTGATACGTCGCGCGATGTGGTGGGGCATGAGCCAGCCGAGTCCCGACCCGGTGTTCGCGCTGGACACCCGGCTGATTGCGAGCACTGCCAACAGTGCCGACGCGACCGAGGGTGTCAGGTCCTTCCTGGAGCACCGGGCTCCCGACTTTCCCGGGTGCCTGGCGACCGACCTGCCCGACTTTGTCCCCTGGGAACAAAGTGACTGAAAAACGTTCGCGCAGAATGGATCCGGACGAGCGTCGTCGGCAGATCCTGGCTTGCGCAGTGCGAATGTTCGGTGAGCGTCCCTACTCGGAGGTCTCGACGACCGCGCTGGCGAGGGAGGCCGGCGTCACGCGCGGACTGCTGCACCACTACTTCGGCACCAAGAGGGGGCTTTATCTCGAGGTGGTGCGCCGCACCGTGTTTCTGCCGGACCCGACGGACGCGGCGATCTGCCAGGGGACCCTGCAGGAGCGGGTCGGGGAGTGCGTGGACTGGTTCCTGGACGCGGTGTCGCAGCATCGCAAGACCTTTGTCGCGGTTGCCGGTGCCGAGGGCATTGGTGATGATCCCGAGATCGAGGCGCTGCTGGCCGATGCCGACGACCTGGCCGCTCGGCGGCTGCTCGAGATGCTCGGGGTCCGGCAGGGCGGCCGGGCGCAAAGCTCGGAGCGCGCGGTGATGCGGGCCTACGCCGGTCTGGTCAAGGCCGCGGTGCGCGAGTGGGTCCGTGGGGGAGCGCTGACGAGGAGCCAGGTGCGGGCGCTGCTGGTCCCCGCGCTCGTCGTCATCGTGCGAGAGGTGCTCCCGGCACTTGTTACTGGTGAGTTAAACTAGGACTGTTGACAGGCTGGCAACACCTGATGGCGGTTCGGGGTCACCCGCCGGCGGGCGACCCTCCAGATCGCGCGTCGCCCGACTGCTTGTCCGAAGGCCCGACTCTTGAAGGGACGCTCTCGTGAGCACCGAAGCATTCATCTACGACGCCATCCGCACCCCGCGTGGACGCGGCAAGAAGGGCGCGCTGCACGGCACCAAGCCGGTGTCGCTCGTCGTCGGCCTGATCGACGAGATGCGCAAGCGGAACCCCAGTCTCGAGGTCGACCGCATCGACGACGTGGTGCTGGGGGTCGTCTCCCCGGTGGGCGACCAGGGCGCGGTCATCGCTCGGACCGCCGCGCTTGCGGCCGGGCTGCCGCCCACGGTCGCGGGTGTGCAGCTCAACCGCTTCTGCGCCTCCGGCCTGGAAGCCGTGAACACCGCCGCCCAGAAGGTGCGCTCCGGCTGGGACTCTCTGCTGCTCGCCGGCGGCGTCGAGTCGATGTCCCGTGTCCCGATCGGTTCCGACGGTGGCGCCTGGGCGATGGACCCGGCCACCAACTTCGATACCTACTTCGTGCCGCAGGGCGTCTCCGCCGACCTCATCGCCACCATGGAGGGCTTCAGCCGCACCGATGTCGACACGTATGCCGTGCGCTCGCAGCGGGCCGCTGCGAACGCCTGGGAGAAGGGCTACTTCAAGGACTCGGTGATCCCGGTCGTCGACCAGAACGGCCTGATCGTGCTCGACCATGATGAGCACATGCGGCCCGAGTCCACGGTGGAGGGCCTGGCCGCGCTGAAGCCGTCCTTCGCGGGGATGGGTGAGGCCGGCGGCTTCGACGCCGTGGCACTGCAGAAGTTCCACAGCGTGGAGCGCATCAACCACGTGCACACCGCCGCGAACAGCTCGGGCATCGTCGACGGGGCCTCCCTGGTGCTGGTGGGTTCAGGACGGGTCGGCAAGGAGCTCGGTCTCACGGCACGGGCCCGCGTCGTCGCGACCGCGACCAGTGGCGCCGACCCCACGATCATGCTCACCGGGCCGACGCCGGCCACGCAGAAGCTGCTCAAGACCGCGGGACTGACGGTCGACGACATCGACCTCTTCGAGATCAACGAGGCCTTCGCCGCGGTCGTGCTGAAGTACCAGCGGGATATGGGCATTCCGGACGAGAAGCTGAACGTCAACGGCGGTGCCATCGCCATGGGCCACCCACTCGGGGCCACCGGCGCGATGATCCTCGGCACCATGGTCGATGAGTTGGAGCGCCGTGACCTGCAGCGCGCGGTCATCACCCTCTGCATCGGCGGCGGCATGGGTGTCGCCACCCTCATCGAGCGCATCTGACCCCCACGAAGTTCTGCGGTCGCAAGCTCCCTCCGATACTTCGCGGGGACCCCGACCCGTCACGGGATTCAGGCCTGTCGTCCAACCGAACTTCGATCCGCCACCTCGTAGAAGGACGCAATTCATGACTGACATCATCCGCTGGGAGAAGGACGCCGACGGCGTGGTCGTCCTCACCATGGACGACCCGAACCAGGGCGCCAACACGATGAATGCGGACTACCGCACCTCCATGCGGTCCGCAGTCGACCGACTGGTCGCCGAGCAGGACGCCATCACCGGTGTGGTCATCACCTCGGCGAAGAAGACCTTCTTCGCCGGTGGCGACCTGCACGATCTGCTGGCCGCCGGCAAGGAGGACGCCCAGCAGGTCTTCGACCAGATCACCGAGGTCAAGGCTCAGCTGCGCACGCTGGAGACGCTCGGGAAGCCGGTGGTCGCCGCGATCAACGGTGCGGCCCTCGGGGGCGGCCTGGAGATCGCGCTCGCCTGCCACCACCGGATTGCCGCCGACGTGAAGGGATCCCAGCTCGGCCTACCCGAGGTCACCCTCGGTTTGCTGCCCGGTGGCGGTGGGGTGACCCGCACCGTCCGGCTGCTCGGCATCGCCGACGCGCTGCTGAAGGTGCTCCTGCAAGGACAGCGCCTCACGCCGGCAAAGGCGCTGGAGACCGGCCTCGTGCACGAGGTTGTCGACAGCGTTGATGCACTGCTGCCGGCCGCCAAGGCCTGGATCAAGGACAATGCAGAAGCCCAGCAGCCCTGGGACGTCAAGGGATACAAGATCCCGGGTGGCACACCCATCAACCCGGGATTTGCCGCGAACCTGCCTGCGTTCC
Source organism: Leekyejoonella antrihumi (assembly GCF_007845645.1). GTDB lineage: Bacteria > Actinomycetota > Actinomycetes > Actinomycetales > Dermatophilaceae > Leekyejoonella > Leekyejoonella antrihumi. The sequence goes on from NZ_VCQV01000038.1 coordinate 22,456, forward strand.
CAGCGAATCTGCGCAAGCAGATCAAGGGAGCCAACTTTCCGGCGCCGCGCGCGATCCTGTCTGCAGCGGTCGAGGGCGCTCAGGTCGACCTCGACACCGCGCTGGAGATCGAGTCGCGCTACCTGGTGCAGCTGGTCACCGGGCAGGTCTCGAAGAACATGATCACCGCGTTCTTCTTCAACCTGCAGCACATCAACTCCGGTGGCAGCCGCCCCGAGGGCTTCGACCGGTTCGTCGCCAAGAAGGTCGCCGTTCTCGGAGCCGGCATGATGGGCGCCGGCATCGCCTACGTCTGCGCCCGTGGCGGGATGGATGTCGTGCTCAAGGACGTCTCGGCCGAGGCCGCCGAGCGGGGCAAGGGCTACTCGAAGAACCTTGTCGACAAGGCGATCTCGCGGGGAAAGTCCACCCAACAGCAGGCGGACGCGTTGCTGGCGAAGATCCACCCGAGCGCCGATGTCGCCGACCTGGCAGGGTGCGACCTGGTGGTCGAGGCGGTCTTCGAGAGCGTCGCGCTCAAGCACAAGGTCTTCCAGGAGCTCGAGGACGTCGTACAGCCGGGGGCCGTGCTCGGCTCGAACACCTCGACCCTGCCGATCACCGGGCTGGCCGAGGGAGTCAAGCAGCAGGACAACTTCATCGGCCTGCACTTCTTCTCGCCGGTCGACAAGATGCCGCTGCTGGAGATCATCGCCGGTGACAAGACCAGCGACGAGACCCTCGCGAAGGCTTTCGACATCGCGCAGCAGATCAAGAAGACACCGATCGTCGTGAACGACAGCCGTGGCTTCTTCACCAGCCGCGTCATCGGGACCTTCCTCAACGAGGCAATCGCCATGGTGGGCGAGGGCGTCCACCCGGCGTCGATCGAGCAGGCCGGTCTGCAGGCGGGCTACCCCGCGGCTCCGCTGCAGCTCTGCGACGAGCTGAACCTCACGCTGATGAGCAAGATCGCCAAGGAGACCAAGGAGGGGCTGGTCGCCGACGGCAAGGGCGACCGGTACTACGAGCACCCGGCGACGGCTATCGTCGACCGGATGATCGAGGAGTTCGACCGGCAGGGCAAGCTCGGTGGCGCCGGCTTCTACGACTACGCCGAAGGCAGGCGGACCGGTCTGTGGCCGGGCCTGGTCGACAACTTCGGCGGCACGAAGGAGCTGCCATTCGAGGACATGAAGGAGCGGATGCTCTTCGCCGAGGCGCTCGAGACGGTCAAGTGCTTCGACGAGGACGTACTGCGCAGTGTGGCGGACGCGAACATCGGGTCGATCTTCGGCATCGGCTTCCCGGCGTGGACCGGTGGCGTCGTGCAGTACATGAACGGCTACGAGGGTGGCCTGGCCGGGTTCGTGGCTCGGTCACGTGAGCTCGCCGTCGCCTACGGCCCGCAGTTCAACCCGCCGGAATCGTTGGTCGCCAAGGCCGACGCCGGCGACACCTACCGGTAGCCTCGACCCCACCACCCCCTTGGATAATGCACTTTCGCCCCAAAGGCGCAGCTGCAGCTGCGCCTTTGAGGCGAGAGTGCATTATTGGGCGAGGTTGCGTGGGGCAGGATGGTGGCCATGATCGCCATCGACCAGGACTCGTCAAAGCCGCCGTTCGAGCAGATCTGCGACCAGATCGCCGGCCAGATCCACTCGGGTGACCTGTCGGTGGGTGAGCGACTGCCGAGTGTCCGCGCCATGGCCGCCCAGTTGGGCATCGCACCGGGCACGGTCGCCAAGGCCTACACGCACCTCGAACAGTCCGGGCTCGTCGAGGGGCGAGGCCGCTCAGGCACCCATGTGAGTGCCGGGCAGGACTCGGCCAGGGGGTATGCCGCACGCGCGGCGGCCGACTTCGCCGGCCAGGTGCGCACGCTCGGCCTCGACATCGACGAGCTGCTGTCGATCGTGCGCGCCGCACTCGCACGCACCCGCTAGCCCGTGGTGCCGGCCATCTCGATGGCCTTGTCGGTGTAGACGCGGTAGCCGGCCAGCGGGTCGTAGCCGTGGATCTCCGGAGTGTCCAGACTGCGCATGAACGACAGGATCTCGCGGCTGAAGATCTGTCCCGGCACGAGCACGGGGAAACCCGGCGGGTAGGGCGTGACGAACGTTGCGGACACGACCTGCTGCCCGGACTCCATCCGTTCCTCGATCTCCTCCGCGAGCAGGTATTCGCAGTAGGAGTCCTCGTAGGACAGGAAGAACGCGCGGCGCACGTCGCCCTCCGGGGTGGGGTCGTCGCCGTCGTCGAGGAAGACCGGGTGGAAGCCGCTGAAGTCGGGCAGCGGAGCGCTCGGATTGGTCTGACGCAGCACGGCGCGGGCGTGCGCGGCCTCCTGGACGGGGCTCATCTCCACGATCTGGTTGTCGATGTCGCGCGCAATGCTCACCAGCACCTCGATGAGGTAGGCGACCGAGCTGCGGGTCGTCCCGATGTTGGTCATGAACAGCACGGTGTTGCGCGACGTCTTGTTGATCTGGATGCCGAATCGGTCCATCAACTGGGCCTGTTTGAAGGTGGCACCGTCGATGCCGGTTGCGCCGATATACAGCGTGACGCGGGTGGGATCCAAGACGAACTCGTCCTGCCTCCACGCCGTCGTCATGTTGTCCAGTCCGCTGCGCAGGGGCTGGTCGATCGCCGATGCGCGAAACTCGGTGGGGATCAGCTCGGCCGTGGACAGACAGTGCATGTACTTGCTGAGCAACGGATGGTTGTCGATCGCGTCGCGCAGGCGCATCGCGTATTCCAGCTGCTTCTGCACCAGCTCGTAACCCTCCAGAGCCGCCTGCCGACGCCCCAGGTCCAAGGAGGCCAGGATCTGGTAGTTGGGTGAGGTGGACGTATGCGCCATGTAGGCCTCGTGGAAGCTCTCCGAGGCCTTCTGCGCGAAGTCCTGGTCGAAGACATGAATCATCGACCCCTGGCGCAGCGACGTCAGCGTCTTGTGCGTCGACTGGGTGCTGTAGACCCGCACCCGGGTGCGAGAGGGGTCGGGCATCAGACGCTCACCGATCAGTGAGTCGTGATCCGCGGGCTGCTCCTCGACGTACTGCGCGTACTGGGCGCGGTACTCGGGCCGGCGCAGCCGCTCGGCGAGACTTCGTGCGGCGCGCATCGCCGTCCGCGGCCGGTAGACCGGGTGGAACCGGGCGAACGCGAACCATGCCTCGTCCCAGAGGAAGATCAGATCCGGCTTGATGGCCAGGCACTCCGCCATGATCCGTTCGACGTCATATACGACGCCGTCGAACGTGCAGTTGGTCAGCATGAGCATCTTGACCCGGCCCAGCTTGCCGGCTTCCTTCAGCGCCAGTAGGTTTGCCTTGATCTCCCGCAGCGGCACTGCGCCATACATCGAGTACTCGTTCAGCGGGTAGGCGTCGAGGTAGCAGACGCGGGCGCCGGCAAGCATGAGTCCGTAGTGGTGCGACTGGTGGCAGTTGCGGTCGACGAGCACGATGTCACCCGGCGCGACGAGTGCCTGAGCCACGATCTTGTTGGCCGTGGAGGTGCCATTGGTGACGAAGAAGGTCTGTCGCGCGCCGAAGGTGTCCGCGGCGAGCCGTTGCGCCTGGCGCAGCGGGCCGGTCGGCTCGAGCAGCGAGTCCAGGCCACCACCGGTCGCCGACGTCTCGGCCATGAAGATGTCCAGGCCATAGAAGTCGGTCATGTCGCGGATCCAGTGCGAGTTGACGATGGACTTTCCCTGCGAGATCGGTAGGGCGTGGAAGACGCCCGTCGGGCGCCGGCTGTAGTGCCGCAACGCGGCGAAGAACGGTGTGTGGTAACGCTCCTGGACCCCGGCGAGAATACTCAGGTGGAGCTCCAGTGAGCCCTCGCGCGCGTGGAACACCCGGCGGAAGTGATGGCTGAGGCGACCCGCCATCTCTTCGACGGAGATCTCCGTCATGAGGTAGAGGTCGAGCTCGGGACGCACCAGCGCGATCTGCCGAGCAAGGATCTGTGCTCGCTCGTCCGGCGCGTGGTCGGCCAGCTCATCGGCGATGGTGGTGTCGATGAAGTGCGACAGCGCGGACAGGTCCTGGCTCGCGGCATGGGCGAAACGTCGCCGGATGACACAGGCCTGCAGGTTGGCGTTGAGGCGGGTGGCGACCACGGCCTCCTCGCCGCTGCCGACGATGACCAGTTCATAGACGAACTCGTCGTCGGGTCGGCGCCAGCTGCGCACCTCGTCGCGCAAGGCGCGTTTCTCGGCTGCGGAAAGGGTCTCCACGACGAGCACTTCGAAGTACGGGCGAGTGTGGATGCCCGGCTGGGCGACCACCGCCGTGCTGGACTCGTCGTTCTCGTGCTCGGCCTCGGTGGAGGTCCAGCCGATGCCATCGCGGTAGGACTCGGTGACCAGCCCCCGGTTGATGCGCGCGACCAGTCGCGAGCACCGGTCGAAGGTGCCGGCGTGAAAATGGTCTTGAACCCGGCGGAATCCGTCGTCACCCGGATACGCCCAGTACTGCTCGATCGGTGCGAGATCATCGAGCATCGCCGAGGTCGCCTCGGCTATCTTATCGGTCGGCCGGCCCTGGGCGTCGGCCGTCGCCAGACGCATACTGGCTTCCTCCAGCCGGGACCAGGTGTCCGACCGGAACTGCCACCAGCTGTTGTAGGCCCGTTCACCCAGCACGTCGGCCACGAGTTCGCTCCTCGTCATCCAAGGGCTGCCACGTCGATGTGGTCGGCCTTAGATGTGATCCTCCCGCTGCGTGGGTGAGAACACAACGACCGCGGAGCGAGCTCGTGGCGCGCTCGGCGCTACTTCAGCTGGCTGGAGGACAAGCCGAGTAGACGCCGCGCGACGACGAGCAGCTGGATCTGCTGCGTCCCCTCGAAGATGTCGAGGATCTTGGCGTCGCGAGCCCACTTTTCCAGCAGTTCGGTCTCGGCGTATCCCGCCGCGCCACAGAGCTCGACACAGGCCAGGGCGACGTTCACGCAGGTGCGGCCGGCCTTCGCCTTCGCCATCGACGCCTGCATGGAGTTGGGTTTGCCGTTGTCGGCCATCCAGGCAGCGCGCAGCGTCAACAGGTAGGCCGCCTCGTAGTCGGCCTCCATCTGCAGCAGCCGTGCGGCGGCGTGCTGCTGGGTGCGGAGCGGCCGATCCGGGTCGGCGATGACCCCGGCCTTCTCGAGGAGCTCGCTGGTCAGGTCGAGGCAGGCGCGGGTGAGCCCGACGGCCATGGAGGCGACCAGCGGCCGGGTGTTGTCGAAGGTCTGCATCGCGCCACCGAAGCCGCCTTCGGTGCGAATCTCCGGGTCGCCCAGCAGATCCCGTGCGGGCACGCGGCAGTCCTGCAGACTGAAGGCAGCAGTGTCGGAGGCGCGGATGCCGAGCTTGTGCTCCAGCCGGTCCAGCCTGAGGCCGGGATTGGACTTCTCGACCACGAACGACTTGATCGCCTTCTTGCCGAGCGCCCGGTCGAGTGTGGCCCAGACGACGACCAGCTCCGCGCGGTCACCGGCGGTGACGAAGATCTTCTCGCCGTTGAGGACGTACTCGTCGCCGTCCTTGGTGGCCGTGGTGCGAATGGCGCCGGAGTCGGACCCGACGTCCGGCTCGGTGATGGCCATGGCCGCCCAACGGGTCCCGTAGCGCCGTTTCTGCTCATCGTTCGCGACCGCGGAGATGGCCGCGTTCCCGAGGCCCTGCCGCGGAATGCTGAGTGTGAGGCCCACGTCGCCACGGCAGGTCTGCATGATCGACAGGACGGACGAGAGGTTGGCGCCGTTCTTGTTGGCAGCGGCCCTCTTGCCCTTGTGGCCGGAGCCGACGCCGGCCGGCTCGTCGGCGGCCCGCGTGGAGCCGGTCGCTCCGGCGCCCTGGCTTGCACCAGAGTCCGACAGGCCGTCGATCACGGCGGACATCAGGTCGAGCTCGGTGGGGTACTCGTGCTCGGCGAGGTCGTACTTGCGGCTGATGGGCCGGAATACCTCGTCCGCCATCCCGGCCGCCTGCTTGACCAGCGGGACGAACTTCCTGGGAACTTCGAGATCGATCATCGTGACTGTCCTTCCGCTCAGACGAGCAGGGTGCCTTCGAGCAGACCTGCACCGCGTAGATCGCGGTACCAGCGCTCGTTGTCGAATTCCTTGACGAAGCCGTGACCGCCCAGCATCTGAACGGCCTGCGAGCCCGTCTCGGTCGCGTAGGTGGACGTGAGGCTTCGGGCGTGCGCGATGGAGGCGCCGGCGTCCTTGGCGGCGTCCAGCTGGGCGGCGGCGCGCCAGACGACCAGTCGTAGTGCGTCCAGCTCAATGGCGATGTCGGCCACGGTGAACGCCACCGCCTGCCGGTGGGCGATGGGTTCGCCGAATGCCTTGCGTTCCTTGGTGTACTCGGACAGCTGGTCCAAGACGGCCTGGCTGGCGCCAACGGCCGCGGCCGACCAGGCGAGGCGCCCGCGTCGGACCGCATCCAGGTGGTCCGTGGTGGTGCCGAGCAGGTGCGACCGAGGCACCCGGACGCCATCCAGATGGAGCGCGCCGGTGTGCGCGGCGCGGATGCCCATGGCGGGGTCGTCCGTCGTTGTGAGCCCCGGGGACCCCGGCTCGACGATCACCAGGCGAGGCTGCCCGTCGAGCATGGCCGAGACGATGAACAGATCGGCGCAGTCGGCGCCGACGACCAAGGTCTTGGTGCCGTTGAGGACAATCGCCTCGCCCTCCGAGCGCGCGGTCGTGCTGGGCGCCAGCGGGTCGAAGAGCGGCTGCGGCTCCATGAGTGCGAGTGCGCCGGTGGCGGGTGACTGCTCGTCGGTGAACGGCGGCAGGAAGGAGGCCTGCTGGCCCGAGTCTCCGTAGTTGACAATCGCATTCGCGACCGCGGCGGGGGACATCACCGCGACCGCCAGGCCCATGTCGCCGCGTGCGAGCTCCTCCATGACCAGAACGCCCGTGACGGCCGAGCGCTCCTCGGCGACCCCGCCGAGCTCGGTCGGTATGCCGAGGAGCGTCATACCCATCTGGGCCGCCTGGTGGCGCACGGTCTCGGGCAGGGCGCGTGCGGTGTCGGCGTCGGCCCCGGCCGGTCGCAGGACCTCGTCCGCGAGCTCGCGTGCCGCCTCCCGGATCATCTGCTGGTCGTCGGTCGGCGTGAGGTCGAACTCGCGGCGGGGGCGGCTGGCGGCGGAGCGCGTCGCGGTGCCGGCACCAGCGCGCTTCTCGAACTTCTTGCCGGCGACGGTCTGGACCTTGAACCCTTGCCTGGCGCCGAGGTAGAGCGCCTTTTCGACCCGCGCCCGCAGCTGGGGGTTCTTCATTGCCTCGAGACCACCCGCGCGGGTGATGAGGCGCATACCGAGGGCCTGACCCCTGTCCGCGAGGGTCGGCCGGCCATGCAGGTTGCTCATCTCTAGCCTTTCGACGACGCCGTGGCACTACTGCCTGGTAATGCCTCGTATCGAGCCTACCCGATAGTAAGTACGCGCGGTACCGGAAACCTCCCGTATCGGGTAACTGGGCGACATATGACGAGTGGTCACTGATGCACGGTTCGAGCGGTCGCACACCGTGCACCAGTGACCACTCGACGCGGCGACCCGCGGCCCGGTATCGACGGGCGGGGACGGTAGCCGATGATCCTGGGGTACGTACCCAAGGGAGCCGCCTACGCTGTAGAAGTGCCGTCCCGCCGATCCGCTGGGCAAAAGGAGAACTTCGATGGGCAAACCGAGCGGCACACCGCCGCCTTGGAGATCCAAGGCGATCCTGGTGGGGATCGGTGTGCTGATCTGTCTCATGATCGTCGCCTGGGTGGCGTTCTCACCGCCCGGTGGTGGCAGCTGATCCGTTCAGCCCGACAATATCCTTCAGAGCCCCTCGTGCTGATTGATGATGACGACGGGGCAGGGCGCGGCAGCCGCGCAGCCTTGGCTGACCGCCCCCAGGAGTAGTCCGCGGAAGGCGGAGCGGCCCCGGGTGCCGACAACGAGCATCGACGCGTCCGCGCAGGCGGCGAGCAGGCACTCGGTCGGGTCACCTTGGGCGGTGGACATCTCCAGGGGAACTGCAGGGTTCGGCGACACCTGGGCGACGTTGCGTACGAGCTCAGTACCAGCCAGCTGCTGCATCTGTGCCTGGTCGAAGGCACCGGGGATCGAGATCATCGGGAGCTGCCAGGAGTAGACGGCCCGAACCTGCCAGCCGAGGGATTCCGCGTGCTGCAACGCCCATCGGAGGGCCGCCATGGAGTGAGCCGAGCCGTCAACTCCGACAACGATGCGGTTGGGGCTCATGCCGCCACCAATTGCGGCGCGGCGCCTTCCAGGGCGAGTTCGGTCAGATCCTCCAGGCTGCGACCCTTCGGTTCGGGAAGACAGACGGCAGTGACGATCAGGCCGACGATCGACACGACGCCCGCGACCAGTTCAGCGCCTCGGATGCCCATCGAGGAGGCCAGCATCTGGGGGAACAGATAGGCACCGGCGAAGGCTCCGAGTTTGCCCGCGGCGGCGGAGATGCCGTGTCCGGTGGTTCGCACCTGGACCGGGAAGACCTCCGCCGGGAACACGAACGTCGTCGTGTTCGGCCCGAACTCGCTGAACAGGTAGCTCATGCCGTAGAGCAGTACGAACGGGCCCGCGGTGTGGGCCACTGAGGGCACTGCCGCGATCAGCAGGAACGCGAGCGCCATCATCCCGAATCCGAACAGCTGGATCGTCTTTCGTCCCAGCCGGTCCATCAGCAAGACCGCCAAGGCGTAGCCCGGTAGCGCGAAGAGGGCAAAGATCCCCAACTGCAGGAGGGTGTTCTGCAGCAGGCTCGCGTTCGGGCTGAGCAGCTTCAGCACGGCCGGGCTGGAGATCGAGTTTCCGTAGTAGGCAAAGTCCAGCAGCATCCAACCGACGGCGGTCCCGAACAGCCACCGCATCATCCGTCGACTGCTGAACAACACCCGGACGCCGCTCACCGCACCACCCGTGATGCGGACGGACGACTCCCGCGTGGGCACCGGAGCGGGCACCTGTCCGGTCGCGAGGGCGATCGCGGCCTCGGCCTCCTCGACCACCCCTCCCGCCATCGCGAACCGGGGTGTCTCCTGGATCTGGCGTCGCAGATAGAAGACCGCCAGTCCCGGGATCGCGCCGAACGCCAGCAGCAGCCGCCAGATCAGGTTGCTCGAAAGGCCCGACGCCAGAAGGGTCGAGGCCAGCATCGGACCGAACACCAGGCCGGCTCCCTGCATCGCAAAAACCAGGCCGACCATCCGTCCCCGACTCGCCTTACCCGAATACTCGCTCATGATCGTCGCCGACACCGGGTAGTCGCCACCGATTCCGATGCCCAGAACGATGCGGAATACCAGCAGCAGCGCGTAGGTCGGGGCGAAGGCCGAGGCGAGCGCCCCGGCGGCCAGCACCAGGACCTCGTAGCCGTAGATCTTCTTGCGGCCGACCATATCGGCGACTCGGCCGAAGACGATCGCGCCGACGGCGGATGCGACCAGGGTGGCCGAGTTGAGCAGGGACACCTGGTCGGTGCTCAGGTGCCACTGGGTCTTGAGCAGGCTGACGACGACACCGATGATGAAGAGGTCGTAGGCGTCGGTGAAGAAGCCCATGCCCGACACGAACATGATCTTGAGTTGAAACCGATTCGGACGGGCATCATCGAGAGCGGCCAGCTGCCGGGACGTGACGTCTGACATTGAGGTGGACACAACAGTCACGATCCAGGCCGACTCTGGGAGCCACCTTCGCATACCGTGGAATCCGCGCGACGGCAACGTGAACTCTGCGTGAATGGGTGCTGGCCAAACGGTCCGGCCCCTTCGCTGGAGCCCTAGATGAGGGCCGCAGGGTCGGCGGCGCGCAGGGAGGCGTCCAGCACGGTGACGGTGTGCGCGGTCGGGAGGTGGCCGCCCTGGCGTGTCACGGCGCTGGAGATCTGCATCAGACAGCCGGGATTCGCGGTCACCAGCAGTTCGGCGCCGGTGGACAGGACATTGCGCGCCTTGGTGTCGCCGAGCTCTCGTGCCGGTTCGGGGTTGAGCAGGTTGTAGACACCGGCCGATCCACAGCAGATCGCGCCATCGGGGATCTCCTTGATCGTGAGCCCCGGTATGCCGCCCAGCAGTTCTCGGGGCTGGCTTCGGATACCTTGCGCGTGGGCCAGGTGACACGCGTCGTGGTAAGCGATCGTGATGGGCAGCGGGTGACGTTCGGCGACCGGGCCGAGCTCGACCAGCAACTCACTGATGTCGCGCACCTTGGCGCGGAACGCCTCGGCCCGCGACCTACCCGTGTCGCCGACCTCCGCCGCGAACGCGGGATCGTCGGCGAGCAGGAACTCGTACTCCTTCATGGCACTTCCGCAGCCGGCCGAGTTGATCGCGATGTAGTCGACTCCGGCCTGTTCGAATGTCTCGATGGTGCTGCGGGCAAAGGCCTGCGCCTCCTCCTCGCGGCCCGAGTGACTGCTGAGGGCGCCGCAGCAGCCCTGCTCGGCCGGCACGATCACCTCGCAGCCCTCAGCGGCCAGCACCCGTGCGGTTGCGGCATTCACGTCACCGAAGAACTCACGTTGCACGCAGCCGGTGAGCAGGCCGACGGTCGCGCGCTTCGTGCCCTCGGCCGGTATGACGCTCGGAAGGTCGACGTGCGGACCGAGCGGTGGCGCGATCTCCTGCATCATCGCCAGGTTGGGCGATAGCCGACGCAGCACACCGCTACGGCGCAGCCCGGCGTCGAGGCCGGTGCGCTGTGCGAAACGCAGCGGCCCACGGATCGCACGAAGTCTCTTGGGGTAGGGAAACAGTGCGAAGATCGCTGCGCGCAAGGCCTTTTCGCCGCGCGTTCGCGTGTAGTTGCGCTCGACCTGGGCCCGTGTCTGCTCCAGGAGCCGGTCATACTGCACACCGCTCGGGCAGGAACTGACACAGGCCATGCAGCCGAGGCAGGCGTCGATGTGCTCGGCGATCGGCTCGATCGGTGCACCGTCCAGACCCGCCTGCATGAGCTGAATACGGCCGCGGGGGGAGTCCATCTCCTCGCCCCACAGTGAGTAGGTCGGGCAGGTCGTCAGGCAGAAGCCGCAGTGCACGCAGTCCGAGATCAGTTCGCGTGACGGCGGGTTGTGGTCATCGAACGCGCCGGATGAGTGCGCTGGTGCGGTCGGCCGGTCGCGCTGGATGTCGGTCATCAGATGCCTCCCACGAAGCGCCCGGGCTGGAGACGGTGGTCCGGGTCGAACTCGTCCTTGATGCGATGCATGATCCGCAGGCCGCTGACCGGGCCCCACACGTCGAGCGCGGCACGGACCGCACGCGGTCCATCGACGATCGTGACGCTGCCGCCGGCGCGTGCTGCTTCGGCGCGAAGTGTCTGCAGGTGAGCACTAGTCAGGTCCGCCTCGTCCGCCACCGCTGCATACAGGACGCCCGTGCCGGCCGAACCGCGCACGTGCAGACCGAGGTCGCGTGCCCGTCTGGCAACGCCCGTGACAGCGCCGATCGCGCAGGTGATCTTGAGCCCGATCTGAGTGCCGCCGAGCCGGAACGGGTAGTGCGTGGTCCAGCCGGCGTCGCCTTGGTCCGCGCCATGCGCGAGCAGCCGAGTCATCTCCCGGGCTCGGGCGTCCACGCCGCCGGGCGTGCCCTCCAGGAGCACTGCCACCTGGGTGTGACCGTCTGACGAGTCGTTCGTGTCGACCTCTACGGCGCTCGGGGTCAGCTGGGAGTGCATCACGGACTTCAGGAGGTCGGGGAGGTCGTGATCGGGCACGTGCGCGGTCAGCCAGCGGGTGGCCGCAGGGACGGGGTGCAGGCGGAAGGTGGCCTCCGTGATGACACCGAGCGTCCCCCAGGACCCGGTCAGGAGCTTGCACAGGTCATACCCCGCAACGTTTTTCACGACCTTGCCGCCCGCTCGGGCGATCGTGCCGTCCGGTCGCACCAGGGTGAGGCCGATCAGCAGGTCGCGCACCGTACCCGCGTGCAGGCGTCGTGGACCGCTGGGATTGGTGGCGATGAGACCGCCGACCGTCGTGCCCGGCACCATTTCGTCGAGTGCGAGCCGCTGGGTTGATGCGCCGAGCGACGCCTGCAGGGCGGCGAGCGGCACCCCCGCCTGGGCTGTGACGATCAGGTCCCCGGGCTGGTGCTCGACAATCTGGTCGATCCGGCTCAGGTTGACGACCACGTCGACCGCGCCGGTCGGCGTGCCCCAGGTCTGCTTGGTGCCGTGGCCCGCGACGGCAACGGTTGCGCCGTCGGCCGCGGCGGTGCGCAGGATCGTGCTGACCTGCTGGGTGTCTGCCGGGAGAGTGATCAGCCGTGGTAGCGAGCCGTCGATCTCGTCGCCCGGCACGGCAGCGCGCGCATCGATGTCGTGCTCGCGCAGGGCGTCGAACAGTGCCATTAGAAGATGTCCGCCTGTCCGGTCTGCTGTAGGGGGTGCGCGGCCTTCCGTTTGCCCGGGACCTCGCCGCACAGGCGTGGAGTCGGGTAGATCTTGCCCGGGTTCGAGATGCCACCGGGGTCGAACGCACAGCGCACCAGCTGCATCGTGTCCAGGTCGTCCGCGCTGAACATCTTCGGCATGTGCGGGGCCTTGTCGAAGCCGACGCCGTGCTCACCGGTGATCGATCCACCGTGACTCAGACACAGATCGAGGATCGCGCCGGACAGCTCCTCGGCCAGCTCGCCCTGACCCGGGATGGTCTCGTCGAAGAGCACGAGCGGGTGCAGGTTGCCATCGCCGGCGTGGAATACGTTCGCCACCCGGATCCCGCGTTCGTCGGCCAGCTGCTTCATCTCGTGAAGCACTTCGGACAGTGCGGTCCGGGGGATCACCCCGTCCTGCACGATGTAGTCGGGACTGATGCGACCGACCGCGGCGAACGCCGACTTGCGACCGCGCCAGATTGCCTGTCGTTCCGCGTCATCGGCCGCGACCCTGATCTCAAAGGCGCCGTTGTCTCGGCACAGGCGTTCGACCTGGGACGCCTCGTGCTCGACCTCGGCATCCGGCCCGTCCAGCTCGACGACGAGGACTGCCCCGGCGCCAGCCGGGTAGTTGCACGCGACCGCGGCCTCCGCGGCCTCGATCGCCAGCGCATCCATCATCTCGATGGCCGCCGGCAGGATGCCGGCACCGATGACCGCGGAGACCGCGGCGCCGGCCTCGTCGGTCGATCTGAAACCGGCCAGGAGAGTGTGCACGGAGGCCGGCCGGCGCAGCAGCCGGACGGTCACGGAGGTGGCGATGCCGAGGGTGCCTTCGGACCCGACGAACGCGCCCATCACGTCATACCCAGGGGCGTCCGGGGCGCGCTGGCCCAGTGTCACGGCCTCGCCGTCCGGGGTGATCACGTCGATGGACAGGACATGGTTGGCGGTGAAGCCGTACTTCAGGCAGTGCGCGCCGCCCGAGTTCTCGGCGACGTTGCCGCCGATGGTGCAGATCTGCTGACTGGAGGGGTCCGGCGCGTAGTAGTAGCCCACGGGTGCGGCCGCCTGGGACACCTGCAGGTTGATGACGCCCGGGTCGACGACCGCCCGCTGATCGTCGGCGCTGACCTCGTGGATCGTGCGGAAGCCGCTCATGACGATGAGCACACCATCGGCATGGGGCAGTGCTCCACCAGACAGCCCGGTGCCGGATCCGCGCGCCACAAAAGGGACTCCGGCGTCGGAGCAGCACCGCACCGCCAGCTGCACCTGCTCAGCATCTGTCGCGAGCACGACCACCGCCGGGGTGACGCGGTAGTGCAGCAGGCCGTCGCAGTCGTAGGTCGCAAGGCGGGTCGGGTCGGTGATGACGGCGGCATGCGGCAGGGCCGACTGCAGCCGTGAGATCACGGCTGCAGTCGGCCCTGGAGTGTGCGGCATTGATCAGGGCATCCGCTCGTAGGCCGGGAGGGTGAGGAAGTTGGCGTAGTCGTCCGCCACGGCGACCTCGAGGAAGGTGGCCTTCGCGTCGTCGTAGTCGGATGACTCACCCGGCAGACCGGCAATGACCTTGTCGACGAGCCCGAGCACGAGCTCCTTGGTGACCTTCTCACCGGTGTCGGCCAGCGTGACGTCGTTCTTCAGCTGCTGCCAGATCTGGGAACGCGAGATCTCCGCCGTAGCGGCGTCTTCCATGAGGTTGTGGATGCCCACGGCGCCGCGGCCCTGCAGCCAGGAACGCAGGTACTGCATGGCCACATCGATGTTGTTGCGCAGCCCCTCCTCGGTCACCTGACCGGGAGTGGACTTCACGTCGAGCAGCTGCGCGGCCGTGACCTTGACGCCCTCGCGCTTTTTGTCGATCTGGTTCGGCTGCTCGCCGAGGGTCTTGGTGAAGGTCTCCCGGCAGGCCTCGACCATGCCGGGGTGGGCGACCCAGGAGCCGTCGAATCCGTCGCCCGCCTCGCGGGACTTGTCGTCCCGGACCTTCTGGAAGGCGGCCTCGTTGACGGCCTCGTCCTTGCTCGGGATGAACGCGGCCATGCCGCCGATCGCGGACGCGCCGCGCTTGTGGCAGGTGCGCACCAGCAGCTCGGTGTAGGCCCGCATGAACGGCACGGTCATGTTGACCGAGTTGCGGTCGGGGACGATGAAGTCCGCGCCACGGGTGCGATAGGTCTTGATGACCGAGAAGAGGTAGTCCCAGCGGCCGGCGTTCAGACCCGAGGAGTGGTCGCGCAGCTCGTAGAGGATCTCCTCCATCTCGAAGGCGGCCGGCAGGGTCTCGATCAGGCAGGTCGCGCGGATCGTGCCCTGGGGGATACCGAGGAAGTCCTGCGCGATCGTGAAGGCGTCGTTCCAGAGCCGGGCCTCCAGGTGGGACTCCATCTTGGCCAGGTAGAAGTAGGGGCCCTTGCCCTTGTCGATCTGCTTCTGGCCGTTGGCCGTGATGTAGAGAGCGAAGTCGACCAGTGAGCCGGAGGTGCGCTCGCCGTCCACGGTGATGTGCTTCTCGGGCAGGTGCCAGCCGCGCGGCCGGACGATGACCGTCGGCAGCTCATTATCGGGCCGCAGCGTGTAGGCCTTGCCCTCGGCGCTGGTGAAGTCGATGGTGCGGTCGAGTGCGTCGCCGAGGTTGAGCGGGCCCTCGATGACGTTCTCCCACAGCGGCGTGTTGGCGTCCTCCTGGTCCGCGAGCCAGGCCTTCGCGCCGGAGTTGAGAGCGTTGATCGTCATCTTGCGGTCGGTCGGACCGGTCATCTCGACGCGGCGGTCCTCCAGACCCGGCGCCAGCGGCGCGACCTGCCAGGAGTCGTCCTCGCGGATGCTTCTGGTCTCCTCGAGGAAGTCGAGGTCGTGGCCGTCGGCAACCTGCTGAACACGCTTCTCTCGTGCCTCGAGTGCCTCGAGTCGACGAGCGTTCAGCGTGCGGTGCAAGGTGGCGATGAGCTCGAGCGCCTGGGGCGACAGAATCTCGTCATACCGTTCCTTGACAGGTCCGGTGACGGCTAGACCGTCGGGGAGCGTCAGGGATGGTGCGTCGGTCATCGGGGCCTCCAAGTAACGAGTTTTCATTATGCGGAAAGTTTGACTCACTCCGTGGAAAACACTAGCACTACCGACGGGTTTGCCGCGCGTCGTGTGACCAGTATCGCGCCCGGACGGATTGCGTGGGTGGCATTGGGGTCCGGACAATGGTGACGGTGACCGAATCCGCCGCTCTGCACGACATCTGTGACGACCGCGCGCTCGACGCGCGGCCGGCCCGCAGGTTGCGGCGTCCGTCTCATCTGCACCTGGCGCTGATCGCGCTCGCACTCGGCGGGTTTGCCATCGGCACGACGGAGTTCGTCACCATGGGTCTGTTGCCGCAGATCGCGCAGGGCGTGGGCATCTCGATCCCCACCGCGGGCCACGTCGTGTCCGCCTACGCACTTGGGGTGGTCGTGGGTGCGCCGACGATTGCGACCCTTGCGGCGAAGGTGCCTCGCAAGAAGCTGCTGCTGTGGCTGATGGTGGCCTTTGCGCTGGGCAACATCGGATCGGCCCTCTCACCGTCCTACCCGGTGCTGCTGGTCGCGCGCTTCATCTCCGGAGTGCCGCACGGCGCCTATTTCGGGATCGGCTCACTCGTGGCGGCATCGATGGTCGACAAATCGCGCAGGACGTGGGCCGTCTCGATCATGCTGGCCGGGCTGACCGTCGCGAACATCATCGGCGTCCCGGTGGCGACGCTCATCGGGCAGCGCGCCGGCTGGGAGTGGGCGTATGCGGTGGTCGGCGTCGTCGCGCTCGTCACCGTCGTGGCCGTCCTCGCGTGGGTGCCCACGCAGTCGGGTGACCTATACGCGTCGGCGCGCAACGAGCTGCGCAGTCTTCGCCGGCTGCAGGTCTGGCTGGCCCTTGGCATCGGCACCGTCGGGTTCGGTGGCATGTTTGCGACCTTCTCCTACATCGCGCCGACGATGACCCACCTGGCCGGCTTCTCGGACGCCGTGATCCCGCTGGTCCTCATGGTCTATGGCATCGGGATGACGCTCGGCACGCTCACGTCGGGTCGTCTCGTGGCCTACGGCATGATGCGCGGCATCACCGGTGCGCTGCTGGCGATCGCGGTGGTGCTTGCCCTCTTCGGATTTGCAGCGCACTCGCCCTGGACGGCGATCCCGGCGGTGCTGGCCCTGGGGTTCGTGCCTTCGCTGCTCGTGCCGATGTTGCAGACCCGGCTGATGGATGTCGCGCACGAGGGGCAGTCCCTTGCCGCCGCGTTGAACCACGCGACCCTCAACATCGCCAACGCCTTCGGGGCCTGGCTCGGGGGAGCGGTCCTGGCCTCGGGGCTGGGGTATGAGTGGCCGAGTCGGGTCGGCGCCGTGCTCGCGCTGCTCGGGTTGGCGATCGCGGGGGTCTCCGCCTGGGTTGGGCGGCGCGCTCCGATGACGCCGACGGCGGCGTAGGGCGGCGCGTTGACCCGCCCGGTTCGCCGGCGTCGGTCACCCGGCATACCGGCGTAGGGGTCCCTGGCCCGTAGAATCAGTGCGACCCCGCCCCCAGACTTGAGGTATTCCGTTGTCACCGAAGTCCCGCACGGCGCTACCGCCTGCCGCGACGCCGCCGGACCTGATCCGCAACTTCTGCATCATCGCGCACATCGACCACGGCAAGTCGACCCTCGCGGACCGGATGCTGCAGATCACCGGGGTGGTCGACGAGCGCGCAATGCGCGCGCAGTACCTCGACCGCATGGACATCGAGCGCGAGCGCGGCATCACGATCAAGTCGCAGGCCGTCCGCATGCCCTGGGACTTCGACGGGCAGACCCACTGCCTCAACATGATCGATACCCCTGGGCACGTGGACTTCACCTACGAGGTGTCGCGATCGCTTGCTGCTTGCGAGGGCGCCGTCCTGCTGGTGGATGCCGCGCAGGGCATCGAGGCCCAGACTCTCGCCAACCTCTATCTGGCGATGGAGAACGACCTCACCATCATCCCGGTGCTCAACAAGATCGATCTGCCGGCCGCGCAGCCGGAGAAGTATGCGGAGGAGCTGGCCGGCCTGATCGGCTGCGAGCCGGCCGACTGCCTCCAGGTGTCCGGGAAGACCGGCGCCGGCGTGGAAGAGCTGCTCGACCAGATCGTGCAACAGCTCCCCGGCCCGGTCGGTGATCCGGATGCTGCCCCACGCGCCATGATCTTCGACTCGGTCTACGACACCTACCGCGGTGTAGTCACCTATGTGCGGGTGATCGACGGGTCGCTCAAACCGCGCGAGAAGATCGTGATGATGTCGACGAAGGCCACCCACGAGCTGCTCGAGATCGGTGTCAGCGACCCGGAGCCCCGCCCGAGCAAGGGGCTGGGGGTCGGCGAGGTCGGCTACCTCATCACCGGCGTGAAGGACGTGCGGCAGTCTCGCGTCGGCGACACGGTCACCAATGCCGGCAAGCCTGCGACGGACGCACTGGGCGGCTATCGGGACCCGAAGCCGATGGTCTTCTCCGGGCTCTACCCGATCGACGGATCCGATTACCCGCTGCTGCGCGATGCCCTCGACAAGCTCAAGCTGAATGACGCGGCCCTAGTCTACGAGCCGGAGACGTCAGTCGCGCTCGGCTTCGGCTTCCGGGTCGGCTTCCTCGGGATGCTGCACCTGGAGATCGTCCGTGAGCGACTCGAGCGCGAGTTCGACCTCGGCCTGATCTCGACGCTTCCCAGCGTGGTCTACGAGGTGACCCTCGATGACGGAACGACCGTCACCGTGACCAACCCCAGCGAGTTCCCGGAGGGGAAGGTCTCGCAGATCAGCGAACCCATCGTGCGGGCGACGGTGCTCGCGCCGAGCGAGTTCATCGGCGCGATCATGGAGCTGTGCCAGTCGAGGCGCGGCTCACTGCGTGGGATGGACTACCTGTCGCAGGAGCGCGTCGAGATGCGCTACACCCTGCCGTTGGCCGAGATCGTCTTCGACTTCTTCGACGCGCTGAAGTCGAAGACTCGCGGGTACGCCTCGTTCGACTACGAGCCGGACGGAGAGCAGACCGCGGACCTGGTCAAGGTCGACGTGCTCCTGCAAGGGGACCGGGTCGACGCGTTCAGCAACATCGTGCACCGCGACAAGGCCTACGCCTACGGCGTGTCCATGGCGAGCAAGCTCAAGGAACTCATCCCCAGGCAGCAGTTCGAGGTGCCGATCCAGGCCGCGATCGGTGCACGGGTCATCGCCCGAGAAACCATCCGTGCCATCCGCAAGGACGTCCTTGCCAAGTGCTATGGCGGTGACATCAGCCGCAAGCGCAAGCTGCTCGAGAAACAGAAAGAGGGCAAGAAGCGGATGAAGATGGTCGGCTCCGTCGAGGTGCCTCAGGAGGCGTTCATCGCCGCGCTGTCTCAGGACGACCCCAAGAACGCCAAGAAGTAGTGACCGCAGAACACGCCCAGCGCGAGGTCGACTCGCGCCCCGTCGCACGAACCCGCTCCTTCACCCGCCGTGGGGGCCGGATGCCGGAGCGGCACGTGCGCGCGCTGGCGGAGCACGGTCCGCGCTATCTGCTGGACGTCCCCATGGAGGGGGCCGGCACGATGGTCGACCCCGGATACCGCCTCGACCCGGTCGTGGCCTTCGGGCGGAACGCGCCGCTGGTCGTCGAAATCGGCTCGGGTGGCGGCGACTGCGTCGTGCACGCCGCGCAGGAGCATCCCGACTGGGACTTCCTGGCGATCGAGGTCTGGGGGCCCGGCGTCGCCCACACCATCGCCAAGGCAGGACCGCTGGGCCTGAGCAATATTCGCCTCATCCAGGCCGACGCGGCGCAGGCGCTGGACTTCATCCTGCCCCCCGCTTCAGCGCACGAGGTGTGGACGTTCTTCCCGGACCCCTGGCCGAAGCTGAAGCACCACAAGCGCCGCCTGGTCCAACCGGCCTTCGCCGCCACGGTCGCCCGGCTGCTCGAGGCAGGTGGCGCGTGGCGGATCGCCACCGACTGGGCCGACTACGCGTGGCACATTCGCACCATCGTCGAGCAGGCGCCGGGATTCACCAATCCGTATGCCGGGCGGGCGGCCCACCCGGGCGACGCGGCGCACGACCCGGAAGGCAGGCGTGGCGGGTTCGCACCGCGCTTCGACGGGCGGGTGCCCACGCGGTTCGAGCGCAAGGGCGAGCGCAACGGCCGACCGGTGTGGGACGTCCTCGTCACCCGTAATTCTACTGATGGGTAACCTCGGGGGATGACCTCCACCCTCCAGCTGTATCGCACGCTCGCCGACCGCCCGCTGGGCAGGCGGGTCTTCTCGGTCGGCTACATGCTCAAGGCGCCGTATTTCGCGAGCGTGCGCCCGTGGGTGGTCGAGATGGGTCCGCACCGGGCCGTGGTGCAGCTGCACAAGCGCCGCAGGGTGCAGAACCACCTGGGCACCATGCACGCGATCGCCGTGGCCAACGGGATGGAGGCCGCGATGGGCCTGCTCGCCGAGGCCACCATCGACCCCGGGAAACGCTGGATTCCGAGGGGGATTCAGCTCGACTACGTTGCAAAGGCGCGAGGCGACGTTCGGTGTGTCGCGCAGACCGATGCGGACGACTGGGATCGGCTGAGCCCGCACGAGGTGCGGGTGCGCGTCAGCGGGGCGCTGCCCGACGGCACCGAGGTGGTGCGCGGCTTCATACCCCTGTGGATCACCGACGCACGCTGAATCAGGTCAGCGGCTCGCGATCGTGACCAGCTCGGCCGCCAGGCCGCGTAGCCGTCGCGGACCGCTCCAGATCGCGCGCAGCGGGCGGGCCAGGTCGAGCTCGTCGATCGGCACCTCGCACAGCGTCTTGGCGCTGAGTGCGTCCTGCACCGCGAGCCTGCTGAGGACCGCGGGTGCAGTGCCCGACGTGACACTGACGCGGACGGCGGCATTGCTCGACATCTCCAGCGCGGGGTTGACCGGGCCGAGATCGCCGAGGGCCTCGTCGAGCGCCACTCGGGTCCCGGAACCCTTCTCTCGGGTGATCAACGGGGTGCCGACCAGCTCTTCGACCCGGACCGGCGTGCGACGTCTCGTCCACGGGTGGCCGGGGGCGGCGACCAGGATGAGCTCGTCGTGCGCGACCACCGTGTGATGCACCCCACGTGGTGCATTCGGCCCCTCGATGAAGCCGATACTGCACCGTCCGTGCAGCACGTCGTCGATCACGGCCGTCGTGTTGTGCACCTGGATGGTGACGGTTGCCTCGGGCAGTTCGGTGCGCAACGTCGACAACCAGGCCGGCAGCAGGTGTTCGGCCACCGTCTGGCTCGCCGAGACGGTGATCGACCCTGCACCCGGCTGGCGGATCGCCGCAGCACCCTGGGTCAGTGCCGTGGCCGTCTGCAGGACGTCGCGTGCCCAGTCGACGACCAGGATGCCGGCGGGGGTGAGCCGTGACCCGGTGGTCGCGCGGATGACCAGCGGGAGCCCGAGGCTGCGTTCCAGGCGCGCGATAGAACGGCTCGCATTGGGCTGAGCCATTCCGATCGCACGGGCACCCGAGCTCAGGCCGCCGTGGTCGGCCACGGCGACCAGGAGCTCGAGCGCAGTGAGGTCCGGCCATGTTCTCATGTGCAGAGGATATATCCCTATGGGGAACTGGCGGCTACCGGGATGCGTGCGGCGCGGGCAACCTGTACTCATGACGACGACAGAGGCTGTGAGCCCGGCTGCGGCTCCGCGAGATCACGACTTGGGCTCCGGCGGTCGGGGCCGAGCGCAGACCATTGTGCCCGGCCTGGCGGTGGCCTTCGTGGTTGCGGTCGCAGCGACGCTGCTCGGCCGTCAGGTGCCCGTCATCGGCGGCCCGGTCTTCGGCATACTCATCGGAATGGCCGTGGCCACCGCAATCCCTGTCCTGCGTCACGACCGGTGGACTCCTGGTTATGGGTTCGCCGCGAAGCCGGTCCTGCAGCTGTCGATCGTGGTGCTCGGCACCGGACTGTCCCTGCAGCAGGTGGTCAAGGTGGGCACCAGCTCCCTCCCGATCATGTTCGGCACGCTGGCTGTGGCTCTTGGCGGTGCGTGGATCATCGGTCGTCTGCTCGGTCTCGACAGCGATACGCGCACCCTGATCGGCGTGGGCACCGGCATCTGCGGTGCATCGGCGATTGCCGCGGTCACGGCCGTCATCAAGCCCAAGGAACGCGATGTCGCCTATGCCATCGGGACCATCTTCACCTTCAACATCGCGGCCGTCCTGCTGTTTCCACCGATCGGGCACCTCATCGGACTGACCGGTCAGTCCTTCGGTCTGTGGAGCGGCACCGCGATCAACGACACTTCCTCGGTGGTCGCCGCGGCCTACAGCTTCGGCTCGAACGCCGGCCCATACGCCATCGTCGTCAAGCTGACCCGGTCGCTCATGATCATTCCCATCGTGATGGGTCTGGCGCTGCTGAAGGCGCGCCACGAGCGCAAGCAGGGCGCGGACACCGGTTCTTTGAAGTGGAAGCAGGTGGTGCCGCTCTTCCTGATCGGGTTCGTGCTCGCTGCAGCGGCGGACACCGTAGGCCTCATCCCGGGTTCTTGGCACCCGCACCTGTCCGACCTCGGCACCTTCCTGATCACGTTCGCGCTGGCCGGGATCGGCCTCGGCCTTCGCTTCGCGCAGATGCGCAAGGCCGGACCACGGCCGCTGATCATGGGCGGCATCCTGTGGATCTGCGTAGCAACAACCAGCCTCGGGCTGCAGGCCCTCACCGGCAAGCTCTGAAACCACTGCACGACTGGCCCGCCGGATGACCGGCGGGCCAGTTTGGTCTGGCTGAGGCCTCCAGAGGACACTGGAGGACATGCCCAGTGCTCTCCCCGACGGGGAACCGGTGCCGCCGGACGGCGCACTCCCATCGACAGCGTTGGACCGGCTGGGGACCACACCCTTCGGCGTCTACGTGCACGTGCCGTTCTGCTCGGTGCGCTGCGGTTATTGCGACTTCAACACCTACACGCTGACCGAGCTCGGACCACACGGTGCGGGAGTCAGCACGTATGCCGATGCCGCCCTCGCCGAGGTCGAGCTCGCCGCGCAGGTGCTCGCGAGAGACGGTGCGCCACTGCCGGCGGTCGACACGGTGTTCGTCGGGGGCGGAACCCCCACGATGCTCGCGGCGAGTGATCTCGTGCGGGTGCTGCACGGCATACGGGACAGGTTCGGCCTCGCCGAGAACGTCGAGGTGACCACCGAAGCGAACCCCGACTCGGTGACTCCGCAGGTCCTGCAGACCCTGCGCGCCGGCGGGTTCACCCGAGTCAGCATCGGCATGCAGTCGGCGGTGCCACATGTGCTGAAGACCCTTGAGCGCACACATGATCCGCGCAACGTCGAGGCTGCAGTGCATGCGGCCAAGGCGGCCGGACTGCAGGTCAGCGTGGACCTCATCTACGGGACACCGGGGGAGAGCCTGGCCGACTGGCGCACCAGCCTCGAGCACGCGGTCGGGCTGGAGCCGGACCACATCAGTGCCTATGCGCTGGTGGTCGAGACCGGCACGAAACTGGCCGCGCAGGTGAGACGTGGCCTGGTCACGATGCCCGATGACGACGACGAGGCGGATAAGTACGAGCTCGCCGACGAGGTGCTGTCAGCGGCCGGTTTCGGCTGGTACGAAGTGAGCAACTGGGCAACTCGAGCCTCCGCCCGGTGCCGGCACAACGAGGGTTACTGGCGCGACGGCGACTGGTGGGGGATCGGTCCCGGCGCGCACAGCCACGTCGGCGGGGTGCGCTGGTGGAACGTCAAGCACCCCTCGGCATACGCCGGGCGGCTTGCGGACGGCCGGTCGCCGGGAGCCGGTCGTGAGCTGCTCACCGACGGGCAGCGGTATGACGAGCGCGTGCTGCTCGGGAGTCGCCTGGTCGGCGGTCTGCCGATCGAGGTGCTGCGCGACGAGGGCCGCCGCGCGGTGGCCGGGCTGATCGCGGACGGGCTGGTCGAGGCTGCGCCGGCGCTGGGTGGCGGCGGGCGTCGGGTGGTGCTGACGCTGCGCGGTCGGCTGCTCGCCGACACGGTCGTCCGCCGACTCCTCGCCTACTGACCCACCGAGAGGTGAGCTATCGCTGGCTTCGACGGGTGGGGAGGTGGCAGTCCCACCCGTCGAAGAGCCGCAGGGTGGCGCGCCGGTTGCCTGGCAGAACTGGTCGACGGGAAGCAGTGGATCGTGCTCAGGTGAGAGCAGTTTGGCGACTGCTGGGCGCGGTCGTATGGCGCGGGGTTAGGCTGGTCGAGTGAAGTACGTTGCACCTCGGCCAGACCCCGAACCCTATGACGCACAGAACGGTTCGGGCGCACCGACTGTGTCTGCCGATGGAGTGCACGATGCGCTGAATCGCCCGTTGCGCGACCTGCGCATCTCGGTCACGGACCGCTGCAACTTCCGCTGCGTCTACTGCATGCCGAAGGAGGTCTTCGGCCGCGACTACGCGTTCGTTCCGCGAGAGGACCTGCTTACTTTCGAGGAGATCACCAGGCTGGCGCGGGCCGCGGTGGCGTGCGGCGTCGAGAAGATCCGGTTGACCGGCGGCGAGCCGCTGCTGAGGAAGGGCATCGACGAACTGATCGGCAGGCTCAGTGCGATCAGCACGCCGGCCGGCCGACCCCTCGACCTCGCGCTGACGACGAACGGATCAGCCCTCACGCACTTGGCACCCGCACTCAAGGCCGCCGGCCTGGTCCGCGTGACGGTGTCGCTCGACTCGCTGGATGACACGACGTTCCGTGCCATGAATGACGTGCGCTTCCCGGTCCGTAAGGTCCTCGATGGGATCCAGGCCGCTCATGACGCAGGCCTGGGGCCGATCAAGATCAACATGGTCGTCAAGCGTGGCCTCAACGATCACGATGTCGTCAAGATGGCGCGGCACTTCAAGGAGACGCCGTTCGTCCTCCGCTTCATCGAATACATGGATGTCGGGTCGACCAACGGGTGGCGCCTGGATGAGGTGGTCCCGTCCGGCGAGGTCATCAGGCGCATCAATGCCGAGCTCCCACTCGAACCCGTCGAGCCGCGCTACGTGGGCGAGACGGCAACTCGCTGGCGGTACCGCGATGGTGGTGGGGAGATCGGCGCGATCTCCAGCGTGACGAACGCGTTCTGCGGCGACTGCACTCGTGCCCGAGTGTCCGTGGAGGGCCGGCTGTTCACCTGCTTGTTTGCCACCAAGGGCCATGATCTGCGTGCCCTGATGCGCGGGGGATGCTCCGATGAAGAGCTCGCGTCGAAGCTCTCCGGAGTCTGGCGGGTCCGCGCCGACCGCTACTCCGAGCTGCGCTCGACGCAGACCCCAGACCTTCCCGTGTCGCGGGCGCACCGGATCGAGATGTCGTATATCGGTGGCTGACTGGGTGCCGAGACCGGGGTTGTCGTTGACGATTGGCGGTGTTAAACCTAAATGGTGGGTCGAATTACTGCTCGCCGCAGAGTCACCAGGATGACGGTTGGTCATGGCGCCAGCGTGCGCGAGGACTATCTGACGGTCGAGGAACCACTGGAGATCCGCGTCGCCGGACGACCACTGGCGATCACGATGCGCACACCAGGTCATGACGTCGAGCTCGTGGCCGGATTCCTGGTTTCCGAAGGCGTGATCAGCCGTGCGGACCATTTGAGCAGCGCCCGGTACTGCGCCGGTGCCACGGTCGATCACCTCAACACCTACAACGTCATCGACGCCACGTTGGCACCGGACGTCAAGGCGCCGGATCCCAACCTGGAGCGGGCGTTCTACACCACGAGCTCATGCGGCCTGTGCGGCAAGGCAAGCATCGATGCGGTGCGCACCGCATCGGCATACGATGTGGCCGATGACCCGCTGTGCCTCGATGCGGCGCTGCTGGCGAGCCTGCCCGATGCACTGCGGGACCAGCAGAAGGTCTTCGACCGGACCGGAGGGCTGCACGCTGCGGCGCTCTTCGACGGCAGGACCGGCGACATGCTCGTGCTGCGTGAAGATGTGGGTCGGCACAACGCAGTCGACAAGGTCGTCGGGTGGGCGCTGACCGCCGATCGACTGCCGCTGCGTGAGACCGTGCTGATGGTGTCGGGGCGCGCCAGCTTCGAGCTGACCCAGAAGGCGTCCATGGCGGGCATACCTCTGCTGGCCGCCGTGTCCGCACCCTCGTCTCTCGCGGCCGAGCTGGCAGCCGAGATCGGCATGACGCTCGTCGGATTCCTGCGCGGAGACTCGATGGTCATCTATTCGGGCGCCGAGCGGGTGCGGGGCAAAACAGCTGATGAAGCGTCGGCCGTGTCGAGCGACAGGCCGGTCAAGGAATCGAAAGCGGGCGTGGCATGACGAAGAAGCCTCCGACACAGGACGTTTCCGACGACGGCTTGACAGTGAGCGAGCCCAAGGACTGGGCGGCGGGCGTGCCCGGCGTGACGCACTCGATGGGTCCGGCGTTGACCGAGATGGGGATGCGTCGTGGTGTGAAGGGCCTGCTGGCTCTGAACCAGAAGGATGGGTTCGACTGCATGAGCTGTGCGTGGCCGGATCCGGACCATCGCAAGACTGCCGAGTTCTGCGAGAACGGTGCGAAGGCCCTGACGTGGGAGGCGACCCCGCTCGTGGTGCCGGAGTCGTTCTGGGCGGAGCACTCCATCGAGGATCTGCTGGGCAAGAGCGACTACTGGTTGGGTCAGCAGGGGAGGTTGACCGATCCGGTATACAAGCCGGTCGGCAAGGACCACTACGAGCCGATCAGCTGGGAGAAGGCATTCGAAGTGATCGCCGACGAGCTGAACGCTCTGGAGAGTCCGAACGAGGCGGCGTTCTACACCAGTGGCCGCACAGCGAATGAGACGGCGTTCGTGTACCAGCTGTTTGTGCGGGCGTTCGGCACGAACAACCTGCCGGACTGCTCGAACATGTGCCACGAGTCCACGGGTGCGGCGATGGGCGAGACGATCGGGGTGGGCAAGTCCACGATCCGCTACAACGATTTCGAGCAGGCGGATCTGATCATCATCATGGGTCAGAACCCGGGGACGAATCACCCCCGGATGCTGACCGCTTTGGAGGACGCCAAGAGGGCGGGGGCGCAGATCGTGGCGATCAACCCGTTGCCGGAGGCGGGGTTGAAGCGGTACAAGAACCCGCAGCGGCCGCGGGGGATCGTCGGTCATGGCACGGACCTGGCCGATCAGTTTCTGCAGATCCGGATGGCGGGTGACATGGCGTTGCTGCAGGCGGTGTCCAAGCGGGTGCTGGATGCGGAGACAGCGCGGCCGGGCAAGGTGCTGGACCACGATTTCCTCAACCAGTACTGCCAGGGGCTGGACGAGTTCCGCGAGCACCTCTCACACCTGGACGAGAGGCAGGTGCAGCTGGCGACTGGCCTGACCAGCGTGCAGATCGACGAGCTGGCGCAGCGCTACATCGCCGCCGATCGGGTGATCATCACCTGGGCGATGGGCCTGACACAGCACAAGAAGGCTGTGCCGACGATCAAGGAGATCATCAACTTGTTGCTGCTGCGTGGCAACATGGGCCGACCGGGTGCGGGCGCGTCGCCGATCCGTGGGCACAGCAACGTGCAGGGAGACCGCACGATGGGCATCTGGGAGAAGATGCCGCCGAAGTTCCTGGATGCGATCCAGGCGGAGTTCGGTTTTGACCCGCCCCGCGAGGAGGGGGTGGACGCAGTCAACGCGATCCGGGGGATGCGTGATGGCGAGTTGAAGGTGTGGATCGCGTTGGGCGGCAACCTGGTGGCCGCGATCTCGGACACGGCCGTCGCCGAGGCTGCGCTGCAGAATACTCGGCTGACGGTGCAGATCTCCACCAAGCTGAACCGTTCGCATGCGGTGGTGGGTCGGGCTGCGATGATCCTGCCGACGATGGGGCGCAGCGAGGTGGATCTGCAGGCCTCCGGTGAGCAGTTCGTCACCGTCGAGGACACGGTCGCCGCAGTGCACGCCTCGACGGGCAAGCTGGCCCCGGTGTCGCCGCGTCTGTTGTCGGAGATCTCGATCGTCACGCGGATGGCTCGCGCGGTGCTCGGCTCGAAGGTGCCGGTGGACTGGGCGCGGTTCGAGCACGACTACGACAGCATCCGGGACCACATCTCGCGCGT
>NZ_VCQV01000039.1 GCF_007845645.1 Leekyejoonella antrihumi
ACCGTCGAGGTCCTTGGTGATCAGTGAGCTTGGTCGCTTCTGATCCTGAGGACCTCGACCCTCACCTCACCGCATCACCAACCCCCGGCGTGTCGCCGTGCCCCACCTCAGGTACGGAGAGCCCGTTATGGCTCCATGTACCGACGTACCGGCCTGGCGGCGTCTGGTCAGTACTTTGCGGCCGCCTCGGCGACCAGCTGCGAGACCGGGAGCAGCTTGCTGTCGACCCGGCCGCAGGCCCGGTCGTGGTCTCCGCCGCCTGCGCACGAGGTGAAGGCCTGGAGCCGCGAACTGGATTGCTTGGAATGAGCGGAACTACACCGAGCACGGCTTCGGACTGTGGGTCATCGAGCTCGCCGACGGTACGTTCGTCGGGGGCTGCGGTCTGATGATGCAAGACGTCGAAGGTGAGGGTTTGGTCGAGGTCGGCTACCACGTGGGCACGGCCTGGCAGGGCCGTGGCCTCGCGACGGAGGCAGCCGGCGCCGGACGCGACGCCGCCAGGGATGCCGGGATACCTCACCTGGTGGCGATCATCCGACCAAGCAACCGGCCGTCCCAGCGAGTCGCTGAAAAGATCGGCCTCCGGCTGGAACGTCGCATCGTCAAAAGCGGCGATGCCCTCGTGTTCAGCGCCGACCTCCAGACGGTTCCATAACCCGATCGCGCTACCCGACGCGAAGAGGCGACCGGGTGGCCATCGCCAGCGGTAACGACGAAACGTAACGACCCTCTCAATCGAGCGGATGACGTACCGGAAACTCCCAGCTCGACGCCGAACTTCGCTGCATCTCGACAGCGCACGACGGTGCGACAATTGAGTATCGACGAATCGAGGTGCCATGATCGTTCATCCCCTGACGTCACTGCTCGGTTCGCGAGGCGTGCCACGAACGGTCGCGGTTATCGTCGTGGTCGTCGTGGTGGTGGGCCTTCGCGTGCTCAGGATCGTCCTCGGGCACAGGAGAGGTCGGGGCGGTCGCGGCCGTCGGCCGTAGGAGGTCGAGCCCGATCCGTCAGTCCGGACGAACGGCGCTGAGACAGAACGGGTGGCCAACGGGATCGAGCATCACCCGCCACTGGGCCGGTGCGGGCTGGTGCTCCGCCTGCGTCGCACCCAGTGCGACGCTGGCTGCCACGTCGGCGTCCAGGTCGGCGGCCGCAAGGTCGAGATGCAGCTGTTGGCGTTGCGGTCCGTTCGGCCACCCGGGCGGGGTGTAGTCATCAACCCGCATGAGGGTCACCAGCGGCCCGGCTCCCGACAGCGCGATCACTCCTCGGTCCGGGGTCGCGAAGGCCTCTTCGAGACCCAGCAGGCGTTGGTAGAACGGCGCGAGCACGTCAGGGTCGGGACAGTCGATGGAGATGGAGGCAAGTGGGGCCACGCGTTCGGTCATAGTGCGGACTGTAGACGGCCCGACCGACACCGAAGCGGTCCCAGGTCTCGAACGACTCCACAACACCGATCTCGGTCAGGGCAGCACTACTCAGTGGGCGGCGTCGTGCCAGGAATGTCCCACGCCGACACTGACGTCGAGGGGCACATCGAGCTCGGCGGCGGCGCCCATCTCCCGGCGAACCACTGCCTCCACGTCCGCACGCTCCCCCGGCGCAACTTCCAGCACCAGCTCGTCGTGCACCTGCAGCAGCATCCGGGACTTCGCGCCGTCGGCGGCCAGCGCCGCGGCACATCGCAGCATCGCCACCTTCATCAGGTCAGCGGCCGAGCCCTGGATGGGTGCGTTCAGCGCCATCCGCTCGGCCATCTCCCGACGCTGCCGGTTGTCCGAGGTCAGATCCGGCAGATAGCGCCGCCGCCCCAGCATGGTCTCGGTGTAGCCGGTCTTGCGCGCGTCATCCACCACATCGCGCAGATAGTCACGCACACCACCGAACCTGGCGAAATACTCGTCCATCAGGGCCCGTGCCTCCTCGGTGCTGATCGTCAGCTGCTTGGACAGCCCGAAAGCCGACAGACCGTAGGCCAGTCCGTAGGACATGGCCTTGACCTTGGCGCGCATCTCGGGGCTCACCTGTGCCGGTTCTACCGCGAACACCTTCGATCCGACGAATCGGTGCAGATCCTCCCCCGTGCGATAGGCCTCGATCAGCCCCGCATCCCCGGACAGGTGCGCCATGATGCGCATCTCGATCTGGCTGTAGTCCGCGGACATCAGCGACTCGTAGCCGTCCCCGACGATGAAGACCTCCCGAATCCGCCGGCCTGCGTCGGTGCGGATCGGGATGTTCTGCAGGTTCGGCTCGGTCGACGACAACCGCCCGGTGGCGGCGATGGTCTGCTGGTAGGTCGTGTGGATCCGTGCATCGTCGGCCACCGACTTCATCAGGCCCTCGACGGTGACGCGCAGCCTTGCGCTGTCCCGGTGGCGCAACAGGGCCTCCAGGAACGGGTGCTCGGTCTTCGCATAGAGCGTGCTGAGTGCGTCGGCGTCGGTCGTGTAGCCCGTCTTGGTCCGCTTCGTCTTGGGCATCTTCAGCTTGTCGAAGAGCACGGTTTGCAGCTGTTTCGGCGAACCGAGGTTGATCTGCTCACCGTCGATGGCTTCGTATGCGTCGGCGGCGGCCTGGTTCATGCCGTCGGCGTAGTCGCTCTCCAGGCCGGTCATCGCATCCGCATCCACGAAGATCCCGACGCTCTCCATCTCCACCAGAACGTCGACCAGCGGCAGCTCGATGTCGCGCAGCAGTGCCGTCCCGCCGGTCTGCTCCAGGTCCGCCTCGAGCGCACCCGCGAGCTCCGCGACGGCGGCGGCGTGCAGCATCGTCTCCTGGCCACGGCCGTCACCGTCGCCGAGATCGAGCACCCCCTGCGCCGGGTTGTCCTGCCCGGTCCGCAGCTCACGCTGCAGGTGGCGCAGGACCAGGTCCGCCAGGTCGTAGGACCGCTGGTCCGGGCGGACCAGGTATGCCGCCAGGGCCGTGTCGCAGGTGATGCCCGCCATGGGCAGCCCCGCCGAGACAAGTTGGTGCAGCTGGGGTTTCGCCTCGTGCAACACCTTTGGCCGCGACGGGTCCGCCAACCAGGCGCGCAACGCCTTCTCCCCCTCGGGGTCGAGCTCGGTGAGGTCGATGTAGGCCGCCCGGTCCACCGTGGCTGCGGGGCCCGCGTGCGAGCTGGAGGGGTCTTCGCCCACCACGGCGACCGCGAGCGCCTGCGCGTCGCCACTTCCCCGCGCCCACGAACCGACCACCTGCACACCGGCCCGCACTCCCGCCGTCAGGTGCTCCCGCACCCACCCGGCCACCTGGTCGGCCGCGAGCACCGCACCGTCGATCTCGACCTCGCCGGTGGCCTCGGGCTCCGTGGCGTCCAAGGTGGCGAACAACCGGTCCCGCAGGACCCGGAACTCGAGCCCGTCGAAGACCGTGTGGACCTCATCGCGGGCCCAGGAGGTCCGCTCGAGGTCGTCGATGCCGATCGGGAGGTCGACGTCGAGCAGCAGCTGGTTGAGCCGGCGGTTGCGCAGGACACCGTCCAGGTGGTCGCGCAGCGACTGGCCCGCCTTGCCCTTGATCTCGCCGACGTGATCCACGATGCCGGACAGGTCGCCGTAGGCGCCGATCCACTTGGCGGCGGTCTTCGGGCCGACGCCGGGCACCCCCGGCAGGTTGTCCGCGTGCTCGCCGACGAGCGCGGCCAGGTCGCTATAGCGCTCTGGCGGCACGGCATACTTCTCCTCGACCGCGGCCGGCGTCATGCGTGCCAGGTCCGACACGCCCTTGCGTGGATAGAGGACCGTCGTGCGAGCGGACACCAGCTGCAGCGCGTCACGGTCTCCCGAACACACCAGCACCTCGTCGAACCCGGCCGTCTCGGCCTGGCTGGTGAGTGTGGCGAGGATGTCGTCCGCCTCATAGCCCGGCAGCTCGACATAGCGAATCCGTAGGGCGTCGAGCACCTCCTTGACCAGCGAGACCTGGCCCTTGAACTCCGAAGGCGTCGCCGAGCGCCCGGCCTTGTACTCGGCGTACTCCTTCGTGCGAAAGGTCTCGCGGGAGACGTCGAACGCCACACCGATGTGCGTCGGGTCCTCGTCTCGCAGCACATTGATGAGCATCGAGGTGAAGCCGTACACGGCGTTGGTCGGCTGTCCGGTGCTTGTCGAGAAGTTCTCGACGGGCAGCGCGAAGAACGCCCGGTAGGCGAGAGAATGTCCATCCAGCAGCAGCAGTCGCTTCACGCGTGGCAGCCTATGCCGTATGACCGACAACATCACAGCCAGGACTTCGGGCATGACGCCCGATTCCCCCGACCTCAACGATCCCGCCGTCCTCGAGCAGTTCAACCAGATGAACAAGGGCTCACTGCCAGAACGCATGGGGATCGAGTACCTCGAGATCTCACCCCAACGCGTCGTTGCGCGGATGCCGGTCGAGGGCAACACGCAGCCCTACGGTCTGCTGCACGGTGGGGCGAGCGTCGTGCTCGCCGAGACGGTGGGCTCTGTCGGTGCGGCGCTGCACGCCGGCCCGGACCGGGCCGCAGTCGGGCTGGACATCAACGCCACTCATCACCGCGGAGTGCGCAGCGGCTACGTGACGGCCACCGCTGACGCGCTGTCCCTCGGACGGACGCTGGCGTCGTATGACGTGACCATCACCGACGACGAGGGCCGGCGGGTCTGCACCAGCCGCATCACGTGCCTGCTGCGCGACGCACCCACAAAGGCGAGCTGAGCGCAGCATCGACGGACGCCGGACCTGGCCGGTTCAGGTTCCGGTGTGAGCGACCTCGACGCGGGCGCGCGCCCTGGCACGCAACGACCGTCTCCGGCGGACGATGGCCATGGCCTGCGGCTCCGCCTCCTCACCCGAGGCAAGATGTCGCAGGAGCTGGGCCGGGCTGATCGTGCGCTCGGTGATCGCCGGTGCAAAGCCCAGGCGCGCGAAGTATCGGTTGAGCTCCTTCGCCTGCGTCGGCACGCAGGAGACGATCTGGCCGGCCCCCATGGCCTCGCCGTCGTGGGCGATCCTCGCCAGCAGCGACTTCGAGACGCCGCCGCGGCGGCACTCGGTGCGCACATACACCTGGTCGATCCACACCACCGGCTCATCGGCGAGCCCGGACAGCGGGCCGTCCATGACGA
The DNA here is from genome assembly GCF_007845645.1 of Leekyejoonella antrihumi. Taxonomy (GTDB): domain Bacteria; phylum Actinomycetota; class Actinomycetes; order Actinomycetales; family Dermatophilaceae; genus Leekyejoonella; species Leekyejoonella antrihumi. Next base: position 5,109 of record NZ_VCQV01000039.1, read on the forward strand.
CCGCGTATCCCACCGGCCGGCCACCACTGGCAGCGAGATAGACCCGTACGTCGTCACGAGCCAGTGCGCCGCGGATCAGGCCTTCGCGAACGGCCCGTTCGGCCCATTCCACACTCTGCCCGGTGTCAACCCTCGACTGCGTCCACAGCGCGGCGAACTGCTCCGATGCGTCGGCGTCCTCCGCCGTCACCCGACTGACTCGAACGGCCGACTTCGCCACGTCAGTGCCACCTGCCTGTTGATGAGATAACCCCGAAAGGATAGCCCCCGGGCCGCTACCTGCGCAGCGCCCTCCACCAACCAGTGGTGACACCTGCTCCTGAGGTCACTTGCCCATCTGGTCGATCACAGCGTCCGCCACTTCACGCATGCCGAGTCGTCGATCCATCGCGGCCTTCTGGATCCACCGGAAGGCCGCGGCTTCATCCAGCTCCAACTGCTTCATGAGGATGCCCTTGGCCTGGTCCAGCCGCTTGCGTGTCTCCAGCCGCTCCCCGAGATCGGCGATGTCCCGCTCCAGGGCACGCCGTTCGGCCCACCGCGAGCGCGCCACGCTGATCGCGGGGCGAAGGTCCTGGATCGTGAACGGTTTCAAGACGTAGGCCATCACACCGGCGTCGGAGGCACGCTCGACCAGGTCCTTGTCGGAGAACGCCGTCAGCATGATGACCGGCGCAATGGTCTCCCGGCCGATCTCTTCGGCCGCACTGATGCCATCGAGCACCGGCATCTTGACGTCCATCACCACCAGGTCCGGTTTCAGCGCCTTCACCAGCTCGACGGCCTCACGCCCGTCGCCGACCTCGGCAACCACGTCGTAGCCGTCCTCGCGGAGCATCTCGGCGAGGTCGAGTCGGATGAGCGCCTCATCCTCGGCGACGATCACCCTGATGGCGGCGGTTTCGTTCTCCACCTGGTCAGAGTAGACGAGTGGCTTCAATCATCGAGCCCATCGTGGCCTCGGCCCGGCATGACGTACTTCACAACCGCGCCGCCCGAATCAACCCCGCAGGTGCTGCACCTGCGCCCAGCCGGGGTCGTTCTCGGCACGCACGCGCACTCGACCTTCGTCCCAGGCCTGCACCGCAGCCTTCACCTGCTCCGCCGCGGGGGTGCCCCTGCTGACGTAGAGGTGCAGCAGCCGGACTCCCCTGGTCGTCTCGTGGGCGACCAGACGCCCCTGCCCCTCCAACCGGGCGACCACGTGGTCCTCCAGAGCGCGCAGGTTGCCCAGAGATTTCGGGCCGGGCTGACCACTCGCGTCCTGGTCCGCATACGGGATGCTCACTCCGATGTGCGTGTCCAGCTCGGGCGCCCAGGCAGCGGCCAACGGCACCTGCGTCGAGGCCACCAGCGGCCCGTATGGCGTGTCGCCCTGCAGCACCAGCCAGGTCGGCTCGCCCGCCTCGTCGATGAACTCCTCCCGCAGCTCGCGAACCGTCGCCCGCAGTCCGGACAGGCCGAACCCGTCAAGTGGCGCGTCCTGCGCCGGGGCCAGCTCTCCGATCCAGGTCTCGGTGGCCTCCTCCCCAAGTGCCGCATCCAGCGCGAGGAACGCCAGCCGCATCTGCTCGTGGTCGTTCAGGTCGGCCATCAGCGGGTGGTACACCGACACGTCGAGGCGCGAGGCACGCCGCCGGACTCCGACCACGACGTCTCGAACGGCGACGTCCCGACCCGCGATCTGCAGCCCATACCCGGCGAGGTCGGACACCGGCTGGCGCGAGTCGGCATACGACCACACGAGGTTCGCCTCCGGAGCGGCCTTCAGCCAGCGTCGGGCGATCGACCGCAGCTCTGGGTCGCCGTCCGGCGAGACGACCAGGACGTGGGCCGAGCTGCTGCCTCCGGCGATCTCCCAGGCCAGCCCGTCGCTGATGGCGTCGACCCGGATTGCAAGGGCCTCCGCCATCGCCGCCGTGTCATCGGTGCCGACCGCCGCGCACTGGGCCGCGCCCGTGTTGTTCCACCACGCCCAGAACTCGCGAAGGGCGGTGGCCGAGCGCAGTGAGTCCTCCCGCTTGCCGAAGATTCCCATGGCCGTATCGAAACATAGCCGGCTGCATGACACAGCAATATCGCGCGACCTGGAACGGGCCACAGCCGTGCGCCGTGCCGCCTCGAACGCAGCACGCTGACTTCGCGCCGAGCGCCCTTGACTCCCATACGCCTCATAATTTAGGTTACTCATTATTCAAGCAATCGAGAAAATGAGATACATGCCATGAGCAAGGCTCCGTCCACGACCATTCCCGCGCCTACCCGATCGAAGGCCCCGTGGGCCGCCCTGTTCGTCATGGTTGCCGGTGCCTTCGTGGATCTGCTGGACGGCACGATTGTCCAGGTCGCACTCCCCTCGATTCAGCACAACCTGGACGCCTCGGACGCCGACCTGCAATGGATCTCTGCCTCCTACCTGCTCGCGTTCGCCCTCATGCTGATCACCAGCGCTCGACTCGGTGACATGTTCGGGCGCAAACGAGCGTTCCTGACCGGCCTGGCGGCCTTCATGCTCGCGTCGTTCGCGGTCGCCCTGTCGGCGAGCACGGGGATGCTGATCGGCTTCCGCGCTCTGCAGGGCGCTGCGTCGGCGCTGATGCTGCCCCAGGTGCTGACCTTCATCCAGGTCCAGTTCGACGAGCGGGACAAACCGAAGGCCTTCGCCACCTACGGAATGATGCTGGCGGTGGCCAGCGCCGGCGGACCACTGGTCGGTGGGTTGCTGATCGAAGCCAACATCGCCGGATGGGACTGGCGCACAATATTCCTCGTCAATGTCCCGATCGGGCTGGTCGCACTCACGGTCGGCGCACGCATCATCCCGGAATCGAGACCGGCCATCCGCCCTCGTGTCGACCCGGTCGGACTTGCTCTCGTCGGGCTGGCGCTCGTGGCGGTCTTCTACCCCCTGATCCAGGGACGGTATCTCGGCTGGCCAGCCTGGTCGTTCTGCATGCTCGCCTGCGCCGTCCCGCTGCTTGCCGCGTTCCTCGTGGTCCAGGTCCGGGAGACGCACAGACACGGCGCTCCGCTGATCGACCTGCCTCTCTTCACGACTCGCGCCAGCGGCGTAGGGCTCCTGATCGCCCTGCTGTTCTTCGGCACCACGTCCTACTTCTTTGTTTTGACCCTGCATCTGCAAGAAGGACTCGGATACACCCCGCTGCACGCAGGGATCACGTTCCTACCCTTCTCGATCGGCACCATTGTGGGATCGATGGTCGCCTCCCCGATCGGGGCCAGACTCGGGCGCGGCGCCGTGATGATCGCCGCGGCGGTCATGGCGCTCTCCCTGGCAGGCATGCTCCTGGTCATCGACCGGGCAGGCGCCGACCTGAGCGGCTGGGCACTCGCCCTACCCCAGGGCGGGGCCGGCGTCGGCTTCGGAATCACGTCGGGAACGCTCGCCACCATCATCCTCATCCGCGTTGCGCCCGAGCGTGCCGCCGCGGCCTCCGGCGTGGTCAACACGGTGATCCAGCTCGGATCCGTCACCGCGATCGCGATCGTCGGCGCCATCTTCTTCGATACCTTGACCGGCCGACCGACGACGGCCCAATTCGTGGCGGCGACGTCCCACAGCATCTGGTACCTGGTCGCGGCCAGCACCGCCTGCGTCCTGCTCGCAGCCGCCCTGCCGCATGACCCCGTTGCTCCGGACTAGGTTGGGGCGTATGACGTCCGCCAAGACCCGGGGGAAGGGCACCGACTCGCCCACGACCATCCCCTCCAGTGCGCCATCGGGCACCACGCGACATGAGCTCGTCGACGCCCTCAGCTGGGAGAGCCGCCGTGCCGCAGCGCTCCTCGGGATGCTCAACCGGGCCGTCGCCAGCAAGGCAAAGCTCAACGCAACCGACGTCGAAACCCTCGGTGTTCTTGCCGTGCTCGGCGTCGCGACTCCCACGCGCCTTGCCTCGTTGCTGGCGATGGGGACCGGCAGTATGACGCTGGTGCTCGACCGGCTGGAACGGGGCGGCTTCGTGCGGCGAGTTCGCGATGCCAAGGATCGTCGCAGCGTCACGATCGAGGTCATCGAACAGCGAAGGGCAGAGGTCGGTGCGTTCTTCGCACCGCTCGAGGGGCAGGCATCCGAGACCACCGAACGCTACAGCGAGAAGGAGCTCGCCGTGATCGTCGACTACCTCACCCGTTCCAATGACATGCTCAACGAGCTGACCACGACCCTGACCCAGGGGCCGACGACAGCTGACACAGGAAGGTAGGCGAGCCGCTCGCGAAGGGTGGTGGCCGAGCGCACGGCCCTGCAGCGAAATTCCGCTGCCGATCGGTCCACAACCTGGCCTGGTTCCAGGCCGGTGCGCCCGGGGTGGTACGAATCAGGGATGGCTACTACATCGCTCAGAGGAACCCCCGTCAACACCGTCGGCGAGCTGCCGGCCGTCGGCAGCAAGGCCCCCGCATACGAACTGGTCGGAGGCGGGCTTGCTCCGCTGGCATCGTCCGACCTGACCGGCCGCACCATCCTCAACATCTTCCCGAGTCTCGACACACCAACCTGCGCCGCGAGCGTACGCAAGTTCAACGAGGTTGCAGCGAGCCTTGCGGGCACGACCGTCCTGAACGTGTCCCAGGATCTGCCGTTTGCACAGGCGCGCTTCTGTGGTGCCGAGGGCATCGAGAATGTCAAGGTCGGCTCGGCGTTCCGATCCTCGTTCGGTCAGGACTTCGGGGTGCAGCTGGCAGACAGCCCGATGGCGGGCCTTCTGGCGCGCGCTATCGTGATCGTCGACGCCGATGGCACAGTGACCTACACCGAACTGGTGCCCGAGATCGCCCAGGAGCCGGACTACGACGCCGCGCTGAAGTCGCTCAACTGACAACACGGCTTGGTGCCGAGGGCGGGATTCGAACCCGCACGCCCTTTCGAGCAAAGCATTTTGAGTGCTCCGTGTCTGCCATTCCACCACCCCGGCGAGGGTGCCGGGCAAGCATAGACGATCAGCCCTCCGGCACCAGATCCTGGTAGGCCGGTGCGACCCGGTTCTTGGCATCGCCGACCCGGTGCACCCGAAGCGCATTGGTCGAGCCGGGGATCCCGGGCGGCGAGCCGGCCACGATGATCACCAGGTCGCCCTCCTTGCACCGGCCGTTGCCGAGCAGGGTCTGGTCGACCTGCAGAGCCATCTGGTCGGTGTGTTTCACCGGCGGGCTGAGGAACGTCTCCTGACCCCAGCACAGTGCGAGCTGCGACCGGGTCCACTGGTGCGGGGTGAACGACAGCATGGGGCGTTGCGTGCGCAGCCGAGCCAGCCGCCGCGCCGAGTCCCCGGACTCGGTGAAGGTGATGAGAAACTTCACGCCCAGCAGGTCACCGATCTCGGCGGCCGCCATCGTGACGGCGCCACCTTGAGTGTGCGGGCGCGAACCCAGCGGTGGGATGCGTTCGATCCCGTGCTCCTCGGTGCTCTCGATGATGCGCGCCATCGTCCGGACCGCCTCGACCGGGTACGCGCCCACGCTCGTCTCCCCCGACAGCATGATCGCGTCGGCGCCGTCGAGCACCGCATTCGCGCAGTCACTCGCCTCGGCCCGGGTCGGGCGTGCGTTCTCGATCATCGACTCGAGCACCTGGGTGGCCACGATGACCGGCTTGGCGTCCCGGCGGGCAATCTCGACCGCCCGCTTCTGCACGATCGGCACCTCTTCGAGCGGCAGCTCGACGCCGAGGTCGCCGCGCGCCACCATCACCGCGTCGAACGCCTCGATGATCTCGTGCAGGTTGTCGACGGCCTGGGGCTTCTCCACCTTCGCGATGACCGGCAGCCGGTGGCCCGCCTCGTCCATGATCTCGTGCACCCGGCGGATGTCGTCCGCGCTACGCACGAAGGACAGCGCAATCATGTCCGCACCCAGCTGCAGCGCCCACCGCAGGTCGTCCTCGTCCTTCTCCGACAGGGCCGGCACGCTCACCGCGACGCCGGGCAGATTAATGCCCTTGTTGTTGGACAGCTGCCCGCCGCGGATCACCTCGGTCACCACGTCCGTGTCCGTGACCTCGACCGCCCGCAGCTCGAGCTTGCCGTCATCGAGGAGCAGCCGGTCACCGGGGTTCACGTCGCCGGCCAGGCCCTTGAAGGTGGTCGACACCCGGTCCTGATTGCCCTGCACGTCCTCGGTGGTGATCGTGAACCTCGCACCGTCGGGCAGGGTGATCGGTCCGTCGGAGAACCGGCCGACCCGGATCTTGGGTCCTTGCAGGTCGCAGAGCACTCCAACTGCGTGACCGGAGGCGTCACCGGCGGCGCGGACGTGCCGGTAGACCTCCTCATGGTCCGCGTGGGAGCCGTGCGACAGGTTCAGGCGGGCGACGTCCATACCGGCGTCCACCAGCTCGCGGAGGCGCTCCGGTGAGGACGTCGCAGGACCAAGGGTGGCAACAATCTTTGCTCGACGCATAAATCAACACTATCGATCAAAGCCCGACAAAACTGCATCCTCGCCGAGGAATGTCCACGCTACGGTCCGGTAGCGCATCAGGGGGGCGCCGAGAGTCGAGACGCAGGGCGGACGTGGTGATCCGGATCCTGCCGAAGGAGGAAAACACGGCGCACTTTTTTCACCTGCAGCAGTACCTGAGCATCACGGTCTCATGGCAGGCAACCAGCACGGTGCTGTCAATCCTCGCGTTTGCGCTGACCGTGACCAGGCCCAAGCGGTCGACCAGGGTCGCGGCAGCCTATTCGTGTTTCAGGTCGCGCTGCTGATGGTGGTCGCGATCGCGCTGCTGGTCGAGCACTCCAGCCACATCAACCTGGCACCGTTCGATCCAGACCACCTGGATCGCGGCTTGTCGGGCCTGTCGCTGGGCTTCCCTCTCGCGGTCTATTTGTTTGTGGGCTGGGAGAACTCGGCGGCCCGCCGCCTCGGTTCCGTTCATCACGGCTGCCGGTGGGGTCGCCGGCGCGCTGATGTTCGTCGCGTTGCTGGCGGGCTTTACCTCGATCTGCTCCTGCCTGATCGCCGCGGGCAACTCGCAGGCGAGAATCATCTTCCACTCCGGCCGCGAAGGGCTGCTCCCGCCGATCTTCGCGCGGCTGACACCCACGACGACCGCGACCGAACGATCGGGGAACGCGTCGGCTCGATCGTCGCCGACGCCGACTAACCGCATCTCGACACCGGACCTCAGGCGGTCAGTGGCCGATCCGTCGGCCGGACCGGAGCCGGCAGCTCGGACCCACCCATCAGGTAGGCGTCGACGCCGCGGGCGGCCGAGCGCCCCTCGGCGATGGCCCACACGATCAGGGACTGACCCCGACCGGCGTCACCGGCGACAAAGACTCCCGGGACGCTCGTCATGAAGTGCTCGTCCCGCGCCACGTTGGACCGCTCGTCCCGGTCGACCTCCAGCTGCTCGAGCAGGCCCTCCTGCTGCGGCCCGACAAAGCCCATCGCCAGCAGCACGAGGTCGGCGGGAATCTCGCGTTCGGTGCCGGGCACCTCGTCGAACCCCTCCTCGCCTCGAGACACCTCGACCAGTCGAAGCGCCTTGACATTGCCGTCCGCATCGCCGACCAGTTCCTTCGTACTGACGGAGTAGATGCGGTCGCCGCCCTCTTCGTGCGCGCTCGCGATCCGGAAGATCATCGGGTAGGTCGGCCACGGGTGCTCCGGTGCGCGATCCTCACCGGGCTGCGGCAGGATCTCGAGCGAGGTGACGGACCTCGCGCCCTGCCGATGCGACGTGCCGATGCAGTCGGCACCGGTGTCACCGCCACCAATGACGACGACGTGCTTGTCCGTCGCCGTCACCTGGCCCGGCACCTCCTCGCCGAGTGCGACGCGGTTTGCCGGTGGCAGGAAGTCCATGGCCTGCACGATGCCGTTCAGCTCGCGCCCGGTCACCGGCAGGTCGCGTGGGACCGTCGACCCGATGGCAAGCACCACCGCGTCATACCGCTGCCGCAGCTGTTCGCCGGTGATGTCCTCGCCGACGGCGGTCGAGCACCGGAAGCGAGTGCCCTCCTGGGTCATCTGCTCCAGGCGCCGGTCGACCATCGCCTTCTCCATCTTGAACTCCGGTATGCCGTACCGCAGCAGACCGCCCGGCTTGTCGGCCCGCTCGTACACGGCGACGGTGTGTCCGGCACGCGTCAGCTGCTGCGCGGCAGCCAGGCCCGCCGGCCCCGAGCCGACGACCGCAACGGTCTTGCCGGTCAGGCGAGTCGGCACCTGGGGGTGCACGTCGTGTCGGCCGAATGCCTCCTCGACAATGGTCAGCTCAATCTGCTTGATCGTCACCGGATCCTGATTGATCCCCAGGACGCAGGCGGTCTCGCAGGGTGCGGGGCAGAGTCGACCGGTGAACTCCGGGAAGTTGTTCGTGGCGTGCAGCCGATCGATCGCATCCTTCCAGTCACCGGTCCGGGTGAGATCGTTCCACTCGGGAATCAGATTGCCGAGTGGACAACCGTTGTGGCAGAAGGGGATCCCGCAGTCCATACAGCGCGTGGCCTGCTGCTGCAGCTCAGAGAGCTGCTGCTCCTCATAGACCTCTTTCCAGTCCTTGATGCGGACCGGCACAGGGCGACGCACCGGCAGCTGCCGGTCGGGGTGCTTCAAGAATCCGCGCGGGTCAGCCACGGCTCACCTCCATGATCCGCTCCCACACCTGGAAGCTGTCGGGGTCCAGTCCTTCCTCCGCGGCCTTCGCACGCACGTCCAGGACGCGCTGGTAGGCACGCGGCAGGACCAGCGAGATTCGTGCTGCGGCCGCCGGCCAGTCGTCCAGCAGCCTTGCTGCGACGGCCGACTCAGACCACTCATGGTGCTTGCGGAGGAGCTCGTGAACGACCTCCTGGTCCTCCGGCCGCAGCGGCATCACATCGACGAGCTCCGTGTTGACCTGGCCCTCCTCGAGGTCCAGCACGTAGGCCACCCCGCCCGACATACCGGCACCGAAGTTGCGCCCGGTCCGGCCGAGCACCATGACGATGCCACCGGTCATGTACTCGCACCCGTGATCACCAATGCCCTCGACCACGGCCGTTGCACCGGAGTTGCGGACGCAGAAGCGCTCACCGACGATGCCGCGCAGATAGACCTCACCACTCGTGGCGCCATACCCGATGACGTTGCCCGCCACGGCGTTCTTCTCTGCGATCAGCGACGCGTCACGTAGTGGTCGGACGACAACTCGCCCGCCCGACAGGCCCTTGGCCACATAGTCGTTCGCCTCGCCATACAGGCGCAGGGTGATTCCTGATGGCACGAACGCCCCGAAGGACTGTCCTGCCGATCCGGTGAAAGACACATCGATCGTGTCGTCCGGGAGCCCGTCCGGATAGCGCTTGGTGACCTCGTGGCCGAGCATCGTGCCAACCGTGCGGTTGACGTTCGTCACCGGCAGCTCGACCCGCACCGGCGACTTGTGCTCGAGGGCATCGCGACACATGGTGATCAGCTGCTGGTCCAGCGCCTTCTCCAAGCCGTGGTCCTGGTGGATGATCTGCCGACGCGGCGCGTCCCCGGGCACCTCGACGTCCGCGAGAATCGGGCTGAGGTCGAGGCCACTGGCCTTCCAGTGGCGCACCGCCCGGTCAGTTGCGAGCACGCCGACCTGGCCGATCGCCTCGTCCAGGGTCCGGAACCCGAGCTCGGCCAGCAGCTCTCGGACCTCTTCGGCGATGTACTCGAAGAAGGTCTCGACGAACTCCGGCTTGCCCGTGAAGCGCTTGCGCAGCTCCGGGTTCTGCGTGGCGACACCTACCGGGCAGGTGTCGAGGTGACAGACCCGCATCATGATGCATCCGCTGACCACCAGTGGCGCAGTGGCGAACCCATACTCCTCGGCGCCCAGGAGAGCAGCGATGATCACGTCGCGGCCGGTCTTGAGCTGCCCGTCGGCCTGCACAACGATGCGGTCGCGCAGGCCGTTGAGCCGCAGAGTCTGCTGAGTCTCGGCGAGGCCGAGCTCCCACGGGCCGCCCGCGTGCTTCAACGAGGTGAGCGGCGCGGCGCCCGTGCCTCCGTCGTGACCGGAGATCAGCACCACGTCGGCGTGCGCCTTGCTCACGCCGGCTGCGACGGTGCCGACGCCCAGCTCGGCCACGAGCTTCACGTGGATCCGTGCGCTCGGGTTGGCGTTCTTCAGGTCGTGGATCAGCTGTGCCAGGTCCTCGATCGAGTAGATGTCGTGGTGCGGCGGCGGGGAGATCAGACCGACTCCGGGCGTGGAGTGCCGGGTCATTGCCACCCACGGGTAGACCTTGCTGCCAGGCAGTTGCCCACCTTCGCCGGGCTTGGCACCCTGCGCCATCTTGATCTGGATGTCCTTGGCCTGCGTCAGATAGACCGAGGTCACTCCGAACCGGCCGGACGCGACCTGCTTGATGGCGGAGCACCGCTCTGGGTCGAGCAGACGATCCAGGTCCTCGCCGCCCTCACCGGTGTTGGACCGGGCGCCGAGGCGGTTCATCGCGATCGCGAGCGTCTCGTGCGCCTCCTTGCTGATCGAGCCGTAGCTCATCGCGCCGGTGGAGAAGCGCTTGATGATCTCGTCGGCCGACTCGACCTCCTCGATCGGCACCGCCGGTCGAATCTGCTTGAACGAGAAGAGTCCTCGCAGAGTCATCAGACGCTCGGCCTGGTCATTGACGCGTGAGGTGTACTTCTTGAAGATATCGTAGCGACGCTCACGAGTGGAGTGCTGCAGCCGGAACACCGTGTCCGGGTCGAACAGGTGGGGCGGGCCCTCCCGACGCCACTGATACTCGCCACCCACCTCGAGGGTGCGGTGGGCGGCGCGCTGACCGCTCTTGGGGTAGGCCGTGGTGTGTCGTGCCGCAACCTCCGCGGCGATGACATCCAGGCCGGCGCCGCCGAGGCGAGACGCGGTGCCGGTGAAGTACTCGTCGATCAGCTCGTGCGACAGACCGATCGCCTCGAAGACCTGGGCGCCACGGTAGGAAGCAACGGTCGAGATGCCCATCTTGGACATGACCTTCAACAGGCCCTTCCCCAGCGCCTTAATGAGGTTGTGAACGGCCTGGTCGGCGGTGACGTCCGGCAACGCGCCGCTGCGCACCAGCTCCTCGACCGACTCCATGGCGAGATACGGGTTGATCGCCGCGGCGCCATAGCCGACCAGCAGCGCGATGTGGTGGACCTCGCGGACATCACCGGCCTCGATGATCAGCCCGACCTGGGTGCGCGTCTTCTCCCGGGTGAGGTGATGGTGCACGGCCGAGGTCAGCAGCAGGGACGGGATCGGCGCGAACTCGGCGTTGCTGTCCCGGTCGGACAGCACGATGAAGCGGTAGCCGTCGGCGATGGCCTGACTCACCTCGGCGAAGATTCCCTGCAGCCGGGCGCGCAGGGCGGTCGCGCCGCCCTCGACGTTGTAGGTGCCACGGATGACGTAGGTGGCCCAGCCCGGGAAGTTGCCGTCGGCGTTGATGTGGACGATCTTGGCCAGTTCGTCGTTGTCGAGCACCGGGAATGGCAGCTCGAGCTGGCGCCCATGCTGCGGTCCGACGGCAAGCGCATTGCTCTCGGGGCCGATCAGGGTGCCGAGCGAGGTGACCAGCTCCTCCCGGATCGAGTCCAGCGGCGGATTGGTCACCTGGGCGAACTGCTGGGTGAAGTAGTCGAAGATCAGCCTCGGTCGATCCGAGATCGCGGCGATCGGACTGTCCGTGCCCATCGCGCCCAGCGCCTCTCCCCCACCGCTCGCCATCGGGGCGAGCAGGATGCGCAGTTCCTCGTGGGTGTAGCCGAAGGTCTGCTGGCGCCTGATGACCGATGCCTTGGTGTGCCAGACGTGCTCCCGCTCGGGCAAGTCGCCGACCTTCACGATTCCGGCGTGCAGCCACTCCCGGTAGGGCTGCTCCTCGGCGAGCTGCGCCTTGATCTCGGCGTCGCTGATCATGCGACCCTCGCCGACGTCGATCAGGAACATCCGTCCTGGCTGCAGGCGACCCTTGCGCACCACGTGCTCGGGGTCGAGGTCCAGGACCCCGGCCTCCGAGGCGAGCACGACCAGACCGTCGTCGGTGACCGCATACCGACCCGGTCGCAGGCCGTTGCGGTCGAGCACGGCTCCGACCAGTCGGCCGTCCGTGAAGGCGACGCACGCGGGGCCGTCCCACGGCTCCATGATCGCCGCCTGGTACTCGTAGAACGCGCGACGTGCGGGACTCATCGTGGCGTGGTTCTCCCACGCCTCAGGGATCATCATCAGCACGGCATGCGGCAGACTCCGGCCGCCGAGGTGCAGGATCTCCAGTGCCTCGTCGAAGGTTGCCGAGTCGGACGCGCCCGGCGTGCACACCGGGAAGAGCCGGTCCAGGTCGCCGCGGAACAGGTCACTGGCGAGGGTGGACTCCCTTGCCCGCATCCAGTTGCGGTTGCCACGCACCGTGTTGATCTCACCGTTGTGCGCGATGAAGCGGTAGGGGTGCGCCAGCGGCCACGACGGGAACGTGTTGGTGGAGAAGCGCGAGTGCACCAGGGCGAGCTCACTGCTGAACCGCCGGTCCGACAGGTCCGGGAAGAACGGCTCGAGCTGGCCGGTGGTCAGCATGCCCTTGTAGGTGATCGTCCGGCAGGACAGCGACGGGAAGTAGACCTCGAGGTCGTGCTCGAGACGCTTGCGCAGGCAGTAGGCCTTCCGGTCCAGCTCGATCCCGCAGGCCTGCCCTTCGCCGTCCGCGACGAAGATCTGCCGGAATACGGGCATGACCTCGCGAGCCGCCGAACCGAGCAGGGCGGGGTCGATCGGCAGGTCGCGCCAGCCGAGGACGCGCAGTCCCTCGTCGTAGGCGTAGTGGTCGACCTTCTGCCCGATCTGCCATTGGGCGTCCTGGTCCACCGGCAGGAAGACGATGCCGACGGCATACTGCCCCTTGCCCGGGAGCTCGAAGTCGCACACGGCACGGAAGAACTCGTCCGGGATCTGGGTCATAATGCCCGCACCGTCACCGACGGCCGGGTCGGCGCCGGTGGCGCCTCGGTGCTCCAGGTTGCGCAGGGCGGTCAGCGCATGGTCGATGATGTCGTGACCGGGCCAGCCGCGCATGGTGGCGACCATCGCCACCCCACAGGCATCGTGCTCGTTCTGCGGGTCATACAGACCCTGCGGAGCGGGCAGTGCCGAGAAGCGTGCCGAAACCATGATCCACTCACCGTCCTCGTCGTCGTTCGGGACGTCCAGTGGATGTCCCATGCGTCTACGTGCCAGCGGGACGACATTGGCCTGCATGGGTGCTGCACAGATTAGCGAGCCCACCTGATGTTCACAAGGTGGACTCAGATCTCGAGATCTGAGATCAGGTCGTGGCGTCCACCGTGGCGGTCTCGCGCTGCGGTAGGCCCTCACGGATGCCGTCCGGGTGCCGGCGCCCGGTCAGGACAAAGATGGTCACCCCGAACAGGAAGACGATCATGCACACCCACACGTTGACCCGCAGCCCGAGGATGTGATTGGCGAAGTCGCTGCGCATCAGCTCGACGACGATCCGGCCGACCGGGTAGAGGATCACATACAACGCGAAGGAGCGCCCACGGCCCAGCATCCGGTGCCGGTCCACGGCGAGCACGATGATGGCGACGATCAGGCACCAGAGCGATGCATACAAGAAGGTGGGCTGAAACAGGCCCTGCACGACCGGCTGGCCGGCGGCATTGTGGACGGCATGGCCGGCGGGCTCATCCCACTGGTAGATCTTCAGCGCCCACGGCACGTTCGTTGGGCGACCGTACAACTCGTTGTTGAAGTAGTTGCCCCAGCGCCCCATGGCCTGCGCGAGCACGACACCGGGCGCGGCCGCGTCGGCGAAGTCGAGGAAGGCGATGTTGTTGCGGCGACACCCGATCCAGGCGCCGAGTGCGCCCAGTGCAACCGCGCCCCAGATCCCCAGCCCGCCATGCCAGATCGCGAACGCATCCCAGGGGTCGCCGCCCTTGCCGAAGTAGGGCTGCGGGGTCGTGATGACGTTGTAGATGCGCCCACCGACGATGCCGAACGGCACCGCCCACCAGGCAACGGTCAGGGCATCCTCGGTCCGAGCACCACGATCGGCCAGGCGGCGGCCACAGACCCAGATGGCCACGCAGATGCCGGCCAGGATGCACAGCGCGTAGCCGCGGATCGGGATCGGGCCGAGCCACAGCACGCCCGCGGTGGGGCTCGGAATGTAACCGGCGAGTGCCGCCGTCACCGGTTCATGCCTCGCCGCAATGCGCCCGCCAGCTCGCGGATCCGGCTCAGACCGTCCTGCGGGTCGGTGCGGTCGAGCAGCTGCCGCACCAGGACCGAGCCGACAATCACGCCGTCGGCGAACGAGGCGACCTGCTCGGCCTGCTCGGGGGTCGACACCCCGAGGCCGACACAGATCGGTAGGCCGGTCACGGCTCGGGTGCGCTCGACAAGGATCGCTGCCTGCTCGCCCACGGACTCTCGCGCGCCGGTCACGCCCATCAACGACGCGGCATACACGAAGCCACGGGTTGCGGCGGTCGTGCTCACCAGCCGGTCCGGGGTGCTGCTCGGGGCCACCAGGAAGATGCGGTCGAGGTCATGCTTGTCGCTCGCCGCGATCCAGTCCTGCGCCTCGTCCGGAACGAGGTCCGGCGTGATCAGCCCGGATGCACCACTGTCGACGAGGTCGGCGGCGAATCGGTCGACGCCGTAGCGCAGCACCGGGTTCCAGTAGGTCATGATCACGGCGGCGGCGCCGGCCTTTGTGACCGCGCGAGCCGCCGTGAAGACGTCGCGAATGTGGACCCCGGCTGCCAACGCACGGGTGGCGGCCGTCTGGATGACGGGGCCGTCCATGAGGGGGTCGGAGTACGGCATGCCGATCTCGACGATGTCGACACCGGCTTCCACCATCGCCGTCATCGCGTCGATCGACTCGCCGACGCTGGGAAACCCGACGGGCAGATAGCCGATGAGCGCGGCTCGCCCCTCGGCCTTCGTCGCCCTCAGGACCTCACTGACACGGGTCATGCGGGGTCACCCCCGTCCTCATCGAGTAGGCCGAACCAGCGGGCCGCCGCGTCGACATCCTTGTCGCCCCGACCCGACAGGCTCACCAGCACCACACCGCCGGGCCCGAGCTCGCGGCCAATCCTCATGGCGCCGGCCAGCGCGTGGGCGCTCTCGATCGCCGGCAGAATTCCTTCGGTCTGCGACAGCAGCCGCAGGGCCTCCATGGCCTCGTCATCCTTGATCGGGTAGTACTCCGCGCGGCCGCTGTCATGCAGCTGGGCGTGCTCTGGTCCGACACTGGGGTAGTCCAGTCCGGCCGACACCGAGTGCGACTCGATCGTCTGCCCCTCGTCGTCCTGCAGCACATAGGTGTAGGCGCCGTGCAGCACCCCGGGAGTGGCCTGCCCGCTGAACCGTGAGGCGTGACGGCCGGACTCGACACCCTCGCCGCCGCCCTCGAGCCCGATCAGGCGCACGTCGGCGTCGTCGATGAACCGGTGGAAGATCCCCATCGCATTGGAGCCGCCACCGACACAGGCGCAGATGGCGTCCGGCAGGCGGCCGATCTCATCGAGCATCTGCTGACGTGCCTCGACGCCGATGATCCGATGGAAGTTGCGGACCATCTCCGGGAAGGGATAGGGCCCCGTGACCGTGCCGAGCACGTAGTGCGTCGTGGCGACGTTGGCGACCCAGTCACGGAATGCCTCGTTCACTGCATCCTTGAGGGTGCGTGAACCGTGGTCGACGGGCACCACCTTCGCCCCGAGCAGCCGCATCCGCGCCACGTTGAGGGACTGGCGCTCGGTGTCGACGCGGCCCATGTAGATCACGCAGTCCAGCCCCATCAGGGCGGCCGCCGTCGCGGTGGCCACCCCGTGCTGACCGGCGCCGGTTTCGGCGATCACCCGGGTCTTGCCCATGCGCTTGGTCAGCAGGGCCTGCCCGAGCACGTTGTTGATCTTGTGCGAGCCGGTGTGGTTGAGGTCCTCCCGCTTGAGGATGACCCGCGCGCCACCGCAGTACTCGGCGAAGCGGGGGACCTCGGTGATGATGCTCGGGCGGCCGGTGTAGGTGCGGTGCAGTCGCTGCAGTTCCCCCATGAAGCCGGGATCCTGCTGCGCCTTCAACCGGTGCTCGTCCAGCTCTTCCAGGGCGGCTACCAGCGCCTCGGGGACATACCGTCCGCCGAAGGCACCGAAGCGTCCGATCCGGGTGTTCGACTGCTCGGTCACTTCACCTCACCTGTCCTTTGGGCCGCGCCGGCAGCATTGATCAGCTCGCCGACCGCCTGCGCGGGGGTGCCACCGGTCACCAGCGCCTCGCCGACCAGCACGGCGTCCGCTCCGCACGCGGCATACTCCGCGACATCGGCGGGGCCACGCACCCCGGACTCGGCGACGCGCACGCACCCCGGCGGCACACGGGGCGCGAGGCGAGCGAAGGTCCCGCGGTCCACCTCAAGGGTCTTCAGGTTGCGCGCGTTGACGCCCATCACCTGGGCGTCGATCGCTGCGGCACGGTCGATCTCGGCCTCGTTGTGCACCTCGATCAGGGCGGTCATCCCGAGCTGGCTCGCCTGCTGGTAAAGGTCCTTGAGGAGCACGTCGTCCAGTGCGGCGACGATCAGCAGGATGATGTCGGCGCCGTGCGCACGTGCCTCGGTGATCTGGTACTCGCCGATCATGAAGTCCTTGCGCAGCACCGGTATGCGGACCCGCTCGCGTACCGCGTCGAGGTCGGCCAGGCTGCCACCGAATCGTCGTGCCTCGGTCAGCACGGAGATCGCCGTCGCCCCGCCGGCCGCATAGTCGGCCGCCAGTGCGGCGGGGTCGGCGATGGCGGCCAGGTCGCCCTTACTGGGGCTTCGCCGCTTGACCTCGGCGATGACCCGGATCGGGCCGTCAGCGGCCAGGGCGGCCCGCGCGTCGAGGGCCGGTGGCTGCGCGGCGGCGCGCTGCGTCAGCGTTGCCAGACTGGTGGTCTGCTGCCGTGCTGCGAGGTCCTCACGGACACCGGCAACGATTTCTTCGAGGACAGTTGACACCTACGCAGGCTACCTGTCGACCGTGACCTAGTTGCTCGCCGTCTGCGGAGTGGAACGTGGCCCATCATCGTCGGATGGGCCGTGCTGGGGGGCCGGCGGAGCAGCGATCGGCTCGGAACCGAATCCGGCCATGGCCAGGATCTTGCCGGCAGCCATACCAAGGACGACCAGGACGATCCCCGGAATCCAGAACGCGGGCAGGCCCCATGCCACACCGATCGCGATCAGCACAGCGGCCACAATGATCGTCGCGACGGCCGTCCAGGCAGCAACGCTGTGACCGTGATCATCGTGCGATTCAGCCATGGAATGGAGCTCCTTCGTGAGCCAGTGGGTTCGTTACAGGCGACATTGTGTCAGGCTTCGTCATCGTCGTCAGCCGTCGGGTCATCACCGACGCTGAGACGGTCCCAGTCCGACACCCTTGCCACCTTGGCGGTAGCCGGCGCGTCATACGCGCTGGACAGTCCGCTCCACTGCCGGACGCCCGCGATGCACAGGGCGCCGGCCATGGTGAGCAGCACGCCCCCGAACACCCCGATCCAGACCCAGAAGGTCAGGCTGGTGTGCACCGCAACGTGCCCGGTGCGGCCGGTCACGCTCGCGGCCCGGCTCCGCACCGCAGCTGACGGGTTCTGCACCAGCCAGATGGCACCGCCGAGCGCGAGCAAACCGGACAGTAGGGCAAGGACCGCCGCGACCCAGCGGGCGACCCGGCCGGTGGTCACCGCGACGACGATCGCCGCCGCTCCGACGAGGGCCGCGGCAACGCCCGCCGGCGACGCCTTCGAGCCGCTGACACTCAGCTGGGCGTTCTGCAGGACGGCGTCGCCGACGGTCCCGTTCACCCAGGTGCGGGAGCTCGCCACCAGGATCAGCAGCACTCCGAGGGCTCCGAGCAGCAGCACATTGCGCTTGGACGTCATCCGATCTGCCTCATTCCGGTCGCCACGCAGACGGCGCGCAGCACCGCGGCCGCCTTCGCGATCGTCTCCTGATACTCGCTCTCCGGGACGGAGTCGGCAACGATCCCGGCCCCCGCCTGCACGTAGGCCTGGCCGTCCTTGATCACGGCCGTGCGGATGGCGATGGCCATGTCGAGGTCGCCGGCGAAGTCGAGATAGCCGACCACACCGCCATAAATCCCGCGGCGGGTGCCCTCCAGCGTGTCGATGATCGACATGGCGCGCGTCTTCGGTGCGCCCGACAGGGTGCCGGCCGGGAAGGTCGCGACCAGGACGTCGTAGGCCGTGAGACCCGGCTGCAGCTGCCCGGTCACCGTCGACTCGAGGTGCATGATGTGGCTGTAGGGGCGCACCTTCATGAACTCCACGGTGTCCACGGTGCCCGGACGGCAGACCCGTTGCAGGTCGTTGCGTGACAGGTCGACGAGCATCAGATGCTCCGCCCGCTCCTTCGGATCCGCGGCCAGCTCGTCGGCCAGTCGCTGGTCCTCCTCGGGGGACTTGCCACGTGGCCGGGAACCGGCGATCGGGTGGGTGATGACTCCCCGCCCGGTCACCTTGACCAGCGCCTCCGGACTCGATCCGACCACGTCGTAGGTGGATCCATCCGGGTGCGGGAACCTCAGCAGATACATGTAGGGGCTCGGGTTCGATGCGCGCAGCGCGCGATAGACATCCAGTGCGTCCGCGTCGCACGGCACACGGAACCGTTGGGACACCACAATCTGGAAGGCCTCACCGGCCCGGATCGCGTCCTTACAGGCCTCCACCATGTCGTGGTACTCGCCGCGAGTGTGGGTGCTGTCCGGGGTGAGCTCGACCGGCTCGGGGACGGCGACCGTGCTCGGCGCCGGCTCGGCCAGTTGCGCCTGCATTCGGTCGAGGCGTTGCACCGCGTCGGCCCACGCCTGTTCCACCCGGTGGTCGGTGTCGTCGTAGTTGACAGCGTTGGCGATCAGGAACAGCGAGCCGTCGGTGTGGTCGAGCACGGCGAGATCGGTGGCCAGCATCATCGCGACCTCCGGCAGGTGCAGCTCATCACGGCTGGTCGCGGGAAGCCGCTCCCAGCGCCGCACCGCGTCATACGTCACGGCCCCGACCATGCCACCGGTCAGCGGCGGCAGGCCCGGGATGCGGGCGGTCGCCAGCGCGGACACCGTGTCCCGCAGTGCCTGGGTCGGGTCCCCTCCGGTCGGCACACCGACGGGGGGTTCTCCGATCCAGTAGGCCGCACCGTCCTTCTCGGTCAGCGTCGCGTGGCTTGCCGCGCCGACGATCGAGTAGCGGGACCAGACCCCACCGTGCTCGGCCGACTCGAGCAGAAACGTGCCGGGCCGGTCGGCCGCCAGCTTGCGGTAGACGCCCAGGGGAGTCTCCGCGTCGGCCAGCAGTCGGCGCACGACGGGGATCACCCGCCGTTCCCGGGCCAGCTCGGCAAACACCGGCAGCGAGGGCCAGGTCCGCCCCCAGGTCAGATCGGCATACGCGCCGCCGGTGGTGCTGGACGCTGCCGCCGTCATGAGTCGGCCCCCTCGGGCACGGTGACGTCGAACGGGGTGAAGAAGCAGGTGCGCTCACCGGTGTGGCAGGCGGCACCCACCTGGTCGACCCGCACCAGCAGGGCATCGCCGTCGCAGTCGACCGCCACACTCTTGACGTGCTGCACGTGGCCCGAGGTGTCGCCCTTGCGCCAGTACTCCTGACGACTGCGGGACCAGAAGGTCACCCGACCCGTGGTCAGGGTCCGTTGCAGCGCTTCGTCGTCCATCCACCCGAGCATCAGCACCTCATCGGTGTCGAACTGCTGCACTATCGCCGCGACCAGTCCGGCGGAGTCACGGCGCAGGCGGCTCGCGACGTCGGCTGGCAGAGGGCTCGTTACGTCGTTCACGAAGACCATTGTGCCGGTGCTGTCGGAGCGGATCCTGCACGGCCACCCCTGCCGGCGACACCACAGGCTGTCATGCGCGAGGATGAGGTATGCCTCGTCATGCCCAGCAAGAGCGATCTGCATTGTGCGACACCCTGAGCGAGGTCGGCCCGGACGCGCCGACTCTGTGCGAAGGCTGGACCACCAAGGATCTCGCCGCGCACGTGATCATCCGGGAACGGCGACCGGATGCGGCCGCCGGGATGCTGCTGCCACCGCTGCGTGGCCACGCCGCGCGCGTCTCCGCGCGGCTCGCCGCTCAGGACTGGGCCGAGACGGTGAGCACCATCCGCAGCGGGCCGCCGCACTGGACACCGTTTGCGCTGCCCATGGTCGACGAGAAGGCCAACCTGACCGAGTTCTTCGTGCACCACGAGGATGTGCGACGGGCTGGTGACGCCCAACAGCCTCGCGAGCTCGGACAGGACCTCGAAAGTGCGCTCTGGGCCACCCTCCCCCGGATCGGGCTGCTGGCGATGCGTCAGGTGCGCACCGGTGTCGTTGCCGACTCCCCCGGCTTCGGGCGGCGCTCCATCCGGTCGGCCAAGGACGACCACGGCAGCGTGGTGATCGGTGGGGCGCCCGGCGAGATCCTGCTGTATGTCTTTGGGCGCGGCCAGGTCGCCGACGTCACCATCGACGGGGCGGACCGGGACGTGCAGGCCTTCCGCGCAACCACGCTCGGCTTCTGACTCAGCGGACGGGGTGACCGGCGGCCCTCAGCGCCGCCTTCACCTCGGCGATCGTCACCTGGCCGAAGTGAAAGACCGACGCGGCGAGCACCGCATTCGCGCCGGCGTCCACAGCATCAACAAAGTGCTGTGCGGTGCCTGCTCCGCCGCTCGCGATCAGCGGGATGCCGATCTCCCTGCGCACTGCGCGGATCAGCTCGAGGTCGAACCCGGACTTCGTGCCGTCGGCGTCCATCGAGTTGAGCAGGATCTCGCCGGCGCCCAGATGTGCGGCGTGTGCGCACCACTCGATGGCCTCGATCCCCGCAGACCTCTTCCCACCGTGCGTGGTCACCTCGAAATGGCCGTCCGTCGCGCGCCGCACGTCGGCGGACAGCACCAGCACCTGTGACCCGAACCGGTCGGCGATCTCCGCGATCACGTCGGGGCGGGCAATGGCACCGGTGTTGATGCCGACCTTGTCGGCGCCGGCCCGCAGCAGCCGGTCGACGTCGTCGACGCTGCGCACACCCCCACCGACGGTCAGCGGGATGAACACCTCCTCGGCGGTCCGGCTCACCACGTCATACATCGTGTCCCGCTCCGCAGAGCTGGCGGTGATGTCGAGGAAGGTGATCTCGTCGGCCGACTGCCCTCCGTAGCGGCGCGCCAGCTCGACCGGGTCACCCGCATCCCGCAGGTTTTCGAAGTTCACGCCCTTCACGACGCGTCCGGCATCGACATCCAGGCACGGGATAACTCGCACGGCAACACTCACCGCCACAGCGTATCTAGCCTTTTTTTGCCCGGCTGGGCTGGACCCGTGGCGGCTCGCCCGGCATCTTGGGGTAGTCCGGCGGGAACGGCATCTCGCCCAAGCCGCGCTCGTCGACATCCTTGTCCCACAACGCGATCGCGGCACTCACCGCGCCGCGCACCGACCCCGCCTCCGCCCAGGCGTCACCCTCGGAGTCAAGCAGGTCAGGCACTGTCGCAATCGTGAAGTCCCGCATCGTGATGTCCGGCAGCACACTCCAGGTCACCGGCATCGACACGGGCGCCCCGGGCAGCGGCCTCGCGCTGTAGGCCCCGGCGATGGTGCGATCCCGGCACGCCTGGTTGAAGTCGACGAAGATCTTGTCTCCCCGTTCCTCCTTCCACCAGGCCGTCGTCACCAGGTCCGGCAGTCGGCGCTCCAGCTCACGCGCAATGCCGATCACGCCGTGCCGCACGTCGAGGAACTCGTGAGTCGGCTCGACCGACGCGTAGACGTGCAGGCCGCGGCTGCCGGAGGTCTTCACCCGCGGCTCGAAGCCGAGACCGTCCAGCAGCTCCTTCAGGGCCTGCGCCGCCTCGACGATGTCGACGAACGTCCGCCCCGGCTGCGGGTCGAGGTCGATCCGCAGCTCGTCGGGGTTGTCGTTGCTCGCGGTCCGCACCGGCCACGGGTGGAAGGTGACGGTGTTCATCTGCGCCGCCCAGACCGCCGTCGCGGGCTCGTCGATCACCAGCTGCGGATGCGAGCGCCCCGAGGGGTAGGTGCACATGGTCGATCGGGCGTAGTCCGGCACACCGCGTGGGGGGTTCTTGGAGAAGAACTGCTCCCCGTCGATGCCCTCCGGAAAGCGTTGCAGCGCAACGGGCCTGTCCCCGCTCGCTCGGACGAACGCCTCGCCTACCCGCACCAGGTAGGTCGCGAGGTCCAGCTTGGTGTAGCCGTCGTCCGGCCACATCATTCGATCCGGGCTGGAGATGCGCACCGTGCGCACGCCATCGGGCCCGGGCACCTCCAGGAGGTGCGGCTTCGATGCACTCATTGACGAACTGTAGCCGCGTCCGGCCGCTCGCCGGCCGTTCGCCCGGGTGACACCTCTCCGCCACGCCGCAAACCCCCACGGGCCGCGCGGCGCCCCTAGAGTCCGAAGACTGTCAATCCCGTCACAGGAAGGTCACCAATGATTCCCCGCCGTCACCGCCGACTCACCTCGGTGCTCGCAATCTCCAGTCTGGCCGTCGCCACCGCGATGGCCGCTGCCCCGTCCGCCCATGCCGTGTCCGCCAACCTCGTCGTCTCCGAGGTGTATGGCGGCGGTGGCAATTCGGGGACCACCCTCGCCAGCGACTTCATCGAGCTCTACAACACCAGCGACCAGCCGGTCGACCTCACCGGGTGGACGGTGAAGTACTGGTCGGCGCAGGGCACCACCGCCCAGACGACCTCGCTCACCGGCAGCATCCCTGCCGGCGGCCACTTCCTGGTCAAGGAGGCCGACGGCTCCAATGCCGGCGCAGGCGCGTTGCCGGCGCCGGATGCCACCGGCACGATCGCCCTGTCGGCCACCGCAGGCCGAGTTGCCGTGGTCGACCCGAACGGGACCGTCGTGGACCTCGTCGGCTGGGGCAATGCGTCCCAGTCCGAGGGCACCGCAGCCGAATACACCTCCAACACCACCTCGATCGCCCGGGTGAGCGCTTGCACGGACACCGACAACAACGCGGCCGACTTCGTCGCCGGCTCGCCCACCCCACAGAACACCGGCACCCCCGCAGGTGACTGCACCACCGGACCGACCCCGCCGCCTACGGGCCAGGCGGCAACCATCCCGCAGATTCAAGGCGCTGCTCACCGGTCTCCGTTGACCGGGCAGAAGGTCACCGACGTCCCGGGCGTGGTGACCGCCACGGACGGCACCGGCTTCTGGATGCAGTCGGTCACTCCGGACGACAATCCGGCGACCAGTGAGGGGATCTTCGTCTTCACCCATTCCGCCCCGACGGTGCAGGTCGGCGACCTGCTGCAGGTCGCCGGGACCGTTGACGAGTACCGCCCGGGCGGCGCGTCGGGGACCGGCAACCTCAGCACGACCGAGCTGACCAGTCCCACCATCGACGTCCAGGGCACGGGCCACGCCCTCCCCGCGCCGGTGATCATCGGCGTAGACCGCATTGCGCCGCAACAGACGATCGAGTCGGGCAACCCCGGCTCGGTCGAGAAGGCCGGTGTCCCCTTCGACCCGAAGGTGAACGCCCTGGACTTCGACGAGTCGCTCGAAGGGATGCGCGTCGGCCTGAAGGACGCGCAGGCCGTCGGCCCGACCAACACGTCATACGGTGAGACGGCGGTCGTCCCCGGCCAGAACGTGACCGCGCTGCGGACCGTCGACGGTGGCGTCGAGTACAACAGCTACGACAGTCCGAACGCCATGCGCCTCATCCTGTCCGACCGTCTCCTGCCCAAGGGGTCGGTGGGTGCCGCGAACGTCGGTGACACGTATGCCGGTACGACCGTCGGTGTGATGGACTACGACTACGGAGACTTCTACCTGGATGTCACGAAGGCCGCGTCACTGAAGTCGGCCGGTCTCAAGAAGACCGTGGCCACGAAGCCGTCCGCGACGCAGCTCGCCTTCGGCACCTTCAACGTCGAGAATCTCGCCCCCAGCGACCCCCAGACCAAGTTCGATCGGCTGGCCGGCCAGCTCGTGCACAACATGCAGTCCCCGGACATCGTGGCCCTCGAGGAGATCCAGGACGACAACGGTGCAACCAGTGACGGCACCGTCGATTCGACGGCAACCACGGACAAGCTGATCGCGGCGGTCAGGGCCGCCGGCGGGCCCGCCTACCGAGCACAGTGGATCAACCCGCAGGACGGCAAGGACGGCGGGCAACCCGGTGGCAACATCCGCCAGGTGCTGATCTATCGCATCGACCGCGGTCTGCGCTTCGTCGACAAGCCCGGCGGCACAGCCAGCAACGCGACCGCGGTGACCGGGAGCGGCCGCAAGACCTCGATCAGCTTCTCCCCCGGACGGATCGATCCGACCAACAGCGCGTGGGACAACTCGCGCAAGCCGCTGATCGCCGAGTTCACCTGGCGCGGCTCACCGGTCTTCGTGATCGCGAACCACTTTGCCGCCAAGCTCGGTGACGACCCGCTGATGGGTCGCTGGCAGCAGCCGCAGCGGTCGTCGGAGGTGCAGCGCGACAGTCAGGCCACGGTGGTCCGGTCCTTCACCGACAAGCTGCTCGCCGCCGATCCGCGGGCCAATATCGTCACGCTCGGTGACCTGAACGACTTCGAGTTCAGCCCGACGACGAACATCATGGTCGGATCCGGGGCCACGAAGATGACCGACCTGCCACGGACGCTACCGGCGAATCAGCGCTACACCTACGACTACGAGGGCAACAGCCAGGTGCTCGACCACATTCTGGTGAGCCCGTCGCTGGCGACGCTGCCCTGGCCGCTGAGCCGGGTCGCCAAGCCGTATGACTACCAGGTCGTGCACACCAACGCGGAATTCTCGGACCAGGACTCCGACCACGATCCGCAGGTGGTGCGGATCAACCTGCTGGCGCTGCATCGCTGAACCGGTCGCAGGGCACCATGGGCCGGGGCGGAACGAATGCCCGGCCCATGGTGTTGTGGGTAGTGACAGGAGCGCCGGTGCCGCGAAGTGCCGGGCCAGGTAAGGAGTGGACGATGACGCAGAAGACCTATCCGGTCACCAAGAGCGACGAGCAGTGGCGTGAGCAGCTGTCACCGGCGGAGTACCAGGTGCTCCGGGAGGCTGCGACGGAACGTCCCTTCGTCGGGGAATACACCGATACCGAGACCGAGGGTGTCTACACGTGCCGCGCCTGCGACGCGGAGCTCTTCCGCAGCACCACGAAGTTCCACAGCCACTGCGGCTGGCCCTCCTTCTACGAGCCGTCGACCGACGACAACGTCGAGCTGATCACCGACACGACGCTCGGGATGAAGCGCGTCGAGGTGCGCTGCGCCAGTTGCGGCTCGCACCTGGGCCACGTCTTCGAGGGCGAGGGCTACGACACCCCCACCGACCAGCGCTACTGCATCAACTCGGTGTCCCTGCGCCTCAACCCCTAAGTCCGGACCCATGAGCGCGTTGTACTACCTGGTGGGTCCGCCGGCATCCGGGAAGCGGACGGTCGGGAAGGCTCTGGCTGACGCATCTGGGGCCGTGCTGATCGACAATCACTTGATCAACGACCCGGTATTCACCGCGATCGGCGCCAACGGGCGGGATCCGCTGCCCGGATTGGCGTTCAAGCTCGCCGGTCGAATAGGCGAGATCGTCCGGGAGGCTGTGCTCTGCGCGCCGAACGACCTCGATCACATCTTCACCAACTGGCTCTCGGACACCGAACGGGATGCCGAGTTGTACCGGCAGATCCGAGATCTCGCGCAGGCTCGGGATGCCCGCTTCGTACCAGTCTGGCTGACCTGCCAGCGCATCGAACTGACCCGTCGGGTGGCCCTGTCTGATCGACAAGAGCGCAACAAGCTGCGTGATCCGGCCACCTTGATCGAGGCACTGGACCGGAACGCGACGCTGCCCCCTCCCACGGACGCGCTGCTGCTGGATACCACCGACACGTCCCCGACAGAATCGGCGCGGCGGATTCTCACGTTTGCCGGCCAGAACTCGCGGCTCGGGCAGCCGTAACTCGCGGTTCGAGGGGAACAACTCGCCTTCGGGGAGAACGAGTGACTTCTCGGGGGTTATTCGTGACCTCTCGGGTGCAATTCGTGACCTCTCGGGGGGGTGGGGGGTCAGCGCAGCCGGGCGACCAGGTCCTCGATGGTGATCTTCGGGCCCGTGTAGAACGGGATCTCCTCGCGCACGTGCAGTCGCGCGTCGACCGCGCGAAGCTCCCGCATCAGATCCACGATACGGTGCAGCTCCTCGGCCTCGAAGGCGAGCAGCCACTCGTAGTCACCCAGCGCAAACGCAGCAATCGTGTTGGCGCCCACGTCCTTGTAGTCGCGCGCGGCCAGCCCGTGCTCCTTCAGCATCCGGCGGCGGTCCTCCTCGGGCAGGACGTACCAGTCGTAGGACCGCACGAACGGGTAGACGCACAGGTACTTCGGCGACGGATTGCCGGACAGGAAGTTGGGGATGTGGCCGCGGTTGAACTCCGCCTGACGGTGGATGCCGACATTGCTCCAGACACCGTCGAAATGCCGACCCAGCTTCGTCAGGAGGAATCCGCTGTAGACCTCCTGCAGCTGCTCGACCGTCGTCGCGTGGGACCACACCATCAGGTCCGCATCGGCACGCAGACCGGCCACGTCATAGATCCCACGGATGTGCGTGTCCTTGGCCTCGAACGAGTCGAAGAACGACTGCGCCTCGGCGACCATCTCGCCGCGGTCACCGCTCAGCTCTCGGTTCGCCTTGAACACCGAGTACATCGCGTAGTGCGTCGAGGCGTTCGCCTCCTTCGCGATGCGGGCGCTCTCGTTCTCGGGTCGGGTGCTCTGGTCGCTCATGCAGCCATTGTCGGACGGCTCTTCACGGCTCCCGCAACCGGGTCACGACAAGATCGGCGGCAGCACGTCCGGACGCAATACAGGCAGGGATCCCCACTCCGTCGTATGCCGCACCCGCCAGCCCCAGCGCGGCGTCACCGGGGATGCCGGCTCGGGCGTGGTCGATGCGTGCGCGATGTCCGACGGCATACTGTGGCAGCCCGCCACCCCAGCGCTGCACGTGCACATCACGCGGCTCGGGCAGGCTGCCGTCGATCGCCCGCCTCAGGTCGGCGAGTCCGGCGCCGGCCAGCTCGTGGTCGGGCCGTTGGAGCGAGGCCACGTCACCGAACCGGCCGAATGACACCCGCGCGACCGTGAGGTCCTCGCGCACCCGAGACAGCCACGGCCACTTCGCGCTGCTGAAGGTGGCGGCCTTGATGTCGTGCCCGTCGACAGGTGGCACGAGAAACCCGGACGATCCTCGAAGTGACCGGCTCGCAGCAGCATCGAACGCATAGGTGACGATCGCCATCGAGGCGT
Organism: Leekyejoonella antrihumi; assembly: GCF_007845645.1. GTDB lineage: Bacteria > Actinomycetota > Actinomycetes > Actinomycetales > Dermatophilaceae > Leekyejoonella > Leekyejoonella antrihumi. Next base: position 32,501 of record NZ_VCQV01000039.1, read on the forward strand.
AGTCGACCTCTCCGATGGCGGCGGCAGCCCCCGGTGCCCACCCCTCGAGCAGGCGACTCGTGGCGCGCGCCGGCGAAGCGATCACCACACCGTCCACGTCGAGGTGCTGCTCGTCCCGGGTCGGGCCCGTCGTGAGACGCCAACCGCCCACGATCCGAGTCAGGTCACGCACCACGACCCCGGTGCGCACCCGCGCACCACGCTGTTCCAGCGCTGCGACCAGCAGCTCCGGCAGCTGTCCGATCCCACCCGGCAGGCCGCCGAAGACGGGTGACCCGCCGTTCTGTGAGGCCGCGGCTGAGGCTCGCTGAGCCGTCGCGACCAACGACTCCCCCTGCGCCGCAGCCTGATACAGGGCGGGCACACAGGCCTGCGCTGACAGGCTGCGGGCGTGCCCCGCATACACTCCGCCGAGCAGAGGCTCCACCAGTCGGTCGACGACGGCCGGGCCGAGCGCACGCTCGACCAGGTCACCGATCGCGATGTCTCCCTTTAGCTCGACCGGCTGCTCTGCGCCGGCCCGAGCCACCTCGTCCGCGCTGAGCAGACCCTGCAGAGTCGATGGGTTCGAGGGCACCCCCATCAGCGTCCCGGCCGGCATCGGCTGCTGCGACCCGCGGCTCCAGATGGTCGCCCCGACCTTCGCCGGATGCACTGGTGTCAGGCCGAGCTCGGCCAGCAGCTGCAGCCCTTCAGGACGACGGACGAGCATCGACTCGGCGCCGACATCCACGGTCTGGCCGGCGACCTGCCCGCTGCACAGCCGGCCGCCGACCCGCGGCGAGCCCTCCAGCACGACGATCTCGTTCCCCAGGTGCTGCGTGACCACCTGCCACGCGGCCGAGAGCCCGGCAATGCCTCCACCAATCACTGCGATCACGCAGTCACCTTCTCACTCGTGGACGAGCCGCGCGTCACTCCCCCGCCACCTCGCGCCAGGCCTCGGCGATCAACGGCACCGTGGGGCGCAACCGGTCCGCATACAACGCGTAGGGCGTGCGCACGTAGGTCTCCAGCCCGCGTCCCTCGACGGCGAACGACGACCCGGACGCGAGCAGCACGCCACGACGCTGGGCGGCCGCGACCAGCGCCGACGACCGCGGCCGTGGGAGCCGCCACCACAGACCCAACCCACCACGGGGACAGACGACCTGCCAGTCAGGCAGCTCCGCTTGCAACCCGAGCATCACCTGACGCGACTCACGAAGGGTCGATCGCGAGTTTTCACAGAGGGATCCGTTCACCCGCATGAGCTCGACGAGCACCAGCTGCTCGAGCACCGCCGCACCCAGGTCGAGGCAGAGCCGGGCATGGCGCACTGCCTGGACCATCGGCACCGGCACGCGGGCCCAGCCGACCCGCAGGCCACCCCAGTAGGTTTTCGCCGCGCTTCCCACGGTGATGCATCTCGGGCTGTGTGCGGCCATGGGCAGGGCGGGAGCCGGAACGTCCAGCCACATCTCGGCATTCGTCTCGTCGACGATGCCGAGCACATCATATTGCTGCCACAGGTGCGCCAGCCGTGCTCGCTCTTCGTCGTCCAGGTAGACGCCGGTCGGGTTGTGGAAGTCCGGCAGCGCGAGCATCGCGCGCGGTCCGTGCCGCAGCGCCTGCTCGACGCCCTCCAGGTCGGCACCGTCGCTCGAGATCGGTGCAGGGATCATGCGCATTCGCGAGTCCCGCATCATCTCAAGAGAGTTGGGGTAGGACGGAGTCTCGATCGCCACACGGTCGCCGATGCGCAGCAGACCGTGCAGCACGGCGACCAACGCCGACAGGGCACCGGTCGTCACGACGATCTGATCCGGCGTGGTCGGTGCACCACGCTCGGTGTACCGATCGGCGATGACCTCCTGCAGCTCCGGCAGCCCGAACGGGAAGTAGCCCATGCCGCCGGTGAGCGACGGCAACCGGGCCAACCCTTCGGCATACGCAGCGGTCAGCCCGGTCGGAGCCGGCGGGGACGCACTGCGCAGATCCGCGACCGTGTCCTCGGGGGCGAGGTCCAGGTTGTGCGGCAACGGCTCGCCGCCACCGCGCACCACTCCGCCCGGCACCTGCACGAGCGTCCCGGACCCGTGCCGAGCCTCTGCGAACCCTCGCTCGCGGATCTGCCCGTAGGCACGGGTCACCGTGGTGCGACTCAGCCCCAGGGCGCTGACCAGGTCGCGCTCGCTCGGCAGCCGTGCCCCGTGCAGCAACCGGCCGTCGCCGACCAGGCCGATGACCTCGTCGGCCAGCCACTGGTAGGCCGGTCGCCCGTCATCGCGTGAGCCCAGCAGTCCGGTGAGCCGTGCGGCGGAGACTCGAGTGACCATGTGGCCACTCTCCTGCAAGTGGCTCTTTATTTCAAGTCCAGTTGTCCGTCATGCTGGTGGCATGACCCGTCGCACCGAACCCACCCGCCGCCTTGCCGTGCTCACCTCCCGTGAGCAGCTGCGCGCCGGACGGATGCCGCGCCGCCTCATGCAGCTGTTCATCGGCCTCACGCTCTACGGGGTCTCGATGGCGATGTTCGTGCGCGCGCACCTCGGCCTGGACCCATGGGACGTCTTCCACTACGGGATCGCCGAGCACATCGGAGTGGGCCTCGGCACTGCGGTCATCCTGGTCAGCATCCCGGTGCTGCTGCTGTGGATTCCGCTGCGCCAGTGGCCGGGCCTGGGCACCATCGCCAACGCGTTCTGGATCGGCATCGCGACCAATATCGCGCTCTGGCTGATGCCAACACCCTCCCACCTGCTGATCCGCATACCGCTGATGGTCGGCGCCGTCCTGCTCAACGGCATCGCCGGCGCGCTCTACATCGGCAGCCAGCTGGGCCCGGGACCGCGCGATGGCCTGATGACCGGGCTGCACCACCGCACCGGCATCAGCCTGCGCGTCGTGCGCACCTCGCTCGAGCTGACGGTCTTCGTCGTCGGCTGGTTGATGGGCGGCATCGTCGGAGTCGGCACGGTCCTGTATGCCGTGTGCATCGGTCCGCTCGTCCAGCACTTCCTGCCGCTGTTCATCGTGGACCTGCCGAACGCTCCCCAGATCGAGCCGAAGCCGGCCGGCGACCTCAGTGAGTCGTGCGCTGATGCACCCTCTCCACGATGCGCGTGAGCACCCCGGGGTCCGTCGTCGGCAGCACCCCATGGCCGAGGTTGAAGATGTGTCCCGGTGCAGCCTTACCCTCGGTGAGGACCCGGTCCACCTCGGGTTCGATCGCCTCCCACGGCGCAAAGCAGAGCGCCGGATCGAGGTTGCCCTGCACGGCATACCGCCCGCCCAGACGCTCGCTCGCCACATCCAGCGGCGTGCGGAAGTCGACGCCGACGACCTCCGCCCCCGCTTCACCCATCGCGGCAAGCAGTTCACCGGAGCCGACGCCGAAGTGAATACGCGGGATGTCTAGATCGGCCACAGCAGCCAGCGCCGCCGCCGAGTGCGGCAGCACATAGCGCTGATAGTCCCGCAGGGACAGCGCACCGACCCAGGAGTCGAAGAGCTGCACCACGCTCGCGCCGGCCTGCGACTGCACTCGCAGGAATGCACCGGCGATCCGGGCAAGCTTGGCACACAGGGCGTTCCAGGTGTCTGGGTCGCCGTGCATCATGGCCTTGGTGCGCTCGTGATTGCGTGACGGGCCACCCTCGATGAGGTAGCTCGCCAGCGTGAACGGGGCGCCGGCAAACCCGATCAGCGGTGTCGCTCCGAGCTCTCCCACGAGGATGCGAACGGCCTCGTCGATGTCAGAGACCAGATCAGGGGTCAGTTCGGGTAGACGGTCCACATCCGCACGCGAACGCACCGGATGCTCCACGACGGGCCCCACCCCCGGCACGATGTCGACCTCGACTCCGGCCGCGGCCAGGGGCACGACGATGTCGCTGAAGAGGACCGCTCCGTCGACACCATGTCGACGGACGGGCTGCAGCGTGATCTCTGCGACCAGGTCCGGCGTGCGACAGGCCTGCAGCATCGGGATGTCCTTGCGGGCCTCGTGGTACTCAGGCAAGGATCGCCCGGCCTGACGCATGAACCACACCGGCGTCCGCGAGGTCGGTAGGCACCGCGCCGCACGCACGAGGTCGCTGTCTCGCGGGTCGTGCGACAACGCGGCGTCCGATGCTGACGCCACGCGAGGTTCCGGGGTGCGGGATTCAGGGCTCACACGGCAGATCCTCGCATGCGCGCCTGCGGCGGGCATCTACCCGCACGCTCCGCGGCTCAGAACGCCGCGGTCAGCACGACGCCAAGCATCGCGAGCGCCACACCGGCCGACTGGATCGGGCGCATCCGCTCGTGCAGCACGAACCGCGCCAGCAGCAGTGTCATCACCGGATAGAGCGACCCGAGCACGCTGGCGACACTGACCTGGCCGTATGCCGTGGAGACGGCGAACAGCACATTGGCGCCGAGGTCTCCGGCGCCCACGATCAGCAGCGGCAGCAGGTCACGGTGATCCGCTCCCTTACCGGGCAGCCCGCCGGGCCACAGAGCCCAGGTGAGTGCGAGCACGCCGACGCTCGCGACGCGCATCGCCCAGAGCGATCCGACGACGCTGTCGGCGGCGCCGCGGTCGAGGAAGAAGAGGGACAGGCCGAAACCGAATGCGGCCACGACGGCGAGCAGCACCGGCCGCCGACTGACCTCACCGGACAGCTCCGGGCCGGACGCCAGCGCAGCACCAAGCAGGGCCAGAGTCAGACCAGCAGCCACGACCGGTCCGATGCTGTCGCCGGTGAGCAGCCCGAGCGTCACCGGGACGACGGCGCCAAGGGCCGCGATCGGTGAGACGACGCCCATCGTGCCGCTGGACAGCGCGGCATAGAAGCAGGTCAGCCCCGCGGCGCCGGTGACTCCGGACAGCACCCCATACACAGCCCACCCGGCCGGCCAATGCGGCGCACTGATCGCGCCCTCACCCAGGGCGACGGCGATCACCACGGACATGACCAACAGCCCGCCGAGCTGCGACAGCGTGACGACCCGCAGTGCGGCGATTCGTTTGGAGAACCACCCGCCGGCGAAGTCGGACGTGCCCCACACGGCGCTGGAGGCCAGTGCCAACAGCGCGAGCACCGGTCAGTCGTCCCGGAACGTCTGCCGCTGCTGCGAGGTCAAGGAGCCCTCGAGGTATCCCGTGGTTCCCTCCGCGGCCAGCTCCGTGGCGGCGCGGACGAACGCACCGTAGGCAGCCCACGTCAGGGACCCGCCGGTCGAGACTCGCCGCACGCCGAGCTCGCGCAGCCGAGGCACGGGCGGCGTCACGCCCATCGCGAGCACGTTGACCGGAAGCCCGAGCGCAACAACCTGCGCAATGTGCGAATCCGTGGTGATGCCAGGGGCATAGAGCACGTCGGCGCCGGCGTCACGGTAGGCCGACAGTCGCGCGACGGTGTCGTCGATGTCGGCCCGGCCGTGCAGGAAGTTCTCGGCCCGAGCGGTCAGCAGTATCCCGTGCCGGTGGGCCGCGGCGACGGCCTCGGCGACGCGGTCGGTCGCCTCTGCACGGTCGAGCACCTGCCCCGCGACCGGGTCGAAGTCCTCGATCGAGAGGCCGGCGGCACCGGCATCCGCCAGCAGCTCCACGGTCCGAGCAATCCCGCCGTCCGCACCGGGGAAGCACCCCTCGGAGTCCACGTTGACCGGCACGTCGATGGCGTCACAGATCGCGCGGACGTGCTCGACGAGCTCCTCGCGGGTCACGTGCTGGTCCTGCCGTCCACGCGTCGCCGCGTAGCCGGAACTGGTCGTCGCAACGGCCGAAAAACCCTGGGCCTCCAGCAGCCGAGCGGAACCCTGGTCGAACGGGTTCGGGATGAGGAAGAATCCCGCGGCGTGCAGCTCGGTGAATCGCTGACGGCGCTGGTCCACGGAGACATGTGACATACAGGCATCGTGTCACGCACCGCACACCGTCGGCGCGCCGTTCCCTGATTCGCGAGCGTGGACGACCTAGGCTGTTCTGGTGGGCACCCGAAACATCAGCGGCGATGCCGCCTCGGACTTCCAGCACGCGACTGCAGCGCTGGCGGACGTCCGCCTGCGCCCGGAGGTCCGGCTGACCGAGGTACCGGCTCCCGGCCGCATCGCGCCGTATTCTCTCGCACTCTCCGCCGACGTCTTGCAGGCAGGCGACCCGGACGACGAGCTCGCATCCGGCCGGTTCGTGCTGCTGCACGACCCGAACTGCCCAGAACCGTGGCAGGGAGCGTGGCGCGTAGTCACCTTCGCGCGCGCCGCACTGGAACCGGAGATGGCCACCGACCCGATGCTCGGCGACGTCGGCTGGAGCTGGCTGATGGACTCGCTGGAGGCCGTCGACGCCGAGTTCGTTGCACCGGCCGGCACCGTCACCAGGGTCGTCTCCGACGGCTACGGCGGGCTTTCCGAGAACGGCACCAGCGTCGAGATGGAGGTGCGTGCCTCCTGGACACCAGCCGGTCTGCAGCTGGCGTCGCACCTGGAGGCGTGGGGCGCGTTGCTGTGCACGATTGCCGGGCTGCCGCCGCTTCCCGAAGGAGTGGTGGCCCTGCCAGGGCAGCGTCGATGAGCCCAGCCTCGTCGTCCACGTCAGAACCCAGCAAGCCCGAGGCCGAGGCGGAGGCCGACGAGACCTACCCGGTGATGGAACGCCCCGCCGACGGCGTCCCGGACGTCATCGAGACCGAGCGGGCACTGATCGAGGCGGCGGACGCTCTGGCCGGCGGCGCCGGCCCGGTCGCGCTGGACGCCGAACGCGCATCGGGTTATCGCTACGGGTCCCGGGCCTACCTGGTCCAGATCCGCAGAAGCGGTGCGGGCAGCTTCCTGATCGACCCCATCGCCTGCCCCGATCTTGAGCCCATCCAGCGGGCGATCGGCGACGCAGAGTGGGTGCTGCACGCCGCGACCCAGGATCTGCCGTGCCTCAAGGAGCTGGGCCTGCATCCGACGACACTGTTCGACACCGAGCTCGGCTCGCGCCTAGCCGGGCTGCCACGGGTCGGCCTGGCAACGGTGGTCGAGCACTATCTGCAGGTCTCCCTGGCCAAGGAACACTCCGCGGCCGACTGGTCCACCCGGCCGCTGCCCGAATCCTGGCTGCTGTATGCCGCGCTCGACGTCGAGGTGCTGGTCGAGGTTCGCGACCTGTTGCGCGAGGACCTCGCCCGCCAGGGCAAGCTCGACTGGGCCATGCAAGAGTTCGAGGCGCTGACCCACTTCACCGGCCCGCCGGTGAAGACCGACCCGTGGCGACGCACATCGGGGATGCACCGGATGCGCGACCGCCGCGCGATCGCCCGGGTCCGCGAGTTGTGGCTTACCCGCGACGAGATCGCACAGCAGCGTGATGTGGCCCCGGGCCGAGTCCTGCCCGACGCGCTGATCGTGATGATGGCGAACCGGGCACCTCGCACGGCCGCGGACCTGCAGGCACTCGAACAGGACACCCCACAGGTCTCCAAGCGGGGACGTGCACGACCGCCGCACCGTGGCCTGGCCCGGCACCAACGAGAGTGGCTCGATGCCATCCGCCGGGTCGGCGCCCTGACCGACAAGCAGCTGCCCCCGACGACTGTGCGTAGTGACGCTCCGCCACCCGCCCGCGCCTGGGCGGACCGCGACCCGGTCGCCGCGGCCCGGCTGACCCAGGTACGCGACCGGCTCGCCGTGCTCTCCGAGAGCCACGACATACCGGTAGAGAATCTGGTGACCCCGAGCACGCTGCGGCGCGTCCTCTGGCAGCCACCGCAGGTCCTCGACTCGGCGCGCGTCAAGGAACATCTCCTCGAGCTCGGCGCCCGCCCCTGGCAGCTAGAGCTGGTCGCACCGCTGATCGTGCAGGCCGCCGCGGACCACCCATCGCCCTCAGAATCCACCGCCTCCTGACCCGTGGAATGACTGGCGGACAGCACCTGCATGTGATGTGTGACGAACAGCTCGCCAGAATTACGCCTCCCACGCGCCTTCGATCACCATGTTTATCTCATATGTGATCTACACTCGCTCACATGGCCGATGACTACCTCGTCCGAGTTGGCACGCTGATCCGCGATGCGCGTCGACACAAGAAACTAACCCAAAGTGAGCTCGCCGAAGCACTGCAGACCAGCCAGAGTGCCGTCGCGCGGATCGAGCAGGGCAAGCAGAACCTCAGTCTGGAGACGCTTGCGCGCATCAGCGAGGCTCTCGACACGGAGGTCGTGGCGGTTGCCTCGTCGACACCGCTGAATTTGCGGATCGAGGGCGGCCGGCAGCTGTCCGGCGCCATCGACGTGCGCACCAGCAAGAATGCCGCCGTCGCCTGCCTGTGCGCCGCCCTGCTCAACAAGGGACGCACCACGCTGCGCAACCTCGCCCGGATCGAAGAGGTCAACCGCATCACCGAGGTGCTGGGATCGATCGGCGTGCGCACCCGCTGGCTGCCCGACTCCAGTGACCTGGAGATCACTCCTCCCAAGACGCTGGACCTCGCGGCGATGGATGAGACCGCCGCACGACGCACCCGCACCATCTTGATGTTCCTGGGCCCGCTGCTGCACGAGTTCAGTGAGTTCAAGCTGCCGAACGCCGGCGGCTGCGACCTCGGGGAGCGCACGGTCGAGCCGCATCTGCACGCGTTGAAGGCCTTCGGCCTCGGGGTCGTTGCGACGCACGGCTACTACCACGCCTCGGTCGACCATGACGCCTACGCGGGAGGCAGCCGCCGGATCATCCTGACCGAACGTGGCGACACCGTGACCGAGAACGCGATCTTCGCAGCGGCGCGGATCGAGGATGAGACCACCATCCGCAACGCCAGCCCCAACTACATGGTGCAGGACCTGTGCTTCTTCCTGCAGAAGCTCGGAGTCGAGATCGAGGGCATCGGCACCACCACCCTCAAGGTGCGCGGCGTCAAGCACATCGACAAGGACGTGGAGTACCACCCGTCCGAGGACCCGATCGAGGCGATGTCACTGCTGGCGGCCGCCGTGGTCACCGACTCGGAGATAACCATCAAGCGGGTGCCGATCGAGTTCATGGAGATCGAGCTGACCCTGCTCGAGGGCATGGGGATGAAGTACGACACCGGCCCCGAATACCTCTCGGCGAACGGCAAGACCCGGCTGGTCGACCTGCGCACGATTCCTGGGCCGTTGAAGGCGCGCAAGGACAAGATCCACCCGATGCCGTTCCCCGGTCTCAACATCGACAACCTGCCGTTCTTCGCGGTGATCGCGGCGGTGGCCGAGGGCACGACCACCCTGCACGACTGGGTCTACGACAACCGGGCGATCTATCTGACGGATCTGACCCCGCTCGGCGCCAAGGTGCAGCTGATGGATCCGCACCGGGTCCTCATCGAGGGGCCGACCCGCTGGCGCGCCGCGGAGATCATGTGCCCGCCGGCCCTGCGACCGGGCATGGTCATCCTGCTGGCGATGCTTGCCGCGCCGGGTGTCTCGGTGCTGCGCAACACGTATGTCATCAACCGCGGTTACGAGGAGCTCTACTCCCGGCTGAACGCTCTCGGCGCGAACATCCAGACGTTCCGCGACATCTGACCGAGTGGCGTACACCGCGTTTCTTGACACCCCCGGTGTGGTCGCCATGGCCCACCGGGGGTTCTCCGGTCCCGATGGCAACCATCGCATCGAGAACTCCATGCGCGCCTTTCAGGCTGCCGTCGACCTCGGCCTGATGTATGTGGAGACGGATGTCCACGCGACCGCGGACGGGGTGCTGCTCGCCTTCCACGACGAGACGCTGGACCGGGTGACCGACTCACGGGGCGTGATCAGCGGCCTGCCGTGGTCGCAGGTGTCGCGTGCGAAAATCGGTGGTCAAGAACCCATTCCACGCCTCGAGGACCTGCTGGCCAGGTGGCCGGACCTGCGCATCAACATCGATGTGAAGTCCGCGCACGCCATTGCCCCCACTGTGGAACTCATCGATCGGATGCAGGCGCACGACCGGGTCTGCATCGCCTCCTTCTCCGACACCCGGCGCCGAGCAGTGGTGCGTAGGCTCGCTCGTCCGGTGGCCGTATCCGCGGGGCAGGGCACGATCGCACGCTTCGTCGTCGGCGGTCAGTGGCTGCCGCGCGCGCTCGACTCGGTGCTCGGTGCGACCGGTCGCGCAGGCACACCCCTGCACGGCATCGACTGCCTCCAGGTGCCCGAACGTGCCGGCCGGCTCACCGTCGTCACGCCACACTTCCTGCGGGCGGCTCACCGTCTCGGCGTCCAGGTGCACGTCTGGACGCCGAACGACGTGCCTTCGATGCACCGGTTGCTCGACCTCGGAGTCGACGGCATCATCACCGATCGTGCGGATCTGCTGAAGCAGGTGCTCCGACAGCGCGGCCAGTGGCCATCCCCACCAAACCCGCTGGTCTAGGTCCGAGCCCAACCCAGCTGGTCGAGTCGGCCGGAGCCGCCAGGACGAGAGTCGCGATCGGGACCCGGTGACCATCCGCACCCGAGCCAACCACAGGCGGTCGGCAGGGTTGTCGGTGGTGACACCTAAACTAGACACATGTTCGAAGCAAGGGATCAGTCGCAGCACCCGACAGCCTGGGACGACCTGCGCCGCCGCCGTGCGCTCACCGGCGCCACACCACCAGCCAAGGCATCGGCAACCTGCGAGGCGGCAACAGCGTCCAAACCACCTGCCGTGGCAACTGCGTCCAACCCGATGGGCGCGCTGACCCTGGCCGAGGTAGACGCCTTCTTGACGCAGGCCGCCCGGACCGCTGCGGACCTGGACAACGCGACCCGGATCGATCAGATCGCCGCCCTCGAACAAGTCAAGAGCGCCGCCGCAGCAGCCCAGGCCCGCCTGACCGTGGACCTCTACACCTCACAACGCGAGGCCGACCAAGGCCGCGGGCTCCCCGCGGGCAAGACCTCCCGATCGGTGGGCACCCAGATCGCGCTTGCCCGCCGCGACTCGCCCCACAAGGGCAATCGGCACCTCGGCCTGGCCAAGGCTCTGGTCGCCGAGATGCCGCACACCCTGGCCGCCCTGACCGCGGGGATCGTCAGTGAGTGGCAGGCCACCCTGCTCGTCCGCGCCACCGCGTGCCTCACCCAGCAGGACCGCACAGGCGTGGACACCCTGCTCGCGCCCCGCCTCGGTGACCTGTCCGACCGGCGCCTGGACGCCGCCGCCCGCGCCGCCGCCGACCGGCTCGACCCGGCCGCCGCCGTCAACCGACGCGCCAAGGCAGAGTCCGACCGGCGGGTTACCACCCGACCCGCACCCGACTGCATGACCCAGCTGTCCGCGCTGCTACCCGTCAAAGACGGCGTGGCCTGCCACGCCGCCCTCAAAGCGGCAGCCGACACCGCGCGCGCCGCCGGCGACCCCAGAACCCGCGGCCAGGTCATGGCCGACACCCTCGTGCAACGCCTCACCGGCCACACGCCCGCCGTCGGCGCCGACATCGAAGTACGCGTCGTGATGAGCACCGACACCTTCCTCGGCTACGGCACCCAGTCCGCCCGGGTCCCCGACTACGGCACCATCCCCGCAGACCTGGCCTACGCCTGGGCCCACGCCGGCACACCACCCCGCCACCCCAAAAATCCCCGTTCTACCGGGGACGCCCCCACCGACGGTGCAGCAGCCGACGTCACCAATATCGACCCCGACAGCCGGTCCGGGCGCGCCGAACGCGCACGCGTGTTCCTGCGGAGAATGTTCGCCACCCCCGACCAGTCCCGCCTGGTCGCCATGGAAACCGGACGCCGCGAATTCACCGGCCTACTCGCCGAATTCCTGAACACCCGCGACCAAACCTGCCGGACGCCCTACTGCGACGCCCCCATCCGCCACCACGACCACGTCACCCCCCACGCAACGGGCGGACCCACCACCGCCACCAACGGCCAAGGCCTTTGCGAAGCCTGCAACTACCTCAAACAGCATCCCGACTGGACCGCGAGACCCGGACCACACGCCGACCAGCCACACCAGGTCACCTGGACCACCCCCACCGGCCACACCTACCACTCCACCGCGCCACCGCCCCTGGGCGACTGAACAGTCCCCTGGCACGGGGCACTCCACCGTGCTCGGCGACATTGTCCCAGGTTTACGCCGAACAGGCTGAGAAATTTCCGTGCGAGACTGCACTGGGAACAAGTGGGTTCACACCTGGCGGGTCGACCTGCCGGTTCTACCGTTGACGCGAGGCGTGGCTTGACCACACCCCGGTGACCGCGTACGCGGAGCACGGTCACCTCGCGGTTCGGCCCAGCGAGAATCGGTGGCGGTCATGGGTGCGATGAGTGAGGTTCCAGGCAGCGGGAGCGGCTGGTCGTGGGCACGAGGGGCACGGCGATACCTGGTTGTCGTGGTGGGCGTGCTGGTCCTGCTCGGATTCGGTGTGCTGGGCAGCCCCGGCCCGGCGCAGGCGGCTGGGCGGGCGTCGGTGTCGGTGGGCTCGGCGCCGAAGGTCCCGGCCGGAGCGATACGCACCGGGGCACTGGCAGGAGCGACGGTCCTGCACGCGGAGGTGATACTCGCCCAACGGGACCCGGCCGGCCTCGAGCAGCTCGCGACCGCGGTGTCGACACCGACCTCACCGCGGTACCGGCAGTACCTGACGGCGGGTCAGGTGGGCGCGATGTTCGGCCCGACCCCGGCCACCATTCAGGCGGTCCGGACGGCGTTGGAGGCGGCCGGCCTGACGACCGGC
>NZ_VCQV01000004.1 GCF_007845645.1 Leekyejoonella antrihumi
TCTTGGTGTGGAGCAGATCAGTGCGTCAACAACACCGATTCTCCTGCCAAGAAGGCACTCTCACGCTCCAACGCGCCGAGCAGGCCCGCCCATTCGGCTACTTCTCCACGGATCGAGGCTTAGGAGTGATTACGCGCCCTTGAGTAAGCTCCGAGCGGCCAGGGCCGAGAAGGATCACCGCGACGAGACGAGGGCCGAAGCCCGATTGGCAACCCAGACCCCCGCAGACCACGGTGGCGATTCCGGTCGCTCGGCCGTTGTCCTCGGCCTCTGCGGTGCGATTCCCTCGACAGCGCACAGCGCTGGAAGCGGTCAGCTCGTTGAGCGGAGGTACTTGCCGAAGTGCGGGACGGTGAAGGCGATTCGGCCGCGCTCGCCACTGTAGGTCAGTCCCTTCTTGAGCAGGGCGTCACGGGCGGGGGAGAGGGACTGCGGTCTGCGGCCGAGCACGTCCGCCACTGCCGACGTCGGAACGGACTCCACCTCGTCGAGCTGACCCGAACCGGCCAGCTCCTGCGCCGCGTCGGCCATCGCGCGCAGATACTCGCGCTCGCCGGGTGTCGCTCTTTCATACCGTGATCCGAAGAAACCGACGGCCAGCTCGGCCTCCGCAGCTGGCGCGGCCACGGCGATGTCCTCGATCGAGATCGGTGTGCCGGGTGCGACATCCCACGCCACCTTGCCGTAGGCCTGGATGAAGTAGGGGTAGCCGCCGGTCGCGGCATACATGGCATCGAGCGCATCGCTCTCGAACGACGCGCCCTCGTCCTTCGCCGGTGACTGCAGCGCCATGTCGGCGGCGTCGCGCGGAAGTCGATCGATCCGTGCATACCGAAACAGTCTCTCGCTGTATGACTTCGAGGCTGAGAGCACCGCCGGCAGATGCGGCAGGCCCGCTCCGACGACGAGCATCGGCAGCGACGACTGGCTGATCTCGTGGCACGCGGCGCACAGCGCAGACACGTCGTCCTCGTGCAGATCCTGCATCTCGTCGATGAAGATCGCGACCCCACGGCCGAGGTCGGCGGCGAGACCGCCTACATCGGTGAGCAGTTCTACCAGGTCGATCTCGATATCGCCGGAGTCAGCCCGACCCGGCACCGCGGGCGCACTGATGCCCGGGTTCCATTTGTCGCGCAGCTTCGCGCTCGAGCCGGCATCGCGCTGCGCGAACGACTTGATCACGCCGAGCACCTGGTCCACGTCGTCCGGCTGCGAGTGGCCGAGCTCGCGCACGGCCGTATGCAGTGCGCTCGAAAGCGGACGCCGCAACCGCTGGTCGGGACGCGCCTCCAGCTTGCCGGTGCCCCACTTGGCGCGCACAGCCGCGGATCGCAGCGCATTGAGCAGCACGGTCTTGCCGACGCCACGCAGCCCGGTCAGCACCACCGACCGCTCCGGCCGCCCGCGGGAGACCCGCTCGAGCACGATATTGAAGATCTCCAGCTGCTCGTCGCGGCCGGCAAGAGCGGGCGGTCGCTGACCGGCGCCGGGGGCATAGGGGTTGCGTATCGGGTCCACGATCAGACCGTATAAGTGTTTCTAGCGATCCTTGGATATTTCGCTAGCGTGTCCTGCTCGCCGTCCACGATCGGTGGATCTAGGGCAATCTAACGCGACGGCGATACGCTGCTAGCCCGCAGTAGCGGATCGAGTGGTCGCAGATGCACGGGGTATGCCGTGCCGCACCGTGCATACGTGACCACTCGCCCAGGAGCCCACGCGGCCAGGAGCCCATCGAGGTGGCTCCCGCCACACCTGTCATCGCTCCACTCTAGGCTCGGCGTATGCCGCACAGCGCCGTTCCGGCCCACCTAGCCGAACCCTCGACTCGCCGGCTCGACCTGCGCCGGATGACCTGGGACGACCTCGACCGGATCCACGCGTGGGAGAGCGATCCGACCTCCTTCACCCATGCACCCCAGGCCCGCCACACCTCCATCGAGCAGACCCGCGACCTGATGCAGCGCTGGATCGGGTCCTGGGAGCAGGACGGCCTGTCCTACTGGATCGCCGAGCGGCGCGACACCGGCCTGCCGGTCGGATTCGGCGGGATCCGCGCGACGAGGCACGGTTTCAACCTCGCCTATCGCCTCGACGAGGCCCACCGGGGCCACGGGTATGCCGCCGAGATCGCGCGAACAGCCACGGCGCTCGCGACCGAGTGGTGCCCTGGACGCGAGGTCTACGCGATGATCCGGCCGGTCAATACGGCGTCGCTGCGCACGGCCGAGCGTGCCGGGCTCTGGCTCACCGACGAGCGGCCGGAGCAGCCGCCGCCGGATGGCGCGGAACCCGCCCTGATCTATCTGCTGCCACGCATGCTCGCCGGCAGCGACGACGTGGTGCCCGAGGCGCCGGTGTATGCCGAGGCGCTCGACCTGTGGTGCGCCGTCAACGAGGCGGGTGGTTCCGTCGGGTTCGAGGGAGCCGCCCCGCGTGACGACGTGGCAGTCGCCCTCGACGAGCACCTGGTCGCGTGCGCCTCCGGCACGGCGGTCATGGGTCGACTGGTCCATCCGCAGACCGGTGCGCTACTGGGCCTTGCCTTTTGGACGGTCTTCAGCAACTCGAAGGTGGCTCACATCGGCGTGCTGAAGCGCGTGATGGTCGACCCGCGACACCGCGGGCGCAATCTCGGCAGCGTGCTGATGGGCGGGATGCACGCAATCGCACGCGATCACGGCGTGGAGGTCGCCCGGCTCAACTACCGCGGCGGCACCGGGGTGGGCGCGTTCTATGAGACCTGCGGATACCGGGAGATCGGCCGGCTCCCACGAGGATTGCGGTTCACCTTCGGAGACGTCGACGACGTCGACATGGCGCGTCGGCTCGACGGCCACCCGCTCTGAGACCTGGTGGTCGGCAGTCCGCTCCCTCGGCCGGTTGAATCGCTTGAGCGCAAGGCGCGATACCTCGCATACTGAAGTGACGGCCGCAACCGTGAAGGGACAAGGGATGAGTCTGCGCGAATACACCATTCCCGGCATGCACATCCGGGACCACGACGTAGCAGTGCCACTGGACTGGGCGAGCCCGGACTCGTCGCCGCGGCTCACCCTCTTCGCCCGCGAGATCGTCGCGCCGCAGCGTCGGCACGAGGAACTGCCGTGCCTGCTGTATCTGCAGGGTGGCCCGGGAGGCAAGAGCCCGCGGCCCACCAGCCCGACCGGGTGGATCGGTGAGGCGCTGAAGACCTATCGCGTCATACTGCTCGACCAGCGCGGCACGGGTCGCAGCACGCCGGTCAGTGGCCGCACGATGACCGCGTTCCCCGACCCCGAGTCGGCAGCCTCCTATCTCAGGCACTTTCGGGCGGAAGCGATCGTCGCGGATGCCGAGCACCTGCGCAAGACGCTCTTCGGCGGTCGCCGGTGGACGACCCTCGGGCAGAGCTACGGCGGGTTCCTCACCCTGACCTACCTGTCCCACGCGCCGGAAGGACTGGCCGCCTGCCTGGTCACCGGTGGCCTGGCCTCCATCAGCCCCGACGTCAGCGAGATCTACCGCCGCACCTACCCGCGCACGAGGGCAAAGAACGAGACGTTCTACCAGCGCTATCCGCATGCAGCAGAGCAGATCTCACGCATCGCCGACCGGCTGTCCACCGACCCGGTGCTGCTGCCCGACGGTGACACTTTGACCGTGCGCAGGCTGCAGAGCCTCGGCATGGACTTCGGGATGAAGCCGGGCTTCGAGCGACTGCACTGGATGATCGATGAGGCGCTCGACGACGATGGGGAGCCGACGGACACGTTCCTGGCGCAGGTGTGGGCGCGCACGGCATACCGCGACAACCCGCTGTATGCCGCGCTGCAGGAGAACATCTACTGGTCCGGTCATCTCGCGCAGGCCCCTGGCTGGGCCGCGCAGGCGGAGCACGCCGCACACCCGGACTTCGCCGAGACCGCCCGCCCGCTGCTCTTCACCGGCGAGATGGTCTATCCGTGGATGTTCGCCGAGATCAGTGGCCTGCGACCTTTCGAACAGGCGGTGAATCTGCTTGCGGAGCAACGCGAATGGAGTGCCCTCTACGACCCGACGCGACTGGCGGGCAACGAGGTTCCCGTGCATGCCGCGGTCTACTTCGACGACATGTATGTCGATGCGGAGCTGCAGCTGGAGACCGCCCGCCGGGTGGGCAACCTGCACCCGTGGGTGACCAACGAGTACGAGCACGACGGACTGAGCACCCCGCGCGTCTTCACGCACCTCGTGACCCAGCTGAACCTGCATGGCGGAGCGCTGCGTGATGACGACTGAGTAGACCCCTCCCTCGCAAACGCGCAGCGAGCATGCGTACGGTCCAGGAGGACTCGGCGGTTCGTGGTCGAGTGGACTCCCAGAGTTCCAGGGGACTTGGAGTCAACAGTCCATCGAGTCCCTCCCCATTCGTACGTTCAGCGCAGCCGGGTCACCTCGAACCGCCTTGCGGGGTTGGCGATCTGGTCCTGCGCGGCGATCAGCTGGATCTCGCGGGTGCCGGCCCGGTGGGTCGCCTCGACAATGCTGAACACCGAGTCGGCCACCGCTGCCAGCGTGTCCTGCGGGCTCTCCTGCAGGATCCGCGCCAGGAAGATCGCCGCGCTCACGTCACCGGCGCCCTCGATATACATCGGCAGCAACGGGGTGCGCACACTCCACACGTCGGCGCCGACAGCCAGCGCCATCTGCACCGAGTCCGCGGGGGTGTCGTCGGTCTGCACGGAGGTGACCAGCACCGAATGCGGTCCGCGCGCCCGCACGGCGTCGATGGCGGTCAGCAGGTCGGTCACCGAGTGGATGTCGCGACCGGTGAGGAATTCCAGCTCGAACTGGTTCGGGGTGATCAGGTCCGCCGCCGGCACCACATGGTCGCGGATGAACTCCGGCACACCGGGCTGCACGAAGAAGCCCCGCTCGACGTCTCCCATCACCGGGTCCGCGCAGTAGACCGCCTTCGGGTTCGCGGCCTTGACGCGGGTGACGGCGTCGAGGATGACGGCGCCGACCGGCATACCGCCCTGATAGCCCGACAGCACAGCATCGCACTCGGGCAGCACCCCGCGCTCCTCGATGCCGGTGATGATCTCGGCGATCGTCTCCGGCTCGAAGACCAGACCCCGCCACTGGCCGTAGCCGGTGTGGTTGGAGAAGTGCACGGTGTAGACGGGCCACACCTCGTGGCCGAGCCGCTGCAGCGGGAAGACGGCCGAGGAGTTGCCGGCGTACCCGTAGGCGACGGACGACTGGATCGACAGGATCTTCACTCCGGCGACTCTAGACGACGTCGCGGCGCCGAGTCAGACCTGCGTGCGGAAGCAGTGCATTGCCTCGAGCACCGGGCGGACCAGGGACACTTCGTGGGTGCGGTAGACCCCGGTCTGGCCCAGGTGGGCGAGCACAGCAAAGACGCCCTCGGCGCTGCGGAACCGATCCTCGAAGATGTCGAAGGCGTGCGGCAGGGCGTGACAGATCGGCAGCCCCAGGCGGCGCAGGCGGAAGGTATGCAGCAGGGCTGCGGCCTGGTATTCCGCGCGGGCCTTCGCGTCGTCGAGCTGGTAGCCGAATCCGACGCCGGGATCGATGACCAGGTCGGTGACGCCGAGCTCGCGCGCTCGGGCGATCCGCCGCTCGAATACGTGGATCATCTGCGGCAGCTGATCCACGCTGACGTCGGCGTCCGTTATGGCCCGCGCGTGTGGGCCGAGCACGTGACAGAGCACGACCGTCGCCCGGTGCTCGGCCGCGAGCGTGAACATCTGGTCGTCGTGGTCCGATCCGGTCAGGTTGAGCACGCACGCGCCGGCCTCGAGTGCCGACTGGGCCACCGGCACCTCGTAGGTCTCGACGGACACGGCGATGTCGTCGGCGACGAGCTGCTCGATGACGGGCAGGAGTAGGCGCTGCTGGGCCTGGCCGTCGACGGCGGCGGCAGTCGCAATGGTGGACTCAGCGCCCAGATCGATCAGGTGCGCTCCCTCGGCTGCGTACACATGTGCCTTGCGCACGGCCGCCTGGGTGCTGACCGCAACGCTTTCCCGGTAGGCGGAGTCCTGCGACAGGTTGATGACGCTCATCAGCACGGGTTGGCGGTCGGTGTCGTAGACGCGCTCGCCCAGCCGCAGCGGCGCAACCGGGTGCTCGAGGTCGTCGGCGTGATCGGCGGCCAGCTGGGCCAGCCCTCGAAGGGTGATCATCGGCCCGGTGCCAGGTAGCGCATCATCAACGTCCCGTCCCCCTCCAGCACCTGCTCAAGCCGGAAGTCGGCGACGTCGGGCAGCACCGTCGTCGACGGCGACCCGGACGTTCCGGCAAATAACGGGGCGAGCGTGATGTCGGCCTCATCCACCAGGTCCGCCGCGACGAGGTCACGCAGCAGGCTCGGGCCGCCTTCGCACAGGATGCGGCGCAGGCCCCGCCCTGCCAGCGCATCCACGACTGCCTCGGGCGTGACTTCCTGCAGGGCGATGACATCCGCGTGGTCCCGTGCCGTCGCCAGCCGGCCCTCATTGGCGTCGGCGCGCGTGATCACCACCGGTCGGTGGGCGGACTCCGACCAGATCGGCAGCTCCCAGGGCAGCTGCAGCGATCCGGTCACGACGGCCACGACCGGCGCCGCCAGTTGCCCGTCAGCGGCGCGCCGCTTCGCGTCCTCCGGGTTGGCCCGCATTGGTGTGTACTGCTCGGCTCGCAAGGTGCCGCTGCCGATCAGGACGGCATCGGCATACCGGCGCACCGCGTCGAACACCAGCTGATCCGCGTTGGAGGACACCGAACCGCTCAGGCCGTCGGCGCCCGCAGCGGCGCCGTCGAGAGTGGTGACCATCATCGCCCGCACCCACCGCCTGGAATCCGGCCAGGGGTAGGCCCGCGCCACCTCCTGGTCGGTGAGGTCGTCGCCTTGCTGACGGTTGCCGTAGATCGCGCGGATGGGATTCACCACGTCAACATACGACGACTCGCCGCAGCAGCGTGCACCTGGCGCACTGGTTCCGCCGGATTCGAAGGCTGGATGGCGACCCTTCGATTGATCTCAAGGCCGCCGCGCATCTGTCCGAGGCCTGGACGTCCATCTTTTGATACGGAGTGATGCGCATGCGGGCAACATCGTTATAGTCGAACGGACTAGGTAGTTGCGATATGCCTGATGGATGGTGCGGATTCTCGACGATCCACCGGCCTGGTCGAAGGAGTGATTGACGTGCTCGTCCTTGGCGCGATCGTCGTCCTGATCGGTCTCATTTCACTGGTGATCGAGGCGCACGTCTCGACCGCCGGGGTGCTCGGGGCCGTCGGCGTGCTGGGCGTGGCCGGTGGCATCGGTGCCATCCTGGCAGGCTCGGGAGTAGGACTGTTCATCACGATCCCCATCGCCGTCGTGCTGGCGGCTGCCGGCTTGCTGACGATGGCCATGGTCGCCGGGGAGGTCGTTCTCGCCCGCCGGCAACCTCTGAAGTCGGGGCCGGAAGCCCTCGTCGGTCAGCGCGCCACGATCCACAGCTGGAATGTCTGCGAGGGCATGATTGCCGCAGACGGAACGCTGTGGCAGGCCCGACTGGCCTTCGGCTGGGAGGACCCACAGCCCACCGTCGGTCAGACGGTGGTCATCAATGAGCTGGACGGACTGACGCTCTCGGTTCGCCGGCCGACACCCTGGGAGGTACAGCCCACATGGAAGCCCTCATCGTTGTCGTTGTAGTCCTGTTCATCGCTGCCTTGCTGGTGGCCAGTTCCTCCGTGCGCGTGCTGCGTGAGTATGAACGCGGCGTCGTGTTCCGGCTCGGGCGCCTGATCGAGTTGAAGGATCCCGGGCTGCTGCTGCTGATCCCGGCTGTCGACCGAATGGAGCGCGTCGACCTGCGGGTGGTCACGCTGAACGTTCCCGCGCAGGACATCATCACCCGCGACAACGTCCCGGTCCGGGTGACGGCCGTGGCGTATTTCAAGGTCATCGACGCCAACCGGGCGATCATCGACGTTGAGAACTATTACGTCGCCACGAGCGAGATCGCCCAGACGTCGCTGCGGGCGGTCTTGGGCAAGGCCGACCTGGACACGCTGCTGTCGGAGCGTGAGCAGCTCAACGCAGACCTGCAGCAGGTCATCGATCAGCAGACCGAACCGTGGGGCATCAAGGTCTCGATCGTGGAGATCAAGGACGTCGATGTGCCCGCGAACATGCAACGTGCCATCGCCCGCCAGGCCGAGGCCGAGCGAGAGCGGCGCGCGAAGGTCATCAACGCTCAGGGTGAGTTTCAGGCATCGAAGCAGCTGGCCGACGCGGCCGACGTGATGTCACGCAACCCCGCGACGCTGCAGCTGCGCTACCTGCAGACCCTCGTGGAGATCGGCGCCAGCGGCAACTCCTCGACGGTGATCCCGCTACCCCTGGACATCCTCACCCCGCTCCTGGGAAAGCTGCACGGCACAGACGTCGGTGACACCCACGACGGCACGTCGGCGGCCGGTGCGGACGCGCCGGTCGAGGACATCGACCGGTCGCCTCGGAACGGGGTGCCTCGGTTGGGCGTTTGACCGGTGATGAGGGACGATCGGGGCATGAGCAACGAGGAGATCACCCCGGCCGAGCTGGCCGACGACGCCGTCATGGTCGACGTGCGCGAGCAGGACGAGTGGGACGCCGGGCACGCCCCGGGCGCGATCCACATACCCCTGGGCGAGCTGCCGAGCAGGTTGGACGATCTGCCCGACATCGACCCGATGCCGATCGTCTGCCGCTCCGGCAACCGCTCCGCGCGGGCCGCGGCCTGGCTCGAGCACCAGGGGTTCGACGCGGTCAACGTCGCCGGCGGCATGAAGGACTGGGCCACCGCGAGCAAGCCCCTCGCCGGCACGGACAGTGACCCGCGAGTGATCTGACGCCGGCACCGACGGAGCCCGCATCCAGGCATCTCCTGGGGCCAAAGTGCACAACCGGGTGGGTGGGTTGAGCCGACGGTCTCAGGAGATCGCCGGCACCGCGGCGAGCGCCGAGGTGAGGGCCTCCTCGGACAGTGCATCGTCGATGAGCCGGTCGGCCAGATAGCTCTCGTAGGCACCGAGCTCGAGCAGCCCATGCCCGGACAGCCCGATCACGATGACCTGCTCCTGGCCGGTCTCCTTGCAGGACAAGGCCGCCCGACGAGCCTGCGCGATCGCGTGCGACGACTCGGGTGCTGGCACGACACCTTCCGTGCGGGCGAACTGCAGAGCCGCGTCGAAGCATTCGCTCTGGTGCAGACTGGTCGCCTCCACCAGACCCTCGTGCACCACGTGCGAGAGCAGCGGCGCCATCCCGTGGTAGCGCAGTCCGCCGGCGTGGATCGGGGACGGCACGAAGTCGTGGCCGAGGGTATACATCTTGAGCAGCGGGGTGAGCCCGGCCGTGTCGCCGAAGTCGTAGCGGTACTCGCCACGCGTCAACGTCGGGCAGGCCGCGGGCTCAACCGCGAGCAGCCGCGGCGACTGGTTGCCGGCCAGTTTCTCCCGCAGGAAGGGGAAGATCAGGCCCGCGAAGTTGGACCCGCCGCCGGCGCAGCCGACGACGAGGTCGGCGCCGGTCTCACCGGCCTTGCGCAGCTGCAGCAACGCCTCCTCGCCGATGACGGTCTGGTGCAGCAGCACGTGGTTGAGGACCGACCCCAGGGCGTATTTCGTGTCATCCCGCTGCGCCGCGACCTCGACCGCCTCGGAGATGGCGATGCCCAGGCTGCCGGGGTGGCCCTCCTCGAAGGCCTTGCCCGCCTCGGTCAGCAGGCTCGGTGAGCGATAGACCGTGCCGCCGAACGTCTCGATCAGGGTGCGGCGCGCCGGCTTCGTGTCGAAGGACGCACCCACCTGCCAGACGTCGCACTGCATGTCGAAGAGCGCGCACGCGAACGCCAGCGCCGTGCCCCACTGGCCCGCTCCGGTCTCGGTGGTCAGGTGCCGAATGCCGTTGATCGAGTTGTAGTACGCCTGCGGCACAGCGGTGTTGGTCTTGTGCGACCCGGCCGGCGAGACACCCTCGTGCTTGTAGTAGATCCGCGCCGGGGTGTCGAGCACCCGCTCCAGCCTGCGCGCGCGAAACAACGGCGAGGGCCGCCACTGCCGGTAGATCTCGCGCACCGGCTCGGGGATCTCGACATACCGCTCGGTCGTGACCTCCTGGGCGATCAGCTCGGGTGGGAAGAGGGCGGCTAGGTCGTCCGGACCGACCGGCTGGTGGGTGCCCGGATGCAACGGCGGTGGCGGCGGCGTGGGCAGGTCCGCGACCACGTTGTACCAGTGCGTCGGAATCTCGGAGTCGTCGAGCAGATACTTCACTGGTTCGTCGGCCATGGCGTCCTCACGTGGTTGCGGTGCTGAGCCACACAGTAGGCGGTGCGGGCACGCCCCGGCCAGATTTTCGCGGCATTCCGTCGGCTGTAGCATGTGGATCGGACGCACTTCGGAGGAGTCGACATGCCGCGGTATCGCTTTCTTGATGGCATGGGGGATGTTGTCGCAGAGGAGGAGTTCGCGGACCACGCCACGGCAATGACCTGGCTTCGTGAAGAGGACGAGCTCGACGAGCCGGTGCAGCGGGTCGAGTATCTCGGGCCCGAGGGTGACTGGCGCTGGGCTGGAGCGTTCGAAGGCTGACGGCGACCGGCGGATGCCGGTTACTTGAGCAGGCGGGACATCCGCCGGTCGGCCAAGACCTTGCCGTCGGTCTGACAGGTTGCGCAGTACTGCAGCGACCGGTCGGCGAACGACACCTCGCGGACCACGTCACCGCACACCGGGCACTTCTCGCCGGTGCGGCCGTGCACCCGCATGCCGGCCCGTTTGGCGTCCTTGAGATCCTTGGCCGGTTTGCCGGTGGAGGCCTCGACTGCCTGCCGCAGCACGGACTGCAGCGCCGCGTAGAGTCGCGAGACGGTTTGCGCGTCAAGGGAACCGGCGACGGCATATGGGGAGATCTTCGCCGCGTGCAGCACCTCGTCGGAGTAGGCATTGCCGACCCCCGCAAGGACGGACTGATGGCGCAGCAGGCCCTTGATCTGCGTCCGCTGACCCTCCAGCAGGCCCGCGAACGCCGCCTCGTCGAAGCCGTCCGCCAGTGGATCGGGCCCCAGCGACGCGATGCCGGGCACCAGCTGCGGGTCGCCGACGACGTATGCCGCGAGCCGCTTCCGCGTCCCGGCCTCGGTCAGGTCGAAGCCGGACCCGTCAGAGAACCTGCAGCGCATCGCGATCGGCGACTTGCCCGGACGCAGCACGGTGGCGGGGATCTGCTCCGACCACCGCAGCCAGCCGGCTCGTGCAAGATGGAAGATCAGATGCGTGCCATCGGCGTCCAGGTCGATGAACTTGCCCCATCGACGTGCCCCCGAAACCAGGAGCCCGTGCAGCGCCTGCGGAGGTGGGTCGTAGGTCTTGAGCACCGTGATCGACCCGAGCTCGACCGAGGTGATGGCCAGGTCGCGGGTCCGCTCCTGCAAGAACCCGGCCAGCGCCTCGACCTCCGGCAGCTCAGGCATCCGCGCTCCGCTGCTGCGCCGCCTCGGCCGATTCGCGCTGCCGTCGGGCGTTTTGGATCAGCCTGTGCAGGGCGAACCCGTCGGAGCCCTCGAAGACCATCACCCGCACCGGCCGACCACGCACATCGTCCTTCGTCAGGGGGTGTCCGTGGGAGAGCACCCGCTGGGCCACCGTCAGCTTCCGGATGGCGATGCCGTCCACCGACTCCGGCTGCTCGAGCGCGAACTCCTCGTAGATGCGTGGGTCGTGCTGGCCGTCGTCACCGACGAGCAGCCACTTGATGTGCGGGAACTCCATCGCCAGTCGCCGCAGCGACCCGTGCTTGTGCTCCTGCCCGCTGCGGAAGGCCGCTGTCTCCGTCGGCCCCCAGTCCGTGAGCAGCAGTGGACCGGGCGGGAACCCGTGCCGTCGCAGAAACCGGTCCAGAACCGGCTGGGTGTTCCAGGCTCCGGTGGACAGATAGATGACCGGCGCCTCCGGATTGCGCGCCAGCAGTGAGCGATACATCGCAGGCATACCCGGCACCACCTTGCGCGCGGTCTCCTCCAGGACGAAGGTGTTCCACGCCGCGTGCACCGGCCTCGGCAGTGAGGTGACCAGGCAGGTGTCGTCGATGTCGCTGATGATGCCGAACTCGGCATCCGGGCTGATGACCTGGACGGGCGCCTGCGCCTGCACGTCACCGGCGGTGATGGTCGCCTCCCGCCAGCCCGGCTCCAGCCCGTGACCGACCAGGTTGACGTCGATATAGCCGCCCCGATCCGTGATCGTCGAGACCGTTGCGTCGCCAAAGGTCACGGTGACCTCGACCTTGGTCAAGGGCGCGGAGAAGAACGCTCGGAAGCCGCGGCGCCCGCCGTCCGCCTCGACGGCCGGCTCCTGCGCGTCCTGCCCGTCCTTGCTCATCACGATCCGTGCCAGGACGCGCGCGAAGGATGGCCCGGCATACCCGGTGTAGGGCATCACCCGCCGCCCCCAGCCGCGGCGCCCCAGACCGCGGGCGACCACGGAGTTGAGGGCATCCTCGGCGCGGGACGCGGGGTGCGGCTTGGCCATGGCGCTAGCCTAAGCCTCCCGGGTGAACGTCCGCCGGTCAGAGCGGCGGATCGTATCGATCCGGTGACAGCCCGGCGGGTGCAGCGACGCGCACCTAGGCTGACCGGGTGGGCATCTGGCCGTCGGTGGACGCTCTGCCGGGCGGTCCTGGCAGGGCACCTTCTCGTCGGCAGGTGCTGACGGGCGCTGCCGGGGGTCTGTTCCTCGCCGGCACCGGCGGGGGGATCTGGGCAACGCGACCGCAGGATGCGCGGATCAACCTGTTGTCCCGGTCGGTCGGGTTCAGCGGGCCCGGCGAGCGGGTGCTGCTGAGGTCCGCGGACGCCGGTGCGATGATCGGCGGCACCCGAGTGCTCACCGCGAGCACCGACACGGACCGCCTTGTCGCGGAGGCGCAGGCCTGGCTCGACGCCGCCCCGGCCTGGTCTCGGTCCGGCGCCATGCACAACCTCGCGCAGAGCGCGTTGCTCGACCTGCAGGTGCTGTCCGCGGATCTGCCGGCGCCGGTGGCCGGGTGGTCGCGGCCATGGCGTTATGTATGGCCGCGTGATGCGTCCGCGGCGTCGGTCGCGCTCGCGATTGCGGGGCAGCCCGACCTGGCCTACCGCGCGCTGACCTACCTGCAGCGGGTGCAGCACGAGGATGGCTGGTTCGAGGCCCGCTACATCCCGGGCACTGCACGGACACCCGACAACCGGCTGCCCCAGCTCGACGGCACCGGCTGGGTGCTGTGGGCGGCCGACCGGGTCCACGGGGTCTCGCTCGGCACGGCCGCGATGGTGCGTGACCTCCGCCCGATGCTGACGCGTTCGACGACGCGGATCCTGCGCAGCATCGACATCCCCAGCGGGCTGCCGGCGGCCTGCCCGGACTACTGGGAGACGCCCGAGCGCACGACCACCCTCGGCACCTGCGCTGTGCTCGCCGCCGGCCTCGAGTCCGCGGCCCGGGTGCTGCCCGTGGTGGGTGAGAAGTCGCTTGCGGCCGAGGCTGCCGCGGGCCTGACCCGTCTGGACGCCACGATCGAGAAAGAGTTCGGCCGCTACGGCTACCCGCGGCATCCGCGGCGACACGACCCCGATGCCGCCACGGCGCTCCTGCTGCCGCCGTTCCGTCAGCACGCTTCACCGACGGTCCTGGCGGCGCTGGACCGGTCGGCGTCCCGGATGAAACGGCCCGCAGGCGGCCTGGCCCCCGGATCGTCGTGGCAGCAGGACGGTGTGAGCTGGACGCCCGAGACGTCCCTGTATGCGGTGGCATCAGCGGCAAGCGGCCGGCGCGGCGAGGCCTGGCACTGGCTCACCTGGCTGAGTGATCATCGCACCTCGGCGGGCTCCTTCCCGGAGAAGGTCCTCGCGGGTGGTCGGCCGGCTTCGGTTGCGCCGCTGACCTGGACCGCGGCAATGGTGCTGCTCGCCCTGCACCACCTCGCCTGAACTCGCGACGAGTCGCGCTGAGGGGGTTCCTCACCACGCAGTCGCCGACCGCCCTACGCTTCGATCATGCCGTTGTCCCCGCGTGTGCCAGACCTGGGCGCCATGGACATGCTGCTGTCGGTCGCCCGGCTGGGCAGTCTCGGCAAGGCTGCGGCGGAGCACGGCGTGACGCAGCCCGCCGTGAGCTCGCGGATCAGTCGGATGGAGCGGCTACTCGGTGTGGCCCTGATCGAGCGCACCCGGCATGGCTCGGCCCTCACACCTGCCGGCAGCCTGGTCGCCGACTGGGCGCGGGAGGTCGTCGGCGCGGCCGCGTCCATGGAACGCGGCGTCGATGCACTACGCGCCGAGAGCCACGACCGGCTGCGCATCGCCGCGAGCATGACCGTGGCGGAATATCTGATGCCCATCTGGCTGAGCATCGCGCACCTCGAGGACCCCGACCTCGGCATCGCCCTGGAGCTGGCCAACTCCGCGGAGGTCACCCATCGGGTCCGGAAGGGCGTGGTCGACCTCGGTTTCGTCGAGGGCCCCACGAAACCCCGGGGTCTGCGGACCTCCGTTGTCGGTCACGACAGCCTGGTCGTCGTGGTCGCCCGGTCACACCCGTGGGTCCGCCGGCGGGCGCCGTTGTCGGCTCGAGAGCTGGCCGACACCAAGCTGATTCAGCGAGAGCGGGGCTCAGGCACACGATCCACGCTGGGCAAGGCGCTGATCGATGCGCTCGGCGACGTCGACACGGCGCCGCCAATGCTCGAGCTGAGCTCGACCACCGCGATCAAGTCGGCCGTTCAGAAGGGACTGGCGCCGGCCGTGATCAGCTCCATCGCGGTCACCGACGAGCTCGAGCACGGCCAGCTCGTCGCGGTGCCTGTGGAGGGGCTCGATCTGTCGCGGACCCTCCGGGCGGTGTGGCCCTCGGGTCGGTCGCTGCTCGGACCGGGCCGCACGTTTGTGGCGCTGGCCAGGCGGGCGCACAGCGCGCGCGACCCGCACTCTCAGCTGGGCGTCACAGCGGAGTAATCGGCAGCGAGCGGCCCACGAGCGAGCGTCGTGCGGGCCGCAACTCACGCGCCAGCTCGGCGTAGGCACGCGCGGCCGGGGAGGTCGGGTCGGCCGCCATCACCGGGACCCCTCGGTCGCCCGCCTCACGCAAGGAGATGTCGAAGGGCACCTGCGCGAGCAGCGGAGCATCGAGCGCCTCGGCGAGGATCGCGCCGCCACCGGACCCGAACAGGGGTGTGTGCTCGCCGCAGGCTCCGCACACCATGCCGCTCATGTTCTCGACGACGCCGGTCACCGCGATGTTCGAGTTTCGCGCCATCGCACCGACCCGGGTGGCCACGGTGCGGGCCGCCTGCTGAGGCGTGGTCACAACCAGCAGGGAGGCCTCGGGCAGCAGCTCGAGCACGGAAAGAGTCACGTCTCCGGTGCCCGGCGGGAGGTCGAGCAGCAGCAGGTCGAGCTCACCCCAGTGCACCTCCTCGACGAACTGGGTCAGTGCCTTGTGCAGCATCGGACCACGCCACACGATCGGCTCCTCCTCCTCGACCAGGAAGCCCAGCGACATCAGCCGCACGCCGTGCGCCTGGACCGGCAGCATCGTCTCGTACATCGCCACCGGTGGCGTGGTCACGCCGAAGATCTGGGGGATGGAGTAGCCCCACACGTCCGCGTCGATCAGCCCGACTCGCTTGCCCTGCGCGGCCGCGGCGACGGCCAGGTTGGCGGCCAGGCTGGACTTGCCGACGCCGCCCTTGCCACTGGCGACGGCGACCACCGACTTCGCTCCGCGGGCGCCGACCGTCGTGCGACCGTCGAAGAACTGCTCTGCGGTGGCACGGCGTTCGGTCTCACTCATCACCTCGAACTCGACGACCGGCTCTGCGCCGGGCGCCGCCCGGCGAGCCGCGGCCGCCACGTCGGTGCGAATCCGGTCCCGCAGCGGGCACGACACGGTCGTCAGGCGCACCGTGACCTCGATCCTTCCGCCGCGGCGGGGCGTCACGTCGCCGAGCATCCCGAGCGCATCGAGCGGCAGGTCCAGCTCGGGGTCACGCACTGCGCCCACGAGCGCGGCGACCGCATCCACGTCGATGTCGGGGCGGTGGGCGAGCTTCATCGGTCCTCCTGTGGGGCAATGGTTTCGGTCATGGCTCACAACCGCAGGGCCGGCACTCTGCTGCCGGCGCGGACGGGGTGGTCGCCCGGCTCGAGGCGGACGATCGCCTCGCCGGCCGCAAAGGACTCGAGCCGGTGCGCACTGCCGCACTCGAGAGCCAACGTGCGGCCGCCGCGCTCCTCCAGAAGCACGGGCAGGATGCGGGTCCGGTCGGGGCGACGGTCGAGGGACTGCGCCAACGTCACCGAGGTCCAACCCGATTCAGCGGCGCCGCGCCCGGCCAGAGCGAGCACGACCGGACGGACGAACATCGCGCACGAGACGAGCGCAGCGGACGGGTTGCCGGGCAGCGCGAGCAGCGGGGTGCCGGCCACGGTGCCGAGGCCCTGGGGCGCACCGGGGGAGATGGCGACCGGGTGAAAATGACTGCCGCGGCGGTCCAGTGCCAGTCGCACCACTTCGTGAGTGCCCGCACTGACCCCACCGGCCGTGACCACCAGATCGTGAGTTGCCGCAGCGCGTTCCACCAGGTGGCGCAGAACGTCGGGTCTGTCGTCGGCGGTCGGCGGCAAGGTCGTGACGTCGGCGCCGTAGGTCCGCACCAACGTGGCGAGCAGGGTCGTGTTCGCGTCGTGGACGGCCCCGTCCACCCGACGCTCGCCGGGAGCGACCAGCTCGGTGCCGGTGCCGAGCACCGCGACCCGAGGCCGGCGATGCACTGGCGCCGTGGAGATTCCGGCGGCGGCGAGCACCGCCAGGTCGACGGGGCGAAGCAGACGACCCCGGCCAAGCAGCACATCCCCCGGTAGGTGCTCCTGGCCGCGGCGGCGCACGTGCTGGCCCGCCGGCACGACGACCGGCAGCTCCACTCCGGCAGTCGTGTCGAGCGTGTGCTCGATCGGCACGACTGCGGTTGCTCCCTGCGGCAGCGGCGCCCCGGTCATGATCGGTGCGGCCGTGCCGCGGCGCAGCGGCGGGGGCAGCGTCGAGCAGGCGGCGATCTCGTCGGCCAGGGGAAGGTGGACCGGTACCCCGCCGGTCCCGGCGAGATCGGCGTGGTGGACGGCATACCCGTCCATCGCGGCGTTGTCGAACGCCGGCAGGAACCCGGGCGCGGTGAGGTCGTCGGCGAGCACCAGACCGGTCGCCTCCGCGAGTGGCACACTGCATACTTCGGTCTGCTGGACGAGGGAAAGCGCTGCCGCGACGTGGTCGTCCAGCGACACCGACGTGATCGCGTCCGCACGGCGGAGGGTCATCGTCACGACCGCGCCCCGGCGAGCATCTGCTCGAGGGTGGCGGCCGTATGGGCGGCGCGCTGCTGCCACCAGCGGCTGGTCGGATCGTCGCCGCAGCGCCGGTGCACGTCGGCCCAGCGGTGGGCCTGGCCGAGCAACCAGTCGAGTGTTGCCACCGGGTCTTGCTCCAGCATCGCCCGCAGCGCGAAACGGCGCTCACCGCGCCGGAATCCGACGGCGGCCAGCCGGGCGCCCTCCTGCAGGTCGCGCTGGGTGAGCACCATCCCGGTGCGCACCGGTGCCACGAGCGCGTCGAGCGCGTCGTCGACCGTGCCGGTGGCCGTCAGCGGTTCAGGTGCCTCGCGCAGCGCGAGCGGCAACTGGTCCGGCAGGTCGGCAGTGTCGTGTTCGGACCGCAGCACCTGCAGCGTGAGGTCGGCCCACTGGCCGATCGGGTCGATGCCGAGCCCCTGGACCGCGACGAGGTAGGCGGGCGCCCACGACCAGATGTGCTCGTGCAGCAGGGCGCACCGGGAGCGCCGGAGGTGGTCGGCATGCTCGACGTCGGCGGTGCTGCTCTCGGCGCCGCCCAGCTCCGCGTAGAGCATCAGCAGGGCCCCGAGGTGGTCGGCATCCTCGGGGGCACGCAGGCCCAGCGCCCGCCAGAACCCGGCGACCCGGTCCAGGCCCTCGCCGCCGAGCTTGCCCTCGGGGCCGAGGTGGATCGCGGCGTGCGGCGGTGCGCCGAGGACGAAGACTCCGGTGTGTTCCGCGCCGTCGGGCACGGGCAGGTCCAGACCACGGCAGATCTCGGCGTTGCCGGGAGGTGGGGTCAGGACTGCCGCTCCGAGCGCACGCAGGAGCTCCCAGTGCTGTGGAGCTCGACGCGACTCCTCCACCAGCTGCGAGGTGTGGTCTCGGAGCATCACGTGTCGTGGATCACGAAGGTGTCGGGGCTCGGCTTGAGGGGTCGCATCAACCAGGTCGGTCGGCGAAGTCCGTTCGGCGACACCTGGCCGGCCGGTCGGGTATTGGCCATCCATTCCTCGTAGACCTTTCGCGACTTGACCGAGTCAACGGCGATGTCACCCGCCCGGTCACCGGGCTTGGCGGAGACGACGCGCACCGCCTGGTGCCAGCAGTGCATCCCGGAGATCGGGTCAGGGTGGACCGGGAAGGTGAGGTTCTGGTGGACGCCGACGTCACTCCACCAGATGCGCATCGTGTCCGGGTCGCTGGACTCGTAAGGTCTGGCGCCCTTGATCCGACGCATCATCCACTCGTCCTCGTGCTTGTCGAGGTCAACGGTGGCCACCATCCCGCCAAGGCCCTCGCCGGGTTGCCTGGCGGTGCGCCAACGGCCCATGTGGTGCGAGCAGGCGACCACTCCCGGTCGGATGCCCTCGGTGATCCACGCCTTCGCAACGAAGTAGCCGATGTCGGTCTGCACCCGCACCAGGTCACCGGTGTGCTCGACCTTCAGCCGGGCCGCGTCGCTGGGGTGGATCCAGACAGGGTTGGTGTGCGCGAGCTCGTCGAGCCACTTGGCATTGCCCGTACGCGTGTGGATCTGGGTGGGCAGGCGGAACGTCGACAACAGCACCATCTGGTCGGGAGCAAGCTGGTCGGGGTGCACGTGCGACTTGATATAGCCGGGGATCGCCTGCTCCGGCCAGCCCCAGCCGGCGAGGGTCCCGGACCAGAACTCGAGCTTGCCCGAGGGCGTCGGGAAGCCTCGCCGGACGACGCCGTCCACATCGATGCCGACCGGGCGCCGCCCCTGACCATCGGGTTCGGGTGCCCCGACGGGCGCCATGTTCGAAGCCGGCGGCTTGTCCGTCGAGGTGTAGACCCGCCCCTGCGGGGTGACGTTGAGGTCCCGCAGCTCCTCGTCGGGCACCTGCACCTCATACATCGGGCCGACACCCTTGGAGATCTCGAAGGCGCCGTAGCGACGCATGAACTGCAGGGGGGTCAACCCCTCCTTCTCCGCACGCTCGGGCAGGCCGGGCACCGAGTTCTCGAACATCCAGCCGTAGTACTCATCGACGCTCAGCTTCTCGCCCGGGTGGGCGCGGGACTCGTGGTACTGCCGGATGCCGAGGCTCCCGTCCGGGTCGATCCGCCAGGAGAGCTCGATCCACCACTCGTTCTCCTCCCACACCTCTCCCGGGTTGACCTGGCGGCTGTCGGTGATCGTCTCGCCGAGCCGTTCACGGGCCGCCCGCAGCACCGGTTGGCGGAATCCGAGCCACTGTCCGTCGTACTGCTCGTAGGAGTGGGTGTCGTGCCGTTCGGAGCCGTGCCCCATCGGCAGCACGTAGTCGGCGAGAAAGGCCGACTCGTTCCACGTGGGGGTCAGCGCCACGAAGCAGCCGACCTTCTCCTCATCGCTGAGGACGTCCATCCAAGACAGCCCGTCCGGGTTCGTCCACACCGGGTTGTAGACCCGGATGAAGTAGGTGTCCAGCCTGCCGCGGCCCTCCTTGAGAAACTGCGGGAGCAGGAAGGACAGCTCGTTCTGAGCCAACGGGAACTCCATCGGCCAGGTCAGCTCCTGCCAGACCCCCGGGTGAGGAGGGGTGTGGATCGGCTTCGGGACGAACTTGTTCCACGCATTGGGGAACAGGCCGCCCTCGGTGCCGATCGCGCCCAGGAGTGCGGAGATCAAGATGAGCGTGCGGGTGATCTGCCAACCGCCCAGGTTGGCCGCGGCCGCCGAACGCCAGGAGTGGGAGGAGAACCGAGTGCCTGCGTCCGCGACGACCTCCGCCATCTCTGCCAGAGTGGCGGCGTCGATGCCGGACTCCTGCGCGGCATACTCGAAGGTGAACTCGGCGTAGATCGTCCTCAGCGCGTCCTCGAACGCCTCAAAGGTGACCGGTGCCTCGGGGTGGTTCGCCTCGAGGTACTCCTGCCAGTTCCACCACTTGCGCACGAACTCCCGGTTATAGCGCCCGGTGGAGATGATGTGCTGGCAGACGGCGAGGTTGATCGCCGACTCGCTGCCCGGCTGCGGCGAGAGCCAGTAGTCCGCGTGGGTTGCGGTATTGGACAGTCGAGTGTCCAACACGATGAGCTTTGCGCCATTGGCCCGCGCCTCGGTGATCCGCTGGGCGTGCGGGTTGAAGTAGTGCCCGGTCTCGAGGTGCGAGCTGATCAGGTAGATGACCTTGGCGTTCGCATGGTCCGGGCTCGGACGGTCCGCGCCCATCCAGAACTGGTATCCGGCGCGGCCGGCGCTGGAGCACACGTTCGTGTGCGAGTTGTGGCCGTCGACACCCCAGCTGGCCATCACGCGCTCGGTGAAACCGTCCTCGCCCGGGCGGCCGATGTGCACCATGATCTCGTTCTGACGCTGCTCCATGATCGCCGCGCGCATCCGCGCAGCGATGGCGTCCAGAGCCTGATCCCAACTGACTCGCTCCCACTGTCCCGAACCGCGTTCCCCGACTCGGTGCATCGGGTAGAGGATCCGGTCCGGATCGGTGATCTGGTTGATCGTGGCCGGGCCCTTGGCGCAGTTGCGACCCCGGCTGCCGGGGTGCTCGGGGTTGCCTTCGAACTTGCGCACGTGCAGGTCGTCGCGGTCGACGTAGGCCAGCAGGCCACAGGCCGACTCGCAGTTGAAGCAGGTCGTGGGCACCAGCATGTAGTGATGCTCCTCGCGGCGGGGCCAGGCCCGCGAGTCGAGCTCGACCCAGTCGTCCCAGCGTTCCTTGGGCGGGAACGCCGCGAGGTGGACCCCGCTGGGACCCTGGTAGAAGGTCTCACCGCGCGCCTCGACGTCCTTGCGGGCGGCGGAGACTCGCTGTGCTCGCTCGGAAAGGGACGGTTGGGCTGCTGCAGTCTTGCGACGGATCACGGGCAAAGCTCCTCAGGCCAGGGGGACGGACTGGCCGGCCTGCACGTAGGCGTGCTCGTGGGCCAGCAGTCCGATCAGGGCGAATGGGACGGCGACTGCGCCGATCCAGGGGGCGGCGACGGCGACGGCGATGGCAACGAGGCCGACGCGGAAGAACACAGCGAAGCGGCCGCGGGTCATCTCCCGGGTGGCCAGGTGGGCGTGGGCGGTGACGTGCGGCAGGGTCAGCTCGGACCAGACCAGCAGCAGGTGAATGGCCGCCGCGATGGTGAGGGTGACCTCGATCGCCGTGACGGCGGAGCCCGGCGACAGCGCGAGCGCGAACGGCAGCAGCGCCGCCGCCCCGGCGAGCACTGCCTGCACCGCGAGGTGCGCTGGCAGTAGCGGGTTCTGCCAGAGGTCACGAGCCTTCGCCTGGGCGAAGAGGTAGGCCGTGTAGCAGGCGGTGGCGACCCCGCCGACGGCGGCGAGCACCCCGAGCACCTCCTGAGTGGTGCGCAGGTCGAGCAGCGCCGCAATCAGGTAGAGGGTGGCGAGCCCGGCGAAGGCTGCGAGAATGAACGATCCCCGGACCAGCCAGCTGCGCCACTGGTGCCGGGTGAAGATCATCCAGAACCGGAACGGGTGCTTGAGGTCCCAGATCAGCAGGACCCCGGTGATGCCGAGGAAGACCAACGCGACCAGCGGCGCGACATACGAAACGGTCGAGTCGCCCCAGCCCATGAAACCGGTGAGCGCGAGCAGGACCGCCACGACGAAGGCGCCGGAGCCGATGCTCTTGGTCCAGGTGTAAAGGCTGACCCGCCACCCCCACGGTGCTCGGTGCGGCACGTCGTAGGAGAGCAGCGCGGCCGCCGACGAGCGCGACCCGTCGGGGTTGCCGGACGGCACGATGTTGGAGCCTTTCGGGCCCTGCTCGGCCCAGGCGTAGAGGCCGCCGTCCGGTCGGGCGGCGCCCAGCGGGTCGAGCGTCGCCTGGTGGGCGCCGAGGTAGAAGACGCCCGGCCCGGTCTCCTTCTCGGGGCGGCGGACCGACACCGGTCGACGCTGCACGGCCTGCGCAACCTTCGAGGTCGGGTCGTTGCCGTCGCCGACGATGATCGCCTCCGTCGGGCAGACCGAGACGCAGGCCGGCTCGAGTCCTACATCGAGACGATGCGCGCACATGTTGCACTTCTCGGCCGAGTGGTCCTCGGGGTTGATGAAGATCGCGTCGTAGGGGCACGCCGCCATGCACGCCTTGCACCCGATGCAGATGCTCTTGTCGAAGTCGACGATGCCGTCCTCGCGTCGAAACATCGCGCCGGTCGGGCAGGCGGTGGTGCACGGGGCGTCGGTGCACTGGTTGCATCGGGTGACCTGGAACGCGCGGCGGGCGGTCGGAAACTCGCCGACATCCACGGATTTCACGTAGGTGCGGGTGACCCCGACGGGCACCTCGTTCTCGCTCTTGCAGGCCGTGGTGCAGGCATGGCAGCCGATGCATCGGGTCTGGTCGAGCACCTTGAGCCAGCGGACCGGCCGTTCCTGGGTATCCACCATTCGTCCACCCTGGCACGACGCTCCCGCGATCGGTACCTAACACAGGCTTGGGTAGGGGTGATTGGACCCAAGTCTGACTTGGGGGGTGGTGGCACCTGCGTGCTCATCGATGGCGTCGCGAATCATGGATGCGGGCGAGCCCGACCGGGGTGAGATGTCGGGCGGCGCGGAGGGCGGCGGTCAGTACGGTGTCGACCAGGCGCGCGCGAGCGTCGGGTTCTCCAGCGTAGCCGTTCCGGCGGGTGCGGCGCGCAGCAGATCTTTCGGCCTGGTGGCGCAACTGATCGAGATTCGGGTGAGGCGGGAGCGAGGAGCGCGCCATACGCCCACCGACGCAACCTATGGCGACTGTCGCCCAGCCGGCGGCAGGCATCACCGTGGGTCACCGACGTGACGGGTGGGCTCGGTGACCGTTGACCTGGGCTCAGGTTCGTTCGGGGCGAGCGCGCAACGGCTCCCGTTGGCGTGCGAATTCGTCGAAATTGTCCGAATGCAGCCAGGTCGTAAGGGCGTGCTGCACGTGTGGCCAGTCGATGTCGGTGATGGCGTACCAGGCGGTGTCTCGGTTGCGGCCCTTGACCACCGTGGCCTGCCGAAATCTGCCTTCGTAACAGAAACCCAACCGCTGCGCCGCGGCGCGTGAAGGGGCGTTCAGCGCGTCGCACTTCCACTCGTATCGGCGGTAGCCCAGGTCCTCGAAGACGTGATGCATGAGGAGGAACTGGGCTTCGGTCGCGGCCCGTTGGCGCTGCAGCAGCGGTGAGTAGTGCACATGCCCGACCTCGATCGATCCCGCCGCAGGAGTGATTCGCAGGTAGCTGAGGACCCCGACCGCGGCATCGACGGCCGCGTCGCCCGCTGCATCGGTGGTGACGACGGCATAGAACATCGGGTCCGTGGACCTCGACTTCACCGTGACCCAGTCCTGGTAGGACGCCAGATCCCGAAACGGACCATACGGAAGGTAGGTCCAGCTGCCACCATCGGTGTCGAGGCTGTCGGCGGCGAACAGCTGCTCCGCGTGCTTTTCCGGATCCAGCCGTTCCAACCGACAGTAGTGACCCTTCAGGACCGTGGCGGATGGCACGGCCGGCGCCGTCCACCCCTGCACGATGTCCCCGATCGGTTGGCCCAGCTCATTCACACCCATGCGTGCAGTATGGACGTCGGAGGTCACCGTCGGCCGGTGCGGGGTCACTGCCCGTCGGGTGCTTCGCGCAGCGGCGACAGCGCGGCGATGAGCGCGGCGGCCGCAAAAACGACGATCACCCCGATGAGCGTGCGCTGATCGCCGATCAGCCCGACGGCCACGCCGGCAACGAGAGCTCCGAGCGCACCCATACTCCGGTTGATCGAGCGCCTGGTGGCGTTCACCCGACCGAGCAGCTCATCCGGCGTGTGCCCCTGCCAGTAGCCCATCTCATTCGAGTTCTCCAGGCCGGCGGCGAGACCCTGCAGGCCCATGGCAACGAACAGCAGGACGTGACCAGCGGTGGTCGGAGCGGCGAGCGCCACCAGAATCCAGGCGACCGGGTAGGCCTCGCGCGCGAGGATGATCGTGCGTCCCGGTCCGAGTCGGGCGCCGACCCTTGGTGCGACCGACGCGCCGATCAGGCTGGTGATGCCGAAGACCGCCAGCAGCAGCCCGTAGGCGTAGCCGGCGACGCCGAGGGAGCGCAGGGCGAAGAGGGAGAGCACGGTCATGGCGGCTCCATTGGCGAGGAACCAGACGTGCGTCGACGCCGCCATGGGGCTCAGCGTGCGATGGCGGTAGGTCCACTGCAGGCCGCCGCGGATCTCCGCGCGGAGATTGCGGGTGCGGGGGCCGGGCGCAGGCTCGTCGACCCGCAGGCCCGCATTGAGTGCCGCATCGACCAGATAGCTGATCGCGTCGACGATGATTGCCACGGGGGCGCCGAGCAGCCCGACGAGCCCGCCGCCGATCGCCGGCCCGAGAGTCTGAGCGGCGGCGTCGCTCTGATCGAGCCGCGAATTGGCCAGGACCAGCCGCGATCGGGGCACCAGGCTAGGCAGCAGGGACTGGGTCGCGGCGAACCCGAAAACCGAGAAGGCGCCGAAGAGCAGCAGGGTGACGACCAGCATCCAGATCTGCAGGACCCCGGTCAGCCACAGGATCGGGATCGCGCCGAGAGAAACAGCTCGTCCGACGCTCGCCCACACCAGGATGGGCTTACGTCGCCACCGATCGGCGTACGCGCCGGCGATGAGCCCGAGCACGGCATACGGCAGGAACTGAGCGGCGCTCACGACGCCGACCTCGAACGGTGCCGCGTGGAGCAGCTTGACCACCAGCACCGGCATGGCCACCGCGGTGACCGCCGTGCCGAAGGAGCTGATCGTGGCAGCAGTCCAGTACCGAGCGAACGACGGGCGCGCGGTCGGCGCGAGAACCTCCCCCATGAACTCGCTCCCCTCCCCGTCGTCGCCTGCAGACGACGGTAGTCGAGGTCTGCCTGCCACGGGGAGTCGTGTCACGATGGCCACCATGGTGAGGAATGCGACTCGGCGCGGA
Organism: Leekyejoonella antrihumi; assembly: GCF_007845645.1. Taxonomy (GTDB): domain Bacteria; phylum Actinomycetota; class Actinomycetes; order Actinomycetales; family Dermatophilaceae; genus Leekyejoonella; species Leekyejoonella antrihumi. The sequence continues at coordinate 25,280 of NZ_VCQV01000004.1, forward strand.
ACCCTCTCGGCAGACCGCATCGTCGCCGAGTGCCTTGCCATGCTCGATGAGCGCGGTCCGTCCGGGCTGACGTTCCGCAAGATCGGTGCGCGGCTCGGCGTCGACCCGACGGCGCTCTACCGGCACTTCCGCAGCAAGGACGAGTTGATCCTCGCGATCATGGATCACCTGATCGAGCAGGCGCTCGACGGGTTCACCGAGTCGGACGACTGGCGCGACACGATCCGGGACCTGCTGCAGCGCAGCCGCGCCGTCTATCTCGCCCACCCGCACGCCGCCGTCCTCGGCACGATCCGGGTCACGCGCCGCGATGGCGAGATGCGCATCGTCGAGATCATCCTCGGCGCGTTGGAGCTTGCCGGTTTCACCGGCGAGCAGGCGGCCCGGCTCTACCGGGTGCTCGATGACCTCAACCTGGCCTTCGGCAGCCTGGACGCCGGGTTCCGCATCCTGGACGAGGAGCAGCAGGCGAAGGATCAGGGCGCCTGGAGCAGGGAGTATGCCGTGCTCGACGCCTCCCGGTTCCCGCGGATCGCGCGCGCCACCGCGTATCTGCCGCTGATCGACGAGGACTCGACCTTCGCGCTCGCGCTTGATCTCACGATCGAGGCGATCGCCGCCCGCGCGGCCGCCCTCCCCACGAGCCAATAACACCGTTGTCAACATTGTTGACTAATGAGTCGATCCGTAGTTCCCTGGTGTGACCCGGTTCACGGGTGCAACGATCAGTGGCCAATGGGGCGCCGCTGCCGGGCACCGTGTTGAAGGAGTGTGGCTGTGAGTGTGGACTGGATGCTGGTCGGCGGTCGACTCTTCGACGGGCATGCCCTGCACCCGACCGCGACCGCGCTCGCGATCCGGGGCGGACGCATCACCGCTGTCGGCACCGACCGTGAGGTCCGCGACGCGGTGGGGTCGGCCACCGAGGTGATCGACGTGGCCGGGCGGCTGGTGCACCCCGGTTTCACCGATGCGCACGTGCACGCGGTCCAGGCCGGCGTCGAACGCCGTGGTTGCGACCTCAGTGCGGCCGACGGTGCGGACGCCACCGCGGCGGCGGTCGCCGCGTATGCCGCCGGCACGCACGAGCCGTGGATCGTCGGCGGCGGCTGGTCGATGGCCGACTACCCCGGCGGCACTCCGGATGCGGCCGTGCTCGACCGGATCGGCGCGATCGCAGACCGGCCCGCCTTCCTGGTCAACTGTGACCATCACGGTGCCTGGGTCAACTCGGCGGCCCTGCGCCTGGCCGGCATCGACGCCGACACCCCGGACCCAGCCGACGGGCGTATCGAGCGCGATGCGGACGGGCGGCCCACCGGCACCCTGCACGAGGGGGCGATGGACCTCGTCGGCCGGCTGCGACCACCGACACCGGTCGCGGAGCTGCTCGCCGGGCTCGAGGAGGCTCAGCGGGTGCTGCACGGATTCGGCATCACCGGGTGGCAGGAGGCCATCATCGGTGACTACGCCGCCACGCCGAATGTGATGCCCGCCTACCTCGCGGCGCTGGCCCAGGGCCGGCTGACCGGACGCGTCGTGGGAGCGCTGTGGTGGCCCCGCGACGTCACCGACATCGACGCCACCGTCGCGGCGCTCGCCGCCATCCGGGACGACTCGTCGACGGAGGCGTTCCGCCTGACGAGCGTCAAGATCATGGTCGACGGTGTGCCCGAGAACCGCACCGCCGCAATGAAGGACCCCTACGTGACCCGCTGCCGGTGCGGTGGCTCGGAGCGCGGCATCGCCTACTTCGCACCCGAGGTGCTGAACCCCTCCGTGGTCGCGCTGGACGCCGCGGGCTTCGACGTCCACGTGCACGCCATCGGTGACCGCGCCGTGGCCACCGCCTTGGATGCGATCGAGGCGGCCCGCGCCGCGAACGGCCGGAGTCAGGGTCGCCACCACATCGCGCACCTGCAGATCATCGATCCGGTCGACACCCCGCGCTTCGCGGAGCTCGGTGTCACGGCCAATCTGCAGGCCCTGTGGGCCGCCAACGACGACTAGATGCTGCAGCTCACCAAGCCGTCGCTCGGGGAGGAACGTTCGGCCTGGCAGTACCCGTTTGCGTCTCTTGCGCGCAGCGGCGCGCACCTGGCCATGGGTTCGGACTGGCCGGTCAGCACCCCTGATCCGTGGGCGGCCATCCACGTGGCCGTCAACAGACGGGAGCCTGGGCGCCCCGATCAGGAGCCACTTCTCGCCGACGAGGCGCTGGACCTGACCACCGCGCTGTTGGCGTACACCGCCGGCTCGGCCTGGATCAACCGTCACGACCGGGCCGGCCGGATCCGGCCCGGGGCACCCGCCGATCTCGCCGTGTGCTCCTCCAACCCTTTCTCCCTGGACTCGGCGGACCTGCACACGCTGCGCACCGACCTGACCTTCGTCGGTGGCGACGTCGTCTGGTCCGCCTGACTCGCCACCGGCCAACGCCCTTCACCCAGAACGGAGCCGAAACATGACCACGACACATCACTCCGCCGCCGCGCGGGCCGCGCTCGCCGGCGCAAACCCCAGGCCGTTCTGGCTGGACAGCGCCGATCGGCCCGCCGCCCGCCCCGCACTCAATGGCGCCGTCACGTGCGACCTGGCCGTCGTCGGAGGCGGTTACGCCGGACTGTGGACCGCGCTCATCGCCAAGGAGCGTGATCCCGCGCGCAAGGTCGTGCTCCTGGAGGGCAACCGGATCGCCTGGGCCGCCTCCGGCCGCAACGGCGGGTTCTGCGCCGCCAGCCTGACCCACGGCAGCGCCAATGGCCGCCAGCACTTCCCCGATGAGCTGGACACCCTGGAGCGGCTCGGGGTCGAGAACCTCGACGAGCTGGAAGCCACCATCGACCGGTACGGCATCGACTGCGACTTCGAGCGCACCGGCAGTCTCGACGTCGCCACCGCCGCGCACGAGGTCGACTGGCTCAGGGAGGACGCGGACGCGGACGCAGGCATTCGCTTCCTCGACCAGGAGGAGGTGCGCGCGCAGGTGAACTCACCGACCTATCTGGCGGGTCTGTGGGACACCCGGGGCACCGCGCTGGTCCACCCGGCAAAGCTGGCGTGGGGACTGCTCGCCGCCTGCCTCGACCTCGGGGTCGACGTGTTCGAGCACACGCCCGTGCGCAGCCTGGACGCCGACTCGGGCCGGGTGACACTGCATACCGACGACGGCTCGGTGCGGGCGGCTCACGTGGCACTGGCGACCAACGTGTTTCCGTCGCTGCTGCGCCGGACCCGGCCGCACACCGTCCCCGTCTACGACTACGCGCTGATGACGCAGCCGCTCACGCCCGAGCAGCGGGACGCCATCGGGTGGCAGAACCGTCAGGGGCTCGGCGACGTGTCCAACCTGTTCCACTACTACCGGCAGACCGCCGACCATCGCATCCTGTTCGGCGGGTATGACGCGGTCTACCACTACGGGCGGCGGGTCAAGCCCGAATACGACCAGCGGCCAGAGACTTTCGGCAAGCTTGCGGATCATTTCTTCGAGACGTTTCCGCAGCTGGAGGGGCTGAAGTTCAGTCACACCTGGGGCGGTGCGATCGACACGTGCAGCCGTTTCTTCGCGTTCTTCGCTACCGCGCACCACGGCCGTGTCGCGTTCACGGCGGGATACACCGGGCTCGGGGTGGGCGCGACCCGCTTCGGCGCCAAGGTCCTGCTCGACCTGCTCTCGGGCGAGACGACCGAGCTCACCCAGCTGCAGATGGTGCGCAAGATGCCCAAGCCGTTCCCGCCCGAGCCACTGGCCTGGTGCGGCATCAAGCTGACCACGGACGCCCTGATCCGCGCTGATGGCAACGAAGGTCGGCGTGGGCTGTGGCTGAAGGCCCTCGACAGGGCCGGCATGGGCTTCGACTCCTGATCAATGAACCACACCGACTCCGACGCAAGGACGAACGATATGGACTCCTATGGAGACGTCAGCAACTTCATCGGTGGGGTGGGCGGTTACGGGACCGGGCCGCAGCAGGACGTGATCGATCCGCCGCATCCGCCTGGACCCACGACGTCTTTCGCGCGCAGCGCGCGGCCCGGCAGATCCAGGCCGGCACGGTGTGGATCAACGACCACATCCCGATCATCTCCGAGATGCCGCACGGTGGGGTGAAGGCCTCGGGCTATGGCAAGGACATGTCCGCGTACTCGCTCGACGAATACACCCAGGTCAGGCACATCATGTCCGACATCACCGGGGCAGCCCGCAAACCCTGGCACGAGAAGGTCTTTCGCGCTTAGAGCGGAGTAATTTGCACCGCTCGGGCGGCCTGCACACGCGTATGGTGGTCCGGGTGAGCAGTGCCGGAGGCCGCCACCCTCTTCGCAACGTTCCAGCTGGCTGTCGATGCTGCGACGGCAGGTGTTGAGTACGTCGAGGAGGTTGATCACGCCGAGGGTGAGATCGACCGGCCCGGGCTCGAGCGACTGGCCGCCAGGGCGCTCTTCGAGCTGGAGATCGTCGAGCCGGCCAACGGGTCGATCATGGGACGCCTCAAATTTCTGAGGACACCGAGCGGACGTGCCAAGTTGCTCCACGCTGCGCTCATCGTGTCCATCGTGCTCAGTGGGGTGATCACAGTCATCCCAGGTCTCGTCATCACCGGGTTCGTGGCCGCCAATGACCTCACACCCGACGAGCGGGACGCCGAGATCAGGCGGCTCAAGGAGGACCTGGTGGAGTTGCAGGAGGCGGCTGCCGGTCAGGTCTCCACCAACGGCGAACTTCGAGATCGACTCGAACACCTTGAGCAGATCAGCGCCTCGGACATTCAATCCGTGCGGAACACGGAGGTTGTCATCGAGCACCGGCTCAAACGACTTTCGTAACACGACCTAGCCGCCCGCGGCGTCGTCCCGCAGGGAGTGGATCATGCTTTGCAGGCTGGTGAACGCACTCGACTGCTCGGCCTGAGTCATGCCGCCCAGCATCCGGACCTCGACAGATCGGACCGCTGCAGTCGCCTTCGCGAGGCTTCGCCGACCGCGCGGTGTGAGCCGGGTGGGAAGAACCTTTCCGACGGGTGCCGTTGCCGGCCTGGTCACGTACCCGTCCCGTTCCAAGGTCTGCAGCAGGACGTTCATCGACTGCCGTGTCACGAACGCCCCCCGCGCAAGCTCGGAGTTGGACAACCCCGGACGCTGAGCCAGCAGCTCGAGGCAGGAATAGTGCGTGACAGTCATACCCAGCGGCCGCAGCACCGCCTCCATGGCTTGGCGGAGGGCGCTCGACGCCTCCTTCAACAGGTATCCGAGTGATGTCTCCAGGTCGATGCCGCCACCGTCTTGACTCATGTCAATATTCTGACATAGATTAATTGATGTCAGAAGACTGACACAGAAAAGGAGCAAGATCATGCCCGCCACCGGCCCCGACTTCATCTCCCTGCAAGCTCGCGACCTGGACGCCTCGCAGGCGTTCTACGAGCAGTACCTCGGCCTCGTCCGCTCCAAGGCGGGGCCTCCGCATGCCGTCGTCTTCGAGACGAAGCCGATTGCGTTCGCTCTGCGCGACATCGTTCCTGGCACCGATCTTGCGTCGGCCGCTCAGCCCGGTATCGGTGCCGCGATCTGGCTTCATGCCACCGACGTCCAGGCCATTCACGATGCCCTCGTCGCCGGCGGCCACCCGATCGTCTCCTCCCCAATCGACGGTCCTTTCGGCAGGACGTTCACCTTCGCCGACCCCGACGGCTACCGGATCACCCTCCACGATCGCGCCTGATTCACACGACGCACGGTTGCCGCAATACCGCGAGGTCTAAGGTCTTGCGGCAACGACCTGGCTGCGGATCGGCCGCTCAGCGCGCGGCGTACTCCACAGCTGACCACGGCCACTGCTCCCGGACCCATCCGGTCACCGCCGCATGGAGCGGCTGGTCGAGATCGGCGTGCTCGGCGGTGACCCAGGAGCGCACCTCGACAGCACCGGGTCGCGGCGGCCTCGTGGGTTTGAAGTAGACGCATCCGACGACCTCGGCTCGGTCCGGCAGCAGGACCGTGTAGGCGAAGTCGGTGCCGGAGTGAGACCGGGCGAGGTGGGACGTGCAGTCCCGAAGGTTGTCCTCGAGCGTCATCGGCGTGGGCCAGGACGAGGTCCTCCATCCCGGCAGTGCACGAATGAAGTCCATGCTTGAGGTCCACGCGGCGTAGTCCGACGAGTTGTGCTGCGGCCCGAGCAGCGCGAGTCGAAACTGTTCTGTCTGTATGGGATCGGGCGGAACGAAGTCGGCCGGCACCAGGTTCATCCCAGCAAGTCTGCCACGGGAACGTGGTTTCAATGTACGGCCGGATCGACCATCATGGGCTGTGTCGATTGCCCACCGTCGAGGAGACGTGACTCGCATGAGCCGAACCGACCCCACTCGCCTTCCCGAGCTGATGAGGCACGACCGGGCCGCGCTCGACGCGTTGCTCGACTCCACCATCGTGGGGCACGTCGCGTTCGTCGCCGAGGACGGCACTCCTGGCGTGCTGCCCACCGCCGTGGCCCGGTGGGAGGACCGGCTGATCGTGCACGGCTCGACCGGGTCCCGGTGGATGCGGCTGGTCTCAGGGGCACCTGCGGTTGTCTCGGTCACCGCCGTCGACGGGATCATTGCCGCCCGGTCTGCATTCGAGTCCTCCCTGGCCTACCGCAGCGCCGTGCTCTTCGGGGCCTTCGACTCCCTCGACGGCCAGGAGAAGCGCGACGCTCTCGACGTGCTGACCGAACGCCTCATCCCCGGCCGGTCCGGGGAGGTGCGGCCGCACACGGTCAAGGAGCTCGCCGCGACGATGGTGCTGGCCATGCCGATCACCGAGTGGTCGCTGCGTGTCTCCGATGGGTGGCCCGAAGACCCCGATAGCGATATCGCCGGCACCGCCTGGGCCGGACAGATCGACTTCGGCGCCCGGCCCACCGTCATACGGGCAGCTCCGGACCTGCGCGACGGGATCCCCACGCCGAAGTCCGTGGCGGGTCTGCGCCCGGCGCACTGAGCCCGAAACGAGCGGCGAGCCCCGTCCCACCGGGGGACGGGGCTCGCCATTACTGACTTCTCGACGGTTGGGAGTGACCTCTCGGGATCAGCTCTCGTCGGCCACCGAGACCAGCTCGGCCTCTTGGAGAGTGCCGACCCGCTCGGCGCCGTGGTCGGGCTCCTCGTCGATGTGGTGGAAGAGGCCGCGGCCCACCACCAGCACCAGCACGCCGAGCAGGACCGCTCCGGCGCCGACCCAGAAGGGCAGGTGCACGCTGACGTCTTCGCCGAGCTTGCCGGCCAGCCACGGCGCGACCGCACCGCCGCCGAACCGCACAAAGCTGTAGGCCGCGGAGGCCGTCGAGCGCTCGACCGGGGCCGCCTTCATCACCGTCTCGGTGACCAGCGTGTTGTTGATACCGAGGAAGAAACCCGAGATGACGACGCCGACGATCAGGACCGGCTTGTGCTCGGTGTAGAGGCCCATGACCGCGAGGATGATCGCGAAACCGGTCAGAGCGCCCATGACCGACGGCATGGTGCCGAACTTGCGCTGCAGGATCGGCGCGACGAACACCGACGAGATCGCGAGCAGCAGACCCCAGCCGAAGAACACGAAACCGGTCCGGATGGCGTCCAGTCCCAGCGGGAACGGGGTGAAGGCCAGCAGCGTGAAGAAGCCGAAGTTGTAGAGCAGTGCAGTGATGGCAACAGCGAACAGCGCCTTGTGCGTCAGGGCCTTGAACGGCGCGGACAGTGGCGTCGGCTTCCCGGCGGGTGGTGTCGAGGGCAGCAGAAAGACCGTGACGATCAGCGCGATCGCCATGAGCGCCGCGACACCGTAGAACGGGCCGCGCCAGGAGATGGAGCCGAGGAGGCCACCGATCAACGGGCCCGAGGCGATACCGACACCCAGTGCGGCTTCATACAAGATGATCGCTTCTTTGACCGACCCCTTGGCAGACTGCACGATTGCGGCGAGCGCGGTCGCGATGAAGAGCGCGTTGCCGAGACCCCACAGGGCGCGCCAGTCGACGATGCTCATCACGCTGTTCATGGATCCGGCTGCCGCCGAACCGATGATGATGATGAACAGCCCGGAGAGCAGAGTCTTCTTCGCGCCGATCCGGCTGGACACGGCGCCGGTGATCAGCATCGCGACACCCATCACCGCCATGTAGCTGGTGAAGAGCAGGGACACCTGGGAGGGCGACGCATTCAGCTGGTCGGCGATCGGCTTGAGGATCGGGTCGACAAGACCAATCCCCATGAACGCGATCACACAAGCGAACGCGACGGCCCAGACGGCCTTCGGTTGACGCCACATCGACGACATCACTCCTTTGCTGCCGGACACAGCCCGGCGAATGGCACTGCGAGCCCTACTTGGTGGACTCGGATCGTGCAACGAACTTTTCGATGACAGTGGTGGCCTGATCCACGGCGGCGGTCTCGGCGGGCGTGAGCGTCGCAAAGACGTCGGCGACGGCACGATGACGTGCCGCACGTACCTCGTTCAGGACGTCGCGACCCTCGTCGGTGAGCTCGATCATCGAGGCCCGCCGGTCGGACGGGTCGTCCGTCCGTGACGCCCAACCGGCGCTCTCGACCCGCTGGACCTGGGTGCTCATGGTGGGCTGGCTGCAGTGGTCTGCCTCTGCCAGCTCGCCGATGCGTGCCGGGCCGATGGAGTCGATCAGACTCAGCAGTCGCGCCTGCGCCGGCGGGATCTGCAGGTCTGCATGGCGGGTCGCCCAACGGTTCAGCCGGGATACGGCCGACAGCAGACGTGCGCCTGGGTCGCTCTGGGAGGTGGTCACAAGGACCAGACTACATAGGAGAACTATGCATCGTCAAATCTGCCGCATCGGCAGCGGGTTCAGTCGCGCAGCTCACGCTTGAGAATCTTGCCGGTGGCGCCCTTGGGAAGAGCGTCGATGAACGTGATCGTCCGCGGATACTTGTAGGCCGCGAGGCGCTCCTTGGCGAACTCCTGCAGCTCCCGCTCGGTCACGCGGGTGTCGGGGCGGCGCACGACATACGCCACGATCTCCTCGCCGTAGTGATCGTCCGGGATGCCGACCACGGCCGCCTCGACCACGTCCGGGTGCTCGTAGAGCACCTCCTCGACCTCACGCGGGTAGACGTTGTAGCCGCCGCGAAGGATCAGGTCCTTGGACCGGTCGACGATGAAGAAGTAGCCGTCCGCATCCACCCTCGCCAGGTCGCCGGAGAAGAACCAGCCGTCGCGGATCGCCTCCGCGGTGGCGTCCGGCCGACCCCAGTAACCCTTCATCAGCAGGTGCCCGCGGATCGCGATCTCGCCGATCTCACCGGCCGGGGAGTCGCCGCCGTCCTCCTGCGCCAGGCGCATCTCCACACCCTCGATCGGCGTGCCGATAGAGCCCGGCTTCCGCTGCGCATGGGGGTGGTTGAACGACGCGACCGGCGACGTCTCGGACAGGCCGTACCCCTCGAGAATGACGGCGTCGAACCGCTCCTCGAACTTGCGCATGACCTCCACCGGCATCGACGAGCCGCCGGAGACGGCCACGCGCAGCGTCGACAGGTCGGCGTCATGCTGCTCGCCGGCAGCGAGCATCGCCTGATACATCGTCGGCACACCCTCGAAGACCGTCACGTGGTGCGCGGCGATCGTGTCGAGGGCGGCCCTCGGATCGAAGCGGGGGATCAGCGTCAGTGTGGATCCGACCGCGACCGAGGTGTTGAGGCCGCAGGTCAGGCCGAAGACATGGAAGAGTGGCAGGCATCCCATGACCACGTCATTCGCAGTGAGCTCGAGCAGGGTGCGCGCGGTCACCTCCTGGTTCTTGTCCAGCGCCCCGTGTGTCAGCTCGGCGCCCTTCGGCCGGCCGGTGGTGCCCGAGGTGTAGAGGATCACCGCGGTGTCGGAGTCGTCCCGGTCGACCAGGTCGGTGGCCGGCTCGTACTCGCGCAGCAGGTCTTCCAATCCGTCGGCCCCAACCTCGACGAACGGCGTGCCCGCCTGCCTCGCACCCTCGGCCGCGTCCGACATACCGAACATCACCTTTGCGGCGGAGTCGCGCAGGTAGTACTCGACCTCGCGGGGCTTGAACAGCGGGTTCATCGGCACCACAACCCCGCCGACCTGCAATGCGCCGTAGAAGATCACCGGGAAGGCCGGCACATTGGGCTGCGAGAGGGCGACGCGGTCACCGGGCTGCACGCCCTGCGCCAGCAGGTAGCCGGCCAGCCGTCCCGCGGCGTCCTGCAGCTCCGCATACGTCATGGTCGCCTCGCCGAGGCGGAGAGCGACGCCCTCGGGGTTGGCGGCGGCCGTTCGATGCAGGTTGCCCGCGAGGTTGGTCATGCCAGGAGGCTACCCAGCGGCACCGCGAGAAGTCACTTATTGCACGCGAGAGGTCACGAAGAACACTCGAGCGGTCGCCTATTGCCCGCGAGCGTTGTGTGGCAGATCTGCGCCGAGGGGCAACGAGGCGACCGTCTCATAGCGCGGGCGCCCGCGCGGCCCTTCGTGCAGGTAGGACGCGATGAGCTCGATCGACGAGGCCGTCCAGGATGGCCCGCGGTAGGTCGAGAGCACGTCGACCCACTTCGCCTCATGCTGCACCTTGCGCAGCCGACTGACCGACAGGTGGGCGCGAAACTCCTTGCCGTCCGGGGTTGCTCCGTGATGTGCGGCCGCTGCGCGGACATTGCCCGCGGTGCGCTGCAGCTCCTCGGCATCGCCCTCGACGCCGATCCACAGCACCTTGGCGCGTGCCGGTTCAGGAAACGCGCCGGCCCCCGCCAGCGCCAGTTGCATGGGCCGACGCCTGGAGGCGGCGGATGCCAGCGCGTCGAGCAGCTCATCGATGCGCGCCTCGCGCACCGACTCCAGGAAGGCTAAGGTCAGGTGCCACTGCTCGGGGTCGATCCACGGATGACCTGCGCGCGGCTCCAGGAAGGACGCCAGGTCCTCCCGCACGGCCGGCGGCGGCACCACGGCCACAAACATGCGCTGCCCCATACCCGCCACTCTCCCATGGTCCTAGGGTGGGCGTATGCCGATTCTCGACACGTATGTTGCCGCCCCTGACCGCTACGACACCATGCCCTATCGCCGGGTGGGCGCGAGCGGCCTTCACCTGCCTGCGATCTCGCTGGGTCTGTGGCACAACTTCGGTGACGACAAACCGCTGCAGACCCAGCGCGACGTGCTGCGTAGGGCATTCGACCTGGGCGTCACGCACTTCGACCTGGCGAACAACTACGGCCCGCCCTACGGCAGCGCCGAGACCAACTTCGGGCGCATCTTCAAGGAGGACTTCGCCCGGTATCGCGGTGAACTGGTCATCTCGACCAAGGCCGGCTGGGACATGTGGCCCGGTCCCTACGGCGACCTGGGCTCTCGCAAGTACCTGCTCGACTCGCTGGACCAGTCCTTGCAGCGGATGGGGCTGGACCACGTCGACATCTTCTATCACCACCGGTTCGACCCGGACACCCCGATGGAGGAGACGCTCGGCGCGCTGGACACCGCGGTGCGCAGCGGCAAGGCCCGCTACATCGGGATCTCGTCCTACTCGGGTGAGCGCACCCGCCAGGCGGTGTCGATCCTGCACCAGCTCGGCACGCCACTGCTGATCCACCAGCCGTCCTACTCGATGCTGAACAGGTGGGTCGAGGACGACCTGCTGGATGCGCTCGAGGAGACTCAGACCGGCGCCATCGCGTTCTCGCCGCTCGCGCAGGGTGTGCTGACCTCGCGCTACCTGAAGGGTGTGCCGGCCGACTCCCGTGCAGCGCAGGACAAGTCGCTGTCCAAGAAGATGCTGTCCGAGGAGAACCTCAAGCACGTGCGCGCCCTGAACCGAATCGCCGGTAAGCGCGGACAGACGCTGGCGCAGATGGCCATCGCGTGGGTGCTGCGTGACGAGCGAGTCACGTCCGCTCTCATCGGTGCCTCCAGTGTGCAGCAGTTGGAGGACAACGTCGCGGCGGCGCAGAACCTGAGCTTCACGCCGGCCGAGCTCAAGGCGATCGACAAGCACGCGGTCGACGGCAAGCTGAACCTGTGGGCAGGGCCGAGCAAGGCGTGAGCACGAGAGCACCCAACTCGGCAGGCGAAGTGGGTAGGCGGGTGAGGCTGGCGCAAGGAGGTAGGCGGGGCGGGTAGGACGGTGAGGTAGGCGCAGTCAGCGCTTCTTCTTGGCTTCCTGACGCTCTTCTTTCTCCTTGTTCGCCTTCTCCATGAACGACTCCTTGAGCCGCGCCGGCGCGAAGCGCGACTGTGCTCGCGAGAGGCCGAGCAGGCAGAGCACGGCGCCGGCCAGCAGCGCCGGTCCGTCGCCGAGGTGCGAGGCGAGCGCCACGAGGATGACACCGATCGCCGGGTGGACCGTCCACGCGAGACCCATCCCACGCCCGGGAGCCGACCCCATCATGCTCGGCGGCGGCGGACCCTTGTGGGCATAGAACAGCTGGCCGCCCGCCATGGCGAGCACCAGCCCGACGGCGCGCAACACCGCCGCCTCGGGAACCAGGCCCGAGACGAATCCGGTCGCCAGGGCCACAACCAGCTGCAGTATCGACAGCGGAAGCAGGTGCAACAACGTCTGAGTGCGCCACGTCAGCCCGAAGATCGACTGCTCGCCGGCGGACATGCCGTGGCTCTGCAGGCCGCGGGTCAGGCCGGACGCCGACAGGTGAACCAGCAGAAACAGCAACGGGAGAACCAGCGGCGACTTGGCTCCGACGACGGTCTGCAGACTGACGGCGACGACGGCCGCGACCTCGACGATGACCCAGCCGAGCGATGACCACCCGGCCCGCAGGATGCCGATGATGTCGGCCCAGATCACCGACAGGTAGCGCCCGGCGACCTTGATTTGCTCCGGCTTGCGTCGCAGGTGCAGGGTGAACGCCTGCTGGCGGGCCCGCCGCGTGTCGCCGCTGACCAGCGACGACGAGACGCTCTCGGACATCAGCGACTGTGTCAGCAGTGCGCCGGCCGGCAGGGACTCGAGCATGGGCAGGGTATGCAGCCCGCGGATCGGCCCGTGCTCGCTCACCTGCCCGCGTAGCCAGGACTGCACGATGAGGACGCCGCCGACGAGGCTGAGGACGACGCCGATGGCGATCACCCACGGGTCGGTGCCCGCCATCGTCATGCCGGCGGGGACGGCGACGCCCAGGCCGAAGCAGGTGGTGATGACCAGCAGCTGGCTGCCCCGCCAGCTGTCGCGCAGCGTGAGGCCCCGCGGCAGGTCCGTGACGACGACCATCTCGATGTGGCCCGGTTCGGGCAGGGCGGGGCCGCGGGTCTTGCCTACCCGATAGGCCGCCAGCGCGGCGACGAGGATGGCCACCACGACGAGAACGACGGTCAGCACCGCATTCGCCCGCATCCAGTGCAGCACCTGCGGCCACTGGGTGAAGACGTAGTGCATGGTGATCGTGCCGTAGATGATGCCGAGCAACGCCATCAGGTAGGCGCCGAACAGCGCCGCCGACAGCGGGCTGCCCTCACCCTTGAACCGCAGCTCGTAGGCGTCGGCCAGGCGGTCCCGATCGGTCTCGTCCCACCGCATCAGCGGTTGCCCTTGCGGCCGGGTTGGCCGCCGGAACCCTTCTTCTTGCCACCCTGCGCCGGGCCGGTCGACTTCGCCGGGCCGGCCGAAGGCTCCGGGGCCGGACGCTGTGTCGAGCGCTTGCGTGAGCCCTGCGGGAAGTGCTCGATCCGGGTGACCGAGCTCTCGGCGAGGGCCTGGTCATGGCATACCCACACCACGGCGCCGCCCTGCTTGGCCCGTTCGGCGAGCACCTCGGCCAGCAGCTCGCGGCGGCCGGGGTCGAGGCGCTGCTCCGGCTCGTCCAGGACCAGCAGGCCGCTGGGGCGCAGCAGCACCATGGCCAGTTCGGCCAGCTGACGCTGACCGGATGACAGCTCGGAGAGGAAACGGTTGCCGAACTTCAAGATGTCGAACTTGCCCAGGATGTCCGCGATGCGCGCTCCGGCGCCCTCACGGTCGCCTCCCCAGGTCTGGTCGATCAGGATGAGGTGGTCGGCGAGGGTCATGTCCCGAAAGCCGGCGACCGGGCCGATGAGCGGGGCGATGACCCGCCGCGTCGCGCCATCCCGCTCGTCGATCGGAGTGCCGTCACGGGTGACCACCCCCTGGGTCGGTATGAGGTTGCCGGTGAGCACCCGCAAGAAGGTCGTCTTGCCGCACCCGTTGTCGCCGGTGATGGCGACGTTCTCGCCCGGCCGCACGGTGAACGTCGTCGGTGGCAGCATCGTGATGTCGCCCACGGCGCAACTGACCTTGTCGGCCTTGATCTCGGTGAAGGTTGGAGTCGTCACAACCAGCTCACATGACTGTGCAGCAGCGCGTATCCCACGAACGCCACGGTATCGAGGATGCTGTGGGTAATGATCAGCGGGAGCACCCGACGGGTCCGGAGGTAGACGCTGCCGAGGATCAGACCCATGACGATATTGCCCGCGAAGCCGCCAAATCCTTGATAAAGATGGTAGCTGCCACGGATCACCGCGGAGACCACGACGATCACCCACAGACGCCAGCCGGCCTGGCTCCAACGGGTGAAGAGGTAGCCGACCATCACGGTTTCCTCGAGGGCGGCATTCTGCACCGCGGAGAGCACCAGAATCGGCACGACCCACCAGTGCGAGCCCAGATCGGCCGCCACGACGGTCGTGTTCAGGCCGGCATCCCGCGCCCCGACATACAGCGCCAGACCGGGCAGTCCGATGCACGCGGCCAGGATCATCCCGAGTAGCAGGTCGGGCAGGGGACGGGCCCGGTCGATGCCGAGATAGCGCACGGCCGAGGGCAGCTCGCGGGCCAACAGGTAGCAGACCAGCAGCACCGGCACCAGCCCGAGCCCGATCTGCACGATCTCGTAGATCAGGTCGAGCCAGGGTTGTTCGGCATGCGAGGTGTTGAGGTTGGAGGTCTGCTGTCCGAGGGCGACAGGAGACGAAAGTCGCCGCATGATGTCCAGCACCGAGTAGATCGCCGAGGCCCCGAGGCTCAGCAGCAGCACCAGCACGGTCTCGATGACCAGCATGCGCCGGGGCAGCCCGGTCCGGGGGACTCGTAACGGCCCCGACCACAGGTGCGCAAGCCCCGCGTGCGGCGCCACTTCAGCCGCACTCCGCTGGGTCGTCATGGTTCATTTCAGCACGCGGGAGCTAGGGATGCAGGCGCAGCGCGACCACGGGGAGGTCCGAGCCTCCTTCGATCGGGTGGCCCAGGGTGTCCTCGACGACGGTCTTCAGCTTGTCCCAGGCCTTCGGATGCTGCGCGATGTAGGCGGTCAGCGCGGCGCTCGCGGCCGAGTCGTCCAGGCGCTCCGCCGTGGCGGGCAGGGCCCGCCGGCCGCCCACCCATACGCGCGCCGACGGGTTGGCCCGCAGGTTGCGAAACCACTGGGATCGCGTGCCGAACCCGGAGACCACCAGGTAGACGTCCGGCGTGGGATGCCCGAAGACCTCCAGTACGACGTATCGTGGAGCGCCCGAGGTCCGCCCCACGTGCTCGAGCATCAGCATCCGGGCACCGAAGAGGCGTCCCAGTCCGGCGCGGTAGAGATGGATGGGCGCGCGCATCAGCCATCGGGTGCGCAGGACCCGACCGCCGACAGTCGCGAGGCGGGACGGCGTTGGTGGCTCGGCGTTCACTGCTGACCTCCAGGTAGGTGGCGGGCGCCGGACGGGCGGGTGGGTGCCGGGTGCGGTGTCGACACGATTGTCGCGTGAATCGCTTCGACGTGCTGTCGGTAATTCCTTGACGCGTGGATGCTTGCGGCATTCTGCCCAGGCGTAGATTGCTTGGCTTGGTCCAGTTTTCGGACGGGTGGAGCTTGAATGCGTCGTTCGCTCATCACCGCATTGACCGCGGCGGCGCTGGCCGCCGGCATCGGCACGGTGGTGGCCATTTCGTCGACGAACGCCGGCTCGCCCAGCGCGGGCGGGGCGGAACCTTCTGGTGTGGCGAGCGATGCGTTGCCGTCGGTCTATCCGGTGCCGCACTCCATGTCGACGCGTGGGCAGGCGGTCCGGTTGGGCGGCCGGGTGGCTTTGGTGACCGGTACTGGTAGCGATGCGGACTCGGTGGCGGCGCTGAAGACGATGCTGGGTCAGGACGGGGTGCGCCACGTTGACCAGGTCACCGGCATCGACCAGCTGAGGGCGCGGGAGACCGCGATCTATGTCGGTGGACCGGAGGTGGTGCCCGCGGCCGCGGCGGCGTTGAATGATCTGAACGCTGGTGATGCGACCGCCCTGCCGGCGGAGGGATATGTGCTCGCCACCGGTGAGGTGGCAGGTCACCCGAGTGTGGTGCTCGACGGGCACGACGGGACGGGGACGTTCTACCCGGTGCGGACGCTGCGGCTGTTGGTCGAGCGGCACGGGGACTCCGCCGAGGTGCCGGGGGTCCTGGTGCGCGACTGGCCGAGCATGTCGGTGCGCGGCACGATCGAGGGCTTCTACGGTGCGCCGTGGAGTGACGCGCAGCGAGCGGCGCAGTTGCAGTTCTACGGGCGGCACAAGATGAACACGTACATCTACTCGCCGAAGGACGACCCGTACCTGCGCGCTCAGTGGCGTGAGCCGCATCCCGTCGGCCAGCTGGCGGCGATCAAGACGCTGGTGGATACCGCTGGCGCGATTCACGTCGCGTTCACCTACGCGCTCTCACCGGGTCTGTCGATCTGCTACAGCTCCGCGAGCGATGAGCGGGCACTGGTGGCCAAGCTTCCGTCGCTGTGGGATGTCGGGGTGCGCTCGTTCTCGATCCCGTTCGACGACATCAGCTACACCGACTGGAACTGCGCGGCGGACCAGGCCAAGTTCGGCACCGGTGGCGGCGCGGCCGGGGCGGCGCAGTCCTACGTGCTGAACGAGGTGCAGAAGGACTTCATCGACACGCACCCGGGCGCCCAACCGCTGCAGATGGTCCCGACCGAGTACTCCGACGTCACCGCCACCCCGTACAAGGCGGCCATCAAGGCGGACCTGAGTTCAAAGGTCATCGTGGGGTGGACCGGGGTCGGGGTGATCGCGCCGACGATCAGCACGGCGCAGGCCGCAGCGGCCAAGGCCGTGTACGGGCACGACATCTTGCTGTGGGACAACTACCCGGTCAATGACTACGTCACCAACCGGCCGCTGCTCGGCCCGTATGTCGGGCACTCCAGCGACCTGGGCACGCAGCTGTACGGCATCACGGCCAACCCGATGATTCAGCCGGTGGCCTCCAGGGTCGCCCTGTTCACGGTGGCCGACTACGCCTGGAACAGTGGCGACTACAACCCGCGGAGGTCTTATCGGGCGAGCCTGACACAGCTCGCCGGGCCCAGCGGCTCGGCCCGGATGGCGCTGGCCGCGTTCGCCGACCTCGAGCACTACTCCGAGATCGACCCGGTGCAGGCACCGGTCCTGGCCGGCAAGCTGAAGCAGTTCTGGTCCGAGTGGGAGTCGGGAACGGGCTCCGCGGCGCGCACCTTGGACCGCTGTCTCACGGTGATCCAGGACATCCCCGCCACACTGCAGGCGGACATGAACGATCCCGAGTTCGTGTCGGAGGCGCAGCCCTGGCTGGATGCCGCCGGCCACTGGGTAGCGCCGCCCGGGACGCGGTGCAGATGCTCGTCGCCGAGCGTGCCGGCAACGGTGCCGCCGCGACCAGCGACCGTGCGCAGGCGCAGGCGCAGGTGACCCAGGCCAAGTCCGCCAACGTCGAGGTCGGAGACGGCGTCATCGACACCTTCATCTCCACCGCACTGGCGCGAGTCGAGGACGACCAGCACGTGCGACACCGGGACGGGACCGGACTGATGCCGGCACGTTGTGGGCGTCAGCGCTTGCTGCTGTCCCAGTGCAAGAATCCCGCGGCCTTGGCGGACGCCTCGTCCTTGAACCAGATCTCGGCCTCGGTCGTCTGAAAGCTCGGGCTGTCCTGCGTGTGGAACATCATCGTGTCCGCATCTCCCTTGATCCGGTGATCCGGCGAGGGCGACGAACCGTCCGCGTGGGGCGATGCGGCGCCGGCACCGAAGTGCTCCGTGATCGGGTCGGGGTCGGCTTCGGCCGCTGGTGCCTCCTCGGCGGCCGGTGTCTCCTCGGCGGCTGGTGCCTCCTCGGCCGCTGGTGCGTGCTCGACGGGTGCCTGCGCAGGCGGCGCCTCGACTGCTGGTGCGTCGTCGACGGGTGCTGCGGGCGGTGCGATTGCCTGGCCGCGCTTGGTCCGGTCCCAGTGCGCGAAGCCGGCCGAGGCGGCCGACGCCTCATCCTTGAACCACACCTGGGGCCTGGTTGTGGCATACCGCGGGCTGTCGGACGTGTGGAAGAGCATCGAGTCGGCGTTGCCCTTGACGGGATACCCGGTCGGCGCGCTTCCGTCCGGCCGGGCCGAGGCGGCACCGGGGCCGAACTGCTCGGTCATCGGATCCTTGTTCGCGCCCGATGTTGCAGCGTCATCGGCTGCCGCGTCGTTGACTGCTGCACCGCCGATCTGCCCCGCGCTCGGCGAGAGCGTCTCGGCCTTGCCGACGCGTGGTGCCTCGCCCGCAGGCGGCGCGGCCTCGCCGATGTGCTCGTCCGCGTTGTCGTGGACGATCGAGGGTGACACGTCCGTGGCGCCCATGCTCTGCTGCTCGTCCCCGAGGGGGCTTTCTGCGGCGCGGCCCTCGGCGGGCTGCTCGGGCGCTTCCGGCGCCTTGGCTTCGTCAACCTCCGCCGCGCGGTGGTGGTGCCCGGCCGCGACTCCGGCACCGGCCGCTGCGGCGGCGCCGACGCCGGCGCCCACCACGTGGGCAGCACCGTCGGTTGAGTGTGCAGCGGTATCGGGCGCGGTGTCGTTCGGCTGCTCGGTCGCCGCCGGCTCCTCCGCCTGCTTTGCCGGCTCCTCCGCCTGCTCGGTCGGCGCGGCCGCGGGCTCCTCGGCGCGGGCACGCGCCTTCGCTGCCGCGGCAGCTCCGGCGGCCTCCGGCTGGTCATCGCGCGAGGTCGCCGGGGTGGCAGTCCTGGCCGGGGCAGCAGCCCTCGCCGGGGCCTGGCGCGCCTGGTCATCGGCGGCGCGCGTCTTGTGGTGCCCGCCGACCACCGCCGCGCCGGCGGCACCTGCTCCGGCCGCTGCGGCGCCACCGGCTACCGCCGCGCCGTGGTGCATGTCATCGTCGGTGGTCGCAGGCTCGTCCTTCGACGGTGGTCTTTCGGTGGTCTCGACGGTGCGTGATGCCTTGCGCACCACATAGATCCAGGTAAGGATCAGGCCGAGCAGGAACGCGATCAGGATCCACAGCCAGACTTGCTTGAAGAGCCAGTTCATGCGACTCGACCTCCGTCGTCGTCGTCGGGGGAGATGTCCCTGAACGCGTCACTCTCTCGGGGATAGATCAGCACGGCGATGAGCCAGGCGACGACTGCTCCGAGCACAAACGCGATCAGGCACCAGATCCAGGTCTGTCCGAACAACCAGCCCATGTCAGCCTCCCTGCACGGTGATCTCGACCCGGCGGTTCTGCTGCCGGCCGGCGTCGGTGTCGTTGGACGCGATCGGGTCGGCCTCGCCATACCCGATCGAGGTCAGTTTCCCAGAGGTCACGCCCTGCTTGACGAGGTAGTCCCGCACGGCGTCCGCGCGTGCCTGCGAAACCTGCTTGTTGCCGTCGGCGGTGCCGGTGTTGTCGGTGTAGCCGGCGACCTGCGCCATGACATTGGGGCACCCCTTGAGCAGGCTTGCGACCTTGCTCAGCGTGCCATCGGACGACGGCTGCAAGGCGGTGGAGTTGTCGCCGAACGACGGCTCGTTCCCCTTCAGCAGCGTCCCGATCTTGGCGGTGAGATCGGTGCAGGTGGCACTCGCCGTGCCGGCGGCACTGGTTGGCGATGGGTTCGGCGTGGGCGCCGCGGTGCCGGAGGTCTTCACCTCGACAGTGCGTACGCCGGTCACCCGCTTGGCGATCGTCTTGGCTTTCTTGCTGTTGGGGCCCGGTGCGACGGTGATCGTGGCGTCGCGCCCGGAGAAGGACACTTTCGCGCCGTCGACCCCACCGGCACTGAGGGCGGACTGCGTGCGGTGCTTGAGGTCATTCTGGATGCCGTTGTGGCGAGTCAGGGTGGCCAGGGCAGCGACGAGGATGGGCACGAGGATGAGGGCGAGCACCCACCATCCGCCCAGACCACGTCGGACCCTCTTGGTCACGGTCTTGCCCCCTGGCTGCGGCGCCGTACCGTCTTCGGCTTCCACGGTCTTCCTCCCTCGATAGCTAATCCTTCATCGAACTTATCGGCTTCGACCCTCGTCGGGGGCAGCGGTCCGCGCACTCAGACGCACATCGGCGTCGTCTTGACCGAACCTTTGCCTACCCTTAGGAACCTCATTGCCTAGAGTGACGCTGTGACCGTGCTCTACCGACACCCGCGCATCTGGACGGGTGACCCGACCAGTCCCTGGGCGACTGCGCTTCTAACCGACCGCGAGCGCCTGGTGGCCGTCGGCGATGCCGCCGTGTCCCGGGCGCAGACCGCCCACGCGCGGGTCGTAGATCTGCCGGGAGTCCTGGTGATTCCCGGGCTGCATGACGCGCACATCCACACCGCAAATCTCGCCCGAGATCTGGTCAGTGTCGACCTTCGACCTGCCAGGTCCATGGACCAGGCCCTGGCCATGGTGCACGAGCATGCCGCCGCGGCGCCGGTGGGGATCTGGCTCTTCGGTGGTCGTTGGGACGCCAACAAGTGGAGTGGTCGCACCATCCCCGACCGGCACGTCCTGGACCGGGTGAGCCACGACCACCCGGTGGCACTGCCGAGCATCGACGGGCACACCATGTGGGCCAACACGATCGCGCTCAAGCTCGCCGGCATCACCTCGAGCACGCCCGATCCGGTCGGCGGCCGGATCGAGCGGGACGAGACCGGTGAGCCGACGGGCATCCTGCGCGAGCAGGCCAGTGAACCGTTGCGCGACATCCAGGCCGGCGACGCCAGTGGCGCGCTCGAGCCGCTGCTGCTGCACTGCCAGGAGGAGCTGCTCTCGGTAGGCCTGACCAGCGTCACCGACATCGACGGGGAGGACGCGCGCACGGCATACCTCGCGATGCGGGAGTCGGGCCGCCTGCGGCTGCGGGTGACCAAGGCCATCCCGTTGGTCGCTCTCGACCGGGCGATCGCCGAGGGGCGGCGCACCGGCCAGGGCGACGACTGGATGCGGGTGGGCCCGGTCAAGCTCTTCAGCGACGGCGCACTCGGATCACACACCAGCTACATGAGCCACGAGTTCCCCGGCGATGCGGGCAACCACGGGATGGCGCGGATGAGCGTGGACGAGGTTGCCGAGCTCACACGCAAGGCGGTGGCCGCCGGGATCGGCGTGGCCACCCACGCGATCGGCGACCAGGCCAATGCAACAGTGCTCGACGGCTACGAGCGGGTGCTCCGCGAGACCGGCACCGATCTGCGGCTGCGGATCGAGCACACCCAGCACCTTAAACCGGCCGACGTAGGGCGGATCGCGCGGCTGGGGGTCATCGCCTCGATGCAGCCGACGCACTGCAACAGTGACATCGACCTGGCCGACGAGCTGCTCGCGGGTCAGGATCTGGTGTCCTACGGGTGGAAGTCCCTGCTGGATGCCGGCGCCGTGCTGGCTCTCGGGTCGGACTCCCCCGTGGAGGAGCCCAACCCGTTCCACGGGCTGTATGCCGCGATCACCCGTCAGCGCGCCGATGGCACTCCCGTGGGTGGCTGGCAGCCGCACGAGCGGCTGTCGATGACGCAGGCGCTGCACGCGCATACGGTCGGATCGGCATACGCCGCAGGAGATGAGGGCCGCAAGGGCGTCTTGCAGCCCGGGATGCTGGCCGATTTCGTCGCCGTCGACACCGACATCCTGGATGAGCAGGTACTGGCGCACGAACCGGTGCGGGTCCATGACGCCCAGGCGCTCGCGACCGTCGTCGGAGGCGAGATTCGCTGGCAGGCAACCTCATAGCCCGGGCAGGGGGTTTACTGGTCCTGGATGCGCCGCCAGGGCTGGGCCTGCTCGATCTGCAGCGCGAGCCGCAGCAGCAGGGGTTCGGCCCCATGGGTCGCCGAGAGCATCGTGCCGATCGGTCGACCGTCATCGGTGCTTCCGGTAGGCAGTGAGATGGCCGGTGTTCCAGCGGCATTCGCCAGCGGGGTGAAACCGCACAGGTCAAGCAGTCGCTGGAAGTGCTCATCCGGGTCCAAGTCGGGCGAGAAGTGCCCGAGCCTGTAGGTGGTCTGGGTGAGCACCGGAGTCAGCACCACCTCCGGGCCGCGGTGGAACTCCCGTCGAGAGGTGATGCCGGTGGCCAGCAGCCGCGGGAGGTAGATGGGTGCCCGCAACAGGCTGCGGCGCCCGCCCTTGGCCAGGCCGAGAGTCAACGGCTCCAGCAGCTCACGGTCAAACGCCTTGCCGAACATCAGCGGGCCGAGCCGCGAGGCCAGCAGCGCGAGCAGCTTCCAGTAGTCGCTGAAGTCGTCCTGGAAGGAGTCCGTCAGCGGCAGCGTGTAGGGCTCGACCTGGTGCCCGAGTGACTCCAGCAGGTGTCCGAGGTCCTCGACGGCGGCCCGGGTCTGCGGGTCGCTCGGCGGCGCCACCGGGGAGTCGACCATGATCCCGATGCGAAGCGGCCGGTCGATCGGCTGGTCCACGAGCCCCATACGTGGCAGAAGTCGGTTGTGGTGGACGCGCTCTGCGTCCGCGAAGAACCCGGCGACATCGCGCACCGACCGCGCGAGCACCGAGTCCGACACGATGCGCACCGGCATGGTGCGGTTGCCCTCGTTGGTGCGCAGCCGCCCGCGGGTCGGCTTCAGGCCGACGAGACCACAGCACGCGGCCGGGATGCGGATCGAGCCGCCGCCGTCGTTGCCGTGCGCAATCGGCACCACCCCGGCCGCGACGTATGCCGCGGAGCCGCCGGAGCTGCCGCCGGCCGAGTAGTCGAGATTCCATGGGTTGTGGGTCTGATAGGCGAGGGTCTCGGTCGATGCGGTCCAGCCGAACTCCGGCATCGTCGACGTGCCGATCGCGATCAGCCCGGTCCGGCGATACTGGTCGGCCACGCAGCCGTCCTTCTCGATCGGGCTGTGCGGCATGGCGCGCGAACCCTCGGTCATCGGCAGGCCGCCGACCGGGATGTTGTCCTTGAAGAGCATCGGCACCCCGCTGAACGCGCCCGGCTGCGGCTCGGCGGCACGCACGCGAGCGCGATCGAAGTCGCGGTACATCAGCGCGTTGAGCCGCTCCTCGACCTTGTTGCTGCGAGCGATTGCCGCCTCGACCGCCTCGGTGGCACTGATCTCACCGGTGCGGATCGCCGCCGCGACTCCGGTGGCATCCCGGTCGCCGAGGGCATCCTGCGCAAAAGCGTGGACGTTGGTCGTGCTCGATGTCGTCGTGTCCGCCATACAAGAAAACTACCCGGTAACTTAGCGAATGGGAGCCCTTGGAGCCCACCGTCTTGGTCAACGGACCAGGTTGGCCGGCGGGGAGTCCGCATATCGACGCCGGCGATACCCGTATGCGGGGTGGTTCCGACCCAAAACCCGCATATCGACGCCGGCATGGCCCGTATGCGGGGTGGAGCCGGTCAGTCGAGGAAGCGGACCAGTTCCGGCGCCAGACCCACATACGTGCGCGGAGTCAGCTGCAGGAACCGCTGCTCGACCTCGGCCGGCAGACCCAGCCCCTTGACGAACTCGCGCAGGTCGGCCTCGGTGATCCGGCGCCCACGGGTGAGCTCCTTGAGGCGCTCGTAGGGCTGCTCCATCCCCGGTGTCCCCGTCGCGCCGAGCGCGCGCATCGCCGACTGGATCGGCTCGCCGAGCACCTCCCAGTTGCGGTCGAGGTCAGCGCCCATGGTCTCCGGCACCGCGTCCAGCCCGGCCAGCCCGCGGCCGGCGTTGTCGATCGCCAGCAGCGAGTGACCGAACGCGGTGCCGATGTTGCGCTGCATCGAGGAGTCGGTCAAGTCGCGCTGCAGCCTGCTGGTCACCAAGGTGGTGGCCAGCACGTCGAGCAGCGCATTGCTGACCTCGAGGTTCGCCTCCGCATTCTCGAAGCGAATGGGGTTGACCTTGTGCGGCATCGTGCTCGATCCGACGCTGCCCTGGCCGCGCACCTGCGCGAAGTAGCCGAGTGAGATGTAGGACCACACGTCCGTGCACAGGTTGTGCAGCACCCGGTTGAACCGGGCCATGTCGCTGTAGATCTCGGCCTGCCAGTCGTGGCTTTCGATCTGGGTGGTGAGCGGGTTCCAGGTCAGGCCGAGCGACTCGACGAATAACTTGCTGACGGCGATCCAGTCGGTGCTCGGCACGGCCGCGGTATGCGCGCCGAACGTCCCGGTGGCGCCGTTGAGCTTGCCGAGGTATTCAGCGCCCTCGATCCGGCGCAGCTGACGGCGCAGCCGGTGAGTGAGCACCGCAAGCTCCTTGCCCATCGTGGTCGGCGTGGCCGGCTGACCGTGCGTGTGCGCGAGCAGCGGCACGTCCTTCAGGTCGGTGGCCAGCTGGGCGACCTGCGCCACGAGGTCGTGCGCCTTCGGCAGCCATACCTGCCGGACGGCGCCCTGGACCATGAGCGCGTACGACAGGTTGTTGATGTCCTCGCTGGTGCAGCCGAAGTGGATCAGCTCGGCCAGCCCGGCGGCATTCGCCGCGCCGACGATCCGCGGCAATCGGCGCTTCAGGTAGTACTCGATCGCCTTCACGTCGTGCACGGTCTCGCGCTCGATCTCGGCGAGCTCGGCGATGTCGGCCAGGTCGAAGTCCGCCACGACCTGGCGCAGCGCAAGCTGCTCCGCACCGGTGAGCGCGCGCACACCGGGCACGGCGCCGTGGGTGGTCAGGTGGATCAGCCACTCCACCTCCACGTGCACGCGCTCGCGGTTGAGCGCACCCTCCGAGAGGTGGTCGATGAGAGGCGCGACGGCGGCGCGGTAGCGGCCGTCGAGGGCACCAAGGGCGAGCGGGGGTTGGGCATCAGCAAGCGAGCGCATGGCGCAAGTGTCCCAAGCCCGGACTGTGCCCAGCAACGCGGTCCGGATTCTGCGGATCAGTCGGGGAGTGCGGTGATGTTGAAGACCTCGCCGTGCTGACCCTGCAGCACCGCCTCCGGGCCGCCGGGGGTGTCCACGGTCATCAGGATCGTCGCACCGAGCTCCTGCGCCATCTGTGCGGACGAGTCGCGGTCGGCGACCGCGAAGTGCACGAGCCAGGTCGGCGGTGCGTCATCCGGCAGCTGCCCGGCCCGGTGTATGCCGCCGCCAGTGCTGCCGTCGCTCAGCAGGATCGTCGCGTGGGCATCGGACTCATCGGCATACGTGTAGCCGAAGGCCTTGGCGTAGAAGGTCTTCGACGCCTCGAGGTCTCGAGTCAGCAGGCTGCTGTGGGTGACGGATCCCGGTTCGTCGACCAGCCCGAATCCGGTGTGCTGGCGGGCCTGCCAGACGCCGAAGTAGGCACCGGTGGGGTCGGTGAAGTAGGCCGCCCGGCCACTGTCGCCGACGTCGCCGGGGGCAAGCACGGTCCGGCCACCGGCCTCCTCGATGGCCGCGGCGCTCGCATCCACGTCGGCACTGGCCAGATACGTCGTCCATGACGTCGGCTGGTCCTGGTCCGTCTTGGTCACCAGCGCGGCAACCGGGCGCTCATCCTTCAGGCAGATCGCATAGCCGTGCTCCTCGTCCTGCACGATGTGCCAGCCGAAGAGCTTGCCGTAGAAGTCGCGCGCATGGTGCATCCCGCGATGCTCCGCCTCGAATGCGCAGTCGACCCAGCAGGGCGCGCCGGCCGACCAGGCAGTCTCACGAGTAGGCATGTAGTGGCTCCTTGTGCGGTGTCATCGCGGATTGATCACGTGCCGACACTTTAGATGAGGCCACTGTCAGTCGGGACGCGATGTGCGGCACGTCGAGCAGAATCAACCGATCTGCGCATTCCCCCCCACCGGGCCGCGCAGCGGCCTAATCTAACGCTGTGATCGTGCAAGAGCCCGGTGTGACCCGGTTGCTGGCATCGCCGGCATTCCGGCGTTCGCAGTTGGCTGCCGCGGCCATCGCGGAGGACCCGCGTGCTCTGCAGAAGCTGCTCCACCAGGTCGAGACCCACGCCTTCGGAGTCGGCCGGCTGAAGGACACCTCCAGTGGCGTCGACGTTGACATTGCCTGCGCGGTCGTGGAGGCGCACATCGAGGAGCTGCTGGAGGGTGCCGGGAGCGGACCCGCAGACCGGTCGTGCGACGAGGACGCGCACCATCGCCTGGTGGTCGCCGCGCTGCACTACCTGGTCATGGACGATGACGTCATCCCCGACGCGGGGCCCCTGGGGCATCTCGATGACGTGGCCATCCTGCGATGGGTCACCGGGGTGGCGCGCGCCAACCTGTCCGTCCGCTGAGTCTCAGATCGGGCGCTGCTGCAGCATCCGCACCACGCCACGGCAGGCGGACTCCACCTCCTGCAGACAGCGCTCGAAGTCGTCGATCTCGCCGAAGTACGGATCGTCCAGCTCGGTGTTCCCCGCCCGCACGGCCGCATCGTCGAAGGACCGCACCAGGGCGATCTTCGCCGGGCCGCTGCCCAGCCGCTCCAGCTTGTGCACGTGTCCGTTGTCGGCGGCCAAGATCAGATCACGACGCTCCAGGTAGGTCGAGTCGATCTGGCCGGCGCGGTGCGCGCTGCCGTCGTATCCCGCCCGCTCGAGCACCGTGAGAGTGCGCGGATCGGCAGGGTCGCCGACGTGCCAGTCACCGGTGCCCGCTGAGTCCACTGCGACGCGGTCGCTCAGACCCGCGTCCTCGATCATCGCACGCAGCACGATCTCGCCCATCGGAGAGCGGCAGATGTTGCCGCTGCACAGGAAGCAGATGCGGTATGCGGTGTCGGCGGCAGGCGTGTCCATGGGCCTATGTCATCACACCGCACTCGTCTGGGGCCCGGTGGCGCGTCAGGTGCCGTCGGCGAACAGTGCGGCGTAGCGCGACAGGTACAGCGGCCACCCGGCATCGCCGCCGATGGCGTCGGTGATGCCCTGCCAGCCCGAGCCGTGCCGGTCGATGTTGCGGTGCTCCAGCTCCACCCGCGTGCGCCCGGGCGTCTCGGCAATGAAGCGGACCTCGACCTCGCTGGTGTTTGCGGGGTCGGCCTCGAGCTGCCACTGCGGCCCGATGTCCCAGCTGAACACCACCCGATCCGGCGGCTCATAGGCCAGGACTCGAGCCCAACGACATTCGCTGCCGTCGACGCCCCGGTCGTAGAGGTGCCCGCCGACCCGTGGTTCGAAGACGGACCGCTCGATCGGCACGGCGAGCAGATTGTGCTCCGGTGGCTTGAAGTCACCGAACTGCTCGGTGAACACGGTGAAGGCGCGCTCGATCGACGCCTCGACGACGATCTGACGGCGGACCACTGCGGTTTCCGTTGTGCGAGTCATGGCTTCTCCTGGGTCGGTCGTTCCTTGGCCGGTTCTTCCACGGCGTCCTGATAGCCGCGAAGCGCGCGGCCCCAGTACGTGTCGAGCTGGTCACGCATCGCGGCCACCCCCTCCGGATTGAGCCGATAGAGCCGGCGGGTTCCCGCCGCCCGGTCGGTGACCAGCCCCGCGTCCTTGAGCATCTTCAGGTGTTGCGACACGGCGGGTCGGCTGATCGGCAGCTGCTCGGCAAGCTCGCCCACTGCACGTGGCCGCTGCGCCAGGCACTCGACGATGGCGCGCCTGGTGGGGTCTCCCAACGCCGCCCAGCTGAGAGCCGGATCGTAAGTCGTCACGAACCGTAAGTTACTACTTACGGTTTGTTGCGGTCAAGGGCAACGGTTACAGCGACAGCCGCCTGGCGCCGTCGGCCGGCTTCGCGGTGAATGCCACGGGTTCGGCGTGGCCGGCCCGGGTCGCGGCGGCCGCGCAGGCGGTGGCGATCGGTCCTGCGGCGTCCTGCTCGACCAGCGCGATCACGCAGCCGCCGAAGCCTCCCCCGGTCATCCGGGCACCGTGTGCGCCGGCGGCGATCGCGGCCTCCTGGATCGTGTCCACGGCGGGCACGGTGATCTCGAAGTCGTCCCGCATGGACGTATGCGAATCGTTCAGCAGCGTGCCGATGCGTCGGGGATCGTCTCCGGACCGGAGCATCTCGGCCACCAGCTCGACGCGATGGCTGTCGGTGATCACGTGCCGCGCCCGGCGGGCCAGCAGCTCCGGCAGCTTGGTCAGCGTGGTGTCCAGTGCCTCGACGGGCACGTCGCGCAGCTCCTTTACCGCAAGCCGCAGGGCGGCCTCCTCGCAGGACTGCCGGCGCTCGGCATACTCTCCGTCGACCAGCGAGTGCGGCGCCCGGCTGTCGATGACCAGCAGCGAGAGACCGAATGTGCCCAGCGCGAAGGGAATCTGGGCAACGTCGACCGATCGGGTGTCGATCTGCATGGCATGGCCGGCTCGGCCGCAGACCGACGCAAGCTGGTCCATGACGCCGGTGGGTGCACCGGCGATCTCGTTCTCGGCATCGCGACCCAGCGCGGCGATCGTGGGGTCGTCGAGCGACCAGCCCTGCAGGTCGGCCCATGCCTTGGCGGTCACGCAGGAGAGCGCGGCGGAGGAGGACAGGCCGGAGCCGCTCGGGACGTTCGAGCGCAACGCGATGTCGAGTCCCTGCACCGGCAGCCCGCGCTCGGCGGCCGCCCAGCCCACTCCGGCGACGTAGGCGGCCCAGCCCAGGTCGCTTCCGGGATGCACAGTGGTCAGGTCGATCTTCCGAGATCCCTTGCGGCCCTTGACATTCGCGCTACGCACTCGCAGACTTCGGTCCTCGCGCCGCCGCACGGCCGCAACCGTGCCGATCGGAAGGGCGATCGGGAGCACGAACCCGCCGTTGTAGTCGGTGTGCTCGCCGATGATGTTGACGCGGCCCGGTGCCCACCAGACTCCGTCCGGCTCCCCGCCGTATGCGCGATGGAAGACCTCCAGCGCGTCAGACTCGTCGATCGCTCGCGGCGGCTGGAGTGGGCCGGTCACGAGGCGGCGTCCCGCAGCCGCTCGGCCAGCTGCTCGGGTAGTCCGTCGTTGACGAACGCGCCCTGCCCCGACTCGGATCCGGCGAGATACTTGATCTTGCCCTCGGCGCGGCGCACGGAGTAGAGCTCGAGGTGCAGCCAGGCCTGCTCGCGGTGCTCACGAACGGGAGCCTGCTGCCAGGCGGCGATGTAGGGCGTCGGTGGGGTGTAGGCGCGGTCGAACCGCTGGAGAATGTCGAGATAGACCGCGGTGAAGTCATCGCGCTGCGCGTCGTCCAGTCCGGGCAGGTCGGGCACCTGGCGCTTGGGGTAGAAGTGCACCTCCATAGGCCACCGAGCCGCGAACGGCACGAATGCGATCCACTCGCTCGAGTCGATGAGAACCCTTGAGCCATCGGCAATCTCGGCCTTGATGGTATCACCGAAGAGGTTACTGTCGTGCTCGGCGGCGTAGGCCTCTGCCCGGGTCAGCTCCGTCAGCGCCCGTGGCGGGATGAAGGGGTAGGCATAGATCTGGCCGTGCGGATGCTGGAGCGTCACGCCGATCTCGACGCCGCGGTTCTCGAACGGGAAGACGTGCTGGACGGTCTCGATCCCCGACAGGTCGCGGGTCCGGTCGGCCCAGGCATCCACGACCAGACGCGCCTCAGCGCTCGAAAGCTGGGCAAACGACGTGTCGTGGCTGCTCGTGAAGCAGATGACCTCGCAACGGCCCGCGCCAGGGCGGGTCTGCTCCAGGCCCTCCAGGTTCGTCACCGAGGTGTCGTCCAGATAGGTGGACAGGGACGGGAATCGGTTCTCGAAGGCGACGACCTGGTAGTCGCTGGAAGGGACTTCAGACAGGCGCCCGTCGGTGGTCGGGCACAGCGGGCACTGGTCCGCCGGGGGCATGTAGGTGCGCGACTGACGATGTGACGCGACTGCGATCCACTCGTCGGTCAGTGGATCCAGGCGCATCTGCGAGGTGCTCGTTGCCTGCGCCAGATCGCGCCGGTCCGGGACGGCCACCCGCCGGGTGCCGTCAGCGTCATACCAGATGATCTCGCGCCCGTCCGCGAGCCGACCTGTCGTGCGCTGCATCACAGATGCACCCATCCTTCTGCCAGGGACTGGAACTGTGCCGGGTCCAACTGGGCCGCGCCCGCAGGGACCCCACCGATGAGGAACCCGCCGGCCAGGTCCGAGAGCTCTTCGACGTTCGTCTTGGCGGCGAGATCCGGTGTGGGTGACTGAGAGCCAACGACCACGCCGAGGAGATCAAGGCCCCGGTGCGCCAGCGCCTCCAGCGTCAGGGCGGTGTGGTTCAGCGTGCCGAGGCCCTCTTGAACGACCACGACGAATCCGACGCGCAGCTCGCCGGCGCCAAGGGCAGCGGCGATGCTCGTGAGGTCGCCGCCTTCGGAGTCCAGGTGCACGAGCAGCCCGCCGGAGCCTTCCACGAGCACGACGTCGTAGTTGTCGCTGCGGGCGAGCGTGCCCACGGACGCGGCGTGCTCGGCCACCGTGGGGATCGACAGTCCGGCCCGCCGGGCCGCGACGTCAGGGGCCAGCGGGTCGGGCAACCGCACGTTTTCGAAGGTGGCGATGCCGGGGCCCGCCAACCGGGTGACTTCGGCCATGTCGCCGGGTTCGCCCGGCTGCAGGCCGGTTTGAGCAGGTTTGACGACCGCGACCCGTTGGTGACGCGCATGCAGCGCCGCGGCAAGCGCCGCAGTGACCACGGTCTTGCCCACCTCCGTGCTGGTGCCGGTCACGCACATGATCGGGCAGGGCGTGACGGGGTCGGTGGGCCGGCTCGGCGGGGTGCTAGTCATGGCGGGATCGCCTCACGACCTCGCGCAGTGCAGCTGCGCAGAAGTCCAGGTCGGTTTCGGACAGGTTGGCGTGGGCGGTCAGCCGCAGCCGGGAGATGCCGTCGGGGGTCGACGGCGGCCGGAAGCAACCGATGCGTATGCCGTGTGCGGCGCAGACATCGACCGCGGCCAGCGCCGCGTGGGGGCTCGCCATCGGCACCGACAGCACGGCGCCATCCGGATGCGCGACCTCGCAGGCCGTGGCCAGGCGGTCGGCCGCGATCTGGACGCGCTTGACCAGGTCGGGCTCCTGCGCCAGCACCTCAAGGGCGCCGATCGCGGCCCCGGCCGACGCCGGAGCGAGCCCAGTGTCGTAGATGAAGGGGCGCGCCGTGTTGACCAGGTGCTCGCGCACGATGTGCGAACCGAAGAAGGCGCCACCTTGGGCGGCAAGCGACTTGGACAAGCTGGTGGTGGCGACCACCCGCTCGTGATCAGCCATCCCGAGTGAGCCGAGCATGCCTTCGCCCCGGTCGCCGATGACGCCGATCGCGTGCGCCTCGTCGACCATGAGCAGCGCGTCATGCCGCTCGACCAGGTCGAGCAGCTCGAGCAGCGGGGCCTGGTCGCCCAGCACCGAGAAGATGGACTCGACGACGACGAGAGCTCTGGGTTGGGTGCGGCCGGCGAGCGCGTGGGCAACCGCCTGCACGTCCTTGTGCGGTACGACCTGCACGGTGCCGCGGGCCAGGCGGGCCGCATCGACGATCGACGCGTGGTTGTGCGCATCGGAGATGATCAGCGTGTCGCGGTCGGCCAGCGCGGTGAGCACCCCGAGATTGGCGTGGTAGCCGGTCGAGAAGGCGAGCGCGGTGGCCGCACCGGTGAGCGACGCGATCGCCCTCTCGAGCTCCTCGTGGACCCGCCAGGTGCCGGTGACCAGGCGCGATGCCCCCGCTCCGGCGCCGAACTCCTCGGCCGCCGCGATCGATGCGGAGAGCACGCGTTCGTCCCGGCGCAGGCCCAGATAGTCGTTGCCCGCGAGGTCGATCAAGTTGCGTGACTTGTGGACGACCAGACGCCGCGTCAGTCCCGCGGTGTCGCGGTCCGATGCGGCCTGTGTCAACCACTGCGTGAAGGAGTTCACCCGTGCACCTCCTGGATGGCCTCCACCATTGCACGGCCGATCAGCGCAATGTCATCTGCGTCGCTCACAAAAGGTGGCATCGCATAGACCAGGTCGCGGAACGGGCGCACCCATACGCCACGTCGCAGGGCCGCCGCGATCACGCGTTCGACGTCCACCGGCTCGTGCAGCTGGATCACGCCGACGGCGCCGAGCGTGCGCACGTCCCGGACGCAGTCGAGCGCCCGCGCCGGGTCGAGCGCCTCGTCCAGCTCGGCTTGCATGCGCTCGGTCCGCTGCAGGGTGTGCGAGCCGATGAGGTCGAGGCTGGCGCAGGCGACGGCACAGGCCAGCGGGTTGCCCATGAAGGTCGGCCCGTGCATGAGCGCGCCCGCGCTGCCCGAGCTGACCGCCTCGGCGACCGCGCGGGTGCACAGCACTGCGGCAAGGGTCAGATATCCGCCGGTGAGGGCCTTGCCGGTGCACATGATGTCGGGCACCACCGCGCAGCGATCGGCGGCCCACATCGTGCCGGTGCGCCCGAGACCGGTCGCGATCTCGTCGAAGATCACCAGGGCTCCCGACTCGCGAGCGAGTGCGGCCAGCAGCGCCACGGCCTGCGGCGGATAGATGTGCATGCCGCCGGCGCCCTGCAGCACCGGCTCCAGGACGACCGCGGCCACGTCGTCGGCATGCTGCGCATACAGCGCTCGCACCTGCCGCTCCCACTCCGCGTAGGTGGGCGTGTCGGCATCCAGCCCGGCCGGCGGTCGCGGGGCGAAGACCTGCTGCGGCAGCACGCCGCGAAACAGCGTGTGCATGCCGTCCAGCGGGTCGCAGACGCTCATCGGCGCCAGCGTGTCGCCGTGGTAGCCGCCGCGGATGGTGAACATCGTGCGGCGTGGGCGACCGGCGGCCGCATGCGCCTGCCAGGCCAGCTTGAGTGCCACCTCGACGCTCACGGAGCCGGAGTCGGCGAGGAAAACCTGCTCCAGGGGTGCGTAGCCGTCCGCGCGAGGTGCCCGCTCGGTGAGGGCCCGCGCCAGCCGGATCGCCGGTTCGTTGGTCAGGCCGCCGAACATCACGTGCGACATCCGCTCCAGCTGGTCGCGAGCGGCCGCGTCCAGCTGCGGCACGGCATACCCGTGCACGGCGCACCACCACGACGACATCGCGTCGACGACCTCGCGCACCGTCCCGTCGGTCTCGCGCAGCCGCAGCCGGATGCCGTTGGCGGACTCGACCAGTCGGGTGGTCGAGGGTGCGAGCGCGGAGGAGTAGGGGTGCCAGACGTGTGCCCGATCGAAGTCGAGCAGATCGGTCACCTGCGGCGTGGCGAGGGGCTGGTGCACTTCATCATCCAATCAGGGGCTGCCGACGGTGATGGCCGGAGGCAGCGCCTCCGGCCATCAGACGGTGCATGCGATGTCAGTCCTTGCGCCGAGCGATGCGCGCGATGTTGAGCGCCACCTCGAGCAGGATCCGGACCACGCCGACTACCAGCACGAGCCAGACGAGGTCGGTGACGGTGTTCACGATCGCGGTGCCCGTGCCCATGTGCTTGATGCTGGCGCCGCCGCCGAGGTCTTCGCTGCCGAAGTTGTAGAAGAGGTTCGACAAGAAGTGCAGCACGGCCCAGACGATCACGCCGAGGAAGACCAGTGATGACAGCTTCTCGGTCAGTGACTTCTTGAACTGCAGGTCGCTGAAGAGATCGCCGAGGCCGTCGCCGGCACCGCTGGCAACACCGGTTGCACCCGAGGTGAACTGGGACCCGAAGCCGCGCTGCTGCTGGGGCGGCGCCTGGCCGTAGGCGTGGTCGGTGGACTGGCCGTACGCCTGCTGCTGGCCGTAACCGCCCTGCTGGGGCTGCACCTGGCCGTAGGACTGGTCGGTGGACTGGCCGTAGTTCGCCTGCTGGGGCTGCTGCTGGCCGTAGTCCTGGGCCTGGCCGTAGGCGTGGTCGGTGGACTGGCCGTACGCCTGCTGCTGGGGCTGCTGCTGGCCGTAGTCCTGGGCCTGGCCGTAGGACTGGTCGGTGGACTGGCCGTAGGTTGCCTGCTGCGGCTGTGCCTGGGTGTAGCCCTCGTCGGCGGTCTCGCCGTAGGACTGCTGCTGAGCGGTGTGCTGGTCGTAGCCCTGTCCGAGGCTTCGCGCTTGACCCTGCTGAGGCTGGTACCCGCCGTACTGAGGCTGGTCCTCCTGGGCGTTGTCGCCCTCGTTCCAATCGCCGTTCGTCGGCTGAGACATGGTTCCTCCTTGTCGGCGACCCGCGGCCGCTTCGGTGGTCTGTGCAGCACGGATGCGGCCGGACGACCGTATCCGCCGCATCGATGACTGATCTTTAGGCTATGCGAGACCCGGCGACGAATGCGTCAGGCCGTGTCGCGAGCAGGTAGCGGCCCACCCGGTCGGGGTGACCTGCACCTTCATCCGCCGGCGGCACTGGCCGCAGTAGCGCGGTGGTTCGAGCTGTAGGGCCAGCCCGCAGCCGGTGTGATCGACGCCGCCGACGTCCAGCGGTTCGCCGCAGTGCCCGCAGTACCCCGCAGTGTCCTCGGCCACGGTCAGAGGGTCGCGTTCAGGGCCTTGATCGGCATCTGCAGGTCGTCGAGCAGCTCGAGGTCCTGGCGCGGGTCGCGGCCCAGGGTCGTCAGGTAGTTGCCGACGATGACCGCGTTGATCCCGCCGAGCAGACCGTCGCGGGTGCCCAGGTCGCCGAGCGTGAGCTCACGGCCGCCCGCATACCTCAAGATGGTGCGCGGCAGAGCCAGCCGGAAGGCCGCGATGGTCCGCAGCGCGTCCTTGCTGTCCATCATCGGCAGGTCGCCGAAGGGGGTGCCGGGGCGCGGGTTGAGGAAGTTCAGCGGCACCTCGTGCGGTTCCAGCGCGCCGAGCTGGGAGGCGAGCTCCGCACGCTGCTCGAGCGACTCACCCATACCGACCAGGCCGCCGCAGCACAGCTCCATCCCGGAGTCCTTGACCATCTGGCAGGTGCTCAGTCGCTCCTCGTAGGAGTGCGTGGTCACCACCTGCGGGAAGTAGGACTCGGCGGCCTCCAGGTTGTGGTTGTAGCGGTGCACGCCCATGTCGACCAGGTCGTCGACCTGCGCCTGCGTCAGCATGCCGAGGGAGGCGGCCACCTGGATGTCGACGGCTTCCTGGATCGCGTTCACCCCGTCGCGCATCTGCGTCATCAACTTGTCGTCCGGCCCGCGCACCGCGGCCACGATGCAGAACTCGGTGGCCCCGGTCGCCGCCGTCTGCTGCGCGGCGCGCACGAGCTCGGGGATGTTGAGCCACACCGAGCGCACCGGCGAGCTGAAGAGGCCGGACTGGCTGCAGAAGTGGCAGTCCTCCGGGCAGCCGCCGGTCTTGAGCGAGATGATCCCCTCGACCTCGATCTCCTCGCCGTTGTATTTCAGCCGCACCTCGTGGGCCAGCGCCAGCAGGTCCTCCAACTGGTCGTCGCCGGTCTGCAGGACCTCCACCAGGTCGTCGTAGCCAAGCCGCTCGCCCTGCACGAGGACGCGATCGCGTGCGCGGTCGAGGATGGAGGTGACATTGGTGGTCGAAGTCATGACCGTCATTGTCCCGGACCGAAGGCCGGTCGGCGATCCGGGTCCACCCGCCGGACGAGGTGGGCCGAGGTCGCATATCGACGCCGGCGATGCCCGTATGCGGGGTGGTGGCGTCATCGACCTGTGGATAACTCCGGAAGGCGTCCCCGATGCTGGCACGGTCATACGTATCACTCGGCGACCTCTGGATCCGACCCGGCCCTTCAGCCTCGCGCAGGCATGGGAGGCCGGGATCTCCCGCTCGGCCCTGGA
This sequence comes from Leekyejoonella antrihumi, assembly GCF_007845645.1. Lineage (GTDB taxonomy): Bacteria > Actinomycetota > Actinomycetes > Actinomycetales > Dermatophilaceae > Leekyejoonella > Leekyejoonella antrihumi. Next base: position 61,044 of record NZ_VCQV01000004.1, read on the forward strand.
GTCCGCCGGATACCACCGGCTGATGCACGACTGCTACCTGCGCCGATGTGCCGGTGACCCAGCGCATTCTGATCGATGCCGCGTTGCTGGTCATGCCGAACGCCTGGTGCGTCACCCATCACACCGCGGCTCGGCTGCTGCGCGGGGTCGTGCCCGACTCCTGTGTCGTCCACCTCGGCGGAGGTCGTTCGATCACGTCGAAGCGTGCCGAGGTGCAGGTGCATCGCTATGAAAGTCGTCCCGAGACGACGCTCGTGCGGGGAGTCCGGGTGACGTCGCCGGTGCGGACCGTGGAGCTGGATCTGGTGGATCTCGTGGTGCTCGCCGACTCCCTCGCTCGGTACGACGAGAAGCTCCCCGCACAGCTGGTGGCGGCCGCTTCACTGAGCACCGCGCGGGGCGCGAAGCGCGCCCGGCTGGCGGCGGCCCTGACGCGCACGGGGGCCGAGTCGACGCACGAGTCACGGCTGCGCATGCTCATGGTGGTGGCCGGCCTACCCGAACCGGTCCTCAACCTGGAGCTGCGCGACGACGAGGGCAGGGTTCGCTATCGCATCGACCTGTCCTATCCGCCGGCCCGCCTCGCGATCGAGTACGACGGCAGGCATCACGCCGCTCGATCCGACGTGGCGGCGCTACTTCCCGGGCCGTCTCGGTCCGTGACCGCATATCGACGCCGGCGATGCCAGCATGCGGCGCGTCACTCGTCGGTGAGGTTCTGGCGGTAGGCGTAGGTCACCAGGGCCGCGCGGCCGATGCAGCCGGTCTTGGCGAGCAGGTGGTTGACATGTGTCTTGACCGTGCTCATCGACACCACGAGAGACCGCGCAATCTGAGCGTTCGACAGACCCTGGGCGACCAGTCGCAGCACCTCGACCTCGCGCGCGGTCAGGCCGTCCGGGAAGGCGGTCGGGGAGCCGGGCGGGTCCGGGGTGGACGTCGACGGCCCGGCGAGCAGCGCGCGCATGGCCTTGGCATCCAGCAGGGACCGTCCGCCGGACACCGTGCGCAACGCGGTGGCGATGGTCTGCGGGTCGGCGTCCTTGTTGAGGAAGCCGAGCGCGCCGGCCCCGACCGCCTCCCGGATCACCCGGTCGTCGTCGTAGGTCGTGAGCGCCACGATGCCGGGCCGTTCACCTCGCTCGCGCACTCGGCGGATGCCCTCTAGCCCGCCGATCCCCGGCATCCGCAGGTCGGTGAGCAGCACGTCCGGATCCAGCTGGGTCACCAGGTCGAGCGCCTCCTCGGCGGAGGCGGCCACACCGACCACCTCCAGGCCGTCCATCAGCGACAGCATCGAGCGCAAACCTTCGCGCACGACGGTCTGGTCGTCGGCGAGCACGACACGGATGCTCACGGCATACCTCCCGATGAGTGCGGCCACGTCATGGTGACCAACCAACCATCCGCGTCGATGCCGGCGGTGAAGAAGCCACCGGCGCCCTGAATGCGCTCCTGCAGACCGGCGAGGCCGTAGCCACCGCTCGGGTGACGGCTCGTGGGAAACCTTGCTGCCTCTCCTTCGGACAGCACCTGGACCCCATTGGGAGAGAAGGTGACTCGCACCGGCCGCCCGGCCGCGTGGCGCAGGGAGTTGGTCAGCGACTCACGCAGCACGCTTTGTGCGAGCGCTGTCCACTGCGCCGGCACGGCGGCCGGCTCGCCACGGGTCGTGATGTGCAGATCGACGGTGCTGCGCAGCCGGTCAGTGGTCTCGCTCCACCACCGACCAAGATCCTCGGCCGGGTCCGACACCGGAGCCTGCGTCGCGCCATGCAGCGACTCGACTGCCTGTCGCGCACCGCCCAGACCTTCCTTGGCCAGGTCGGTCGCCGCCGACAGGCGATGCTGCAGCTGCGGCGACGCCTGCTCCTGCCGAGCCTCGAGAGTCGCCGTCTGCAGGCTGACGATGAGTCCGGACAGGGTGTGCGCGAGCACGTCGTGCAACTGAGCGGCCACCTGCTGCTGGCGCTGCGCGGTCGCGGCCTTCGCGCGCTCGTGCGCGATGACCAGCTGCTGTGCCTCCGCGAGGTCGCGGGCCTCGCTTTCCGCCCTGCGCAGCCAGATCCAGCCAAAGACCGCAAGGACCGCGATCAGGTTGATGAACAGGGCGGACCCGCTGTGATTGATCTGCCAGGACGCATAACCCAGCGCCACCGCCGGCGGGACGCTCAGCGCGGCGGCGCGCCAGGAGCGTCCGCAGCTGCCGGCAAGAACGACGGCGACGAACGGCATCCAGGTCAGCGACGCGTTCGGCAGGACTGCGACCAGAGCGGTGATGCTGGCGACTATCACCAGCAGGGCGTCCGTCCGCAGGTGCGGCGGAAGAATGCCCATGTTCAGCCGAGCGGTGGGCATCCCCTGCCCGAAGGTCACGGCGAGCAGAAGCACGACCACAAGGAGCCAGGCCACCACGACCCGCCAGGTGTCCAGGGACGTCGAGGGTGGGATACCGGTGGCGCTCGCGGTCGACCAGACTGCGGCGGCCATGAGGAGCAGTCGAGTGACGCTCATGCGGGGTCCTCGCGAAGTACCGAGCGGCAGCGAGGACTTCGTGGGGTGCTCATGCGGGGTCCTCGCGAAGTACCGAGCGGCAGCGAGGACTTCGTGGGGTGCTCATGCGGGGTCCTCGCGAAGTACCGAGCGGCAGCGAGGACTTCGTGGGGTGCGTCTCATGCCCGCTCGCGCGACTCGGGCACGCATCTGACGGTCGTCTGCAAGGTCACGTAGTCACGGTATCGAGGCCGGCGACGGTTCGGCAGCATCTCCACCCGGGTTCAACCCGCGCTCGAACCACGGGTTGACGACCTGGGCAGCGGATCTTGGAAATGTAGGACGCATGAACTCCTCCGCACTGATGACCGCCGTCACCGTCGTAGCTGTCCTCGTGTTTGTCGTGGTCCGACAACTACGTCCCCGTGCCCTTCGAGACAACCCGTTGAAGCTGCCGCTCGTGCTGGGCGCCATCGGCTTGTTCAATGCGCAGAGCTATCTGGTGGATCACGCGACGCTGTCCGTAGGCGACGTGACCGGTGTCGTCGTCGGGCTGGGTCTCGCCGCGGTCATCGCCTGGCCACGGTCTCGTTCCATGCAGGTCTACCAGGGCGCGGACGGCACGTGGATGTGCCGTGGTTCGGCCTCGACCATCGGCTGGTGGCTGGCCGCGGTGCTCGCCCACCTGGTCGCCGCGATCGGCATACCCGCCCTCTTCGGCGAGGGTGTGCACGGCATGTCCGGGCTGGAGAACTCGACGGTGATGATCTATCTCGCGGTCACCCTCGGTATGCAGTTCTGGTTCCTGCACGAGCGTCGCCAAAGTGCAGACCTTGTGACGGATGGCACAAGTGGCCGGTCAGGGTTCACCCTGAGCAAGCCTTGAGGGCACCCTGAAACCCCGTCCTGTGCCTTGTAATAAGGGTTTTCGCGGAAGCATGGTAGGGGGTTGCCAAGCGCTCCGGCGCACCTGCCCGCCGGGCAGTGAGAGAAGGACCACAGATGTTCAATTTGCACTTTGGGGCAATAGAGGGCAAAACTGATCTCATGACCGAGATCCCCACCCTGACGCTCGCGAGTGTGGACTCCTTCGAGTCGGCGCTCACGGTGCTCGTGGCTCCGCCGGAGGACGCCCGCACGATCAAGCGGCGCCAGGCGGCGCGACGCGTCACCTATTGCGCCCAGCGGCTCGCGGTCGAGCGGGGCTACGAGGAGTTCACTCTGGACGACCTGGCGCAGGAGGCCGGCGTCTCCCGCCGGACCCTTTTCAACTACTTCCCGGGCAAGCTCGAGGCCGTGCTGGGCAACCCGCCGCGTCTGGCGCTCGCCGACGTCGAGGCCTTCCTCGAAGGTCGCCCGACCGGCAACCTCATGCACGACCTGAGCGTGCTGGTGCTTGCGCTGCTCCAGGACGAGGACCTCGCCAAGGATGAGTGGGTCACCACCCGGCGGTGCTTCGAGCGCAACCCGAAGCTGCTGGTCGCCGCCATGGGCAAGTTCCACAAGATCGCCGCCGCGGCGCAGCAGCTGATCGCCAAGCGGGAGGGCGTGCCCGCTGACAGCGCGCGCGCCCGCATCTGCGTCGGTCTACTGGCCGGACTCTTCGACGTGTCCATCAACGAGTTCGTCGAGAGCGAGGACCGCCGCACGGTCGCCGACACCTACATGGACAACCTCAAACTTGCCAGCCGGCTGCTTCGGGACACGGCCGACTAGCCACTCCCGAGGGAACAGCATGGCGGGCCCGTACCTCGGGGGAACGGGCCCGCCGGAAGCACCCTCCGCGACGCAGCGCACTTCACTGATCACTCCAGACCAGGAGCAAAACCACATGGCAACTCTGCTCTATCGGCTCGGTCGGACCGCCTACCGACGCTGGCCCATCTTCATCGGCGTCTGGATCGTCGTTCTTGTCGCCTTCGGCGGCATCGCGACGTCGATCTCCAAGCCGATGGTCGACACCTTCTCGGTCCCGGGCATCCCGTCGCTGCAGGCGCAGACCATGCAGCAGAAGCTCTTCCACGAGAAGGCCGATGCGCTGGAGCAGGCCACTGCGACGGTCGTCGTGTCCGCCCCGAAGGGCCACACGCTTCGCGAGTCGCAGTACGCCAAGGCGGTCGACAACCTCATTGCGGGCCTGGAGAAGGTTCCGCAGATGCCCGCCAAGCCGCTGGTCAACCCGGTGGAGGCATCGGATGCGTTGTACAAGAAGGGCGTTCTTACCGCGACGCAGGCCGGCATCCCGAAGGCCAAGGCGCAGGCCAACGTCAAGACCCGCCTGCCGCTCTCGTCCGACTCGCGCACCGGCACCATCACCTGGAACTTCGACGTCAAGGCGGTTGCCGATGTGTTGCCGGCGACCCAGAACGACGTCGTCAGCGCGCTGCAGTCGGCCCGCAGCTCCGGTCTGAACGCCCAGGTCGAGGGCTCGGGTATGCAGGCCACGGTCTCCGAGGGTGGCAGCAGTGAGCTGATCGGGGTGGCGATTGCCGCGGTGGTCCTCTTGATCACCTTCGGTTCGCTGGTTGCCGCGGGCCTGCCGATCGTCTCCGCCTTCGTCGGCGTGGGGATGGGCACGCTGGGCATCACCGCCGCGACCGCATTCACCACGATCGGCACGACGACGCCGATCCTCTCGTCGATGGTCGGGCTCGCGGTCGGCATCGACTACACGCTGTTCATCCTCTCGCGTTACCGCACGGAGCTGGAGCACACGCAGGACCGAGCACACGCGGCCGGTCTTGCTGTTGGGAAGGCCGGTAGCGCAGTCGTGTTCGCCGGTCTCACGGTGCTGATCGCCCTGTGTGCGCTCTCCGTGGTCGGCATCCCCTTCCTGACCTCGATGGGCCTCGCCGCGGCAGGCACGGTGTTCTTCGCCGTGCTCGTCGCACTGACCCTGCTGCCGGCGGTGCTCGGCATGCTGAAGACCAAGGCGTTCGGCGCCCGCATCCGTCGGCGCACCGACAAGGTCGACGACTCGGGCAAGTCCGTCAACAACGGGGTCCGCTGGGCGCGGATGCTCGCGCGCCGGCCGGCGCTCGTGGTGGGCGCGGTCATCGTGGTCCTCGGCTGCCTCGCCGGGCCGATCTCGCAGATGCACCTGGCTCTGCCCAGTGACTCCACCGCGGCCAAGACGACCACTCAGCGTCAGGCCTCCGACATGGTGACGCAGGCCTTCGGCGCCGGTCGAAACGCACCGCTGATCACGGTGGTCGACGCGAGTGACGTGCACGGGTCCAAGGCGCGCATGCAGGCCTTCGGCGAGGTCACCGCGTGGGCGGCCGACAAGAAGGACGTGGCCAACGCGCAGATCATCGCGACGAACAAGGCGGGGACGGGCGCCCAGGTGCTCATCACCCCCAAGGGCGGTCAGGACGACCAGTCGACCCTCAACCTGCTGAACAGCCTGCGGGGCACGCAGAGCGTCGTCGAGCACAAGACCGGCGCAACCGTCGGGGTCACGGGCGTCACCGCGATTCAGACCGACGTGTCCTCCGCGCTGACCTCGGCCCTGCCGAAGTACCTCGCCGTGGTGATCGGGCTGGCGTTCTTGCTGCTGATGGTGGTCTTCCGGTCGATCCTGGTGCCGCTGACAGCCACCGTCGGGTTCCTGCTGTCGGTGCTGGCGACCCTGGGCGCGACCGTGCTGGTCTTCCAGCAGGGGCTGTTCGGGCTCGTCGACGGTCAGCCACTGGTCAGCTTCATGCCGATCATCCTCATCGGCATCGTGTTCGGGCTCGCGATGGACTACCAGGTCTTCCTGGTCACCCGGATGCGCGAGGCCTATGTGCACGGCGAACAGGCGAGGCCAGCGATCGTCGATGGGTTCAGGCACGGCGCTCGCGTGGTGACAGCGGCAGCAGCCATCATGATCTCGGTATTTTCCGCCTTCATGCTGCAGTCCAACAGCCTCATCCAGTCCATGGGTTTCGCACTGGCGATCGCGGTCTTCTTCGACGCCTTCATCGTGCGGATGACCCTGATCCCGGCCGTGATGAACCTACTGGGCGACAAGGCCTGGTGGCTGCCGAAGTGGCTTGACAAGATCCTGCCGCACGTCGATGTCGAGGGCGAGAAGCTCGCAATCCACCTGGAGCGGCAGCCGAAGCACACCGCGGCGGAGGATGAGCTCGTCAACGCCTGACACCCCCTCCGAGAGGTGAGTTGCAACCCTCCGAGAGGTGACTTGCAACCCATCGAACCGTGAGTTGTGACCACGGGGGTGCCGGATGTCCGGCACCCCCGTGCACGGGAGAATGGCGACATGTACCTCGCGGCTCTCGCTCTCGTGGCCGTGGTGCTGGCCTGGCCGGTGCCGCGATGGCTGCCGGCGGTGCACCGGCTGCGCAAGGTTCCGGGATCGGCGCTGCTCTTCTGGCAGGCCGTGTCGCTCGCTGCGGTCATTGCGGGCCTCGCGCTGGCACCGTTGGCCATCCTGGCGACCGTGCGCCGAGGGCATGCCGTGCCGTCACCGGCGGACAACCTGGGGATGCTGGCTCTAGGCCTGGCGATCTCAGCCGTGCTTGCCGGCCGGCTGCTGGTGCAGGGCCACCTGATCGGCACGTCGTTGCGGCGGGCCCGACGGGAGCATCGCGAGCTCGTCGACCTGTTGGCCCGCGCGACTCCGGATCGTGGGACCGGTGGGGGCGGCGTCGTGCGGGTCTTGGCGCACCCCACGCCCACGGCATACTGTGTGCCGGGCGCAAGTCATCGGGTTGTATTGTCGGACAGCACTATTGACGCACTCTCCGCCGATGAGCTGCGTGCTGTGCTGGCGCACGAGTGGGCGCACCTGACCTTGCGACACGACCTCGTGCTCGAGTTCTTCACCGTGCTGCACACGGCGGTTCCGGGGTGGGTGCGTAGCGCGCGCGGCCTGGTCGAGGTCCGACTGCTGATCGAGTTGCTCGCGGACCGCGCGGCCGTGCGCAGTGTCGGCCAGGTCCCGGTTGCGCGTGCGCTGGTGGCGCTGGCCGAAGGCGACCACCCGGATGCCGCGCTCGGTTATGAGGGCCGCACGGCCCTCATCCGCCTGGAGATCCTGCGTGACACCGGGCGACACCGAGCGCTTGTGTTGGTTGCCGCGATCGGTTCGCTGGTCGTGCTGGCGCTGCCGATGGTGCTCGGCGCCCTCGTCATCTTCGCAGGGTAGACCCGTCCGGCCGAGTGCACGCTCGACAGGTGTATCGAGCGGTGCCTGCACACAAAGCCCGACGAGGCGACAGAATGGGTCACATGTGGCCTACTCGAGATGACATCCTGGCGGCCCGCGGCCTGATCCGCACGCACATCCGTCGGACCCCGTGCATGGACCTGAGGCTGCCGAGCGGCCGGACCATCGCCCTCAAGCTGGAGTTGTTGCAGCACACCGGATCCTTCAAGCCCAGAGGGGCTTTCACGACCGTGCTGTCACAGGAGCATCCGCCCAGTGCGCTGGTCGCAGCGTCTGGCGGCAACCACGGCATGGCGGTCGCGTATGTCGGCCAGCGGCTCGGCATACCGGCGTCGATTTTCGTGCCGGAGACCGCGCCCGCCACGAAGGTTGCTCGACTGCACGCCTATGGCGCTCGGGTGCATCAGGTGGGCAACACCTTCGCGGAGGCGCTGACGGCGAGCCGGGAGGAGGCGGGCCGCCCGGGGACTCTGGCCATTCATGCGTATGACGCGATGGGCACCGTCACGGGGCAGGGCACCATCGGTGTCGAGATCGAGGAGCAGACCTCACCGGACACGGTGCTGGTTGCCGTCGGTGGCGGGGGCCTGATCGGTGGTGTGGCGTCGTGGTTCAGAGATGGTGCGCGCATTGTCGGTGTCGAACCGCAGACCTGCAACGCGCTGAATGCCGCACTGGCCGCCTCAGGACCCGTGCAGGTCAACCCGACTGGTGTCGCGGCGGACTCGCTTGGCGCCAGCATGCTGGGGGAGATCGCGTGGGAGGCTCTGCAGGCTGCGAGCATCCGTTCGGTGCTCGTCGGCGATGACGACATCGCTGCCGCCCGAGAGCTGCTCTGGCGGGAGACGCGCCTGGTTGCGGAGCCCGGCGGCGCCACCGCCCTCGCGGCGCTGCTCAGCGGCGCCTATGAGCCGGCATACCGAGAGCGTGTCACCGTGATCGTCTGCGGATCCAACTGCGACCCGAGTGATCTTCCGCTCGAGTGATCCGCCCGTTTGCTGGCTGGACCGACAATGCACTGCCGCCGGATTTCGTGTGAGGATGCGGTGTGATCGAGACCGCGCGCCTGACCCTCCGCACCGCTGAGCCCCGCGACCGCGAGGCTCTGATCGACCTGCATACGGACCCATCGGTGCGGGCGCACCTCGGCGGACCGCGCGGCCGCGCCGAGGTCGAAGCGACCGTCGACGCCTGTCTGAGAGACCCGCAGAGCGGATCGACCGTGGTCGCCGGGCGGGGGAACGGCACCCTCATGGGGGCGCTCCGGCTGGATCGGCGCGACCCAGCCCGGCCCGGACACGTGCGGGACGAGGGCAACGAGCTGGAGATCGCCTACGTCTTCAAGAAGGCCTACTGGGGCGAGGGTCTTGCCTACGAGGCGGTCAGCGCCCTGCTCGCCGACTACGCGTCCGAGCACGAGGACGAGTCGGTGATCCTGGTGACGCAGTCGGCCAACGCTCGGTCGGTCGCCCTCATGCAGCGCCTCGGCTTCGACGTGCTGGAGAGGTTCGAGGAGTTCGGCGCGCAGCAGACCCTGGCGGTCGCGTCGCTGCACAGCTTCGTCTGACCGGCCCGACCCGGACTACGGCGTCTGGTTCTGCTCCAGCTGAGCCAGGGCCGCCCGCAGGTCGGCCAGCTCATCGGGTGACGAGTCGCCGAGGAAGTGCAGCATCGCGTCGCGCCGGCCCGTCGCGGACAGCCCACCGAGAGCGTCTCTCAGCACCTGCGCGGTCTGCTCTCCTCGGGACGCGGACGGCCGATAGCGCCACGCTCGACCGTCGCGCTCTCGGCTGACGACACCCTTCTTGGCGAGCCGGTCGAGCACGGTCATCACCGTGGTGTAAGCGAGCCCGGAGTCCAGTCCGTCGAGGACCTCACGCACGGACAGCCCGTCGGGGCGATCCCACAGCTGCTCCATGACGGAACGCTCGAGATCGCCCTTGCCAGCGGGCTTTCGCGATGAACGTGTCACGCCATCACCGTATCCCGAGTCGTTGTGGCTTCCGCGCAGGTGGTCCCTGTGTCACCGACCCGCAGCACCCGGTCGCAGCCGTCGATGCCGTCCTGCTGGTGACTGACCAGCACGACGGTGCGGCCCCGGGTGGCGGCATGCAGGTCGGTCATGACCCGGTTGGCGGTGGGGTGGTCGAGGTGGGCGACCGGCTCGTCCAGCAGGACGATCGGGCGGTTCGAGAGGAGGGCGCGTGCGATGGACAGGCGCACTCGTTCACCACCGGAGATCGCCCGCCCGCCGAGGCCGAGGACGGTGTCGAGGCCGTCCGGCAGGCCCGCCAGCCACTGGTCGAGTCCGGCCCGGGTCAGCGCTGCATACAGCTCGGGGTCTGATGCCTCCGGCCGCGCGAGGATCAGGTTGGCCCGCACGGATCCGGCGAACACGTGCGGCTCGTCGTCGACAACCGCCATCAGCCGACGGATGGACTGTGCCGACAGCGTGCGCACATCCTGCCCATCGAGCCTCAGCACCCCGTGTGATGGGTGGAGGTGCCGGGTCAGGACGGCCAGGAGCGTCGACTTGCCGGCGCCGTTGGGGCCGACGAGCGCGACGTGCTCGCCGGGCAGGATGCGTGCGGTCGTGGGCGGCAGGTCGGCGCGGGCACCGGTCCAGCTGGCCCGCACGGCGTCCAGCTCCACGACAGGTGTATGCCGAGAGATCGCCTCTGTACCCTCAGGTATCGGCGAAATACGCTGCTCCAGAAGCGATTCCAAGCGCCTGCGTGCCGCGCTGCCGCGGGTCAGCGCCTCGCACGCGTCCGGGAGCACGTTCACTGTGTCGCTCAGCGCGACCGGCAGGAGCAGCAGCATGGCCGCGAACGGTGGGCTGACGGTATGAGACTGGACCCCAGAGTGCACGCAGAAAGCCATGGCGGCCGTTGCTCCGCCGATCAGGGCCGGCAGTAGAGCAGTGCTTGCAGCGTGCGCGCGCGACTGCCGGTGGACGGCCTGCTTCAGTGTGCGCTGCGCTTCGTCGAGCCAGCTGATTGCCGTGCTTGTTGCCGAGATCGCTTGAAGGTCAACAATGTTGGTCACCGCAAGCTGAGCTGCGGCTTGCACCTGTGCTCGTGCTCGCTGGGTGTCATGCGAGACGCGTGCGCTCCACCACGCGCAGGCGCTCACGGCCACTGCGGCGCCGAGCACGAGGCATGCGACCACAAACCCCGCAGTCGGCAGGAATGCGCCGGCGACCACGGTCACCGAGAGTGCAGTGAGGGCGGATCCGATGAATGGTACGAGCGCACGCACCTGGACGTCCACCTCGTCATCCAGATCGTGCACGACGCCGGTCATGAGGTCACCGCGTCGGCGGCGACCCAGACCGACGGGCGTCAGCGGGATCAACCGCCGGTAGGTCTCGACCCGACGCCGCACGAGATCGGCCAGAGCCGCGTCGTGCGCAAGGACGCGCTCGGCATACCGGAAGACGGGCCGGCCGATGCCGAACGCCCGCACACACACGATCGCGGTCAGTAGGGTCAGGATGACGGGGCGGGTGCTGGCCTGCACGATCAGCCACCCGGAGGTTGCGGTGAGGGCCACGCCGCAGATGCTGGCGAGTGCACCGACCAGTGCGGCACGGATGACGCCGGGTGCGGGCCGGATCAGGCTGCTCCCGTCGGTGCTCATGCCGGTGCTCCTTCGAGCGCGACGATGTGGTCGGCGCGCTCGATCAGCGCCCGGTCATGGGTCGCGACGATCACCGGGTGATCCTGACCGAGGTCGGTGATGAGCGCCCGCAGGTGCTCCGCCACCGCGTTGTCGAGGTGCGCCGTCGGCTCGTCGAGCAGCAGCAGGTCGGCGCCGGAGAGCACGGCGCGGGTGAGCGCGACCAGCGCACGCTGGCCGGCGGACAGGCCGAACCCGTCATCCCCCAGCACCACCCCCAACCCCAAACCCCCCGAGAGGTCACTCCCAGCCCCCGAGAGGTCACTCCCAGCCCCCGACAGGTCACTCCCAGCCCCCGACAGGTCACTCCGCACGCCCAGACCCCGTACCACCTGGTCCAGCCCGGTGACCTGCATGGCATCCCGCAGCGGGACGTCCGTCAGATCGCGCACGCCGAGGGCAACGTTGTCCCGCACGCTCAGTGGAGCAAGAAACGGTCGCTGCCGCACGAGATGAGCCGTGAGTTCGGCTCGCTCGTGGGTGCTCGGGATGGCTCGTAGGCCGGCGAGCAGTTCGAGGGCGGTCGTCTTGCCGCAGCCGGAGGGGCCGACCAACGCCGTCAGCCCGCGACTGAGCGGCACGCGCAGGTCGTGCAAGACATCATGGTCGCTTCCCGGGTAGCGATAGGTCAGGGTGGCATGGTCGCGGATATCGCAAGGTGGGTCATCGTCACGCCGGTCCACGGGTGCCATTTGTGACCTCTCGGGTGTTGGGAGTGACCTCTCGGGTGTGATTTGTGACCTCTCGGGGGGCAGGAGGTCTTGGAGGGCGGCGGCGCCGTCCGCGGCGGCGTGGAACTCCTGGCCGACCCGTCGGATCGGCCAGTACGCCTCAGGGGTCAGCAAGATCGCGGTGAGCGCAACCTGCAGTGACATGGTGCCGTAGGCCAGCCGAAGGCCGACGCACACCGCCACCATGGCGACGGCGATCGTGGCGAGCAGCTCGAGCGCTGCGCTGCTCAAGAACGCGATGCGCAGCGTTTCCAGAGTTGCCCGCCGGTGCTTCTGACCCACCTCGTCGACGACATCGACCTGCGCATCCGCCCGCTGATAGCCGGCGAGCGTGGGCAGACCGCGCATGACGTCGAGGAAGTGACCGGCGAGCGCCGTGAGCGCATGCCACCGTTTCTGTGTCGCCTCCTGCGTGTGCTTGCCGATGAGTGCGGCGAAGAGCGGCAGCAGAGGCACGGTCAGCAGGACGATCAGCGCGCTGGGCCAGTCGGTCAGCAGCAGTGCCAGGATCGCCACCGGTGGCAGCACCGCGGCCGAGACGAGCGCGGGCAGGTAGCGCGCGACATACGGCTCGACGCTGGTGGCTCCACTGGTGGCTCCCGTGAGCATTCGTGCCGAGTCAGGTCGGTCGTCCGCAGCCTGACCAAGCCACCGACGTATGACGAGCGAACGCACCTGGGCGGCGGTGTCCGCGCCGGCGCGGTCGGCCACCAGCTGGATGACGGCGCTGCAGATTCCGCGGGCGAGCAGCACGCCGAGTGTCCACATCGCAGCGGTCGTGATGTCGTGCCCTTGCACGGCTCGCACGAGCAGCAGGGACAGGGCGAAGGCTTGCGCAATGGCCAGCGTGCCGTTCACCACGCCGAGGGCGCCGAGGACGAACACGGCCCGGCGGCAGCTGGGCAGAAGTCGCAGCACGCGAGGTTCGAGGGGACGCATCAGTGCACAACCTGTTCACTGGCCAGCCGAGGCTCGGTTGCCGGTGGGATCTGGTCCGTGCTGATCCGGCGACGGAAGATCCAGTAGGCCCACCCCTGGTAGAGCACGACGATCGGGGTGAACAGCAGGGCAACCCAGCTCATGATCGCCAGGGTGAGGTGCGAGCTCGAAGCGTTGTCGGTGGTCAGCGACCATGCGGCGTTGCTGGTCGATGGCATGACGTCCGGGAAGAGCATTGTGAAGAGTGCTGCGACGGTCAGGCCGATGGCGACGAACGTCCCGGAGAAGGCCCAGCCCTCACGGCCTCGCACGTTGAAGACGAGCCCGACGACGAGCGCAATGACTGCTGCCACGAAGCAGATCCACGAGATGTCGTTGCCCGTCTGCAGATTGAGGACCACGAGGAGCGCGATCGCCAGGACCGCGGCGACGACCCCCACTCGTGTCGCAACGTGACGGGCCTCCCTCCTGATCGTGCCGTCGGTCTTCAGCGCGACGAAGATGCTGCCGTGCAGCAGGAACAGCGCGAGCGTGGTCAGGCCACCGAGCAGCGCCAGCGGGTTGAGGAGCGTGAGCAGGCCGCCGGTGTATACGCCCTGTGAGTTGATCGGCAGGCCGTGGATCATGTTGGTGAAGACCAACCCCCAGGCGAAAGCCGGTACGACAGAGCCGAAGACGATCGCGGCATCCCACCTCTTGCGCCATGACGGGTCATCCCGCTTACCGCGGTAGTCGAAGGCAAGCACCCGCAGGATGAGAGCGACCAGGATGACCAGCAGGATCAGATAGAACCCGCTGAACAGCGTGGCGTACCACTCGGGGAAGGCGGCGAAGGTTGCACCGGCCGCAGTCACCAGCCATACCTCATTGCCGTCCCAGGTCGGGCCGATCGTGTTGAGCAGGACGCGGCGCCGCCGTTCTCGATCGGCCCCACGTCCGAGCACCGGAAAGAGCATGCCCACGCCGAAGTCGAAACCCTCGAGCACGAAGTATCCGGCCCACAGGATGCCGATCAGGACGAACCATACGGTGGTGAGTTCCATGATGAGTTTCCTTGGTATGCAGTGTGGTTGCCAGGTCAGTACGCGAACGCGAGCTTGTCGTCGGCATCGTCGTCGGCGCCCGCCGAAGGCTCCTCGAGCTCCTGAGCGCCGGCCCGCACATATCGCAGCGTGAGCTTGACCTCGATCACGGCCAGCACGGCATACAGCGCGGTGAAGATGGTGAGCGATGTCGCCACTTCGGCGCCCGAAACCCCTGGACTCACACCGGACTGCGTGGTGAAGAGCCCGAATACCAGCCAGGGTTGGCGCCCGGCTTCGGTGAAGATCCAGCCGAACGAGTTGGCAAAGATCGGCAGCAGCACGACCGAGATCGCAGCCCACGGCCACCACCGGGACCGTGCCGGTTCGCTGTCGCGGCGACGAAGCGTCCAGAGGGAGGCTGCGCCGATCGCGGCGGCTGCCGTGCCGAGCCCGATCATGACGCGGAAGGACCAGTAGGTCAGTGGCAGTGTCGGGACGTAGGTCTGCGCCCGGGTGTGCGGGTCGGTGGCGTACTTGTGCTTGTACTGCGCCTCGAGCTGGTTGATCCCGTGCACTGTGCCGTTGAAGTCGCCGGTTCCAAGGAAGGACAGCAGCTTTGGCACTGTGATTGCAACCTTTTCGTGCTGACCGTCGAGACTGGACACAGTCAGGATGGAGAAGGGCGCGCCCGCCTGCGTGTTGTAGAGGGCCTCAGCCGATGCCATCTTCATCGGTTGCACCTCGGTCATGATCTTGCCGGCGAAGTCGCCGGAGACCGCGACGCCGAGCCCGCTGAGCAGCAGCATCCAGGCACCGAACTTTGCGCCCTTGCGATACATCGACTGGTCCTGGGGGACGCTGCGGCGGTGGACGTGCCAGAGGCAGATGCCGAGCACAAAGGCCGCGCCGGTCATGTATGCCGCGAGGATGGTGTGCGGGAATGTCGCCAGCTGCACCTTGTTGGTCAGCACCGCCCAGAAGTCGGTGAGTTCCGCGCGGCCGGTGACGGGGTTGTTCCGATAGCCGACAGGGTTCTGCATGAACGAGTTGGCGGCCAGGATGAAGTAGGCCGACAGCAGCGTGCCGGCATGCACGATCCACATACAGGCCGCGTGCAGTCGCTCCGGGATGCGTCCCCAGCCGAAGATCCACAGCCCGAGGAAGGTCGACTCAAGAAAGAACGCGAGCAGTGCCTCGATCGCCAGTGGTGCGCCGAAGATGTCTCCGACGAAGCGGGAGTAGGCCGACCAGTTCATCCCGAACTGGAACTCCTGGACGAGCCCGGTCGCGAGGCCGAGGGCGAAGTTGATCGTGAACAGCTTGCCGAAGAACTTCGCCAGCCGGAGCATCTGCGGATTGCGCTTGCGCAGCCACTGGGTCTCGAAGGAGGCGACCATGAAGGACAGCCCGATCGTGACCGGCACGAAGAAGTAGTGGTAGACGGTCGTGATGGCGAACTGCCACCGGGCCAGGTCGAGATGCTCCATGCGTGCCCCTACGATCTGCGTAGTACTACGTAACGTCGTAGATACTACGTCGCGTAGGAACCGTGCGTCCAGTAGGGGTGCGAGCCCGGTCGCCAGCTCCCCGTATCCTTAGCGTCATGGCTGATCCGACAATCGTGCTCACTCCCTATGTCCAGGCGGCGATGGCTGCGGCCTTCGGGCCGCAGTGGCGGGAGGCGGACCCGGTGATCCGACCGGCCAACAAGCGTCAGACCAGCGCGGACCTGCAGGTGAACGCCGCGATGGCCGCGGGCAAGCGGATCGGCAGGCCGCCACGGGAGGTCGCGCAGGGCGTCATCGACCACCTGGCTGCCGATGACGTGGTGGCCAAGGCGGAGGTTGCCGGCCCGGGCTTCATCAACGTGACGTTGCGCGATGACTGGATCGCCCGCGCGGCAACCGAGCAGCTCGCCGACGAGCGGCTGGGTATGCCGCGGCCGGAGCACGAGCGCATCGTCATCGACTACTCGTCCCCGAACGCCGCCAAGGAGATGCACGTCGCGCACCTGCGCACAACCGTCGTCGGGGACTCACTGGCTCGCACGCTGGAGGCCCTGGGCCACACCGTGATCCGGCAGAACCACCTGGGCGACTGGGGCACGGCCTTCGGGATGCTGATCGAGCACCTGCTGGAGGTCGGCGAGGACAGCACCGACGCACGGCTGCTCAAGACCGACCCGAACACGTTCTACCGGGCGGCGCGCACCAAGTTCGACACTGCCGACAAGGCTGAGCCTGCAGGTAGCGCAGGCGATTTCGCAGTGCGTTCCCGTGCCCGAGTAGCCACGTTGCAGAGCGGTGAGCAGGAGAGCATGCGCCTGTGGGGCGAGATCCTTGACCTCACCAAGGGCTACCTGAACAGGGTCTACCGGGAGCTCGACATCACGCTCACCGACGACGACATAGTGGGCGAGTCGTCCTACAACGACATGCTTCCCGGAATCTGCGATGACCTCGAGGCCAAGGGCATCGCCACGATGAGTGACGGCGCCCTGTGCATCTTCCTCGACGGATATATCGGCCGTGATGACAAGCCGGTGCCGCTGATCATCCGCAAGTCGGACGGCGGCTACGGCTACGCAACCACCGACATTGCGACCATCAAGCAGTCGTCGCTCGACCTCAAGGCCAACCGCGCGCTATACGTCGTCGGTGCCCCGCAGAATCTGCACTTTCGGATGTGTTGGGACGCGGCGGACAAGGCCGGCTGGATCCAGGGCACCGAGCCGATCCACGTGCAGATCGGCAACGTGGTCGGGGCGGACGGCAAGATCCTCAAGACGCGGTCCGGTGACCTCGTGTCGCTGCAGTCCCTGGTGGATGCGGCCCTGCAGAAGGCCACGGAAGTCGTGGGGCAGTCACGCGGCGATCTCGACGAGCAGGTGCGAGCGACCATCGCGCAGCAGGTCGGAATCGGCGCGATCAAGTATGCCGATCTGTCCGTCTCGCACGACAGCGGCTACTCCTTCGACCTGGAGCGGATGCTTGCGCTGCAGGGCAACACCGGCCCCTACCTGCAGTACGCCGCGGCCCGGATCCGCTCGATCCTCGGACGTGCGGACGTGGTGGATCCGAGTGGTCCGATCACGCTGACCGAGCCGGCCGAGCGGGCCCTGGCACTGCGGCTTTTGGACTTCGGCGACGTGGTCGGTCAGGTCGGCGAGACGCTGGAGCCGCACCGGCTGTGCGCCTACCTGTTCGACCTGGCGCAGACCTTCACCACGTTCTACGACCAGTGCCCGGTCCTCAAGGCCGAGGATGCGGAGGTCCGCGACTCGCGTCTGGCGCTCTGCACGCTGACCCGCAAGGTCCTCGTGCGGGGTCTTGGCCTGCTCGGCATACAGGCCCCCGACCAGATGTGACCCGTAGTTGGGCGAATGGGCTGGTTCAGACGTCGTAGCCGGCCTCGCGGGCGGCCTCGAGCAGCGGGCGGCCCTTGGCGAAGACCGTGTCGAACGCCAGGGTGAGAGCGGCGGTCAGCTCCGGGTGCTCGACGAGGATGTTGGTCGACGTGAGGGCGCCGGCGACCGGGTCGGTGAGCGAGAAGAGCGCGCGCGAGTGGTCGACCAGCACCATCTTCAAGGGGATGTCGTCGACGATCCGTGCGTCCTCCCCGGCCGCGACGAACTCGACTGTCTCCTTGACCATCTTCTCGTTCTCGAGCAGTGACGACTCGTAGCAGCAGCGCACCTCGCCGCCACCTGCGGCGATCCGGCGCGTCGCATCGAGCCCGATCGCGTTGTCGGTGGCGACATACGGCGGCTTCGACATGACAAGCATCGACGTTGTTGCGCTGATCTGCAGGTCATGGAACCGGGCAGACAGCACACTGGTGTCCCGCAACATCTCGATGTAGGCCATGGGCGCCTTCTCGACCTGCCCCTGGGACCACAGCGATCGCAGGTCTCCGACGGCGCCGCCCGCGCGTTCGGACAGGGAGTCCAGCGCCTGACGGTGCCGCATCATCAGGCCGTCCAGGGCCACATCGGGACTCACCGCGGCGTAAGTGACCGAGACGCCCGGGCGCTGCATGGCCAGGCCCTGCTGCATCAGCCCGGCCACCACGTCATAGATCCGCTGACGCGGGATGTGCGCCTGCCGGGCCAGTTCGGCGGCGGTGAACGACTCGCGCTGGAGCAGCGCCAGGTAGGCCTTGGCCTCGTAGGAGGTCAGGCCCAACTCGCCCAGCACCGCCTGGGCCGACGAGAGTTCTGGCACGTGCGCACCATAACCCTCGGGGGCGCTCCGAGCCGGTATCCGGAGCCTGTGGCCTTTATGTGTGCCCACCCCTTGGCGCTCGAGCGCGGCCGCTCAAGCGAGCGCTGCAGTTATCATCTGCGACGTCGGGTGTGAGTTAGTCAGGAAATACTGACGATTCGCATACCCAACTGGAACGTTCTTTACCTCGAGCAGGGCAAACGCTGGGCGATCCGCCGCTAGCGTTCCGCTGTCACCACAACGAGGTGGTGGCAGCGGTCGCGCGAGGACTTCCTCGAGCGGCCGCTGGCGGCAGCACGCCGTCGAGTGCCCTAGAAAGGACTCCCTATGCCCGGATCAACACGTCGCCTCGGTGGCCGGCATGCCAGACGCACCGGTATGACGTTGCTCGCCATGAGCGCGGCCGTGCCGCTGGCACTTGCCTCCAGCCCGGCCTTCGCCTCCTCGGCTCCCGTGACCTCTCCACACGCGGCCGCCGTCAAGGCGAAGTCCCGGATCATGCACCCCGGCTCGACCGCCGCGCACGTCACGACCCCGCGGGTGTCCCTAGGCGCACCCGTGCAACCGTCGCACCTCAAGGTCGCGCATGTCTGTGCCGAGCACGCACCGACCGGCATCGCCACCTGCTTCGCGATGCGCCAGACCAACAACGTCGAGCCGGCCCGCATCAAGCCGCAGGCCATCACCCCCGATGCCACCCCGAACGGATACGGCCCGAGCGACCTGCAGGCCGCCTACAGCCTGCCCTCCGCGACCAAGGGGTCGGGCCAGACGATCGGCATCGTCGATGCCTACGACGACCCGAATGCCGAGTCCGACCTTGCCGCCTACCGCTCGCAGTACGGCCTACCCGCCTGCACCACGGCCAACGGCTGCTTCACGAAGGTCGGCCAGAACGGTTCGACCAGCAGCCTGCCGGCGGCCAACACCGGCTGGGCGGGCGAGATCTCGCTGGATCTCGACACGGTCTCTGCCGTGTGCCCCAACTGCCACATCGTGCTGGTGGAGGCCAGCTCCGCGAGCATGGCCAACCTGGGCGCCTCGGTCAACACGGCGGTGTCGATGGGCGCGAAGTACGTCTCCAACAGCTACGGCGGCAGCATCTCCAGCGGAGACGCGAGCACCGACTCGCAGTACTACAAGCACTCGGGTGTCTTCATCACGGCGAGCACCGGTGACAGTGACTACGGCGCCGAGTACCCAGCGACGTCGGCCTACGTCACGGCCGTCGGCGGCACCTCGTTGACCCGTGACTCGAGCACGAGCCGTGGCTGGTCCGAGTCGGTCTGGCACACCAGCTCGACCGAGGGCGGGTCCTCGGGCTGCTCGACCTACATCGCCAAGCCGGCCTTCCAGAGCAACGTGACGACCGGCTGCTCCGGGCGCGCGGAGGCGGACGTGTCGATGGACGCCGACCCGGCCACCGGCGTTGCGGTCTACCAGACCTATGGCGGCAGTGGGTGGTCCGTCTACGGCGGCACGAGCGCCTCGTCGCCGATGTATGCCGCGACTGCCGCGCTGGCCTCGGCGGCCGGCACAACCCCCTACGGCAACGACCTGTCCTATTCGCACCCCGGCGACCTCAACGATGTGACCCAGGGCAACAACGGCACCTGCAGCCCCAGCGTCTTGTGCACCGCGGGCGTCGGCTGGGACGGGCCGACCGGCAACGGCACGCCCGAGGGACTGGCCATGTTCGGCGCCGGCAGCACCGGCACTGTGGCTGTCACCAACCCGGGCTCCAAGAGCAGCCAGGTGAATACACCGGTTTCGCTGCAGATGGCGGCCAGTGGTGGCACGGCGCCCTACACCTGGAGCGCGTCCGGCCTGCCGACCGGTCTGTCGATCAGCAGCTCGGGTTTGATCACCGGCACGCCGACCACGGCCGCGACCTCGAGCGTGACGGTCACGGCGACTGACGCGGCCGGCGCGAAGGGATCGGTCACCTTCAGCTGGGCAGTCACCAGCACCACGCCTCCGCCCAGCGGTTGCTCCGGCAACGTGCTCAAGAACGGCGGGTTCGAGCAGGGCTCGACCGGCTGGACCGCGAGCAACGACCAGATCATCGGCCAGTGGGCGCCGTATGAGACGCCGCGGTCCGGGTCGTATGACGCGTGGCTCGACGGATACGGTCAGTCGCACACCGACACGCTGGCGCAGAGCGTGACCATCCCGGCCGGCTGCAAGGCGACCCTGACCTACTACCTGCACGTCGACTCCAGTGAGGGCACGTACTACCCGTACGACACCTTCGCGGTCACCGCGGGCAGCAAGACGGTCTCGACGGCCAGCAACGAGAACCAGGGCAGTGGCTACGTCAAGCACACGGTCAACCTGTCGGCATTTGCCGGTCAGACGGTGAAGCTGAAGTTCACCGGCACCGAGGACTCGTCGCTGCAGACGTCGTTCGTGGTCGATGACGGCTCGGTGACACTGTCCTGACCTGGGACGAAGTCGCCTCCTGACGCGGTGGGGCGGGCACCTTCCGGTGGCCGTCCCACTCGTCCGTCTCAAGGCGCGACACGGTTGTCCACAGGGTGGCTGCATGAGTGACGGATGGAGCTGATGAGCGCAACAATGAAGGCATCGCAACTCCTGTGCGGGGGCACCAGTCGCGTGGTGCACGGCCGACTGGTCGGGCACACTGCAGCCGCTGGAGGCGCATCGCCATGGGCAACCCGTTCGAGGACGACGGGGGACTGTTTTTCGTGATGGTGAATCGGGCCCAAGGTTTCAGCATCTGGCCGATCAGCGTTGGTCGCCCACAGGACTGGCGGGTCGCCTTCGGGCCGGCCACGCGGACCCAGTGCGCGGCCTACGTCAAGGGTCACGACCCGGACGAGGCACATGAGAGCGGTCGTATGCCGACCGCTCGCCGTCCCGTCCACCGCACCTGAGCACGCGACGCGCAGATCACGCGTCGGGGTAGCCCTGCGGGTTCTGCGACTGCCAGCGCCAGGTGTCGGCGCACATGTCGTCGATGGTCTTGGTCGCCTGCCAGCGCAGCTCTCGATGAGCGCGGGCCGGGTCCGCCCAGTAGGCCGGCAGGTCCCCGGCGCGGCGGCCGACCACCTCATACGGCAGGGCGTGCCCGACCGCGCGCTCGAACGCGTGGAAGAGCTCGAGCACCGAGGTGCCGGTGCCTGTGCCGAGGTTGAAGGGGCGCACCGGCTCTCGCAGGTCATCCAGGTGCTCGACCGCGGCCACGTGACCGGCCGCAAGGTCTTCGACGTGGATGTAGTCGCGTTCGCAGGTGCCGTCGTCGGTGGGGTAGTCGTTGCCGAAGATCTGGAGGCGCTCACGTCGCCCGACGGCCACCTGCGCGATGAACGGCATCAGGTTGTTGGGGATTCCCTGCGGGTCCTCGCCCAGCCGCCCCGACGGGTGGGCGCCGACCGGGTTGAAGTAGCGCAGCATCGCGATCTTGAGGCCGTCCGTCACCGCGGCCACATCGGTCAGGATCTGCTCGTTCATAACCTTCGTGCGTCCGTAGGGGCTCGCGGCCGAAAGCGGCTGGTAGTCCTCCTGATAGGGCACTGGTGCGTGGTCGCCATACACCGTCGCTGAGGATGAGAAGACCAGGCGCCGCACACCGGTGCGGTTCATCGCCCGCAGCAGGGAGAAAGTCGTCTCGAGGTTGTTGCGGTAGTAGGCGAGGGGTTTGGCCACGCTCTCGCCGACGGCCTTGAGCCCGGCGAAGTGGATCACCGCATCGATCTGCTCACTCGCGAAGAGGTGCTCGGTCTTGTCGGCATCGCACAGGTCGAACGAGTGCATCGGGATGTGCTTGCCCGACAGCGACTCCATCCGGCCCAGCACGGTCGGCTTGCTGTTGCTGAAGTCATCGACGACCACCACGTCGTGGCCGTGCGCCAGCAGCGCCACCGCAGTGTGTGAGCCGATGTATCCGGCGCCGCCGGAGACGAGTACGCGCATGGCCCAACCCTACGGTGCGTGACAATGAGGCTATGACGCAGACGCCATGGACGCAGCAGCACATCGAATACGTCGAGCATGTCGATCTGGCGCGGCAGCGTGGTGGCTATCTCGCGGACGACGTCGACCGGCAGCTGCGCCGCGTCGTCACGCTGATGCGGGCCGGCAAACCGGTGCCGCAGGTGGCGGCGACCGCCCTGCGGCGCACCCGTCTGCGGGAGGGTTACGTCCCGGCGAGGGTCGAGGCGGTGTTCGACCAGGTCGTGTCCTGGCAGCACAAGTTCGATGCGATACAGCTCCCGGAGCCGTCGGCCCCGGGAGTGCGGCCCGCGGCAGGCACGCAGAGCGCGGCGCCCGTCGCGCAGGGCGGTGGGCTGAAATGGACCCGACAGCAACAGGAGTGGGTGCGCGAGTCGACGTTCACGAAGCGCAGTGGCTCACGTGCCTACGTCACGGCCGAGGTGGACGACTTCCTCGACAAGGTGCTCGTCGCGATGGCCAAGGGGGAGCCTTTGCCCGAGATCGCATCCGTGCAGTTCTACCCGCCGAGATTCGGCACGAGCGGGTATGACGCGGTCGTGGTCGATGAGTTCCTCGACCAGCTGGGCAGCCTCCGCCCCGCCCTCTGAACAGCCCCCGAACCTCGCCCGGGCGGGAGTAGCGGGCGGGGGCTGCTCGCGGGGCGCTATGTGCGCTGGTCGATGATCCGGCGGGCCTTGCCGACCGACCGCTCGATGCCACCGGGATCCATGACGACGACCCGGGCGCTGGTGCCGATGCGGCTCTTGATCTCGTGCGTGAGCTCGGCTGCCAGCGCCGTGCGCCGCTCATCGCCGACGCCGTCCTGCGCCTCGACGTTGACGGTCAGCTCATCGAGGCGACCCGGCCGAGACAGCACGCACTGGAAGTAGGGCGTGAGGCCGGGCAGCCCGAGCACCAGCTCCTCGATCTGGGTCGGGAACACGTTGACGCCGCGCACGATCATCAGGTCGTCGGAGCGTCCGGTGACCTTCTCCATGCGCCGCATGCCGGGGCGGGCGGTGCCGGGCAGCAGCCGAGTCAGGTCACGGGTGCGATAGCGCAGCACCGGCATCGCCTGCTTGGTCAGCGAGGTGAACACCAGCTCGCCCACCTCACCGTCGGGCAGCGGTTCGCCGGTGATCGGGTCGACGATTTCGGGATAGAAGTGGTCCTCCCAGATGTGCAGGCCGTCCTTGGTCTCCACGCACTCCTGCGCGACGCCGGGCCCCATCACCTCGGACAGCCCATAGATGTCGGTGCCGTGCATCCCGGCCCGCTCCTCGATCTCCCGGCGCATCAGGTCGGTCCACGGTTCCGCACCGAAGACCCCGACCGACAGCGGCAGCTCGCGCGCATCCACACCCTGGCGGTCCAGCTCGTCCAGGATCGACAGGAAGTAGGACGGGGTCACCATGATCACCCGGGCGCCGAAGTCCCGCAGCAGCTGCGCCTGCTTCTCGGTCTGCCCGCCGGACATCGGCACGACGGTGCAGCCCAGCTTCTCCGCGCCGTAGTGCGCTCCGAGACCGCCGGTGAACAGCCCATAGCCGTAGGCCACGTGCACCACGTCGCCGGGTCGGGCACCCGCTGCGCGCAGTGAGCGGGCGACCAGCGATGCCCAGGTGTCGATGTCCGCGCGGGTGTAGCCGACCACGGTGGGCTTGCCGGTGGTGCCGCTGGACGCGTGGACCCGCACGACCTGCTCGCGAGGCACGGCAAACATGCCGAAGGGGTAGTTGTCGCGCAGGTCCGCCTTCGTGGTGAACGGCAGGTGCCGCACGTCCTCGAGCGCGTGGATGTCGCGTGGATGGACGCCGATGTTGTCCAGGGCCGCGCGATAGTGCGGCACGTTGTCATAGGCCGACGTGACGGTGGTCTGCAGCCGCTCCAGCTGGCGGCTGCGCAGCTCGTCGACCGACCAGCGCTCGGCGTCGTCGAGCAGGTGGCTGCCGTCGGGGATCTGCGGGAGGGGGGTGGTCATGAGCTTCTCTTTTCTTGCGTGGCGAGTCTCGAGCGTGGTGAGGACGGCGCTGGTCAGCGCGGTGGCAGGGTGCGGGACCGACCGCGGAACTCGGCAACGACGCCGCCGTCACTTTGCCGAGTGACCGTGACGTCGGTGATTCCGTTGCGGCCATAGCGTGCTCGTTCGTGGCCTGTGGCGACCAGCGTGTCGCCGAGGCGTCCGGAGCTGATGAAGTTGATCTCTGCGCCCGAGGCGACCGTGGTGTGGCCGGTCGCGTTGCACGCCAGGGCGAAGGTCGAGTCCGCCAGGGTGAAGATGTACCCCCCGTGCTGGATCGCATGACCGTTCACCTGGGTGTCGGTGACGGTCATCCGGGTCGTCGCGTGGCCGAGGCCTTCGTCGACTCCGACGTCGAGCAGCTCGATACCCAAGGCCTGGGAGGCGCCGTCGGCGTCCCACATACGTCTCACGTGCTCGAGTGCATCATCGGTCATGTGACACATGCTTGCAGATGTGTCGCCTCGGTGTAACACGGATGGTTACCATTGGTCGTGTGACGACCACAGATCTGCACCAGGACCACCCACTCGTCGGCAAGCACGCGCAGGCGCTGCAGGAGGCTCGCGAGGCGCTGGCTGCCCGCAGCTACTACTCCCGCTACCCGGAGTCACCGTCCCCGCGGGTCTATGGCGAGCACGCGGCGGCCGAGGGCAAGGCAGCGTATGACGCGCGTCTGGGTCGGCCGTTCGACCTCGCCGACCAGCCGGGTGACGGCACCCGGGTCGGCGCGGAGGTCTCGCCCTACGGCCCGGAGCTCGGTGTGACCTACCCACACCTCGACGTCGACGCGGCGATGACCGCGGCCCAGCAGGCGCTGCCCGCCTGGCGCGATGCCGGTGCGCTGGTGCGGGCAGCGGCGCTGGTCGAGGGGCTGGACCGGCTGGGCGTGCGCTCGTTCGAGCTGGCGAACGCCGTGCAGCACACCTCGGGTCAGCCGTTCGTGATGGCTTTCCAGGCCGGCGGGCCGCAGGCGCAGGACCGCGGGCTGGAGGCGGTCGTAACGGCGCTGGTCGAGCAGGAGCGTATCCCGTCATCCGTCGTGTGGGAGAAGCCGGCGAAGCGTGAGCCGCTGCGGATGCGCAAGGACTACCGGATCGTGCCGCGCGGGGTGGCGCTGGTCGTCGGCTGCAACACCTTCCCGACCTGGAACGCCTACCCGGGCATCTTCGCGTCGCTGGCCACCGGCAACCCGGTGGTCGTCAAGCCGCACCCGCACGCCACGCTGCCGCTGGCGATCACCGTGAAGGTGCTGCGCGAGGCGCTCGCGGAGGCCGGTTTCGACCCGGCCCTGGTGCAGCTCGCCGCCGAGGCCGACGGCGAGGGCCTGGCCAAGGTGCTCGCGGAGCGACCCGAGGTCCGCATCATCGACTACACCGGCGGTCCGACGTTCGGCAACTGGCTGGAGCAGGCAGGGGCCGCCGCCGGCAAGCAGGTCTACACCGAGAAGGCCGGCGTCAACACGATCGTCATCGACTCCACTGATGACCTTTTGGGGCTGCTCGGCAACCTGGCGTTCTCCTTCTCGCTCTACTCCGGTCAGATGTGCACCGCGCCGCAGAACGTCTATGTGCCGCGTGACGGACTGGACACCGACCAGGGCCATCTCGGCTTCGAGGAATTCGGATCGTCTCTGGCCGAGGCGATCCGCAAGTTCACCGCCGACGATGCGAAGGCCGTCGAGGTCCTCGGTGCGACCGTCAACCCCGGCGTCCGGCAGCGAGCGGCCTCCCTTGCACAGCTGGCGCAGGATGCGGGCGGGCGGCTCGTGCTGGACAGCCGCAAGGTCGAGCACCCGTCCTTCCCGGACGCCGTGGTGCGCACTCCCGGCCTGGTTGCCCTGGACGTGACGGACAGTGCGACCTACACGAAGGAGTGCTTCGGGCCGGTGGCCTTCCTGATCGCGACAGACTCCACCGACCAGTCGCTGCAACGGCTGCGCGACACCATCACCGAGCACGGTGCGATGACGGCGTCGGTCTACTCCACGTCCTACCCGGTGCTGGAGGACGCCCGTGATGCGGCGGCCGATGCGGGCGTGGCGCTCTCGGAGAACCTGACCGGCGGAGTGTTCGTCAACCAGACCGCGGCGTTCAGCGACTACCACGGCACCGGCGCCAACCCCGCAGCCAACGCGGCGTATGCCGATGCCGCCTTCGTCGCCGGCCGGTTCCGGGTCATCACCTCGCGCCGACACGTCTGACGTCCGTACGGGGGATAGCCGCACAAATTCTTGTCCCATCCCCTCGCCCTGGTCCGATCGTCCGGCTAGGGTGTAGCACGCACAGGGGTTTATCAGGAGTGCTGGTGTCAGTCGGAAGGGTGACTGTCGTTCGGCTACGGAGCATCCCGTGCATCACACAGATGTGACCAGACCAAGGAGCGACTCGGATGAAGCGTCGAAACCTCGCTGCCCTCACGGCAGCTGCAACGGCCGTGGCGGTGATCCCCGCCGCGGGTGCGTTGGCAGCTTCCGCAGGCAATGATGGTAGGACCGTGCTGCCCAACTCTGGCGTTGTCCACGCCAGCGGGCTATCGGTGAAGGGGGCGGCCGCGAGCACGCAGCCGATGAGTTTCACCTTCCAGTTGCCACTGCGCAACCAGGACCTGGCGAACAGGCTCGTCCAGAAGAGCGTCGTGCTGTCGCCGGCTCAGTACCGCACCTACTTCGCGCCGAGCGCGGCGCAGCTGACGAAGGTGTCGAAGTGGGCGAAGTCGCAGGGCTTCACCGTGACCCAGATCAGCCGGGACTCCGGCCAGGTCACGGTCAGCGGCACCGTCAGCCACGTCAACAAGGCGTTCAAGGTGCAGATGCACCGCGCCACGCTGGACGGCAAGAGTGGGCTGACCACCAATGCCTCTCCCTCGGTGCCAGCCAGTCTTGGCCTGAGCGGGATCGCCGGACTCAACTCGGTGCACCACATGACCACCGACCACGTGGTGCAGCCGAACTGGAAGAAGTCAGCGTCCGCCAAGGGCATGGTGCACACAGGTGGGCTCGGCCAGAACATGAAGCCGCTTGCCAACGGTGCGTCGGATGGCAGCACGAGTTGTTCCGCGTACTGGGGCGACCACCTCTACCCCAAATCCAAGAAGTACAGCAACGAGTCCAACGTGATGTGCGGCTACATGCCGGCCGACCTGCAAAAGATGTACGGGTCCGCGGCCTACAAGACCACCAAGGCCTCGCTGGGCATTCTGCTGTGGGACAACAACAAGAACGAGCTGGCCCAGACCAACACCTACATGAAGAAGGCCGGCTACCCGACGCTGGCCAGCTACACCGCGGTCACAAACCCGTACACCAACGACCCGGCCTGCGCCGGAGCCCAGAGCGAGCAGGACCTCGACGTCCAGTCGAGCCATGCCATCGCCCCGGGCGCGTCGATCACGTATTACGGCGCGGCCAGCTGCAACGACAGCGATCTGACCGCGATGCTGCAGAAGGCCGTGGACGCGCACAAGGTGACCACGATCTCGATGTCGTTCGGCACGTCATCGGACCAGGGCCTGACCACGGCGGACAAGAACTCGTGGGATCGTCCGCTGCTGCAGGCATCGCTGACCGGCATGTCGGTCTTTGCCGCAACCGGTGACTCGGGCGACAACTCCCGGAAGACGAAGACCAACGATGGCAAGCCGCACATCGGCTACCCGGCCACCAGTTACTACGTCGCCGCGGTCGGTGGCACGTCCGTGGGGATGAAGTCGACAGGCTCGCTCTCGGCCCTGACCGGCTGGGAGGACGGCTTCTACTCGCAGGCCAGTCCGGGAGCCACGACCTTCCCTGATGTGACGAACAGTTACCCGCCCTACGGCGCCGGCGGCGGCATCAGTGAGACCTGGTCCATGCCGGCATGGCAGAAGGGCAAGGTCGGCGGCTACTCCAGCACGATGCGCGTGGTGCCGGACATTGCAGCCGTTGCCGACCCGTTCACCGGCTACACGATCTACACGAACGACGGCGGCCTGACCTACGAGCCGATCGGTGGCACCAGCCTGGCGACACCGGTGACGGCGGCGCTGGTCGGCCTCGGCAAGACGGCCAACAAGTACAAGGTCGGCAACATCGCGCCGAAGCTCTACCAGCTTGCGGGCACCTCGGCGATCACGGATGTCAACGGCCCGAACAAGGCGGGTGTCTACTACCCGATGACCACCACCAGTGGTCTGGTCATCGGCTTTGACACCCACCACCAGTCGCTGGTCACCAAGGCGGGCTGGGACAACGTGACCGGTGTCGGCACGCCGCACGGCGCAGCCTTCATCCAGGCCATCAAGTAGTCATCAGGCGCAGACGCCCAACACTCTGCCCCCAGTCACAGCTGCGACTGGGGGCAGAGCCGTATCCGACAGTGCGCGAGCCACCTCGCCCCGGGGGAGCGACGTAGTCTGAGAGTCCAGGCGCGCACAAGAGGAGAGGGCTGATGCGAGCACGGCTCGGGGCAATAGCGGTGATGACACTGGGGATGGTGACGATCGTGGGTTGTGGTTCCAGCACGACATCCGGAGCAGGAAGCTCGTCGAATGTGGCCGGCCCGACCAGTGCCGCCCCAAGCGGGCAGCCGTCCACACCCGCGACCAGTAGCCGGCCCACACCGTCGACCTCGGCCGGCGCCAGCAGCACCCCAGCCGACCGGACCTTCCACGGCACGGTGTTGGGACATGGTCTGACCTGCATCGGGTTCACGACCACCGACGGGGATCGCTACGCGCTGACTGGTAACACGATTCCCGCAAAGCTGAGCCAGGTGGCGCACTCGGGGTTCCAGGAGGGCAACCGTCTGCCGTTGCAGGCGGAGGTGACCGTGGTGGGGCACGTGGCTCCGCACGCGATGAGCACCTGCGGTTACACCGTGCTGGTGGCCAGCAAGGTGACGATCACTTCGGTCGGCAAGGCGACGGTGCCGGGGTCGTGAGGTTCGTCACCGCGTTCGCTATGCTTGGCCGTTCAGGGGATGCGCGGCCACCGGGTCGGTAATGCAGTTGAGGAGCTATGCCAGCACACCGGCTCAACGGGCGGGGCCTTGCCCGAAGCATCGGCACCACGGTGCTCGGCGTGGCGTGCGGATTCCTATTGATCGCACTCGGCGTCGTGCTGGCCATCAAGTTCTTCGGCGGAGGCAGCTCGCACCCGGAGGCGGCGCAGACCAGGCTCTCGGCACCGGCACCGGCAGCGCGGCACATCGCCATACCATCCGTCAGTGTGGCAACTCTGGCCAAGCTCCCCCGTGCGACAACGATGACGACCGTCAAGGGCGCGCCGGTGAACGAGAGCGCACCAAGCGGCGGCGAAGTGGTGCAGATTCAAACAAATATTGCCGGATTCGCCAAACCTGGCGCAAATCCCATTACAGTGATCCCGAGCAAGCAGATTGGCGACCAGACCTGGCTGCCAATCATCGGGCGTGATGCAAACTGGATCCACGTGCGGCTGCCATCACGTCCCGATGGCGCCACTGCATGGATTCCGGGGGACGGTCTGCGCACGGCACGGACCGATTGGGCTGTCAAGATCGCGCTGAAGCAAGGCACGATGACTGTGACAAAGGGGGGAAAGATCATGGGTGAGTGGACCGTCGGTCAGGGTCAGAGCGCCACACCGACCCCCACCGGACAGACCTTCCTCCTCGCCGGGTTCGTCGACCCCACGCAGACGTTCTCACCGGTGATCTACGCCCTCGGCACCCACTCGCGCACACTCGACACTTTCGGCGGCGGGCCCGGGACCGTCGCCGTGCATGGCTGGCCCACGAAGGCGGGCCGCGAGGGCAAGGTCTCTCATGGCTGTGTCCGAGTCCCGGCTGGTGCGTTATCCACCTTCAAGAAGCTGCCCTCGGGCACACCGATTGATATCACCGCATGAACCCAAGGAAGGGACAAACAATGAAGCGCAATGCTGCGCTCTTCGGAGCCTCGCTTGCGGCAGGTGCTCTTGGCGCCGCTGGCCTGATCATGACCAGCGCGGGCAGTTCCGCTGCTCCCGGCAACACGTTCGCCGGCATCGCCTACAACATTCCGGTGACGAGCGCTAGCAGCAGCTGGGGCACGGCCCTGAATGATGGCGAGGGCGGGATGATCGCCTCGATCGCGTCCGCGTCGCCCGGCACGGTCAGCGGCTTCCAGGAGTCGAGCATCCATTCGGCATCGGTCTCTGTCACCACGACCTGTGTCGCCGGTATGCCCTCGGTCACCGTGACCGGCGGCGGCGCCGCGGGCACTCACACGGCCGGCACGTCGGTTTCGGCGGCGACATTCCTCGGCTCACCCAACGCCATAGGGACCGTCACATTCGGCTCGAAGACCCTTGGTGGGTTCACCGTCGGCGCCTACCTCGACCAGAGTGCTTCCGGGAGCATCAACTACGTCGCGCTGACTGGTGCGAACTGTGCTGCTGCGACCACGTCGCCGCCGACCTCGACCCCGCCGACCTCGACCCCGCCGACCTCGACCCCGCCGACCTCGACCGGCACGAGCACGCCGACGCAGACGCCGACCGGTAGCCCGACATCGACGGCAACGCCGACGGAGCCGCCGACCGCGACTCCGACGACCACGACGCTGCCCGTCACCGGCTGATCTGATCGTCGACTGAGCACGAGCAAGCCCCCCGGTTGCGCCCGCAGCCGGGGGCCTTGTCGCCGCTCGATGTCCTCGCCTTGTTCACTCGTTCGCGAGGGCTCGAGACGACACGCGCCGACTTGACCTCATGCAGCTGCTGATCCGCGAGCTCAGAGATCGACTGGGTTCGTCACCTCGTCGGGCAATTGCAGTGCTTGCCGCCGGGTCCGTGCTCCTCGTGGGCTGTTCCGCCCCGGCGCCAACGGCACTGCGCGCGGATGGTGACGCGCCCGTCGCGCTCGCGACTCTGCAGCCCGGCTCGGTCAAGACGGTCCCACCGACTACCGCCCGAACTGCGGCCAAACCACCGGCCACATCTTCGGCCCCGTCGCCGACTCACAGCACTGCGCATCCATCGCCGTCGTCCACCGCGCCCAAGCGGGTTGCGGTGCCGAAGGTTACCGCTGCGCAGCTCAGGGCGCTGCCGGTCGCGGATACCTACGCTCGCCTTCGCCATGCAGGCATCGACGTCCACGCGGAGCCCACGGGCCAGTTGGCGCACATCGCACGTGACACTGTCGCCTTCCGTGCGCCGGGTGGCACACCGGTCGCGATGATTCCGCACGAGGAGGTCGGGGTCGCCACCTGGTTGCCGGTGCTTGCCGTCAGGCCGGGGTGGCTTGAAGTGCGACTGCCGAGCCGTCCCAACGGCGTGGTGGCCTGGGTGCCGGCACCCGGCATACCCACCAAGAGCACGAGCTATCGGATCGTCGTGTCGCTGCACGCCGGCGTGATGACGATCTACCGCGGCAGGCACGTCGTCGGTGGCTGGATCGTGGGCCACGGGCGGCCCGGCCTGCCGACGCCGACGGCCCGCACATTTGTGATGACCCGCTTCCACGACCCGAAGCAGTCGTTCAGCCCGGTGATCTTCGCGCTCGGCGCGCACTCGGATGCGATGGCGTCGTTCGAGGGCGGGCCGGGCACGATTGCCATCCACGGCTGGCCGACGTATGCGGGCCGGCACGGCGGCGTCTCGCACGGCTGCGTGCGGGTGCCCGGCGGCGCCCTGGATGCGCTGCGCAACGTTCCCAACGGCACCCCGGTCGACATTAAAAACTGAACCTAAGGCGCGTCCGCCCCGTCCGCTGGTCGAGTAGAGCGAGGCGCTGGCCGAGGTCGTATCGAGACCCGGCGAAATCCCCGCTGACCCAGACGGCCCGTCGCACGCGACCTCGACACCGGCATGGGAGAAGATGACAGCGGCGTGGGGGCGTCACGTGACGACCCACCCAAGTCCTAGCGGCCCGCCTGTCCTACGCGGGAATCCGGGACGTCCATTGAGACGGAACGGAATTGGTGAGCTGTGATTGCCGACCAAACCATGGATCAGGGCAGGCAAACCTGGGACCTGAGCAGCCTGCTGCGACCGACCCGGGTGGCGGTGGTCGGTGCCAACGATCGCACCGCCGCGTTCACCGGCGGCACCATCGTCAACCTCGTGCGCCACGGGTTCGAGGGTGAGGTGTATCCGGTCAACCCGCGCCGTGACCGGGTCGGTGGCCTGCGCGCGTTTCCCGATGTGCGCTCACTGCCCACCGCGATCGACACCGCGGTGATCGTCGTGCCGGCCGACCTGGTGGTCCCGATGCTCCACGACTGTGTCGGGGCAGGCGCGACCTCGGCAATCGTCGTCTCGTCCGGCTTCGGTGAGGGCGCGACGAGCGACGCCGGCCGGCGTCGCGCGCGAGAGCTGACGGACTTCCTGTCCGAGCAGCCGATCCCGATCCTCGGCCCGTCGACGACGGGGCTGGTCAACCTGAACGACGGCTACGTGCCCCGCGCGGTGACCAATCACCTGCCGCCCGAACGGCTGCACAGCGGGCCGATCGCGTTGATCTCGCAGTCCGGCGCCGCCAACAACGCCGTCTTCAACCGCGCCCAGTCACACGGTGTGCCAATCGGTCTGGCGGTCGCGACCGGCATACAGGCGAACCTGAACGTGTGGGACGTCGTCGCCGCTGTGCTGCCGGATCCCCGCATCACGGTCATCGCGTTGCTGGTGGAGGAGTTGGGCGGGCCCGCTCAGTACGAGTCGGTGCTGCGGTCGGCCGCTGCGCACGGCAAACCCGTTGTCATCCTGCGCACCGGGCGTAGCGACGTCGGGGGCCGCGCGATCCGCACACACACGGGCTCCCTGGCCGGCAACTGGGTTGTCGAAGAGGAGATGTTGCGGTCGCTCGGCGCAACGGTCGTGTCCGACCTGGACCAGCTGTGGGAGGTCGCCAGCGTTGCCACCCACTGGGGACGGCCGCCGGATAACGTGCTGCGGCTCGGAGTCATTGGGCTGTCCGGTGGGGAGGGGGCGTTGATCGCCGACCAGGCCACGGATGCCGGGATGCACTTGCCGCCGGTGTCGGACCGCTTCGAGCGCCTGGTCGCTGCCAACCTCGAACTCGCCGGGGCCGGCAATCCGTTCGACCCGACCGGCGAGGCGATGGGGCGGCCCGAGAACGGTATGGCCGCCATCGAAGGGTTCGTCACGACCAACGACTTCGACGCCCATCTGGTGTCGCTCAATGCCCAGAGCGCCCCAACGGAGGGTGGGCTGCTGGATGGGATCGTCGCGACGCTTCGGGGTGCGGGCGGACGGATCGCACTGTCCTACTGGGATATCCCAGGATATTCCGATGGTTTGGTTGACGTCCTGGCAGACTTCCCTGGCCCGATCCTGCCGGGGTCGCATCGCGTGGTTGCGGCAATCGGTGCCTGGTCGCGCACCCGTCCGGTGCTCGAGTCGATCCTTGAGTCTCCCTGCGCCTCCTCGAACCGTGCCCACCTGAGCACTTCGATCGGATACTGGGAGGCGCGCCAGTGGCTCGAAAGCCTCGGTGTCCGATTCGGTGCGGCCGAGCTTGCCACCAGCCCCGAGGATGCCGTTCGCGCCGCACGGGACGTCGGATATCCCGTGGTGCTCAAGGCGAACGTGGAGAGCACCGTGCACAAGGCCGCAGCCGGGCTGATCCGGCTGGGGCTGCGCGACGACGAAGACGTGTCCGCGGCGGTGAGGGAACTTTTCGAGCACACCGAGTCGATCGTCGTGGAGCGGGCCGTCCTGGCGGCGGCGCTGCTCATCATCGGAACGATCGACGACCCACAGGCCGGGTCCGTGGTCGTGGTCGGCAGCGGCGGGGGCGCGGCCGAGGAGCTCAAGGACGCTGCGGTCTGCCCGGTGCGCTTCCTGAATCCGTCGAGTGCGCGTGCGGCGCTGCGCCGGACCGCGATCGGCAGGTTCCTGGAGAAACGTCACCACGCCAGCTTTGAGCAGGCCGCCGACCTGATGGTTGTGCTTGGGCGCAGCGTGGATGGAGATGCGATGTCGGTCGAGATGAATCCACTCGCCGTCACCGATGACGGACTCATCGCGCTCGACGCACGCATCGACCTCCACCACTCAACGCTGGTCGAGTAGTCCGAGGCGCTAGCCGAGGGCGTATCGAGACCTCAAGTCTCCACGCTGGTCGAGTAGTCCGAGACCACCCAGCCCGCTCTGCTGGTCGAGTAGTCCGGGGTGCCGGCCCGTTCCGCTGGTCGAGTAGTCCGAGGCGCTAGCCGAGGGCGTATCGAGACCACCCAGCCCGTCCAGGACAGGCGCATAGATCGCGAGACACCGGTCCTCACGGATGACAGAAGCGACACGGGCGCACACCCTCTGTCCTTGCACTGCAAGGGGGTGCGAGAGATCCTCGCCACCAAATTGAATGCGCATGCCACTCGTGCGGGATGTAGTGCGATGGAGCCTGATTCACAGATGTACGCCATCGCTTGCGGCCCAAGTTGGCCCCGCCTCTAATCCCGCGTGCCACCGGTCAACGCTGGTAGCGTCCGAACTAGTGGTCCCGGTGGAGGGGGTCAGTGGGGAGGAGATTGATGAGCACGAAACGGAACACGTTTGTCTGCGGGGTCACGGTCCTGTTGGCCGGCGGACTGGCCGGGTGCGGCTCGTCCGGGGCGAGCAGCGCGGGGTCGAGCAACAACGACTCAAGCAGCACACACGTATCCGCGCCATCGTCGGCCAGTAGCGGCGGCGGGGAGGGGAGCAAGTCTGCCAAGCAGGTGCTCGCTGACGCGAAGTCTGCGTTGTTCAATGCCAAGGCGGTGCACGTGACCGGCACTGTCACCGACGGCGCGCAGCACGAGAAACTGGATCTGCAGTTTCAGGGGACAGATTCGGCTGGCACCGAGACGATCAACGGCATGGTTCTGCACATCGTCAAGGTTGGTGGAACGGCGTATCTCAAGGCGCCATCGGCTTTCTGGAAGAAGACGGCCGGCCCCAAGGCTGCAGTGCTGGCAGGCAAGTGGATCAAGTCTCCTGGCACGTCGGGCAATCTGAGCTCTCTGACTCTGCAGGGGCTCGCGGCGAGTATCGACGCCAGCGACTCACCGCTGAAACCCGGCGTGAGGCATGAGTCATTGCAAGGGAAGAAGGCGCTGGTGCTGACCCAAGGGGACGGGAGCGAGCTCTACGTCGCCGACGCCAAGCCACCGGTCCCGCTGCGCATCGTCAACACGAAGTCCAGCAAGGGACAGCTTGACTTCACCGACTACGGCAAGACCCAACACATCTCGGCACCCAAGGGTGCGGTCACTGCGAAGCAAGCGGTCAAGGACCAGAGCAGCAAGGCCACGACCTGAACCATGCGATTCCGAGGAGACCCAGGGCCGAGCCCGGGCCGATGATCTCCAGCGGGTGGACTACACGTATGACCTGGCGGGAACATGACCTCCCGCACGATTAATGGTGGTCGAAGACGACGTACACGTATGACGCGGACCAGGAGTGGCGGCGATGATCAACTCGCACCGCGTGTGAGTTCGTGCTCGACGGCTCGTCGGATCCAGTTGGAGACCGAACGGTCGTCCGCGGCGGCTCGGCTACGGACCTCGCTAAGGAGATCCTCTGGAAACCGCACTGGCACAGGTTGGCTGAGCTTGGCCCTACGGCGAACCGGGGGCCCCTGGGGTGTCTGGTTGTCCGGGTCTGCGTAGTAGGCGTTTTCTTGTTCGGGGGTCATATTCGTGTTTGTCATCGGTCCTCCCGGTAGCGGCGGGCGAGGTGGTCGGCTGCGATGTAGCAACCGATGGGGCGGCATGTGCTCGGGTTGCCGGCGTTCGATGGTGCCAGCGGCACCGTCAGGACCTGTCCGGAGACCTCGGCGACCATGAGCCGGTGGGCGGGTGGCTTGGCGGGATAGAACAACGGTTCGCTGCCCCAGACGTCGCTGACGTCATCCAAACCCAGGTAGGGATGTTTGAAGAGGTGGCTGGCCTGCTGGTCGATCTCGAACGGCCAGTCAGCATCGAGCCGGTCGACATCGAACCTGTCCACACCGGTAGTGTATTACAACCGCTCACGAATGACTACTGCGTGATCGCTGAGTAACGGGACAGCTACGTGAGTTGATGGGGCAGGCGCCCGCCTCAAATTTGGCTCTGACGCGCCTTCGGCGGTGATTGGGTCGTGGCCGAACTCACCGTGCCTACCACGTGCTGGGGGTGGGCAAGGGTGCACAGTTGACGATGACGCACACGTGGCGTCGGTCGTGAGCCAGTTCGTACTGACTCGGGTTCGGCGCCCCAAGTAGGGAGCTGATCGTGAACTGGTTCATTGGCAACTGGCAGCACCTCGGCGGCGTGGTGGGCAAGGCCGTCCTCATGTATGCCGTGGCCATGGTTGGCCTTCGCGCCGGGGAGCGGCGCACGCTGGCTCAGTGGCGCATCATCGACTTCGTCGCGGCCGTCGCCATTGGCGCCGTCGTCGGTCGGACAGCCATTGCCTCGACGCAGTCGTTCATCACCGGCGCGGTCGCGCTGGTGGCACTCCTCGTGATGCATCGGCTGGCGAGCGGACTGCGACGCTTCCCGACCATGCGCAGGGTCTTCGATCATCCCCTTCGCATCCTGGTGCATGACGGGGCGCTGCGGGACGGCGAGCTTCGTCGCTGCGGGATCAACGAGGACGACGTGTCCTCCCACCTGCGCCAGCAGGGCATCGGTGACCTCAACGAGGTGAAGTACCTGATCTACGAAGCGACCGGGCAGCTCACCATCGTGCGCAATGACACCGCCAGCACACCCCTGGTCGAGGAGGCGCTCGACCGATCGGCCGGTTTCCACGCGTGACGTAGCGTCCCGCATACCCGGTGTTGGCTGAAGCCCACGTAATAGCGGCAGATTCAGCCAACACCTCGGAAGTTCGGTGGACTTTCCACTCGTCCGGGAGCGCGGTCTGCACACACTTGCCCGTCTCAGGTGGTTGCGGTGCAGCTGATCCGGCGCAAAGATCGTCGGGGATCGGCACGGGGCCCCGGGCGACACGAGGGGGGCCATATGAGCGCGCAGAAGTCCGGCAGCGCCGACAAGGGATTCCTGACCAGGCTGACGTCGGCCACGGCCTTCGGGGAGGGCCTGGACGGATATGACCTGGGCGCCATCAGCGTCGTGCTTCCGTTCATCACCAAGGACTTCGGGCTCTCGGCGGTGCAGCAGGGCCTGATCGCGGCGTCGACCCTGGCCGGCATCTTCTTCGGCGCCCCGATCTTCGGCTACCTCACCGACCGGTTCGGCCGGCGCAAGATCTTCATCCTCGACCTGATCGCCTTCGTCGTCATCGGGCTGCTGCAAGGGTTCGTCACCAACGTCACCCAGCTGCTCATCCTCCGACTGCTGCTCGGTCTGGCCATCGGGGCCGAATACGCCATCGGCCAGACCATGCTCGCCGAGATGGTGCCACGCGAGGGCCGGGGCCGTCGTCTCTCGAGCCTTCAGGTTGCCTGGTATGGCGGGTTCCTCCTGTCCGTGATCATCGCCTACGTGCTGCACTCGGCCGGGCTGGACTGGCGCTGGATCCTGGCGACGAGCGCCATCCCCGGCCTTGCCACCTTGTTGCTGCGGCAGGGGCTGCCGGAGTCGCCGCGCTGGCTGGCCAGCCAGGGCAAGGAGGACGAGGCGCGCGAGATCGTGGCGGAGCACCTCGGCGAGGACTACTACGAGGACGAGGACCTGGGCGGCGAGACCGAGAGCGAAACCCGGTTCGCGGACCTGTTCAGGGCCGACATGTGGCGGGGCACGACCTTCGCGTGCGTGTTCTTCACCTGCCTGGTCACGCCCTACTTCGCCATCTTCACCTTCGCGCCGACGGTGTTCGCGTCAATTGGCATCCACGACGCCAAGGCCAGCATCATCGGCACCAACTCGGTGGCCTTCCTCGGTGCGCTGGCTGGGATGCTGGTCATCGAGAAGGTCGGCCGCCGATCGCTGCTGCTCACGTCGTTCTATGTCATGGTCGTCACGTTGGCGGTGCTGGGCATCTGGGGGACCGCACCGGCAGTCATCCTGCTCGCGTGCTTCGCCGGATTCGCCTTCTTCAACGCGGTCTCCGACGACCTCACCGGGGTGTATCCCGCCGAGATCTTCCCGTCCGAGCTGCGCGGCAGCGGGGTCGGCCTCGCCGCCGCGGCGAGCCGCATCGGTGCGACGGCCGGGACCTTCCTGCTGCCCATCGGTATCGACCACTTCGGGATCGGCCCGAGCCTCCTGGCAGGGGCTGCGATCTGCGTGGTCGGTTTGGTCGTCACCCATCTGTGGGCTCCGGAGACGACCGACCTGAGTCTGACCAAGACCGGGGAGG
The DNA here is from genome assembly GCF_007845645.1 of Leekyejoonella antrihumi. Lineage (GTDB taxonomy): Bacteria > Actinomycetota > Actinomycetes > Actinomycetales > Dermatophilaceae > Leekyejoonella > Leekyejoonella antrihumi. Next base: position 99,540 of record NZ_VCQV01000004.1, read on the forward strand.
CCGACCCGTCAGGGCGAGACGGCGACGGCAACGCCGCAGACTCAGCACATTGACGGTCGGCTCGCACCGGATCACATGGTGTTGTTCGCACCCGGCAGGACCGGGCCCACCTTGAGGTAGGGGCCGTTCATCGGCGCCTTGCAGGCCGTGCCCGCGCTGGGCACAAAGGCCGCCGTCTTGCTGTCCGGCGGATAGACGCGCAGGCCGCGCACGGAGACCTGGTGGCAGCTCGGGGTCTTTTCCGGCGCGCTGGAGCGGAACAGCCCGGCGGACGCGGTGGCACCCGGCTTGATCGTGACCACCTGATGGCCGAGCACCCGGGTGGCGGGGTCGCCGACCTGGGTGCCGCTGTTGCCGGTGACGTAGGAGACGCCGGGCGCACCGGTCAGCTCGCACGCACTGCTGCCGATGTTGGTGAACCGCAGCGACGAGTGCGACCCCTGCATGTCGGCATTGTTGCCCTGCACGGTGATCCGCAGATGCGCCGTCGTGCACCGCGGCATACCCGAGCCTGCACCGGCGCCGGCGCTGCTGGTCCCGGTGCCGCCGGCCGCGGGGCTCGAGCTGGGTGCACTGGACGATGATGCGGATGGTCCGGCAGTGCTGGACGACGGACTGCTTGATGCTCCGCCGGCCGTGGTTGTCTGCGATGTTGCCGCGCTGGGCAGAGGCGTGCTGCTTCCCGCGGCGCCGGTGGCAGACCCCGAACCTCCACTACCGCATCCGGCGAGCAGCGCGACCGCGGCGATGCCGAATCCTGCTGCGACAGTGGCTTTAGTCTGGTGACGTCGCGTCCCCTTCATGGTGTGCCTCCCTAGTTGTGTCTGCCCGCGCGAAGCAGGCTCTACACCGGGATAGACGCCCGAGGACCCCATTGGGTTGTTCAGGAAGTGCACAGATTCGCGCGGGCGGTCCCACCAGGCATCTCGGCCAGCGATCTCGCGTGCTGCGTCGTAGGGTCGGGGTATGCCGTCTGCAGCCGTCCCCACCCTCACCTTGCGCGCCACCAGCGCCGCCGACGACACCGAGGGCCGGCGGGCGGCCGCCTTCGTGATCGAGGCGGACGGAGTCGAGGTCGGCACGGTCGAGCTGCGACACGTGCCGGGACGGGAGTCCACGGGACAGCTGACCTGGGCACTCGGCCGCGAGCACCGCGGCAAGGGGTACGGCCACCAGGGCGTGCGGATGCTGATCGACCGGGCGTTCAACGACCTGGGAATCCACCGAGTCGAGGCGTATGTCGAGGTCGGCGACCGCACCTCGGTGCGTCTGGCATCGCGCGCCGGGATGCGCAAGGAGGGACTGATCCGCGAGTACGCGGCGGGGCGTGATGTGGTGCTCATGGCCCGGGTTGTCGGCGACCCGGGCGCTGCAACCCATGAGGCGTTCATCGCCGGCCTGAACAGCGGACTGCCCACCAAGCGCGCGATCGCGCAGGCATTGATCCGCGACGAGGCCGGCCGGGTGCTCGCCTGTGAGCTGGTCTACAAGCACTACTGGGATCTGCCCGGCGGAGTCGTCGACCCGCACGAGTCGCCGGCCCAGGCGGTCGTCCGGGAGATTGCCGAGGAGCTCGGTGTGGATGCGGTGATCCGTGAGCTCGCCGTCGTCAGCTGGTTGCCCCCCTGGCAGGGCTGGGATGACGCGACGCTGTTCCTCTTCGAGGCGACGGTGTCGGCGCAGCAGCTGAGCGAAGCGGTCCTGCAACCACGCGAGATCAAGGCGCTGCACTGGTGCGACGAGCGGGAGTTCGCCGATCACGCGGCCGACTACACCACCCGGCTGGTCAGGCGGGCGGTGCAGCAGCTCGACGAAGGCGTCGGCACGGCATACCTGGAGGACGGCCGCGACCCCGACTGGTGAGGTCGACTCGGCTGGTTGAGTAGGCGAACGCTGGACACTTTTGCGGCTGGTTGAGTAGCGCGGCGAGGGACGAGTCCGTGCGTATCGAAACCTGGTGAGGTTTGGTGGGTATCGACGCGGGCTCGCGCTTCGCGCTCGACCGGCTCAATCAGCGGGGGGTGGGCGCTGGACACTATTACGGCTGGTTGAGTAGCGCGGCGAGGGACGAGTCCGTGCGTATCGAAACCTGGTGAGGTTCGCTGGGTGTCTTGGTGGGTATCGACGCGCGCTCGCGCTTCGCGCTCGCCCGGCTCAATCAGCGGTGAAAGTGTTCGTCGGGCTGGTTGAGGGGTGCGGGCTGGACTAGTCTGCGTGCCTCTCATGAACGATCATCGAGGCTTTGTGAATCTCAACCATGTCACTGCTGGAAAAGGCGTTGGCAATTTGCGGTGAGGCTTCGCTCGAATACCGCGAGCAGCGTCTCGTTGGTGACGTTGCCCGTCGCGATGATCAGAAGTCTGCTCGGAGTTTCCCTCAGGAGATGACTGTCACGGAAGTTGCTGTCCTTGGTGACCACGACTCGATCCTCGGCATCTGCGGCGGCGGCGACCTGACGGTCAGACGATCGGCTTCCGTTGTGAAGGGAACTGGTGTGGACCGCGTCGTGGCCAGCAGAGTTCAGGAAGTCGGCCAACCTAGCCGATAACTGCGCGTCGACCAGGAACTTCACGCGGCGTCGAGGGGGACTACCCGATGATCACCTGTCGTGAGAGCACCGAACTCAAGTGCTGCGAGAAGATCGTCCCGTTCCAGATCCGGGTAGTCGGCGAGGATGGTGTCGATCGTCATGTCTGACGACAGCCGCTCGAGTAGCAGCTGCACCGGATAACGCAGGCCACGCACCGTCAGCTGCCCATGGCAGATCGCCGGGTCTGTCGTAATGCGCTTCAAGCGGACATGACTCAGGAGTATGACATTCGAGTCTTGGGGCGCGGGTTGCTGGATCTCGATACGCGCTCGTTCCTCGCGCTACTCGATCAGCGGGTGAGGGATACGCGCTCGTTCCTCGCGCTACTCGATCAGCGGGTGAGGGATACGCGCTCGTTCCTCGCGCTACTCGATCAGCGGGGAGGTGCTCGCCGGCTCAGCGACGGGGGCGCTGCTTCTCCGGGATCAGAATGTGCAGGATCAGGCTGACGAACGACACGATCAGCGCGCCGAGGACGGCGCTCCAGAAGAAGTGGTCGACGTGGAACGCCAGGTTGAGCTTGCCCGAGAGCCACGACAGCAGCTCCAGCATTATCGCGTTGATGACAAAGGTGAACAGCCCGAGGGTCACGATCAGGAACGGCAGCGAGAACAGCTTCACGATCGGCCGCACGATCGCGTTGATGAGACCGAAGATGATGGCGATCACAATGATCGTCAGCACCTTGCTGGAGGTGGTGGCGCCGCTCTCGGTCAGGGTGATGCCCTGCAGGACGATGGCGGCGACCCACAGGGCGACGGCGTTGATGCCGGTCTTGATCGCAAAGGCCTTCATGGCCCCATCCTGACAGAGCCCGCTGTGCCACGTCGACGGCACGCCTTACAGTGACGGGTATGACAGATCAGACCGTGCCGACCGACGCTGTTCGGCTGCGGAGCACTCTCGACGCCGTGCCGGCCTACAAGCCCGGTAAGCCCGCGCCACGGCGCGAGGGCGTCACGACCTACAAGATCAGCTCCAACGAAAACCCTTACCCACCGCTGCCGTCCGTGCTGAAGGTTGTGCAGGACGCCGCCGCCGGGATGAACCGCTACCCCGACATGGCCGTCACCGGGCTGACCCGGATGCTGGCCGACTCGCTCGACGTGACCCCGGCGGAGATCGCGACCGGCACCGGCAGCGTCGGCGTGCTCGGCTCGCTGCTGCAGATCACCTGCGAGCCGGGTGATGAGGTGGTCTACGCCTGGCGCTCGTTCGAGGCCTACCCGATCGTCGTGGCGCTTGCCGGCGCCACGTCCGTACAGGTCCCGCTGACCGCCGACGCACGCCACGACCTGGACGCGATGGCTGCGGCCGTCACGGACCGCACGCGGCTGGTGCTGGTCTGCACGCCCAACAATCCCACGGGTCCGGCGGTGCACACGGGCGAGCTGGAGGCCTTCCTGGCAAAGGTGCCGCATGACGTGCTGGTCGTCATCGACGAGGCCTACCTCGAGTTCGTCACCGACACCGAGGCACCGCGGGCGATGGACGTCTTCCGCGCGCACCCGAACGTCGCGGTGCTGCGCACGTTCTCCAAGGCCTACGGCCTTGCCGGCCTGCGCGTCGGGTATGTCGTGGCGCACGAGCCCGTTGCCGAGGCCGTCCGCAAGGCGGCCGTTCCCTTCGGAGTCAGCACGATCGCGCAGGAGGCCGCAGTGGCCAGCCTCGCCGCGTTCGGCGAGCTGCAGGAGCGGGTCGATGCGCTGGTCGTTGAGCGCACGCGCGTGCTCGCCGGGCTGCGCGCGCAGGGCTGGGACGTGCCCGACAGCGACGCCAACTTCATCTGGCTGCCCCTCGGCGACGACGCCACCTCGTTCGCCAAGGTCGCCGAGGAGGCCGGCCTGGTGGTGCGGCCGTTCGGCGGGGACGGGGTGCGCTGCACCATCGCCGAGACGCAGGCCAACGACCGCCTGCTGCAGGTGGCCGACGACTTCCGCGACGGCTGAGCGGCCCGCTCGCCGAAATGGACTCGTTGAGCACAGAGAAATCCTTTGCTCGACGAGTCCATTCCGTGCCATTCGTGGATACGGGCGCCTTTACTGCCGTTACCAAACTCGGCGCCGGCTGCCCCCGATCGGCACCAGGTTGACGACGACGCCAACGACCAAGAGCACGATGCCGATCCAGAGCAGGATCTTGAGGCTGGCCACGAGAAGGCCGAGCAGGATAAGGACAATGCCGAGCACGATCATGGTTGCTCCTAGGTGTTGTCGAGTGCTGACGGTAGTCCGATCGGACCAGATCTTGGCTGGATCGGACGTTTTACTCTATGGCACGGAAATCACGATCGAGCACATTACGGATGATCGATTTAACGGCAAATGGCGACAATTGTTCGCAACTCATTCTGATTTCATTCCGATTGTCATTGTGCATTCTCCGGTATCATGCGCATCGCCTGGTTGAGCCTGCCGCGGCTGCCCGTGTCGTGGTCGCCAGCGGCCTCGCAGCAGCGCCGAGCGGCATACATGTCGCCGAGAGGTCCACCAAATAGGTGTGCCTCTCGGTGCGTTTGTATGCCTCTCGGCGGGAGGGGCCCGATTATGGGAGTGACCGTCAGCACGGGTAATCTGCGACTTGTTGGCGGTGTGAGCGGCGTCATAGTCCGCGGCCCGCACTGTGACCGGCACGGTGATCCCGTGCACTGACGACGAACTCCGGGGCCCACCCCTCGCCCTGGACCGAAGGAGAGCCAGTGAGCGACCTCGAAGATGCGGCCACCGCCGAGCGTGCCGCGAGTGGAGAGCCAGATGCCGTGCACCATCACGAGACCGTGGTAGGCACGCCTGCCGCTCGCGCAGGAGCATCGCGGCCGGAGCATGAAGTCCCCCTGCGGGCGGAAGGCGTCCTCACCGACGGCGGGCCCGACACCGTGCGCTTCCTTGACGCCGAGGGCAACCGCCTGCAGACCGACGAGGCCAACGCGCCCTACGCCAAGATCGTCGAGGACATGACGCCCGACGACGCTCAGCGGCTTTATCGCGACCTGGTCCTGGTGCGGCGGATCGACGCCGAGGGGCACGCGTTGCAGCGCCAGGGCGAGCTCGGCCTGTGGCCGTCCCTGCTCGGCCAGGAGGCCGCGCAGGTCGGCGCCGGCCGCGCGATGCGCAAGCAGGACTATGCCTTCCCCGGATACCGCGAGCACGGCGTGGCCTGGTGCCGCGACGTCCCGCCGGAGAACCTGCTGGGCATGTTCCGCGGAGTCAACCACGGCGGCTGGGACTCCAACTCCCACAACTTCCACCTCTACACGATCGTCATCGGCAACCAGATGCTGCACGCCACCGGGTATGCCATGGGCATCCAGCGAGATGGCGACGTCGGCACCGGCGACCCCGAGCGGGACGCTGCCGTGATGGCCTTCACCGGCGACGGCGGCACCGCCCAGGGCGACTACAACGAGGCGCTGGTCTTCGCGAGTGTCGCGAACGCCCCGCTTGTCTTCTTCGTGCAGAACAACCAGTGGGCGATCTCCGAGCCGAACTACAAGCAGTTCCGCATCCCGCCCTACCAGCGAGCTCGCGGCTTCGGCTTCCCCGGCGTGCGCGTCGACGGCAACGACGTGCTCGCGGTGTATGCCGTGACCAAGGCCGCGCTCGACGCGGCCCGCGACGGGCAGGGCCCGACCCTGATCGAGGCGTTCACCTATCGCATGGGTGCGCACACGACCTCCGACGACCCGACGAAGTATCGCAGCGCCGCCGAGGTCGACATCTGGCGCGAGAAGGACCCGATCAAGCGGATGCGCGGGTTCATGGAGACCAAGGGCTACGCCGACGCGACGTTCTTCGACCAGATCGACCAGGAGGCCGACGAGCTGGCTGCGCGCATCCGCGTCGCCTGTCAGCAGATGCCCAACCCGGAGCTGCCCACCATGTTCGACGACATCTACGTCGAGCCGCATCCGGTGATCGAGGCAGAGAGGACGGAATTCGTCGCCTACCACGCGTCGTTCGAGCAGGAGGGTGCTCAGTCATGAGTGAGCAGAAGCTCAGCTTGGCCAAGGGCCTCAACTCCGGTCTGCGGGCCGCGATGGAGCACGACGACAAGGTTGTGCTGATGGGCGAGGATGTCGGCAAGCTCGGCGGCGTCTTCCGCATCACCGAGGGCCTGCAGAAGGACTTCGGCGAGGACCGCGTCATCGACACACCGCTGGCGGAGGCCGGGATTGTCGGCACCGCAGTCGGTCTCGCGCTGCGCGGCTACCGTCCGGTCGTGGAGATCCAGTTCGACGGGTTCATCTATCCCGCGTTCGACCAGATCATCAGCCAGGTCTCCAAGATGCACGCCCGGTCGCTGGGCAACCTCAAGGTGCCCATCGTGATCCGCGTGCCGTTCGGCGGCGGCATCGGTGCCGTCGAGCACCACAGTGAGTCCAACGAAGCCTACTTCGCGCACACCGCCGGCCTGCGGGTCGTCGCCTGCTCCGATCCGGCCGACGGCTACTGGATGATCCAGCAGGCCATCGCCAGCGACGACCCGGTGATCTTCTACGAGCCCAAGCGTCGCTACCACGAGCGGTCCGTCGTGGAGCTGGACGAGAGCGCGGGAGCGCCGCTCGGACTGCACGACGCGCGGGTGGCGCGACAGGGCACGGACGTGACCTTGCTGGCATACGGCCCGATGGTCAAGACCTGTCTGCAGTCCGCCGAGGCCGCCGCGCAGGAGGGCAAGTCGTTGGAGGTCGTCGACCTGCGGTCGCTTTCGCCGCTCGATCTGCCGACGATCCTTGCCTCGGCCAAGAAGACCGGCCGGGTGGTGGTCGTGCACGAGGCGAGCACCTTCCTCGGGATGGGCGCCGAGCTGGCAGCCCTGGTGCAGCAGGAGTGCTTCTACCACCTGGAGGCGCCGGTGCTGCGAGTCGGCGGCTACAACATTCCCTACCCGCCGAGCAGGTTCGAGGAAGAGTTCCTGCCCGGGCTCGACCGGGTGCTCGACGCCGTCGACAAGTCACTGGCCTTCTGAGCCGTCCGGGAAGGACACCTACGCAATGGGTAAGAAGCTGTTCAACCTGCCCGACCCCGGTGAGGGACTCGTGGAGGCGGAGATCGTCACCTGGAAGGTGAAGCCGGGCGACACGGTGAAGACCAACGACGTCGTCGTCGAGATCGAGACGGCAAAGTCGTTGGTGGAGCTGCCGATCCCGTGGAGCGGGACCGTGCAGGAGCTGCTCGTGCAGGAGGGCACCACCGTCGAGGTCGGTGCGCCGATCGTGGCGATCGAGGTCGAGGGTGCCCTGGACGATGCCCCGGCTGCCCCGGCTGCCGCACCCGCGCCCGCGAGCGACGAAGGTGACGGTGAGCGAGTTGCCAACCTGGTCGGCTACGGTCCGTCCGCGGGCTCCAGCACGCGCCGCGCCCGCAAGACCTCAGCGCCGGCGTCGACCGGGGGCCCGGCTCCGCGGGCCGGCTCTTCCCCCGCAAGCGGGAGGTACCCCCAGGCTCGCCCGCCCGCCAGGCCCAGCCAGCCCGCTCCGCCCGCCCCAATCCCGGCTGGTCGAGTAGGCGAGCGCCCTGCCGCGGGCCGTATCGAGACCCCCGGGCGTCCGCTCGCGAAGCCTCCAGTGCGCAAGTTCGCCAAGGACAACGGGATCGATCTGTCGCAGGTCGTGTCATCCCGAGAGGACGGTGTCATCAGTCGCGCCGATCTGGACGCCCACATCGCGGGCGCGGGCGCTCGGGGCGCTGCGGCATACGGCGAGCGAGAGACCCGGGTGCCGATCAAGGGTGTGCGCAAGATGACTGCGCAGGCCATGGTCGGATCCGCCTTCACGGCGCCACACGTATCGGAGTTCGTGGCGGTCGACATGACGCGCACGATGGAGCTGGTGGAGCGGCTGAAGGCCGACCGGGAGTTCCGCGACGTCAAGGTCACGCCGCTGCTGGTGCTCGCGAGGGCCCTGGTCATCGCGGTCAAGCGCAACCCGGGCGTCAATGCCACCTGGGACGACGCCGCGCAGGAGATCGTGCTGAAGCACTACGTCAACCTCGGCATCGCGGCGTCGACCCCGCGCGGTCTGGTGGTGCCCAACATCAAGGACGCGGACCGGATGACGATGCGCGAGCTGGCCGATGCGCTCGGCGATCTCGTCGGCACGGCCCGCGAGGGCCGCACGCAGCCGGCCGACATGGCCGGTGGCACGATCACGATCACCAACGTCGGAGTGTTCGGCGTCGACACCGGCACCCCGATCATCAACCCGGGTGAGTCGGCGATCGTCTGCTTCGGGCAGATCCGCAAGATGCCGTGGGTCGTGACGGATGCCGACGGCAATGACACGATCGTGCCGCGTCAGGTGACCCAGCTCGGCGTCTCCTTCGACCACCGCCTGGTCGACGGCGACCTGGGGTCACGCTTCCTTGCGGATATCGCTGCCCTGCTGGAGGATCCGGCCCGCGCGCTCGTCTGGGGATAGCGAGTCGGGGTGTTGGCGAAAAGTGTCGCTATAGCGTGACGTTTCGCCAACACCCGCGCAGAGCTCACTCGACGAGGGCGTCGTGAGGCGTATGCGGGTCGGGCACGGTTGCGTCCGGAGTCCTGTCACGCCTCTTGAACACGAAGTAGAGCACGGCGAGGACGGCTGTGAAGGGAACACCATAGATCAGCGTCCACCTGAAGTCGTCCATGAACAGCGTGGTGATGAGCAGCGACAGCATCAGCACCGCGCCGATGATGGAGCCGAGCGGGTAGAACGGCAACCGGTAGGCCAGTGGTGTGCCCTCCTTCTTGAGGGCGCGGCGGAACGCGACGTGGGTGACGAAGATCAGACCCCAGGTGGCCATTGCGCCGAACATCGACAGCGCCATCATGACCGTGAATGCCGTGTCCGGACTGAGCACGTAGACGACGGCCGCGATGGCAATGCCTGCGGAGCAGAGGATCAGGGCGTTGATCGGCGCACCATTGGCTCGCAGACGGCCGAACACTGCGGGCGCCTGACCACCGCGCGACAGGCTGAACATCATTCGAGTGGAGATGTAGAGCTGTGAGTTCATCGCTGACAGCGCTGCCACGATGACCACCACGTTGATGACGGAGTCCGCTCCGGGGATGCCGACGATCTCCATTACCGTGACAAACGGGCTGCCGCCCTTGAGGATCCGGCTGACCGGCGCGATCATCAGGATCAGGCCGAGGGTCAGGATGTAGAAGATGAACAGGCGGAACACCGTCACCTTGAATGCCTTTTTGACCGACGTTGCGGGATCCTTGGCCTCGCCGGCGGCGACTGCGATCATCTCGATCGACAGGTAGCTGAAGATCGAGATGACGACCGCGAACCACATGCCTGACACGCCGTGCGGGAAGAAGCCCCCGCCTGCGGTGTAGTTGTGCACGCCGTAGCCGCCGTGGCGATCGCCCACCACCAAACCCGCTGCCAGGACGATGAATGCCAGGATCGCAAAGACCTTCACCGTGGAGAACCAGTACTCCAGCGTGCCGAATGCCTTGACGTTGAAAGCGTTGACGCCGATCAGCGCCGCAGAAAATAGAACCACCCAGATGATGGATGGCACGCCGGGAAGCCAAAACTGCATATAGTCACCAACGGCGGTGATCTCGGTGCCGACGGCGAGCACGATGCACGACCAGTACAGGTACTTGAGCATGTAGCCGGCGAAGGACCCGAGGTAGTGCTCGGCATACGCCCCGAAGGATCCGGTGGTGCTGTGTGCGACGGTCATCTCGGCAAGGGCACCCATCAGCAGCAAGGCGATGAAGCCACCGATGACGTAGCTGATGATCACGCTGGGTCCGGCCTCGCCGATGGCGGTCTTGCTGCCGAGAAACAGCCCGGTGCCGATAGCGCCACCGAGCGCGATCATGCTGAGCTGGCGGGCGCTGAGTTGGCGACTCAGGCCCTGCTCGCGCTGCTGGATGTCGTCGAAGGTGTCGGACATCAGGGTCTCCTACGGGGTGAGGTGAGGTAGTGGGGACTGACGGTGTTGGCGAGGTCTCTCGCTATAACGAGACTTCTGCCCAGCACCCGCCTTCGCCCTTCGGCGAGTTGGCGAAAGGTGACGCTATGGCGTGACTTTGCGCCAATACCGCTGCGCCGGTGGTCGCGATCAGGTGACGGCGTGCCGCTTCTTGAACTCCGCGGTGTCCCAGGCGCAGGAGTCCAGCACGTCGCGCAACGCCTCGACGGCATCCCAGATGTCGGTGCGGGAGAGGTATAGCGGGGTGATGCCGAACCGGAGCACCTCGGGTTCGCGATAGTCACCGATCACGCCGCGAGCGATGAGGGCGTTCATCACCGGGTACCCGTCGGGATGCCGGAAGCTGACGTGGCTGCCGCGCCGATCGTGATCTCGAGGGGTGATCAGCTCGAGCGGATGATCGCCGCACCGCTGCTCGACCAGCTCGATGAACAGGTCGGTCAGCTCCAGCGACTTGGCCCGCAGCCGAGACATGTCGGCCTCGAGGAACATGTCCAGCCCTGGCTCGATCATCGCCATGCTGGTGATCGGCTGGGTGCCGCAGAGGAAGCGGCTGATGCCCTCCGCCGGTGCGTAGGCATCGGCCATGGCGAACGGGTCGGCGTGTCCCCACCATCCCGACAGGGGTTGCCAGAAGCGCTCCTGGTGACGCGGGTTGACCCAGATGAAAGCGGGAGAGCCGGGTCCGCCGTTGAGGTACTTGTAGGTGCAGCCGATCGCGAAGTCGGCGCCCGCCGCGGTCAGATCGATCGGCACGGCACCGGCCGAATGGCACAGGTCCCAGATGACGACGGCGCCCCGCTCGTGGGCCATCGCGGTGACCTCGGCCATGTCCCACAGGCTGCCGGTCCGATAGTTCGCATGCGACAGGGCGACCACCGCGACCGACTCGTCGAGCGCGTCCTCCAGGGGAAGCTCGTCATCGAGCAACCGCACCTCATACCGGTTGCCGGTGTCATCGAGGGTGGAGTTGAGAAAGTCGCTGATGCCCTGTGCAACATAGATGTCGGTCGGGAAGTTGTCGCGTTCGGTCAGGATCACGCGCCGGACGGGGTGGTCGACCTGCTGCATCCGGATGCCGGCTGCGATGGTCTTGAAGAGGTTGAGGCTGGTGCTGTCCGTGACCACCGTCTCGCCTGCCCGAGCGCCGATGAGCCTGCCGAGCTTGTCGCCGAGCCGACGTGGCAGGTCGAACCAACCGGCGGTGTTCCAGCTGCGGATCAGCCCGTTGCCCCACTCGGCAGTGATGACCTCCTGAGCGCGTTCGAGGGCTCCGACCGGCAGCGCTCCGAGCGAGTTCCCGTCGAGGTAGATGACGTCCGAGGGAAGGTCGAAACGGTCCTTGAAGTGCATCAGGTCGTCCCGCGCATCGGCGGCTGCGCACGACTGACGATCGACGGACTGGGTGGTGCTGACCATGTGCCTGCTCCTGTGGCCTATCGGATGGGCGGACTCGCCTCAGTGATGTGCGACACAGACTAGAAGGATGCGTCATGCTAGACGGTACGAGCTGAATTGTATTCTGTGATAGAGGGTAATGGCCATGGAGAATTCGGAGCTGATCCGTGAATATCAGCATCGTTCGAACCAGATTCAGCTCGACGAGGCGGACCTGACGATCTTGCGCGAGCTCGCGGCGGACGGGCGGATCCCGAACAACGTCCTGGCGCAGCGTGCCGGTCTGGCGCCATCGACCTGCCTGAACAGAGTGCGGTTGCTGCGTCGTTCCGGGGTGATCCGCGGCTATCACGCCGACCTCGACCTGCGTGCGCTCGGGCTGGACGTGTTCGCCTTGATCTCCATCAACGTGCACGCCCAGGCTCGGGACCGAATGATGGATCTTGCGAATGAGCTGCGTGCCTTGCCGCAGGTGTTGGACGTCTATGTGCTCGGCGGCGACCGCGACCTGATGATCCATGTCGCCTGCCCCACGACCGATGCGCTGCGGGAGTTCGTCGCTGCCCACCTGGGATCCAACCAGGCGTTCGTCAACACACAGACGACTCTGGTGTTCGACCATCTCCAACCAGGTGACGCACCCGCACCGCGGCAGTGACGTCGGTGCGCCAAGAGGGGCCGGGTCAGCCGACCCGGCCCCTCTTGCGTTTCTCTTCAGCTGCTAGCCGCCGTGGCGGGGGCGGTAGTCGGCGGGCTCGCCCTCGTTTGACCTGCGCGACTCCGGTGGAACCTCGTCGCGGAGATGACCGGCGCTGATGCCGGCGCTGGTGTGCGTGATCGCGTCCATCACGCTGGGGGTGTCCCGCCAGACCTCGCCATCCTCGTCGGACGACTCGGCGGCGGCCGCGTGCCGACCCACCCTCGCACCGGCCATTGCGAGTTCGCGCTCTTCGGTTGCCGGACTGCCGGTTCCGGCTGCCGAGGCCTCGGCAGCGCTGGCGTCGGCGGCCTCGGCCATGGCGGACTTCTCGCGCAAGGTCACTTTGGGCATCAGCAGCATGATGAGAAATCCGATGAACATCAGGGCGGCTGCGGTGATGAAGACCAGATCCATCGACTGCGCGAAGCCGACCTTGAACGGGTGAGCCACGATCGTCGGCAGCTGGCCGATGATCGCCGAGTCGTTCTGCACCCCGGCCAACATCTTCGTGTTCGGCACCACCGTGCCGCCGGACTGCAGCAGCACATGGGAGCTCAGTGCCTGCCTGACGAACTCGGGTGACTTGGCAGCGTCGGCGAACGCGCCGGCCATCTTCCCCCCGACGGTGCTGAAGAGGATGGACAGGAAGACCGCGACGCCCAGGGTTCCACCGGTCTGACGGAAGAAGGTGGCGGCGCTCGTCGCGACGCCGATCTCCCGCGGAGGCACGGCATTCTGGATGATCAGGGTGAGCGGCTGCATACAGTTGCCCAGTCCGATGCCCAGGATGAACATGTAGGTCATCACGATCACCAGACTGGTGTCGGCCGTGATGGTGAACAGCAGCACCAGGGCGATCGCGGCGATGAGCGTGCCCATGATCGGGAAGATCCGGATGATGCCGGTCTTCGAGGTGATCAGACCGGACACGATCGCGGCGATCATCAGTCCGCCGACCATGGGAAGCATCATGAACCCGGACGACATCGGCGAGGCGTTGTGCACGATTTGCATGTACTGCGGCAGCACGATGATGCCGCCGAACATGGCCAGACCCACGATGACGCTGGCGCCGATGGTGACGGCGGCAGCGCGGATCTTGAAGATCCGCAGCGGGATCAGTGCGTCGTCACCCATCCGCTGTTCGGCCCAGACGAACGCGACCAGCCCGATGATGCCGATCACGTAGCAGGCCACTGCCGTCGCGGAGCCCCATCCCCAGGACTGACCCTGCTCGGCGACCATCAGCAGCGGCACCAGCCCGACGACCAGCCATACGGCGCCCCACCAGTCGATCCGTGCCTCACGCCGGACGTGGTGCAGGTGCAGGGTGTGGTTGACGACGAAGAGTGCAGCGATGCCGATCGGCACGTTGACCAGGAAGACCCAGCGCCACCCGGAGATGCCCAAGATGCTCGAGCTCTGGGCAAAGAAGCCGCCGATGACCGGTCCGAGCACGCTGGAGGTGGCAAAGGTCGCCATGAAGTACCCGGTGTATTTCGCCCGCTCGCGGGGCGAGACGATGTCGCCGATGATGGCGAGCACGAGCGTCATCAGCCCGCCGGCGCCGATCCCTTGGAAGGCGCGGAACCCGGCCAGCATGTACATCGAGGTGGCGAACGAGCACGCCGCGGAGCCGGTGATGAACACGGTGATGGCGAACAAGAAGAGCTTCTTGCGGCCATACATGTCGCCGAGCTTGCCGTAGATCGGTGTGGTGATCGTCGAGGTGATGAGGTAGGCGGTGGTGACCCAGGCCTGGATGGACAGGCCATGCAGGTCGTCGGCGATCGTGCGGATGGAGGTGCCGACGATCGTCTGGTCCAGCGCGGCGAGGAACATGCCGAGCAGCAGGCCGGACAAAATGGTCAGGACCTGCTTGTGGGTGTACTGGCCGTCGGTGGGGGCCTGCGCCTTGGCCGTGGCCGTATGCGAGCTCACGTGTCGCATCCTTTCTCTGAGCAGGTCAGGGGTGAGTGGTCGTGGAGGTGGATGGGGACTTCGGGCCGGACCGCAGCTGGCAGATCTGGCCGTCGAGCGTGTCGATGAACTGGACGAGGAACGCGTCGAACGCCTCCGCGTCGGCGGGCTCCCACCCGGTCATCAGCTCTTGGAACCAGTGACCGCGGGAATCCTGCATGCGTCGGATGGCCTCGGACCCCTCGTCGCTGAGGGCGATCACCGAGGCCCGCCCGTCCGACTCGTCGGGGCGTTTCTCGACGATGCCGAGGTCCGCCAGATGCGAGACCTGTCGGCTCACCACGGACAGGTCCGAGTGGATGGCGTCCGCGATCTCCGAGACGCGCATCGGTCGCACCCCGAGGGCGAACAGCAGCGGGTATGCCGTGGGCTCGATCGCCTCGTGGAAGCGCGGTGCGTGGTGCCGCACGGACCCGAACAGCTTGTAAACGTGCACGAGGTTCGTCGACAGCCGGGTTGCGACGTCGAGTTCGATGGCCATGGAGGAGAGTCCTTCGGGTGCGGGAGATCCGGCGAGAGCCGATCAGTTGCTTGCAGCAGACAACTATAAGCATCGGGAACCAAAGCACCAAATTGACCGTCACACCCGCGAACGGTGCCGTCCAACGCGCGGCGCCAGATTGACAGGACGGTGCGACACCTAGAACCTGTCACCGTCCATCTGACCAAGGGAAGGGAAATGATGAAGAGCTCGATCAGTCGCGCGGCAGTCCTGATTGGGGTGGCCTCTACGGTCGCCCTCGCCGGGTGCTCGTCATCCGGAACCACTGACACCGCAAGCAGCTCGGCGCCGACCTCGTCCGCGGCCTCGTCCCCCAGCGCGTCCAGCGACCCGACGTCCAGCGACACCGCCTCAGCACCGGCGAGCAGCGCTCCAGCCTCGACCGCCCCGGAGCTGATCGCGGTGGCGAAGAAGCTGGGCTGCAGCTCGCCCACGGCGCCGACTCCGAAATCCGACTCGCCGGCATACAAGATGGGGGTGCGCCACGTGCTCCAGTGCAAGGCAGGATCCATTGTGTACTTCTTGGCCTCGGCGACCCCGAGTCAGCAGGACCAGATCGCCAAGGCATTTGTCAAAGCGGGCGCCGCGAGCACCACGAGCAGCACGATGTCCTACGCGTCCGCACCCGGCTGGATGGCGATCGGCGGTGGCGCCGACACCAAGACGCTGCCCAGCAAGAAGGACGCAGCCCAGGTGCAGGCCAAGGTCGGCGGAACGGTCAAAACCGCCAGTTGACGGCGGTCAAGGAGTGATGACGAGGGCGTCGAGGACCTTGCGGGCCACGTCCTCGTCGCCGTCGACGGTGTAGTGCAGCTCCTGGGTCGGCACTCGGCCGGCGCCGCGGCGGGTGAGGGCATCGGTGCTCAGCCGGATGCTGGTCGCTGACTCGACGATCTCGGGGGCGACCGCGCTCGTCGCGGGCGCCTCATGGGAGACGCCCGAGAAGAGCGACTCGGCATACGGCTTGCCGTCGGCACCCTCGATGATGCGCACGCCCTCGCGGGCGAGCACCGGCCCGGTGCTCTCGATGATCACGACGGTCCCGACCTCGAGCCCTGCACGTCTGGCGGCGCGCCCCGGGAACGCCATCAGGATGCGCTCGCAGAAGAACGCAGCGCCTGCCGTGTCCAGGTTGCCGGGGCGGTCCAACGCCTGCCGCAGGTCCTGCTCGTGGCACCACACGTCGATCGTGCGCATCCGTAGCAGGCTGCCCAGGTCGGTCCGGCCGAACGGACCGTCCACCTGGGTGTCCAGACGCAGCTCGGGGCCGCGTAGGGCCTCCAGTCGAGCGGGCAGCAGCGCCGCCAGCTCGGCCACCACGTGCGACCCGCTGCGGGAACGGCGCAGCTCCACCGCGGGTTCGACGGCGTGCCCCACCTCGCTTCGGAGCCAGTCGTAGTCGGGGACCGGCACCTGGGGGGCGCGTTCGCCCTGCATCGCTAGCTCGAGGCCGACGACGTGCGAGATCTGGTCCTTGACGGTCCAGCCGGGGCACTGGGTGGCCCTGCCGAAATCGTCGTCGTGACAGGTCATGCCGATCTCCAGCACGGCCTGCAAGGTGCTGGCGAAGCCGTCGACGAGTCCGGTCAGGTCCTCAGGCGGTTGTGGGTGCATGTGCCTAACCTACTTATGGTTGTCTGCATGACCGACGTCGCGCGCCCCGAGCGCACCCGGCCGCGTGCCTCGCTGACGGATCCGCGCGGGCCAGCCGCTGCCGTCGTGGCCGGTCTACTGCTGTGTCTCCTGGCCGTCACCTTCGGCGGCGCCGCCACCAAGCTCGAGCTGCTGGACCCCGGTGGCCTGGTCCGGTGGGGGCTGCCACTGGTCCGGGTGGTCAACGACGTGGCGTTGGCCCTGACGGTCGGCGCCCTGATGCTCGGTGGCCTGCTGATGCCGGAGGCGGCCAAGACCCGTCGCCGTGCCCGTGCCGCCCGGTATGCCGGGTGGTCGGCCCTGACGTGGGCCGCCGCCGGCACGCTGGGGGTGGTCTTCGGGTATGCCGACGTCTCGGGCCGACAGATCGGGTCGGCGGGGTTCTGGACCGCCTGCTGGCATCTGACCTGGCAGCTGGAGACGCTGCGCGCTGCGGCCATCACCGTGCTGATCGCCCTGGTGATCGCGCTGTTCTGCTTCGCGCAGCCGGGGCGCAACGGGCAGGCGGGGCTGTTCTTCCTCGGCCTGCTGGCGCTGGTCCCGCTGGCCCTCGTGGGCCACTCCGCGGGCAGCGCCGACCACGACACGGCGGTGAACTCGCTGCTGGTGCACCTGCTCGGGGTGACGATCTGGGTCGGCGGGCTGCTGGGGCTGCTCGTGCTGTGGCGCGGCCTCGGCAAGGGCGCCGCGAGCACCGTCGCGCGCTTCTCCCGCATCGCCACCTGGTGCTACGTCGCGGTCGGGGTCTCCGGGGTGCTGAACGCGGCGGTCCGGCTCGGTGGCTGGGACGGCCTGCAGACCAGGTATGGCGTGCTGGTGCTGGCCAAGGGGGCCTGCCTCGGCCTACTCGGTGTGTTCGGCTATCTGCAGCGTGAACGGGTCGTGGCCCGGCTGCGCACCGACCCGAAGGCTGCCGGGTCCAAGCGGCTCTTCGTCCGCCTCGCCGGCGTGGAGGGCCTCGTGATGGGCGCGACGATCGGCATCGCGGCCGCACTCGCCCGATCCGCGCCGCCTGTTCCGGACGCGCCGACCCGGGCGGTGGACATCGCGACCTCGCTGACCGGCTATCCGGCTCCCGCCCGCCTGGTCGGTTCCGACTGGTACACCGCGTGGCGTACCGACTGGCTCTTCACCGCCGTTGCCCTGGTCGGCATCGGTGTCTACTGCGCGTGGGTCCTGCGGCTGCGTCGCCGGGGGGATCGCTGGCCGTGGATGCGTCTGGCCTCGTGGTGTGCCGGCTGGGTGGTGTTCCTTTACCTGACGAACGGTGCTCCCGCGATCTACGGGCGGGTGCAGTTCTCGGTGCACATGCTCGAGCACATGGCCGTGTCGATGCTCGTGCCGATCCTGCTGGTGCGAGGAGGTGTGGTCACGCTCGCGCTGCGGGCGCTGCCGCGCCGCAAGGACGAGACGCTCGGCCCCCGTGAGCTGATCCTGGCAGTGACGCACTCGCGCGCGATGAACGTGATGGCGAACCCCGCGGTCGCGGCCGCCCTCATGCTGGGCACGCTGATCCTGTTCTACTACTCGCCGTTCTTCGAGCTGGCGTTGCGCACCCATACCGGGCACCTGCTGATGATGGCGCACTTCATGCTGATGGGCTACATCTACGCGTGGTCGCTGGTCGGCATCGACCCCGGGCCGAAGCGTTGGCCCGCTCCACTGCGCCTCGGGATCCTGCTGATCACCATCACCTTCCATGCATTCTTCGGTGTTGCCCTGATGACGGGAACGACCCTGCTCGGCGCCGACTTCTTCACCACCTTGCACTTCGTCGACAGCGCGATCACCGACCAGCAGCGCGGCGGAACGGTCGCATGGGGCTCCGGTGAGCTGCCGACCCTGCTCCTGGCGCTGCTGATCGCCGTCGAGTGGATGCGCAAGGACGAGGTGGACGCGGGCCGTTACGAACGACAGGCGCAGCGCGACGAGGACGCCGAGCTGAAGGCCTACAACCAGTATCTCGCTCAGCGGTCCCAAGGCCGCACGGGCCCGACGAAGGAGTAGCTGATGCGTATCGCACTGATCCAGCTCGCCTACGGCGACGAGGAGTCCCTGGAGGCGCGGACCGAACGGATCGCCGAGCTGGTGGGCGCCCAGCGCGGACACGACCTGGTCGTGCTGCCCGAGCTGTGGGCGCCCGGCGGGTTCTCCTACCGAGACTGGGAGCAACGCGCCCAGGACACAACCGGTGCCGTCGCTCGTGCTCTGGCCGACGCCGCGCGTGCGGCCGGTGTATTCCTGCACGGCGGCTCGATCGTGGAGCGGCCGGCCTCGGGAGAGAAGGGGCCGGAGGGCAAGTCGCTGTGGAACACCTCGATCGTCCTGGATGCCGGTGGTGCCCAGGTGGCCACGTATCGCAAGATCCACCGCTTCGGGTTTGCCGGTGGCGAGCCCAAGCTGATGGAAGCCGGCGAGAGCCTGGCCTTCGCCGACATCCCCGACGGAGCCGGTGGGTCGGTGCATGCGGGACTGTCCACCTGCTACGACCTGCGCTTCCCGGAGCTCTATCGTGCGCAGGTCGACCAGGGCGCAACGATGTTCGTGATCCCGGCGGCCTGGCCGATGGCACGCGTCGAGCACTGGTCGTTGCTGCTGCGGGCGCGAGCCATCGAGGACCAGTGCTTCGTGGTCGCCTGCAACACCGCCGGCACCCATGCACGGACCCCCATGGGCGGTCACAGCGCCGTGATCGCGCCCACCGGCGAGGTGCTTGCGGAAGCGGGAGACGGCGAGCAGGTGCTCTCGGTCGAGATCGATCCCGCCGAGGTTCCGGCCTACCGATCGGCCTTCCCCGTGCTCGACGATCGCCGGCTCGGACTTTAGCGGTCTACCTGGCGACCCCCACGGCATACCTGCGGGCATCGCGCTGTTGCATAGGAATATGAGCGACGCACCACCCACCACCCACCGTCCACGTGTCCGTGCCCCTGAGCTGCATGGCCGTGGCCGGTCGTGTATGTCGCGCGACACGATGTCAGCCTCGCGTACTTGCACGAAATCGGGCGGCGCCCAGGCCCGCGCCGAATAGTGCGGCAGCGGGCGTGTGGAGATCCGGCGTGCGTGTCGCCCCAGCATCTGATCCTCACCGATCACCTATCGGCGCTCATCGCTGGCCATGAGCGCCGGGCCACCGAACTGGCAGGGCCCGAGACAGGACGCGTGGCATGACTGTCGAGCCTGAGGGTGCGATCGCCGACAAGCACCTCTTCGCCGTAGTCCGGCGCGGCCTGGGCAAATCGCTGCAGCGGCCCCGCCTCTGTGCCTTGTGCCGACTCCCGATCTTGAAGTCTCGGCCGCGCGCGGAGACCTGCAGCGAAGGATGCCGGAAGGCGCTCTATCGTCAGCGCCTAGAAGAAGTCTCGCCCCGGCGCCGCTGCAAGTGCTGCGGTACCCCTACCTAGGCGCGCGCGGCGGGATCGTCGCTACTGCAGCGGGTCGTGCCAGCGCGCCGCATATCGCGCCCGCTGAGCGCCCGATGCCCGTCGTCGGCTTCTCCTGAGGTCGGCGGCGGGCGCCTTTTGCATTCCGAGCCGCTCACACGCCGCCAAGACGGCGGCACTTTCCGTGTTTCGGTAGCCGAAGAGGCCGCCGGATGTAGTTTCACTGGTGCATCTACATCGCCTCACAAGCCTCTGACCTGCGGAAACGTGGATCTGAGCCGTCTGGGATGCAGTTCCTAATTTCTCTCTCAGTCTTTTGTATAAGTCCCAAAACCAGACAACACAAGAAACAACCAGAAGTAGCCCGCGAAGATACACAACTACACCCTCGCCCTCCCTGGCGCTCTCTCAGCACCGTCCGGCGTCCGCGTGTTGCGACGCGGACACTCGGCGCGACGCGCTGGACCACCGCGGCCGAACCCGGGCAGGTCTCCCGCCCGTACCCCCTCAGCAGTAACTCGCGATTCCAACCTGTGGCCAACCTGCACACGCTTTATAACGTTCGGCAATGCATCCAATACTCAAGTGGGCGCTCGTCACGTCCGTCGCTGTCCTAGTCGCGGGCTGCGGGACTGCGTCGCCGTCAACTCCCGGCGCCACTAGCACAACCACCTCCTCGACCGCGACCACCGCGACGAGCGCGAGTCCTGTCTCGTACGGCGCTGTGACGGACCTACGAGACGCGGCCGTGACGGCGGGATATACCTGTCCGTCGTGGGTGGAAGACGACGTCGTTAAGTTCGCGGCCGAATCCGGACACTGCTCCGACGCCGACGTATTCGCAACCTACGCGACCGCAGGCCAACTAGAGGAGGCAGTGAACACAGCTAAGGCCCTGAACTCTGAAGGTGCGAAACAGTCACTCGCGCCGTCGACCTATCTCGTGGGTACAAATTGGACGATCAACGCGCCGCGCGCTGATCTCGGAGCCCTCCGCCCTGTACTAGGCGGCACCCTCCTCTCGTGAGGATTCCGTCAAGTCTCTGCACACAGGACTTGCCTCCGGTAGGACTGACATCATGACTACGACCATTGGCGTCAACACGCAGGGCAGGACACTTCACGTCGCGTTTGAGGTCGGCCCCGGTCGATCCGTCGACGCCCTCCGGAACTACACCGACGCCGTCGCGGAGATCGCGAACTTTGCCGCTCACATTACGCACGCGCAGAGGAAGATCGCAGTCCAGCACGACCACCGGCGGCCGACAGGCTTTCTGGACACGCATCAGGGGGACTGGACCGAAACGTTCATACACTCCGTCGGAGATCAGTATCTCGCATTTCTCTCGATCCTCGATGATGCAATTGCTGCCAACAACCCGGCAGGCCCCGAACGTCTACAACAAGCTCGAGAAGATCTTCCAGCACTCATTCTCCAGCAATTGCGCGACGCACCATCGCCGCGAGACAACATCCACGTCACCGCCATCGAGTACAGCAATCCCTTGCATCTGGCTTTCCTCGGTGCCGCGGTCTGGCCGTTGACAAAGATCATGCAGGCGATTCGCGAGTGGCAGAAGAGCGGCCAGGATGTGCGCCGCGCGAAATTGACGAATAATCTGCTCGAAGACCTCGTCAAGCGCGAACATCAACGCCCAGTCGACTACACCGACTCAGTGCAAGAGATGGCGACTGCACAACTCCTGCTCCGGCTTGTCAGCCCGATCACAGAGGGATCTGAACAGTCAGCAGCAGCTCTCGTTGCCTCTGTGCTGCCGGACGTCCGCGAGCGCGCAGTCGATGCAATCCCGCAACTCCCAGAGATCACGCAAGTCGAGATCGACCCATCAGACGCGGCTTAGACCAGCCCATCACTGCCCTGCCGCCCCACGGCTGCTCACGACGGAGAACTCACTCCGCCCCGCCGACGCTGTCGACCCCACGGCACTCCGACGGCCACCGACACAACAACCGCGAAGGCGATGAGCAGGCCGCCTAGCCACCGCTCGGCGACGATCGGGTCGGGCAACCCCGCGAGCAGAAAGGACACGCCGATCAAGGGGAGGCCGCGAGCGTCAATCGCGCGGCTCTGGCGGTCTCGCTCGGCCTGCTGCTCCCGCATGTCCGCGAGCGCCTCCTCATTCGCCGCTCTATCTCCCACGAGCGCGGCTTCCAGCCCATCTAGGCGCTGCCCATGCTCGGCCCGTAGTGCCTCGACGGACTCGGCTAGGCACTCGCCTCGCTTCCGCAGAATCTTGATCTGTTCTGCGACATCGTCAGACCAGATCGAACCCTCCGCGGCCACAGACACCGTTGAGCCCATTTCGGCGCTGCCGTGTCTCCCACTTCGCCTCATCGCCCGCGCGTGAGCCGCGCATCATCGCGAACACCAAGCGGCATAGCGCCTTCACGAACCGGCGAACCGTCCGCACTACTTCCCGCGCCGCGCCCGGCGCTGTGACAAGCGCGCCGAGAAGGCCGACGACTACCCCGAGCACGCGTGCACGATAGAAACGAGAGGCTCCGCTGAGAGGCCGTCCCACATCGCGTGCATAGTTCGATCCTCGCGGACCTCACCGACCACTGCGCGCGACACGCCGCTCAGGCGCCGACCTCGCGCCGTTAGGACTTGCGTTGGCTGTCGACGGCACGCTCTCGGCTTCGATCCGTGGGCGACGCTAGAGCGTCCCGAGGTGCTAGCGCACCTATGTATGGCGTAAACGCAGAAGCGCCGGGCCCCCCATTGAGGAGGCAGGGCGCTTCGGAAGTCCAAGGCCTTCTAGCCGGACGCTACACGCACCGTGCCGCTATACCCACGCAATTGCACTCACTCGGCGCGTCGGGGCGACTAAAGGGCAAGTCGACTGTCTACTTGACTATGCAGAGGCAGGAATCTGGCCCTGCCCGCGCCACGGGCAAGGCCAGATGTAGCACCTAATAGATCGCGTGCAACGACCGGAGGTACAAATATGAGCCTAGATCATCAGCGGGAGAAGGCGCAGGAACCAGGCAGTAAGAAGGCCCCGCATGTCGCCCTCGTGGCGGCTGCCCTAGTGACCACGCTTCTCTGCTGGTCGATTAGCCATGATGTGCAGTTGTCGCTCGGCATCGGTGGATTGATTCTCGCCGGGGCAAAGCCCGACGGCAGGTAGGGCACCCTGACACGGAGGCGCCCCTGCCGCGATCGACCGGGGCGCCTCTCTGCGTGCGGGCTGCCGACGGCATACCTCGCCCGCGCTCCGGCATCATGGCGGCATGGACCCTGAGCAACGCATACAAGTCGCCGAGCATATCCTCGCCGCCCGCGCCCGGCGGGGCTGTTAGCGCGGGTTCCGGCCGAGTTCGCGCTCGACGCGATCGAACGCGCCGAGGATCGTCGGCAGCGCCTCGACGGCGAACCACTCGCCACTCATCCGATGCCGCGCGAATTGCGCGTGAAGGGGGCGCTCATAGTCCGAGGCGGAAGGGATCACGCGGCGTACATGTATGCGCTCTGCCGAGCCCGTCTGTAGTTGCCTACGGCGCTGCTCGACATCGGCGGCGATGCCGACCTTCACGGGGCCCGCCGAGCCCGATTGCATGAGGTATAACGCCCGGTCGCCGCATGCCACCGGCGATGCAGGCGCCCACGGCGACCTCGGTCGCTGCTGCGGCTGCTGTCGGGCCTTCTTCGCCTGGTCGCGAACGGCCCAAACGAAGCCGAGCGCCAAGATGCTGCCGAGAATTAGCCATGACACGGCGTATCCCATTAGTTCGTCCCTCCCGATTGACCGATGCTGATTGTAGGGTCGCCTACCGACGGGCCCGGCTGCGACTGTGGTGTGCGGCGGGTGTGCGTCAGGTGTGTGGTGTGTGCCAGAGAATGTCCTCTCGATGAGATTGGTGCAGGGTGCGTAGCGCGAGGACGGGGTCGAGGCCGGTCATGGTCCAGTGCGTGCCGGCGCGTTTGGCGCGTTGCTTGACGATGGTGTTGCAGGCCGATTCCACGGGCCCGGAGCCGATGTAGTAGCCGTTGGCCGTGAAGTCGGCGTACTGCATCCGGTGGTGATTGCCGGTGAAGTACCGCACCTCTCTGGTCGCGGGCCGGGCCAGATCGGGCGCCCGGGCGGGCAGGTCGAGCCGGTCGACGGCAGTGGCGAACTGCTCGGTGTGGCCGAGGTCGAGGGCGTCGACCAGGTGTTGCTCGAAGCTGGCCGGGTCGCGCAACACCGGGGTCAGCAGCTTGGTCAGGTCGGCGAGGTGCTCACGGGCGTGGAAGTAGTCCACGACCTGAGTGGCGTGCGGGAACTGCTGGTTAGCGATGTTCCATATCCAGTGCGCTCCATCGCCCAGGACGACCGGTTGGCGGATCTGGTCGAACCCGCGGCGTAGGTACTCGGCCCTGACCTGACCGGCGAACTCGGGTGCGGGCGCGAACGTGGAGATGTAGGACACCGATCCGGGGTCTTGCACGGGGTCGCCGGTGGCCGGGTCACGACCGGACTGGGTGAACAGGCAGCCGATCTTGACCTCGCGGGTTCCGGGCCGTCCACCGTCTTTGCCGGCCCTGCCCGCACATTCGCGGGGCAGCATCGGGGCGCCCGTGCCGTCCATCACCAGGTAGCACAAGCCCATCCCGCCGGAGTCGTCGGCGGCGGGGACCGGGCGCGACGTAGCCGTGGCCGCGGCCTGTTCGGCGTTGATCAGCGCGCGGGCCCGGGCGCCCTGGGCTCGGGTCGTCCGGGCGAGGGTGGAGGTCGAGGCCAGGTGAAGGCCGGTGACGGTGCCGATGAATTCGACGCTCTTGGCGTACGGCATCTCTGCCCCGGCGAGGGCGGCCGCCCGCGCCAGGCCCGGCGACAAGCTCGTGCCGGTGATGCCGAGGCGGGTATCCAGCGGCGCGAACCCGGCCCGACACGTGCCGCAGTGGTAGTAGCCGCGCGTCACGTCCACGCTGCCGAGCAGGGTGCGGACCGTCTTGGTGCGCCGGGCCACCAGCCGCCCGGCATGACCGGCGTCGGGGCAGTCGGCGCGGGCCGGAGTATCCGAGCCGGCGAAGTCGATGACCCCGGCCACCGCGGCCAACCCGATTCGGGCCGCGCAGGTTTGCGCCGCCCGCTCGATCGCCTCCAGCACGCCCGCTTCACCGCTTTCGGCGTCGCGCTGCAGCAGCCCTGCCGCGGTATGCACCAGGGCGCGGGCCTCGGCCGCGGCCAGCTGCGCGACCCGGTCGGCCAGGACGGTCAGTGCCTCCCGATCGTCGCAGGACCCCCTTTATTCCCGCTCGGCTCAGCGGGAGCAGCGCGTTTGCGGCGGCCTGCCGGCGGCCCGGTCTTCGCCTTGCACAACGCCTCGTTGATCTCCACGTAATCGGCGACCAGGTCCTCGAACTGGGCGTAGTTGTCCAGCTCGGCCCGGACCTGGTCGAGCTGCTCGACCGGGATGTACTGCCCCCGTGAGCCACCCGGTCCCTTGACCGTGCGCGTCCACAACCCGCGCGGGCCGTGCCCTTGCTCGCCCGGCCGGGCGCACCGGCAGCTCGCCTTCCCGCACTTGCGATAGCCGACCTGCAACGACCCGCGCCGAAACGCCGGTACCGCGCCGATCCGGTCCAGCGCCAGCGACCGCGCGGCCTCCAGCTCGCGGACGGTCATTGCCGAATAGTCCCTGCCCATCGCGTCCTCCCACACTCTGATTATGTATACCACAATCAGACTATGGGTTGACCTGCACAAACCTCGTCAACGACACGACCATGACTCACACCCGTGTGCGGCTGTCTGCGGCTCCCTCGGCAGGCAGAGCACGACGGCGATGTGCTCGACGGCCTCGACGAGCGCTGAGCGTGCGGGCTCCTCGACCTGGTCGACGACGGCCGCGACGATATCGGCGGCCCGCCGTGCATGCGAGCGTGCGGTCGCAATGAGCGCGGCGTCTGCGGTGGTGAGGGTGGCTGTGGTGTCGGTCATGGTGAGGACTCCTAATCTGGGGTTATGGCTAGTGACAGACGCCCTCGTGTGCGTGCTCCTGAACTCTCCGGCCGTGGCTGGCTAAACACCGGTGGCCAGGACATCGCGCTGAAGGACCTGCGCGGCAAGGTCGTCGTCCTCGACTTCTGGACCTTCTGCTGCGTGAACTGTCTACATGTGCTCGACGAGCTGCGTGAGCTGGAGGCCGAGTTCACCGACAGCCTGGTCCTGGTCGGGGTGCACTCGCCCAAGTTCGAGCACGAGGCCGACCCGGTGGCCCTCGAGGCCGCGGTGGAGCGGTATGCCGTGCACCACGCCGTCCTCGACGACCCCGAACTGGTGACGTGGCAGGCCTACACCGCACGGGCCTGGCCGACGCTGGTCGTGATCGACCCGGAAGGCTACATCGTCGCCCAGCTGGCCGGCGAGGGTCATGCGCACGGCCTCACCGTGCTGGTGCGTGAGATGCTCGAGGAGCACCGGACGAAGGGGACACTGCGCACGGGTGACGCCCCCTATGTGCCGCCGCAGCCGGCGGAGACCGCGCTGCGCTTCCCCGGCAAGGTCGCTGCTCTGTCGGACGGCTCGTTCATCGTCTCGGACACCGCCCATCACCAGGTGGTGCGCTTGGAGGCCGACCTGACCACCGAGCGCGAGCGCTTCGGTGGTGCGGGTGAGTTCAACGAACCGCAGGGTGTGCTGGTGCTGCCGGATCCGGTGGCGCAACGGGTCGGGTATGACGTGGTGGTGGCGGACAGCGTGCACCACCAGGTCAAGGGAATCCGGCTGGGCGACGGGAGCATTCGCACGCTTGCGGGCACCGGCCAGCAGCTGCGCGAACGGTCCGGCAGTGGTGCGGCACTCGCTCAGGACCTGTCGACGCCCTGGGATGTGGCCTGGTGGATCGACCGGGTAGTGATCGCCATGGCCGGAACCCATCAGATCTGGGCCCTGCACCTTGGGCTGGATCCGGCGGAGAACACCGTCGCGGTCCTGGCCGGCACCTCGAGCGAGGGGATCCGTGATGGCGTCGCCCACGAGGCCTGGTTCGCCCAGCCCTCCGGCCTCGCCGTGTCCCCGGATGGTGTGCGGCTCTGGGTCGCCGACTCGGAAGCAAGCGCACTGCGGTCGATCATGTTGACAAACAGCGGTTTCGAGGTGAAGACGCACATCGGGCAAGGACTCTTCGAGTTCGGGCACCGGGATGGCAGCGGGCCCGAGGCGTTGATGCAGCATCCCCTCGGCGTGGTCCCGCTGCCGGATGGCTCCGTCGCCCTGACCGACACCTATAACGGCGCGATCCGACGCTATGACCCAGCCAAGGATGAGGTCAGCACCCTGGTGACCGACCTCGCGGAACCCAGTGGTGCGTGCGTCGAGCATGACGGCGAAGAGGCGCGCCTGGTCGTCGTCGAGTCCGCGGCGCACCGTGTCACTCGTGTCGGCATACCGGCCGACGCGCAGAAGGTGGATGGCCCTGCTCACCAGACGCACCGGCGCCCGACGGAGCTCGCGGCCGGGCAGGTCACGTTGAGTGTGGCGTTCGAGCCTCCGACCGGCCAGAAGCTGGATCTGCGGTATGGCGACCCGACTCAGCTGATGGTCTCGTCCACGCCGGACGCGTTCTTGCGGGATGGCGGTGGCACTGCGACCGGCCTGCAACGGCAGCTGCAGCTGGACCCCGCTGTGGGATCGGGCATCCTGCACGTGTCCGTGCGAGCCGCAGCCTGTGACGGTGATCCGGTCAGCGGTGAGGTGCCGGAGCACGCGGCCTGCCACCTATACCAGCAGGACTGGGGGATCCCGGTCGTCCTCGCGGACGGCGCGCCGGCCGAGCTCACTCTCGACCTGCGCGGCCTCTGACCCAGACCCAACCCGCCGAGTGGAGTAGGTAGCCGCCCAGTGGAGCACATACAAGTGCTTCACTCGAGTGTCTTGTCTCAGGAGATGGGTGACAGTTCTGTATCGGGACTTCGGTAACACTTGATGTCTCAGGACATGGGTGACGCTTCTCCGGTGGTGCTCTCGGGGGTGGTGTCCTGGTCGGCGAGGAAGCCTCGGGGTTTGCCGTTGCCGACGAATCCAGTCCGGAGTCCGGGCCGTTCGTGGGTGATGATCTCGGTGCCGTGCTGGTCGAAGAACCAGATCCTGTGGTCGTCCCAGATGATGTGCGCGGGTTGGTCGACGTACTGCTGGCCGAGCTGGTAGCGGACACCCTCGATCTGGACCTGACCGTTGCGGTACACGGTGCGGGTCGCCTCACCGGTGGGTGTGCGCCGGGAGCGGCGGGCCGGTAGAGCGGACTCGTCGACGGGCAGCGGAGGCCGTGGGGGCTCGGCCTTGGGTGTGGCGTCCCACGACTGCCGCGGGGTGATCCGGCCGGGGAGTCCTTGGTGGGGACGCTGGGTGTTGTAGATGACGTCGAACTGGTCGACCAGTTCTTGCAATTCGGTGATCGACGCGGCGAGCGGCTGCTTGTCCAGCCACCGGAACAGGGTCTGGTGGAA
The DNA here is from genome assembly GCF_007845645.1 of Leekyejoonella antrihumi. Taxonomy (GTDB): domain Bacteria; phylum Actinomycetota; class Actinomycetes; order Actinomycetales; family Dermatophilaceae; genus Leekyejoonella; species Leekyejoonella antrihumi. Next base: position 128,144 of record NZ_VCQV01000004.1, read on the forward strand.
CCGCTCGTTCTTGCCCTGCGTGGTCGGCTTGTACGGCTTGCCGGTGATCGCCTCGACACCCAGGCTGGTCACGTAGGTGACCAGCTGCCCGGTAAACCCGCGACGGGTCGGGTTCAGCGCGAGCCCGTTGTCGGTCAACAGGCGTTGCGGAACGCCGTGCGCGGCGATGCCCTGGGTGACCACCGCCAGCGCGCCCTCGGACGTCTCACCGTCGGCGACGTGCGAGGCGACCGCGTACCGGGAGTGATCGTCTTGCAGCTGGAAGATCACGCACTTGCGGCCCCTGGTCAGTACGTACTCGGTCGCGTCCAGCTGCCAGCACGCGTTCGGCGCCGGGTACACGAACCGGCGCCACGCCGCACGAGGCCTCTTACGCGGCTCGAGGCGGGCGACGCCGGCCTCCCGGAAGATCCGCGCCAACGACGGAACCGACGGCGGCTGCAACCCCATCGCCTTCATCTTCTCGAACACGCTGATCGGGCCCTGGTCCAGCCCGGAGGACTCCAGCGCGGCACGCACCCCGATCGCCTGCGCCTTGACCTCCTCGGGGATCCGGGTCGGGCTGGTATTCGGGCGGCGGGACCGAGGTTCGAGCACCGCAGCCGGACCCTCCTCCCGCGCCCGAGCGAGCAGCGAGTACAACGTCTTCCGCGAGATGCCATGCTCGAGACAGAACGTGGTCACCGCACCACGTGGGGCATCGTCAGGCCATGACGAGATCGCGAGACGGACGGCAGGATCGACAGGCTCATTTTTCTTCACCGGCCAATCTCACCCGGAGAAGTGTCACCACCAAACCACCCCGAAGTGTCACCGATGTCCCGATACAGAACTGTCACCGATGTCCTGCGACATAACACGCCCAGTGGAGCACATACAAGTGCTCCACTCGAGCGATAAGTGCTCCACTCGGCGGAATGGGTCAGAAGGCTTCTTCGGGCAGGTCCATCAGTGAGCCGTCGGTGTTCTCGATGATCGCGCGATCGGCCGTCAGGCGCGGCAGCACGGTGGAGGTGAAGAACTTCGCCGCGGCGACCTTGCCCTGGTAGAACGCCTCGTCCTTGCCGGTGTCACCGGCGTCGAGGCGCGCCTGGGCGACCTCGGCCTGGCGGACCAGCAGCCAGCCGATGACCAGGTCACCGGCGGCGAGCAGGAAGCGCGTGGCGCCCAGCCCGACCTGGTAGATCGCCTCGGGCTCACCCTGGAAGGCGGCCATGGCCGTCATGCCGAGCTTCTCGAGCATGCCCTGAACGTCCTCGACGCCCTGGCCGAGCAGTGCCCGCTCGGCCTGCAGCTTGTCGTCGCCCGCGCCGCCCTTGACGGTCTGCAGCATCTGCTCGGCGAGTGCACCGATCGCCGCGAACTGGTCCTTGACGATCTTGCGGAAGAAGAAGTCCTGCGCCTGGATCGCTGTCGTGCCCTCGTAGAGCGTGTCGATCTTGGCATCGCGGACGTACTGCTCGATCGGGTAGTCCTGCAGGAAGCCCGAACCGCCGAACGTCTGCAGCGACTCGGTGCCCAGCAGCACCCACGCGCGCTCGGAACCCACACCCTTGACGATGGGCAGCAGCAGGTCGTTCAGCTTGCTGGCCATGATCGCAGCGCTGCCCTCCGCAGCCTTCTCGTTGCCGGTCGCCAGGAACTCCTGGTCGACGATGTCCTGCTGGGTTGCCGTGAAGAGCACGAGTGCGCGCAGACCCTCGGCGTAGGCCTTCTGCAGCATCAGCGAGCGGCGCACGTCGGGATGGTGGGTGATGGTGACTCGCGGAGCATCCTTGGCGGTCTGGGTCATGTCGGAGCCCTGGACCCGCTGCTTGGCGTAGTCCAACGCGTTGAGATAGCCGGTGGACAGAGTGGCAATCGCCTTGGTGCCCACCAACATCCGAGCGTGCTCGATGACCCGGAACATCTGCGCGATGCCGTTGTGCACGTCGCCCATGAGGGTGCCGACCGCGGGCTCCTTGTCGCCGAACGTCAGCTCGCAGGTCGTGGAGACCTTCAGGCCCATCTTGTGCTCGACATTGGTGACGTAGGCGCCGTTGCGCGCGCCGAGTTCACCGGTCTCCAGGTCCACCTGGTACTTCGGCACAACGAAGAGAGACAGCCCCTTGGTGCCTGGGCCGCCGCCCTCGGGCCGGGCGAGCACGAAGTGAACGATGTTGTCGACCATGTCGGACTCGGCAGAGGTGATGAAGCGCTTGACGCCCTTGACGTTCCAGGTGCCGTCGTCATTCTGAGTGGCATTGGTGCGGCCGGCCCCGACGTCCGAGCCGGCATCCGGCTCAGTGAGCACCATTGTGCAGTGCCAGCCCTTCTCGGTGATCCAGCGGGCGAGCTTCTTCTGGTCGTCGTTGCCCAGCAGGTAGAGCAGCTTGGCAAAGGAGTAGCTCGCGGCATACATCGCGATGGCCGGATTCGCGCCCAGCACCATCTCGTTGAGTGCCCACTTCAGCGATGGCGGCACAACAGTGCCGTCCAGCTCGCCGGGGACGTCGACGGCCCAGAAGCCGGACTCCTGGTAGGCGGCGTAGGACTTCTTGAAGGCTTCGGGGATCTGCACCGAGGTGGTAGCGGGGTCGTAGACCGGGGGGTTGAGGTCGCCCTCTTCGAAGGACGCAGCCAGATCGTTCTCCGCCAGCACGCTGACCTGCTTCAGCATCTCGCGTGCAGTGTCTGCATCGACCTCGTCGTATGCACCGTGGCCCAGCACGTCCTGCCGGCCGAACACCTCGAAGAGGTTGAACTCGATGTCGCGGACGTTGCTCTTGTAGTGACTCATAGGTTCCTCCACCCGCTTGTTACTCACCAGTAACACCATTGTCCTACTAGGGGGTAGTTCTACGCAACTGGGAGGTAACTTTTGTTCGAAGGACCCTGCGGCGAGAATGGCAGAGGTGTTCCTGGCGAGAGGATGAAGCAGCATGAACGGACCCACGCGGTCTGAGGTGCATGAGTCGGGCAGCTTGCTGCACGGGACCCAAGCGGACCTGGCGGTCGGTGACTTGCTGTACCCGGCCACATCTCGAACTTCGAGGCCTGGCGAGTCATGAACCACGTCTACGTGACCGAAACGCTTGACGCTGAGGCATGGGGGCTGAGCTTGCGATCGGCAAGAGGTCCGGGCGCATCGATGTTGTGGAGCCTACCGGCGCGTTTGAGGACGACGCCAATGTGACCGACAAGAAGTTTCCCGGCAATCCCACTCGCTCCTGTCGCACGCTCGAGCCCGTCCGTGTCGTCGGTGAGCTCGTGGGCTGGGCAGGCCACTCCCCCGAGCAGCTGCGGGTCATGAAGGATGGCCTGGCCGGCCTCAAACGACGAGGGATGGCCGTGATCTACGACTGACCCGGCCCCTGCCCTCACTGAAGAGCGGGGCGATGCATCAGGTCGCCGGGCAAGGCGAGGACCAGCACCGCGGAGGCAGCGCTGAGCGCGCCGAGCACCCAGTAGACGCGCACGATGTCGGTGTCGCTGACCAGCAGGCCGATGACCAGCACCAGCAGGGCACCGATGCCGTTGCCCAGGCCGAGCGCTATCCCCGAGCCCATCGAACGGTTCTCCGGGAAGATGTCCTGCCCGATCAGGACGCAGGTGGATGCCGACCCGAAGATGGCGATGCCGGCCAGGCCCGCCACGACCCAGAGCCAGGCTCCCGAGGCATACGCGATCAGGATGATCAGCGCGGCCGTCGCCAGGGCCGAACCGAGCAGCACCGGGGTGCGACCCAAGCGATCGGCCAGGTGGCCGCCGCCGACGTTGCCGAGAATGCCGACCAGCAGCATGGTCGTGATGATCGACGCGCCACTGTCCAGGTGCCCGCCGCGCAGGTGCCACGTGATCGGAATGAACGTCACCAGGGCGTAGGTGGCGAGCGCCTGAATGGAGCGATAGCTCACCAGCACCGTCAGCGGTCGAGCATGCTTGCGCCACAGAATTCGACTGGTCTGTCTGGAGATCGCCGGAAGACGTGGTGCTGCCCGCAACAGGAACGGCGCGGTCAGTACTCCTGGGACTCCGACAACCCAGAGCGCGTGCAGGCCGAAGTGGCTGACCACCAGACTGGCCGCCGTGGGCCAGATCCCGCGGCCGGCCTCACCGCCTACCAGAAACACCGACGTCAGCAGACCCTGCCTGCCTCGCAACAGACTTCGCACGCCGGCGAGCGCCTGCGGGTGGAAGAACCCGCTGCCGATGCCGATCAGCAGCAGCAGGATCACCAGCATCCAGGTCGACTGCGCAACGCCGAGCAGACCACCGGCGACCGAGCTGAGCAGCAGTCCGAGCACCACGAGGCTGCGCCCGCCGAGGCGGTCGGCCAGCCATCCGGTCACCGGTTGCAGCGCCTGCCCGATGGTCATTGCGGCAACGAAGGCGCCGGCCATCCGCACGGGCTGATCCAGCGATGTCAGGACGGCGGGAAGCACACCCGGCAGGTAGTTCGAGGCACCGTCGTTGAGCAGATGCGCCCAGGTCAGACCGAAGAGGCGGCCCTTCTCGACGGGTGCGGCGTCGTCCGGTCGTCCAACGGCCGGCCGGCGGTGCGTGGAAGATGAGCTCACCCGTGCACGCTACTCACCGCGCCGGCCACATCAGTGAGAAGGTGGTCTTGTGACGACCTTGATCGGACCGACCAACTCGCTGACGGATGTCGCCGGGCTGCGGGTGGGCCACTACGAGCGCGCGGACGACGGCTGGCTGACCGGCACGACCTGTGTGCTCACCCCCGACGGCGGGGCGGTAGGCGGTGTGGACGTCCGCGGGGGCGGCCCCGGGACCCGCGAGACCGACCTGCTCGATCCGCGCAACATGGTCGAACGCGTGCACGCAATCACGTTGACCGGTGGCAGCGCCTACGGACTGGCGGCAGCCTCCGGGGTCGCCGACGCCCTGGGGGAGGACGGCATCGGGCTGCCGATGGGCGGTCCCGGCGAGGTGGTGCCGTTGGTGCCGGCCGCAGTGATCTTCGACCTCGGTCGTGGCGGCGCCTTCGCGAACCGCCCGGATGCCTCCTTCGGGCAGCAGGCGTATGCCGCGGCGCGCCGGTCTGGGGTCGGTGGCCGGCCGGCGACGGGGTGCGTCGGAGCCGGCACCGGGGCGTTGGCCGGTGGGCTGAAGGGCGGCGTCGGCACGGCGAGTGCGGTGCTACCGGACGGCACGGTGGTCGGTGCACTGGTGGTCGTCAACTCGCTGGGCTCGACCGTGGATCCGCGGACGGGGCTGCCGTATGCCGTGGGATGCGGGCTCTCGGACGAGTTCGCCGGCCTGCGGGACCCCGATCGTCGGGACCTCGAGGAGGCACGACGGTTGGCGGCCGAGCGTGCCAAGCTGACCGGCATCGCCTACGGCATGGCCACGACCCTTGCAGTGGTCGGGACCAACGTGAGCCTGACCAAGGCGCAGTGTCAGAAGGTTGCCGGTATTGGTCACGACGGGATGGCTCGCGCGATCCGCCCCGTTCACACCATGTTTGACGGCGACACCGTCTTCACGCTGGCGACCTGCGAGCGAGGTTCCTTGGACGCGCTGGGGTTTCATCAGCTGCTCGACGCGGCCGGAGACTGTGTGACTCGGGCGATCGGGCACGCCGTGCTGGATGCCACCACGACCGCCGCGCATCCCTATCCGCTGCGCAGCTATCGGGACGCGTTTCCCTCCGCTGTCGGGGCGTGAGGACCTCGGCTGTCGGGGCGTGATTCCGGTCCCGTCGAGTGTCGGACCTTGATGCGCCGCTAACGTGAAGGGTGCGCCCCCTGAAGTCATCGTCGGGGCTGCTCGGGTGTCGGCTGCGTGCTCGTGCCGCTGGATGAGATGTGAGGTTGCCATGGTGGTCAGGCAGATGCCGAAGAGGTCCGAGATCTTCGAGCTGGTGAGCTTCAAAAAGCCGACCGTGCACAGGAAGACTCGGCGACTGCAAGACGCTCAGACCATTGAAGATCTGCGGCGCATCGCCAAGCGGCGCACGCCGAGGGCGGCATTCGACTACACCGATGGCGCAGCGGAGGCGGAGGTGTCCATTGCACGGGCACGCCAGGCGTTTAGGGACATCGAGTTCCGGCCCGGCATCCTGCGAGGTACAGATCGGGTCGACACGTCCTGTCAGATCTTCGGCGGACCGTCGGCGCTGCCCTTCGGCATTGCGCCGACCGGATTCACCCGCCTGATGCAGACCGAAGGCGAGGTCGCCGGTGCCGCTGCGGCCGCTGCGGCCGGCATCCCCTTCTCCCTGTCCACCTTGGGCACTACCTCCATCGAGGACGTGCGGGCGGCAGGTCCGGCAGGGCGACACTGGTTTCAGCTGTATGTCATGCGCGACCGGGAGATCTCCTATGACCTGACCCGACGTGCGGCGGCGGCCGGTTTCGACACCCTGCTATTCACCGTGGACACCCCGGTCGCCGGAGCACGGCTGCGAGACAAACGCAACGGATTCTCCATACCTCCGCAGATCACCGCGCGGACGGTGCTCAATGCGGCTCCACGACCGTGGTGGTGGTGGGACTTCCTGACGACACCCCCGCTGGAGTTCGGGTCGCTCACCTCCACCGGAGGCACGGTCGGTGACCTGGTCGACGCGGCGATGGATCCGACGATCAGCTTCGAGGACCTGAAGGTGGTGCGCGAGCTCTTCCCCGGCAAGCTCGTGGTCAAGGGTGTGCAGACCCTGGCGGATGCCAGAACTCTCGTCGACCTGGGCGTCGACGGCCTGGTGCTGTCCAATCACGGTGGGCGCCAGCTTGATCGAGCGCCGGTGCCGTTCCGGCTCTTGCCGGAAGTCGTCCGTGAGCTCGGTGCGGACACCGAGGTTGCCATTGACACCGGGATAACCTCGGGCGCCGACATCGTCGCGGCCATCGCTCTCGGCGCCAGCTTCACGCTCGTCGGACGTGCCTACCTCTACGGGCTGATGGCCGGCGGTCGCGAGGGTGTGGACCGGGCGATCGAAATCCTGGCCGAGCAGATTGTCCGCACGATGAAGCTCCTCGGCGTCGCTGCTCTGGCCGAACTCACGCCGGACCACGTCATCCCGCTGGCCTGATCCTGCTCCAGGACACGACGGTGACCCGGGCGACGAAAGCGCCTCCCGGGTCGCCGTTCAGCTCCGCCGTGCTCAGGACGATGCCTTCGCGTCGACCTCGTAGGACGTGTTGACCGACTCGAAGAAGTTCACCAGCTCGAGTGTGTCGTTGGCGGTGGCCATCCACTTGGCGGGGTTGCTGACGCCCCAGTGCGACTCGAAGCCGAGCTCTTCCAGGCGCCGATCGGCCAGGTAGCGCACGTAGCTGTTGATGTAGGACGCGTTCAGACCGAGGATCCCGCTGGGGAGCAGGTCGTGGTTGTAACGCTCCTCCATCTCCACACCGTCGAGGATCATCTGGCGGATCTCCTCGGCAAACTCCGCGGTCTGCAGATCGGGGTTCTCCTCCAGCACGGTCAGGATCAGGTTGATTCCGAACTTCAGGTGCAGACTCTCGTCGCGCACAATCCAGTCGATCAGCGACCCGAAGTTGCGCAGCAGGTTCCGCTGCCGGAAGCTCAGCGCGACCATGAACCCGCTGTAGAACCAGATGCCCTCGAGGATCACGTTGTAGGCAACGAGGTTTCGCACGAACTCGCGCTTCCCCTCGGTGGTCGTGATGTCGAGCGACTGCTCGGTCATCCGACTGATGTACTTGACCTCGAACTCCTCCTTGGCGGCCATCGACGGTACGTCGCGGTGCGCGGCATACGCCTCGTCGCGGTCGATCGGGAAGGTCTCCAAGACGTACTCGAAGGCGACACAGTGGTTCGCCTCCTCCCACATCTGTTTCGCGAGGTAGAGGTGCGCCTCGGGCGAGTTGAGGTAGGGGTACACGCCCAACGCGAGGGCCTTGTTGACGAGCAGCTCGTTGGGGTTGAAGTAGCTCATCAAGAAGGTGACCGCGTGGCGCTCCTCGTCGGTCATCCGATTGAAGTCGCCGAGATCCTCGCCAAGCTGAATTTCGTGCGGGAACCAGGTGTTGGCCACGGCCTGGTTGTACAGGTCGTATGCCCACTGGTAGCGAATCGGCTTGAGCAGCAGCCCTTCCTGGATTCCGGTGCCAAGCATTTGATGGCTCTGGTTCGTTGCTTTGCTCACTGGCATGCCTCACATTCGAGAAGGGCCTGCGGATCGGTCGGGCAGACCAAGGGTGCGTCCGCGACGTCGAGATCGGGGATCGTCGTGGTGACTGTTACGGGCTCGGGCTCGGGCTGGGGCGCGGGAGCAAGAGTCGCGCGCCTGGCAAAGCCGAAGCCGCCTGCGGTGCGTCCGCTGGCCTTGGCCTTGTTGACCTTGACGGTCGACTGCTCCGCCTGGTGGCGAGGCTTGACGTGCAGGTAGTAGGTGGTCTTGACGCCCATCCGCCAGGCCGCCGAGTAGATGTCGGCCATCTCGCCCAGGTCGCGGGTCTCCAGATAGACGTTTCGGCTGATCGCCTGGTCGATCCACTTCTGCGCGCGAGCGGCAACATGGAGGTAGGCGTACGGGGACAGCTGGAACGACGTCTGGTAGATCTCGCGCAGCTCATCGGGAACATCCGCAACGTTGGTCAGGTCGCCCTGGGAGCGCAGTAGGTCCTCCCGCACGTCCTCCCACAGGCCGTGCTCCTGCAGGGCCGCGACCAGGTTGCGGTTGACCTCCAGGAACTTGCCGGAGGAGGTGGTGCGGCTGAACAGCTGGGAGAACTGTGGGTCCAGACCCGGTGTGGTCCCGGCAACCAGGCCGATCGACGCGGTCGGGGCAATCGCCATCAGGGTGGCGTTCCGCATGCCGCCGGAAACCTTGGTGCGCAGTGCATCCCAGTCCAGACGTGTCGTCCGGTCGACCTCGACCGGCGTGCCGCGCCGCTGCTCCAAGACATCCAGGGTGTCGATCGGCACCATGCCCTTCGACCAGCCGGATCCGGCGAAGTTCGGATATGAGCCCCGCTCCTGGGCCAGATCGGCAGACGCATCGATGGCATGCCAGCTGATGAACTCGACCAGCTGGTCGATCAGGTCGTAGGCCTCCTCGGACTCGTAGGACAGCCCGAGCCGCTCGACGACATCGGTGAATCCCATGACCCCCAGGCCGATTGCGCGGTTCTGGTCATTGGAGTGCTCAGACTCCGGGACCGAGGACCGGGTGATGTCGATCAGCGCGTCGAGCTGGCGGACTGCGAGCCGGGCGCTCTCGGCGAGGCGGTCCCAGTCCCAGTGGCCGTCGACTAGATGCCGCGAGAGGTTGATGGATGCGAGGTTGCAGACCGAGACGTTGTCGCGGTCCTGCGGGAGGGTGATCTCGGTGCAGAGGTTCGACAGGTGAATGGTGCCGGTGTTGTCGTTCAGCGCACGCAGGTTGATCGTGTCCTTCCAGGTCAACCACGGGTGCGACATCGTCTGCAGGGAGACCAGGATCGCCTTGTACTGCTCGCGCGCGCGAATCTTCTTGTAGTCGCGCATCTTTCCTGCCTCGGCCAGGGCGACGTACTCGGCATACCGTCGGGAAAAGTCGTCACCGGTGAGCTCGACCAGGTCAGGGGTCTCCTGCGGGTCGAAGAGAAACCAGGGCTGATCGGCTGCGACGCGCTTCATGAACTCGTCGCTGATCCAGACCGCGATGTTGGCGGTGCGAGTGCGCCGGTAGGGGTCGCCGGCGTTCTGTCGCAGGTCGAGGAACTGCGGGAAGTCCAGGTGCCAGTTCTCCATGTAGAAGCACAGTGCACCGAACTTCTTGCCTCCGCGCGAGACCGCGCGGAGGATTGAGTCGATGGTGTGCATGAAGGGGATCGGGCCGGTCGAGGTGGTGTTGTTGCTGCGGATCGGGCTGCCCTCCGCGCGCATCTTTGTGACCGAGAGCCCAATGCCACCAGTGCCCTTCGTGAGCCACATGACATCGCGCATCGACTTGGCGATGTGCTCGATGTCGTCGTCCATCTGCATCACGAAGCAGTTGGACAGCTGTGGGGTGATCGTGCCCGCGTTGACCAGCGTGGAGCCCGCGGCGAGGTAGTCCAGGTCGGCCATCTTGCGGTAGAAGCCGATCGCGGCCTGTGTGGGGTCCTTTTCATTCACCGACAGGCCCATCGCGACGCGCATCCAGAAGTAGGCCGGCACCTCGATCGCGTTCTTGTGCGCGTCGGTGGCGATGTAGCGGTTGCGCAGCGTCACGATGCCGATGTAGCGCAGGGCCTCATCCTTGTGGTGGTCGAGCGCCGCGGCCAGTCGCTCGAGGTTGTAGGCACTGGCCAGGCGCGGCTCGAAGAGGCCGTCCTCGACGGCCTCCCGAATGTATCCGGGGAAGCGGGCCTGGTGCAGCAGGGCCAGCTCGGTCTGGGTCTCGAAGTCCCCGAGCACCTGCTTGTAGATCGTCTTGAGCAGCAGGCGGGAGGCGACGGTGTCGAAGGCCGGGTCGTCCTTCACGTTCTGCACGGCTACCTGGATCGCCGCCTGGTCCATCTGCTCGGTGGTGATGCCGTCGAAGAGGGTGATCTCCAGCTCGGACGCGATCTGCATCGTCATGGCGATGGCGTCGGGCAGGCCCTCCGCGGCACGTTCGATGGCGCGGTTGATCCGGTCGGCGTCGTACGGCTCACGCGTGCCGTCCCGCTTGGTGACATGAATGGTCATGCGGTGGTCTTCCTCCCTCGCGGTGCAGGTCCACGAACGGGGGAGGCGAAGAGGCACGCACACGGCATACGCCATGGCATGAGTCGTCGTGGGGCCCTCCCTCGGGGCCGCGGACCACCGCCCGGGGCCCGGGCGGTGCGCTGGCAGGTCTTCGGACTTGTGAATCTGAGCGCTCGGCTCACCTACTGGCCGTCGCTTCCCAGGCTCGAATCATGAGCCCAGTGCTGATGACGGCGTTCGTCCTCACTCACCGCTGCGGGGCAGTCCCGGACTTGCACCGGGTTCCCTCTTGCCTCGGGAAGATCGCGGACGATCTTTCCGAACCAGCTGCTGAGAGCACACTATCTAGTAGGAAGCCGATTGCCAAGCCCCTACATGGTGTGTTGCCCGGATCCCCTGTTTTCGCAGCGTCGGCGCGGGATAACCTGAGAGCGTGCGAGTCATTCGCACGCGTGAACACCGAATCGAACCGTGAGGAGTTCAACCAGTGGCGGACTACACACTGCCCGAGCTGCCGTATGACTACGGCGCACTTGCACCACATATCTCGGGCGAGATCATGGAACTGCACCACAGCAAGCATCACCAGGCGTACGTCGGTGGTGCGAATACTGCTCTGGAGAAGATGGCCGACGCGCGCGACAAGAACGACTTCGGCAGCGTCAATATGCTGGAGAAGAACCTTGCGTTCAACCTGGCCGGCCACGTGAACCACTCGGTCTTCTGGCCGAACATGTCTCCGGACGGCGGCGACAAGCCGGACGGCGACCTGGGCTCGGCCATCGATGACCAGTTCGGCTCGTTCGACGCGTTCCGCGCGCACTTTGCGGCCAGCGCGCTGGGCATCCAGGGTTCCGGCTGGTCGATCCTCGCGTGGGACAGCGTGGGCAGCAAGCTGCTCATCTGCCAGCTCTACGACCACCAGGGCAACCTGCCGGTGGGGATCGCCCCGCTGCTCATGCTCGACATGTGGGAGCACGCGTTCTACCTGCAGTACAAGAACGTCAAGGCGGACTACGTCAAGGCGTGGTGGAACGTCGTCAACTGGGCGGACGTGCAGGCGCGCTTCGCCAATGCGCGCACCGCAACGGCCGGGCTGGTCGTGCCGAAGAAGTAGGCACCCGGCATACGACGAAAGCACGCTGAGTGGCAGGGCATGGGTCCCTGTCACTCAGCGCGTTGCGGTGCCGTCATTATGCTGGGTGCCTGCCTACGCAAAGGGGCCCAGAGATGACGGATGCGCCGCTGACCGGGGAGTCTTGGCGCACGGACCTGTTCGACATCCCGGCATACCTCGAGGCGCTCGGAGTGCGCCCTGCCGAGCCGACGCTCGATCTGCTCGAGGCGCTGCACTACGCGCACGTGCACACCTTGTGCTTCGGCAACGTCGACGTGCTGTTCGGCACCCACCCCGGTGTCACGCCGGGCGTCGTGCAGGAGCAGCTGGTCCGGCGGCGGCGCGGCGGCTACTGCTTCGAGCATGCGCAACTGTTTGCTGCGGCCCTCGAGTGGCTCGGCTTCGCGGTGCGTCGCGCGATGGGTCGGGTGCATGCCGTGACGAACACGCGCACCCACACGACCGTCATCGCCGCGCTGGACGGCTCGCAGTGGCTGTGCGACCCGGGCTTTGGCTTCAGCGTGACAGGGCCAATCGCATTGCGGGAGGGGGCGACCCGCACCGACCATGGACGCAAGTTCAGCATGCAGCGGGTCGATGACCACGGCAGCACACTGTGGGTGCTGCTCCGCGATGGTCAGGTCCAGCACTACATCGACGAGCTGACCGTGCATCCGGGCGATGTGCGCACCGGGCACTTCATCACGTCGCGCGAGCCGGGCTCGACGTTCCTGCAGCGTCTGACCGTCATGCGCCATCTGCCCGAGGCGCACGTCACGATCACCGAGCGCGCCCGGACGGTGCGGGCGCGCGGCTTGGAGGCCGTGCATACCGAGCTGTCGGTCGATGAGGTGGTCACTGCCGTGTGCGACGTCGGCGTGGACCTGGACACTCACGAGCAGGAACGTCTCGCGGCCATCGTCAGCAGGCTTCGGCGGGGTGCTGCATGTAGGTAGGGTGGGTGCGCTCGGTCAGTCGGTGCCGAACTCCATCGCCGCACGGTCCAGCCACTCGTCGTCTCCCGACGAGGTGCCGCGTGAGGCGATGGCATCCGTCGAGTCCTGCGAATCGGACACCGAGCTGATCAGACCGGTCGAGGCCGCCTGCGCGGCGCCGATCGAGGCGGGGCCGGTGTTGCCGACCATGCCCATCCCCGCATACTGCTCGAGCTTGGCGCGCGAGTCGGCGATGTCCAGGTTGCGCATGGTCAGCTGGCCGATCCGGTCCACCGGGCCGAACGCGGAGTCGAGCGTGCGCTCCATCGACAGCTTGTCCGGGTGATAGCTGAACGCCGGGCCCGCGGTGCCCACGATCGAGTAGTCCTCGCCGCGGCGCAGCCGCAGCGTCACCTCGCCGGTGACCGCCATGCCGACCCACCGCTGCAGCGACTCGCGCACCATGAGCGCCTGCGGGTCCAGCCAGCGACCCTCATACATCAGCCGACCCAGGCGCCGACCCTCATTGTGGTAGGCGGCGATGGTGTCCTCGTTGTGGATCGCGTTGACCAGTCGGTCGTAGGCCGCGTGCAGCAGGGCCATGCCCGGCGCCTCGTAGATGCCGCGGCTCTTGGCCTCGATGATGCGGTTCTCGATCTGGTCGGACATGCCCAGGCCGTGCCGGCCGCCGACGGCGTTGGCCTCCAGCACCAGGTCGACTGCGGAGTCGAACTCCTTGCCGTTGATCGTCACCGGGCGGCCCTGCTTGAAGCCGATCGTGACATCCTCGGTGGCGATCTCGACCGCTGGGTCCCAGAACTGGACGCCCATGATCGGGTCGACGATCTCGAGGCTGGTGTCGAGGTGCTCGAGGGACTTCGCCTCGTGCGTCGCGCCCCAGATGTTCGCGTCGGTCGAGTAGGCCTTCTCGGTGCTGTCCCGGTAGGGCAGGTCGTGTGCGACCAGCCACTCGGACATCTCCTTGCGGCCACCGAGCTCGGTGACGAAACCGGCGTCCAGCCACGGCTTGTAGATCCGCAGCGCGGGGTTGGCCAGCAGGCCGTAGCGGTAGAACCGCTCGATGTCGTTGCCCTTGAAGGTGGAGCCGTCGCCCCAGATCTGCACGTCGTCCTCGAGCATCGCGCGCACGAGCAGGGTGCCGGTGACGGCGCGGCCGAGCGGAGTGGTGTTGAAGTAGCTGCGACCGCCGCTGCGGATGTGGAACGCACCGCAGGTCAGCGCAGCAAGGCCCTCCTCGACGAGCGCGGCGCGGCAGTCGACGACGCGGGAGATCTCGGCGCCGTAGGACTTTGCCCGCTCGGGGACGGTCTCGATCTCGGGCTCGTCGTACTGCCCGAGGTGGGCGGTGTACGTGCACGGGACGGCGCCCTTGTCACGCATCCACGCGACGGCGACCGAGGTGTCGAGGCCACCGGAGAAGGCGATGCCGACGCGTTCGCCGACGGGCAGGGAAGTGAGCACCTTAGACATGTGCATAAGTATGCATGATGTTGCATGATCATGCAATGTGGGTGAAGGTGCCACGGGACGACGAGGCGGTCGGGCGATCCCACTATGACGCTCGCTGGTGCCGATATGCGGGCGGTCCGGCGGCTGAGAGGCGCACATGGCGCTCGCTGGTGCCGATATGCGGGTTGGGCCAGGCCTTCACCGGCCGGCGCATTGGCGTGGAGAGCGGGCGACGAGAATCGAACTCGCGTATTCAGCTTGGGAAGCTGATGTTCTACCATTGAACTACGCCCGCAACGCGCGTCCGGCGACTCCGAGAAGCCGACCGGCACGTGCCGCAGGATTCTAACGCGTTAGCGCGTGGAAGCCGAACGGCGCCCTCGGTACTTTCCTACGATGGTCGATAAGTGGTGCTCACCAGGATGCGCCGGGCCCGACGGAGACAGTCATGACGCAGCCCGACCCGTTCACAGTGGGACGGGACCAGTGGCTCGGACGACTGGGCAACCTGCGCAATGTCGTCCGTCAGGAAATGGTCTCGCGTCAACTGGCGCACCACCTGCCGACGCCCCACGCCCGTGTCCTCGACATCGGTGCGGGTCAGGGCACCCAGGCCCTGCACCTCGCGCGGCTCGGACATGAGGTGACGGCGCTCGAACCGGACCCGGTCATGCGGGACCGCTTGGCTGCTGCGGTCGACTCCGGCCCCTTCCGCTCCGCCGGCCGGGTCCGGGTCGTGGCCGGGCGCCTCGGTGCGCTGCCCGACGCGGTGGCCGACACCGCATACGACGTGGTCCTCTGCCATGGGGTGCTGATGTATCTGCCGGACAGCGCCGAAGCGGTGGCCGAGCTGGCCGCACGGGTCGCGCCGGGCGGGATCCTGTCGCTGCTGACGCGCAATGCGAGCGCCATGGCCTGGCGCCCGGCGATCCGCAAGCAGTGGTCCGAGGCGCTCACAGCGATGAACGAGGCCGAGGCGGCTGCGGCAGCGGGTCGAGACGCGCGGTATACCAATGAGATCGGTGCGGCGGCTCGTGCGGATCGACTGGACCACCTGATGTCGACGTGCGAGGCAGCTGGGTTGTCGGTCGAGGCCTGGTACGGCGTGCGGGTCGCGACCGACGGCGTGTCACCGGCCGCTTCGGTCCCCGACGACGGTGACGAACTGGCGGCAGTCTTCGCCCTGGAGGAGCTGCTGGGACGCACCGACCCCTACCGTCAGATGGCCGGGCTGGTGCATCTGGTCGCCAGACGCGCACACGCCGAAGCGTCGGCCAGGTAGTTTTGGGGCGTGCTGCTCTCCGACCGCGACATTCGCGCCCAGATCGACGCCGGGCGGGTCTCCCTCGACCCCTACGACCCGGCCATGATCCAGCCCTCCAGCATCGACTTCCGGATGGATCGCTACTTCCGGCTCTTCGACAACCACAAGTACCCCTTCATCGACCCCGCGGAGGAGCAGGACGAGCTCACTCGGCTGGTCGAGGTCGCCGACGACGAACCGTTCGTGCTGCACCCGGGGGAGTTCGTGCTCGGGTCCACCTATGAGGCGGTGACGCTGCCCGACGACGTGGCGGCACGGGTGGAAGGCAAGTCCAGCCTCGGCCGGCTGGGCCTGCTGACCCACGCGACGGCCGGGTTCGTCGACCCCGGTTTCAGCGGTCACGTAACCCTGGAGCTGTCCAATGTGGCGACCCTGCCGATCAAGCTGTGGCCGGGGATGAAGATCGGCCAGCTGTGCTTCTTTCAGCTGTCCAGCCCCGCCGAGAACCCCTACGGCAGCGCACGCTACGGGTCGCACTACCAGGGTCAGCGCGGCCCGACGGCGAGCCGCTCGTTCCAGAACTTCAGACGCGGGACGGTCTGACGTCGTGCCCGGGTGGGAGGCCGGCCCGGTAGTCGACGGTGCCCGGCCGTTCCTTGTCGGCCCTCGTGCGCAGACTCCCGACGCCATTGCCCTGGTGCTGCACGGTGGCCATCCCGACAGCATGGAGCGCACCTCGCGCCGGGACCTGCCGCTGATCCGGATGCTGCCGATCGCCCGAGACATCGAGCGCCGCAGCAAGGGCCGGGTCGGTGCGGCGGTGCTGCGGTATGCCGTGCGCGGCTGGAACGATCCGCACAAGTCTCCCGTCCGTGACGCCGTCTGGGCCCTGGAGCGGCTGCGCGGGCGCTTCCCCGGCAAACCCCTCGGGATCGTCGGCCACTCGATGGGCGGCCGGGTCTGTCTCGAGCTCGCGGGCCGGGACGACGTAGCCGGCGTGGTCGCCCTCGCGCCCTGGCGCGCCGACAGCTACGGGGAAGACGTGTTCGCCGAAACCCCGCTGCTGGTGGTGCACGGCCGCTATGACACCGTCACCGACCCGCGCGCCTCCGCCGACCTGGTGCGGCGTGTGCGCACGGCCGGCGGGCGGGCGACCTACCTCTCGCTGCCGGACAAGCACGCAATGATGCTGCGGGCGCGCACCTGGCATCGGACGGCGTCACTGTTCCTCATGGACACGTTGCTCACGGGGGATTAGCGCCAGGTATCCACGCACCGCGGTGGTTTCCGGAGACACGCTCGGGGTCAACACGCGAAGTATGCGAGATTCATCCGCCCTAAGTGTTGGGACTGTCGGCGGGCTGCGTTAGGTTCGAGCGCATGATCCGCTTCGATCGGGTGGTCAAGAAGTTCGACGGTGGCTCCGTGGCGGTGGACAACCTGTCCTTCGAGGCCCAGCGTGGTGAGATCACCGTGCTGGTCGGGCCGTCCGGCTGCGGCAAGACGACGTCGCTGCGCATGATCAACCGGATGATCGACCCGACATCCGGGCAGATCCTGCTGGATGAGCAACCGGTCGGCCAGATCGCGCCCGCCCAGCTGCGTCGTGGCATCGGCTACGTCATCCAGCACGCGGGGCTCTTCCCGCATCGCACGGTGCTGGACAACGTCGCCACCGTGCCCCGGCTGGCCGGGTGGAGCAAGGCGAAGGCGCGCACCCGCGCTCACGAGGTGCTGGAGCTGGTTGGGCTTCCGGGTGACTACGCGGTCCGGTACCCTTCCCAGCTGTCCGGCGGGCAGCAGCAGCGAGTGGGCGTGGCTCGGGCTCTCGCGGCCGATCCGTCGGTCATGCTGATGGACGAGCCGTTCAGCGCGGTCGACCCGATCGTGCGTGAGCAGCTGCAGGATGAGTTCCTCCGCCTGCAGCGCGAGCTCGGCAAGACCATCGTGTTCGTGACGCACGACATCGACGAGGCCATCAAGCTCGGTGACAAGGTCGCGGTGCTGGAGGTGGGCGGCCGGCTCGCTCAGCTGGCCGAGCCGGCCTACCTGCTGGCACATCCGATCAACGACTTCGTCTCCGACTTCATCGGCCGCGACCGGGGATATCGGGCGCTGGCATTTCAGGATGCACCGGACTTCCCGCTGCGGCCCGAGCCGACCGTCGAGCTCGGCACGACGCCGGCGCAGGCCCGCCTTGCCACCAGCGACGGCTGGCTGCTGGTCGTGACCGACGGTCGTCCGCAGGGCTGGATCGAGCCGCAGCGGATCACGGTGCCCATCGAGTCGGCGATGCTGCATCGCGGCGGCACGGTCGCCCGCAATCACGGTCCGCTGCGGGCCGCCCTGGATGCTGCGCTGTCTGCGCCGAGCCGCCGAGGCGTGGTCGTCGACGACGACGGGCGGCTGCTCGGCACCGTGCGGGCCGACGAGGTGCTGCGCGCCATCGATGCCGCCGAACGACCCGCGATCGACCCGGCGGACATCGCGCCGGCAGAGTCCCCGTGAGCTTCGTCAGCGCCAACTGGGGCGACATCGTGCACCGCGCACTGCTGCACGCCTGGCTGGCGGGCCTGCCGCTGTTCCTCGGCCTGCTGATCTCGCTGCCGGTCGGCTGGCTTGCGCAGCGGTCGCGGGTGCTGCGGCCGTTCCTGGTGGTCGGCTCCGGGCTGCTCTACACCATCCCGTCGCTGGCACTGTTCATCCTGATGCCGCTGATCATCGGCACCAAGATCCTCGACCCGCTCAACGTGATCATCGCGATGACCATCTACACCATCGCCCTGCTGGTGCGATCCGTGTCCGATGCGCTCGCCGCGGTGCCGGCGGACGTGCGCCAGGCCGCAACGGCCATGGGGTACACCCCGGCGCGGCGGTTCCTGGCGGTCGACCTGCCACTCGCGGTGCCCGTCCTGGCGGCCGGCTTACGGGTGGCCGCGGTCAGCAACGTCAGCATCGTCAGCGTGGCGTCGCTGGTCGGGATTTCGCAGCTGGGTTTCTACCTGACCGACGGATATGAACGCACCTATGGCACGGAGATCGGCGTCGGGATCGTCGCGTGCGTCGTGCTCGCGCTGATCTTCGACCTGACGATCGTCCTGCTCGCGCGAGTGCTGACGCCCTGGCAGCGGGTGAACGCCGCATGATCACCCAGGTCTGGCAGTGGCTGACCAGCGCATCCAGCTGGGAGGGCAGCGCCGGCATCGGCCATCGGCTGCTGCAGCACCTCGAGTACAGCGCCATCACCGTGCTGATCGCCTCGGCGCTCGCCATCCCGCTTGGGCTCTGGATCGGCCACACGGGACGCGGCCGGTGGATGGTGACGGCAGCGAACTCGCTGCGCGCCGTGCCCAGCCTGGGCCTGCTCTTCGCCGTGGCCCTGTGGCTGGGGCCCAAGCTGCACGGCAACTCGGCCTACGTCGTGCCGAGCATCGTTGTGCTGGTCGTGCTGGCGATCCCGCCGCTGCTGGCCGGGGCCTATGCCGGTGTGGCGGGCGTGGATCCGGCCGCTCGTGATGCCGCGCACGGCATGGGGATGACCGAGGGTCAGGTGCTGCTGCAGGTCGAGGTGCCGTGCGCGCTGCCGCTGATGCTCTCCGGGGTGCGCAGCGCGACCCTGCAGGTGATCGCGACTGCCACCATCGCCTCCGCCGTGAGCCTGGGCGGCCTCGGCCGGTTCCTGATCGACGGGCTCGCGCTCGGGGAGTACAACGTGATGGCAGGCGGTGCGATCGTCGTCGCGCTCCTTGCTCTCGGGGTCGACACAGTGCTGGCCGCGCTGCAGGCGGCAGTGGTGTCGCCCGGGCTGAGTGGCGGTACCTCTCGTTTTCGTGGTCGGCGAACGAGGACGGATCGGGGCCAACCGACCGCGTCGGAGAATGAACCGGGGGTGGTCGGTGTTGTGGCCAAGGGCTAGTCATTACCGACCGAGTCCGCGGGTTACGGGCTCCTTCCGCCTCGTGGTGGTGTCCACCAGCTGGGTTCTGCAATGTTCGACGACCGACTGACAGTGAGTAAGACGTGACAACGACAGGATTCAACATGAAGCGCACGATCGGCATCGCGGCGGCCGCAGCAGCGACTGCCCTGACCCTGACTGCCTGCGGCGGCGGCAGCAGTCCACTGAGCAACAGCTCCAGTAACAGTTCCACCGGTGCCGCCCCGGCAAGCAAGGCGCCGTCGACCACGATCTCCGTCGGCGCGGCCAACTTCCCGGAGTCGCAGGTGCTGGCCGACCTCTATGCGGGCGCGCTCAACGCAAAGGGCGTGAAGGCGACCACGGGTGACCCCATCGGGGCGCGGGAGGTCTATCTCAAGGCTCTGAAGGACGGGTCGATCGACCTGGTGCCGGAGTACATGTATTCCCTGCTGACCTTCTATGACAAGACGGCGAACCAGAAGGACCCGCAGGCGATCTACAACGCCCTGAAGACCAAGATCCCGGCCACCCAGGTCCTGCTGAACAAGTCGCAGGCACAGGACGCCAACTCGATAGCGGTCACCAAGGCGACCGCCGACAAGTGGCATCTCAAGACGATCGCCGATCTCGCCAAGCACTCCAGTCAGGTGACTCTTGCAGCGCCGCCCGAGTTCAAGGGCCGGCAGCAGGGACTGCTGGGTCTGCAGTCCGACTATCACTTCACGCCGAAGTTCATCCCGCTGCAGGGCAACGCGGTCGTGCAGGCGCTGAAGAACGGGCAGGCGCAGGCCGCCAACATCTTCACCACCGACCCGTCGATTATCACGGACCACTTCGTCCTGCTGCAGGACCCGAAGCACATCTTCGGGTCGGACAACGTCGTGCCGCTGATGAACAAGGCGAAGGCGACGCCGCAGGTCACCAAGATCCTCAACGCGGTGCAGGCCAAGCTGACCACCGCCAACCTCGGCGCCATGGACAAGCAGGTGCAGGTCGACCACAAGGACCCCCAGGCGGTCGCGAACCAGTTCCTGAAGGACCAGGGCCTGTCCTGACCCCGACCGACCCGGCATGCACGACTGAGTGAGCACTCACTCAGTCGGGTATGCTGGGTCGGTGCCAACGTCCAGAGCCGCGCCGCGTCGGGCCCGGCCCCTGCCGGTGCAGGAGCGCCGCGAGGCGTTGATCGACGCCACGATGCATGCGCTGCGCCAGGAACGAAGACCGCTCAGCACCCGCGAGATTGCCCAGGCCGCGGGGGTTGCCGAAGGCACGATCTTTCGGATTTTTGCCAGCAAGGACGAGCTGATCGATGCCGTGATCGCCAAAGCCTTCTCCACGCGGACATCCGACCTGGAGATGGACGGCATCCGCCTGGACCAGCCGTTGCGCGACCGGCTGGTGGACTTCGTGCGGATCGTGCAGATCCGGTTGCAGAACGTCTTCGGGCTGATGCAGGCCCTGGGGCTGACCGCACCGCCGGTGGTGAAGGACCACCCGGACGCCGAGGGCGACCGGACGCAGCCGGTCCTGGACGCCATGGACCGCATCGTCGGAGGCGACCACGACCAGTTGCGGGTCAGCGCACGAGAGCTGCTGCGCTACCTGCGACTGCTCACCTTCTCCGGCAGCCACGAGGGTGTGTGCGCCGGGCAGGTCATGACGCCGGAGGAGATCGTCGATGTCGTGCTCACCGGTGTGCGGCGTGCACCGTGGGCCGACGAAAACCACGTTGACGGCGACCTGTCGCAAGAGCGTAACGTCATGAGGCTGCCGAAATGAGATCCACCATGAAGACCGAGGAGACCCCGTGCTAGCCCGCCTCGTCAAACAGCGCCTCCGGCCGTACCTGCCATACGTGCTGGCGCTCACCGCGTTTCAGCTGGTGAGTGTGATCGCCCAGCTCTACCTGCCCAACCTCAACGCAGACATCCTCGATGTCGGTGTCATCACCGGCAACACCGGTTACATCTGGCATACCGGTGGCTGGATGTTGCTGATCACCGCATTCCAGATCTGCGCGGCCGTCGGTGCGGCATACATGGGCGCGCGGATCGCGATGGGCGTCGGGCGGGATCTGCGCGGCGCGATCTTTGCGAAGGTCGGCAGCTTCTCCGCCCGTGAGGTCAACCACTTCGGTGCCCCATCGCTGATCACCCGCAGCACCAATGACGTCCAGCAGGTGCAGATGGTGGTGCTGATGGGCTGCACCCTGATGATCTCCGCACCGATCATGATGTGCGGCGGGGTCGTCATGGCGCTCAAGGAGGACGTCGGCCTGTCCTGGCTGATGGTGCTGGCCGTGGTCGTCCTCGGCACCGTCATCTCCTTGATCGTGCGCAAGATGGTGCCGGGATTCCGGTTGATGCAGAAGCGGATCGACCTGGTCAACCGGGTGATGCGAGAGCACCTTTCGGGCGTCCGGGTGATCCGGGCATTCGTCCGCGAGCCGTATGAGCGGGAGCGTTTCACCCGGGTCAACAACAGCCTGACGGACGTTGCGATCCGGGTGGGCGCGCTGATGATGACGATGTTCCCGTCGGTCTTCCTGGTGATGAACGCGTCAACGGTCGCCATCTGGTGGTTCGGTTCGCACCAGATCGACCAGGGCAGCGTGCAGATCGGTTCGCTCACCGCCTACATGACCTATCTGATCCAGATCCTGATGTCGGTGATGATGGCGACCTTCATGTTCATGATGATCCCGCGTGCGGCCGTCGCCTCCGAGCGCATCACCGAGGTCCTCGACACCGAGCCGTCGGTCGCGCCACCGAAGACTCCGCTGCGGCCCAGCCGGCTGCGTGGTGTCGTCGAGCTGCAGGATGTGTCGATGGAGTACCCCGGCGCGGACGCACCGGTGCTCAAAGGCGTGTCGCTGCGTGCCGAGCCAGGGCAGACCGTGGCGATTGTCGGCTCCACCGGTTCCGGCAAGACGACGCTGATCTCGTTGATCGCGCGGCTGTTCGACACCACCGCAGGCACGCTCAAGGTCGATGGCATCGACATTCACGACCTCGATCCGGACCAGCTCTGGGGGCACATCGGGATCGTGCCGCAGAAGGCCTACCTCTTCTCCGGCACCGTTGCCAGCAACCTGCGCTACGGCAATCCCAACGCCACGGATGACCAGCTGTGGGCCGCTCTCGACGTTGCGCAGGCTCGCGACTTCGTGGAGCACATGGACGGCGGCCTGGACGCCGACATCTCGCAGGGAGGCACCAACGTGTCCGGTGGCCAGCGGCAGCGGCTCTGCATCGCGCGCGCCCTGGTGGCCAGGCCGACCATCTATCTCTTCGACGACTCGTTCTCGGCGTTGGACCTCGCAACCGATCGTCGACTGCGCGCGGCACTTGCGCCGCATGTCACCCAGGCGACGGTCTTCGTGGTCGCTCAGCGCATCTCGACGATCATCACCGCCGACCAGATCGTCGTCCTCGACGACGGCGCAGTCATGGGTATCGGCACCCACGACGAGCTGCTGCTGAACTGCGAGGCGTATCAAGAGATCGTCGCCTCCCAGCTCGGCGGAGAGGACGCAGCATGATTTCCCCACAGAGCCACCCCACGAAGTCCTCCCCCGCAAGCGGGAGGTGCCCCCAGCTCCGCTCGGTACTTCGCGGGGACCCCGGCAGTACTCGCTCCTTCGTCGCTCGGTACTTCGCGGGGACCCCGATAATCACTCGGATGGGCGCTGAGAGGGGGATCGCATGAGCATCAGTACGACCCGCCGGCCGGTGCGGCAGCGCGGACCGATGATGGGCATCGGCGCCGCCGACAAGCCGATGAACTTCAAGGGGTCGGCCAAGCGGCTCATCGGTCTGCTCGCACCGCAGAAGACGCGGGTGATCATCATCAGCGTGCTGACGGTCTCGGCCGTGGTGATGAACGTCATCAGCCCACGGATCCTTGGCGCCGCGGTCGACAAGATCTTCAGCGGTGCGGTCGGTGGCGCGATGCACGTGCCGGCGGGCACGACGAAGAGCGCGGTGGTGGCCGCCCTTCGGGCAAGGGGCGAGGGCACCCGCGCAGACATGCTCTCGCGGATGGACTTCGTGCCCGGGGTAGGCGTCGACTTCGGCGCAGTGGGCAAGATCCTGTCGATCGTGCTCGTGCTCTATCTCGTTGCCTCGATCTGCCAGCTCATCCAGGCCCGCATGCTCAATTATGCGGTGCAGACGACGATGCGCGGGCTGCGCGAGGACGTCGAGGCGAAGGTGCACCGGCTGCCGCTGAGCTATCTGGACGGTCAGCCGCGCGGCGAGCTGCTCTCCCGCGTCACCAACGACATCGACAACATCGGTCAGTCGTTGCAGCAGACCATGAGCCAGCTGCTCTTCTCCGGCCTCACGGTGATCGGTGTCATCGTGATGATGCTGACGGTCTCGCTCCTGCTCACCCTGCTGGCGCTGGTGGCGATCCCCATCGTGATGCTCGTGACCGGGCAGGTCATGAAGCGTTCGCAGAAGCTGTTCGCCGCCCAGTGGAAGCACACCGGCGAGCTGAACGGACAGATCGAGGAGACCTTCAGTGCTCACGAGCTGGTCAAGGTGTTCGGCCGCCGGCGTGAGGTGGACGCGACCTTCAGCGAGAAGAACGACGAGCTGATGACGGTCAGCTGGCGCGCCCAGTTCATCAGTGGACTGGTGATGCCGGTGATGATGTTCGTCGGCAACCTGCAGTACGTCGCGGTCTGTGTGATCGGCGGGTTGCGGGTGGCCTCCGGTGGCATGTCCATCGGTGAGATCACCGCATTCGTGCAGTACTCCCGGCAGTTCACCCAGCCGCTGACCCAGATGGCGTCGATGGTGAACCTGCTGCAGTCCGGTGTTGCCAGTGCCGAGCGTGTCTTCGAGGTGTTGGACGCACCGGAGCAGAGCGAGGAGGCGCACGGCACCTTGCCGCATACCCGCGGTCGAGTGGACTTCCAGGACGTGTGCTTCAGCTATACGCCGGACAAGCCGCTGATCGAGCACCTCGCGCTGTCCGTGAACCCGGGCCAGACAGTGGCCGTCGTCGGGCCGACCGGCGCCGGCAAGACGACGCTGGTCAATCTGATCATGCGCTTCTACGAGCTCACCTCGGGCCGCATCCTGCTGGACGGGACGGACATCACCCAGATTCCACGCGCCGATCTGCGCTCGCGCGTGGGGATGGTGTTGCAGGACGCCTGGCTCTTCCACGGAACGATCCGCGACAACATCGCCTACGGGCGGATCGGCGCCACCGAAGAGCAGATCCAACAAGCCGCGGAGGCGACCTTCGTCGATCGGTTCGTGCACTCGCTTCCGGATGGCTATGACACGGTGATCGACGAAGAGGCGTCCAACGTCTCCACGGGTGAGCGTCAGCTGATCACGATCGCTCGCGCCTTCCTGGCGGACCCGGCGATGCTGATCCTCGACGAGGCCACCTCGTCGGTCGACACGCGCACCGAGGTGATGCTGCAGCACGCAATGGCGGCGCTGCGCTCGGATCGCACGAGCTTTGTGATTGCGCACCGACTTTCGACGATTCGTGATGCCGACACCATCCTGGTGATGGAGGACGGTCGCATCGTCGAGCAGGGCAACCACCTCGACCTGCTCGAGGCGAGGGGCGCCTACTTCCGGCTCTACATGTCGCAGTTCGAGGGTGCGATCGTCGATGAGGACGACGATGACCCGAACACCATGACGCGGGTCTGATCCACGCGTCGAGGTTGCCGGCCGCCGGCCGCCATCTCACCCATCCGGGGGATGTTCCACCAGTTCTAACGATCGACGATGGACTTTCAATCAGGGCACCGCTCTCCATGCGATGTGATCAGAAAGAGCCGTCAGGGTGAGTACCGTTCGTCGTGTCCGCGTCATTTTCGTGACCCTGGTGTCGGGCTTGATCGCCCTGGTCGACCTGTGGGGGTGACCGGCGAATGCGCGGTGCGGAGCTTGGTCCATTTCTGGGGGGAGCATTCCTGGTCCTCGCGGCCCCTGGGCCGTCGGTGCTGTTCGCGGTCACGCGGACGCTCAAGTGGGGGCTCGGCGCCGGGTTGCTGACGGTGATTGGTCTCGAGGTGGGCCTGTGCATCCACGTCCTCGGCGCGGCGTTCGGGCTGTCCGCGCTCGTCAGCTCGTCGCCCGTTGTCCTGCAGCTCATTCGCTTCGCCGGTGCCGGGTATCTGGTGCTGCTCGCCGTGCGCGGTCTGCGGGATGCGGCGGCTGTGGCACCCGAAAGTCACAGCCCGCCCAGAAGCCACACTCGGTGGGAGTTGTTGCGCGCGGCATTCGTCGTCGACGTCCTCAATCCAAAGACCGTCCTGTTCTTCCTGGCCTTCCTGCCGCAGTTCGTGCGCGCCGGCCACGGGAACCCGATCGCCCAATTCCTGTTCCTTGGGACCTGCACTGTCGTCATCGCCTGCGTGTGCGACTCGTTGTGGGTCCTGCTCACCGCGGCAACCAGAACGCTCCGTGCCCGGCATCGGGATGGTCCCCCGGCGCTGTCGCGACGACTGGCGCGGATAAGCAGCGCGGCCTACGTAGGGATCGCCGTCCTGACCATCACCGGATAGCGTGACGCGATGCATTTCGGCACCAGTGGCACTCGCATGCCGGCCGGCAGGTGCAACAGGAGGGCCGAGGTCAGGGTCGGCGCACGTAGTAGTCGTAGACCGTGTCCGTCCCGCCGAGGAACGGCTCACTGCGGTCATAGAACCGGCGCGCCAGCGGATCCGGAGAGTCGCGACCCAGGTGCTCGCGCGCGGTCTCGGCGTAGAGATCGGCGGAATGCAGATCCAGCGGATTGTCGGTGGGGAGGTCCGTGTCGCAGGTCAGCTGACCGGCGTTCGCCTGCGTCGGAAGGCGCGCCTCGTCCAGGCTCGGCACGAGGTCGCCGACGTGCTCGATCTCCAGCGCGTGCACGCCGTCTGGCACCTTCATGCGTGTCACCGGCGCCGCCATCGTGACCACCTGGGTCACGTTGAACTCCTTCTGAAATCTCGGGTTCTGCACCATCCGGGTGGCGACGATGCCGGCTTGGCTGTGCCCGACCAGCATCACCGGTTGACTGCCCGGGGGGACTCCCGCCTGCTTCATGGCCATGCGCATGGCGGTGGTGATGGCCGGATAGAGGGCGAGGGGTGCACCGGCCATCGATGCGACATTGGCCGTTGCGTCGGTCGGGTTGTGTGGGCCGTTCACCTGCCAGTTCTGGGTGCCGGGGATGTTGACGATCCAGGCGGCGCTGCCGTCCGAATGGGTCACATGGTGCACTCGCACGCGGGCCTGCGCGTCGCCGCCGAGCGCGCCACTTTCGACCATGGCCTCCTGCGCGGCCAGGTCGCCGAGATCCCTCGGCCCGTCGACCGGAGTATGCGGGACCGGGTGATCGGCGACCGGCGTAACGGTCAGTGGGGTGCCGTCGGTGAAGACGCCCGCATGCCGGCCGATGGCCAGGAGCTGGCCGACCTGGCTCTCGAATCGGGGATCGCCGGGTCGGATCATCCAGAACATCTCGCGAAAGACGGCGAGACCGTCGTCGACGATGCTCGGGTCCCTCGTCGCGGCGGCGCCCAGATCGCTGACGAAGAACGACCCCCACCGCCGCGCCGCCAAGAGCAGCCCGGAGCCGTAGGTGGCGGGATTGGTGAACAGTCCCGGACTTGAACCGGCCGTCTGGACCGTGGCCAGTGTCGCAACGTTGAGCGTTCTGATCGTCAACCGGGTCGGCGCCGCGATGATCGCGATCGCCGCCAGCGCATTGCGGTTCACCAGGTCGGCGGTCTCGTAGGCCGTGGCGCCGGCACGCATGCCGCGGGACACGACCTCCATACGGACGGCGAGAGCGCCGAAGCTGGCC
The DNA here is from genome assembly GCF_007845645.1 of Leekyejoonella antrihumi. Taxonomy (GTDB): domain Bacteria; phylum Actinomycetota; class Actinomycetes; order Actinomycetales; family Dermatophilaceae; genus Leekyejoonella; species Leekyejoonella antrihumi. The sequence continues at coordinate 155,305 of NZ_VCQV01000004.1, forward strand.
GGACCGATGCTGAGGCCGGCGACGTGCTCGGCCACCTGCGCCGCCGAGCCGGGCGAGAGCAGCGCGCTCTTGACCGGCAGGTGCGCGGCGATCCTCAGCACCTCACCGCACAGCATGGTGGCTTCGTCGCCCGAACCGTCCAGGGCGCCAGCCGTGTAGCGCATGTCGATGAGATTGGCATCGGTGGACAGCGGTCCGCCGCTGGAGGTGCAGCCGCCTCCCATCAGGCCACCCGCCGGGATGCCCCGGACCGCGTGGCCAGCACATCGCAGGCCTGGCAGATGCGGGCTTGGACGTCCTCGAGCGTCATCGGGTCGAACGTGAGCGTCTCGTCCTCGCTGCTCACCAACTCACCCCAACCGTCCGGAGTGACCGTGATATCGGCGAACACTTCGAATCCCACCCGGTCGAGGAGGGTCGCCGACAGCCGGGCCTGGCAGCCGGGCGCGAGGTGCACGAGCCAGGTCGGCGGGTGGGACAGACCGATGAGGCCCAGTGCCTCGTCGATGTGCGTGGGGTCTCCACGCCTGAGCTGCTCGGCGAGCATCAGGGCATCTTCCGCAGTAAGGGACTCCGCGCGGCCTGGTGCCAGTGGCTGCGGCGGAACGGCGAGGTAGTCCGCGATGTCGTCGACGATGGTGCACGCCTCGAGGCCGAGATCGGCAACGTCACCACGTGCGGTGGCGAGCACCGGCGCGGGGGGTGTGGGCTCGAGCAGCGTGCTGGTGAGCACGAAGCGATCCCGCTTGACGACCACGACCGCGCCGAGCGCGCGCGCGTGCCGCGTTGCGCCGAGCAGCAGCCGATTGCGCTCGAGCGTCATTGCGCACAGGACCGCCGTGACCTCATGGGGGTCAGTCACGATGCCATGTTCTACCGACGTCATGACGCCAGCCTCACGGCGTCGGAGACCAGGCCTTCGGCGTCGTGGATGATCGCTGTGACATCGCCACCGAGGATCTTGGCGGCGCGCGCGATGGCCTGCTCGTGGTCCTCGACGTGCCTGGCGTGCGCGAGCAGCGCGTGCGCGAGCGCATCCAGATCCGCCGCGCGGCTCATGAAGTCGGCGGCCCGATCGGCAAGCCGATCTCGGTAGCGATCGGCTGCCACGCTCGACCAGTGCACGGCGCTCTGCGTCGTGACGTGCTGGGCCTCCTGGCGAGCGCGGATTGCCAGGGCGGACACCTTGCGTGCCGCGGCTCGGATCTCCTCGGGATCGTCGGTCATGACCCCTAGTCCACTCCAGCGCAACGCCTCTCGGGGGCCGCTGTCACTGGGGTGGGGCAACTGGCGCGGTCCGGCGAGGGTTGTGGAAGCGGGGCTACTCCGCTGCTACCGGAGCCGGTTCGTCCTTCGGGTCCTGGCCGCGTCGGACGGCAGCCAGCAGCATGTTGGCGACGTCCACGACCTCGACCTCCTCGCGCGCCTTCCCCTCGGACTGCTCCGCGGTCAGCCCGTCGGTGAGCATGACCCGGCAGAAGGGGCAGCCGACCGCGATGCGGTCGGCGCCGGTCGCCACGGCCTCCTGGGTGCGGTTGATGTTGATGCGGTTGCCGAGCTTCTCCTCCATCCACATGCGGGCGCCGCCGGCGCCGCAGCAGAAGGACTTCTCGCCGGACCGCTCCATCTCCTTGTACTCCACACCGGGCAGCGCGCCGAGCAGCTCACGCGGCGGTGCGTAAACCCCGTTGTGCCGGCCCAGGTAACAGGGGTCGTGGAATGTCACCGAGCCGCCGGTCGACGCGGCGCCGCTGGTGTCGGCCTCGTCCGGGCGACTGACCGGGGTGAGCCGCTTGTCGCGTACCAGCTTGTTCAGCAGCTGGGTGTGGTGCACGACCTCGTAGTTGCCGCCGAGCTGCGGGTATTCATTCTTCAAGGTGTTGAAGCAGTGCGCGCAGGTCGCCACGATCTTGGTCGCACCGGCCTCGTTGAGGGTCTCGACGTTCTGCGACGCCAGCGCCTGGAAGAGCATCTCGTTGCCCGCGCGCCTGGCCGGGTCGCCGGTGCAGGACTCGCCATCGCCGAGCACCGCGAAGCTCACGCCGGCCGTGTTCAGCAGCTCGGCCACCGCCCGAGTGGTCTTCTTGGCGCGATCCTCGTAGGCGCCGGCGCAGCCGACCCAGAAGAGGTAGTCGACATCGGACAGGTTCTCGACGTCCGTGCCGAACACCGGAACGTCGAAGGGCAGGTCCTTGGCCCAGTCCAGGCGGGCTCGCGCCGACATACCCCAGGGGTTGGACTTGTTCTCCAGGTTCTTGAAGAGCCCGCCGAGCTCGCTCGGGAAGGCCGACTCGATCAGGGTCTGGTAGCGGCGCATGTCGACGATGTGGTCCACGTGCTCGATGTCGACCGGGCACTGCTCGACGCAGGCGCCGCAGGTCGTGCACGACCACAGCACGTCCTGATCGATCACGGCGTCCGGGCCGTGGGGGTTGTATGCGGTGAGGGGCGAGGTGATGTCGTAGCCGGTGTCACCGATCAGCGGCACCTGCGCCACGGCCCGCTGCTCATCGGTCAGTCCCTCCCGGGCGTCCTGCGCAGCGGTCAGGAACGGCGACTTGGCGTTCGCGTGGTCGCGCAGCGTCATCATCAGCAGCTTGGGCGACAGCGGCTTCTCGGTGTTCCAGGCCGGGCACTGACTCTGACAGCGTCCGCACTCGGTGCACGTGGAGAAGTCCAGCAGGCCCTTCCAGGTGAAGTCCTCGACCGAACCGACCCCGAGGGTCGCATCCTCGTCCAGGTCCTCCAGCGTCTCCATCGTCACTGGCTCGCCGCCGACCTTCATCGGCGCCAGCGCACCGAGCGAGGTGCGGCCCGTGGCGTGTCGCTTGAAGAAGATGTTGAAGAACGCGAGGAACCGGTGCCAGGCGACGCCCATCGTGATATTCACGGCAATGGTGATCATCCAGACGATGGAGATGAGGATCTTCAGCGTCGCGATGACCACGATCAGCTGCTTCATCGAGCCGATCGACATCCCACCGAACGCGTCGCCGAGGAAGAAGGTCAGCGGGTAGTGCAGCGCGCTGGCATGGTGGTCGTGGGTGGCACTGCCCAGGGCGTACTCCAGGCCGCGCAGGGACAGCACGCAGATGGTGACGCCGAGGATGACCAGCTCGACGAAGTAGGCCTGCCAGAACGTAGAACCGAAGAAGCGCGACCGGCGACCGTCGACGCCCTCGGAACGCGCCGGGTGCCGGCCGCGGCGGTTGAGGATCAGCAGGCTGATGCCGATGAAGCCGGCCCAGGAGAACAGGTCGGTCAGCCACTCCAGGGGGATGAAGTGGCCGAGGACGGGCAGCGAGAAGTACGGGTCCCAGATCTGCCCGTAGGCCGCCAGGAGGGTGAAGAACAGCAGCCCGAAGGAGATCATCGTCACCCAGTGCGCGGCGGCAACCACGGGCAGCCGTGACATTCGGGTGTGACCGAGGAACTCGCGCAGCAGCGTCGTGGTGCGCGCGCCCTTGTGGTCGGTGCGGTGATCGGGGGCTCCCACGCGGAAGATGCCGACCAAGTGGGCGACCGCCCGGGCGAACAGCACGACGCCGACGATGGTGATGCCGACCGTGATCACTGCGGCGACGATCTGGAGTGCAGACATGGGGGCGAGTCTACCTATCTACTACTGTTCGGTAACTTTTGGACCGACCGCGTGGGCCGACGATCTCGCCACCGGGTGGGGCGCCGACCGGAAGAAAATAACGAAGTGTTGGAATAGGTATAACAGGCAAGTGGTTGTCGCGATCGACAACCGACCTCTATGAGCCGACCGGCTCCGACGTGCAAGGTGGTATCCGTGCCCATACTCAATGACGTGACCGAGGCGATCGGCAACACACCGCTGGTCCGCATCAATCGGATCATCGACACCGGCGACAGTGGCACGATCGTCGCCGCCAAGCTGGAGTACGGAAACCCCGGGGCATCGGTGAAGGACCGCATCGGCGCCGCGATCATCCAGGCCGCGGAGGACGCGGGCGAGTTGAAGCCCGGCGGCACGATCATCGAGGCCACCTCCGGCAACACCGGCATCGCACTCGCGATGGTCGGTGCCGCCAAGAGCTACAAAGTCGTCCTGGCCATGCCGGAGAGCGCCAGCAAGGAGCGCCGCGCCCTGCTGCGCGCCTTCGGTGCCGAGCTGGTGTTGACCAAGGCAGCCGACGGTATGAAGGGCGCGGTCGCGATGGCCGAGAAGATCGCCAAGGAGCGCGGCGGGGTCCTCGCGCGCCAGTTCGCCAACGAGGCCAATGTCGAGATCCATCGCAAGACCACTGCCGAGGAGATCTGGCGTGACACCGACGGCAAGGTGGACATCCTGGTCGCCGGCATCGGCACCGGCGGCACCATCACCGGTGTCGGCCAGGTGCTCAAGAAGCGCAACCCGGACGTCAAGGTGTATGCCGTGGAGCCGGCCGAGGCGCCGCTGCTGAACGGTGGCAAGGCCGGCCCGCACAAGATCCAGGGGCTCGGCGCCAACTTCGTGCCGGAGATCCTGGACACCGACGTCTATGACGAGGTCATCGACATCTACGCCGAGCAGGCGTTCGAGTGGGCCCGCAAGGCCGCCACCCAGGAGGGACTGCTCGTAGGCATCTCGTCCGGTGCCGCGCTCGCTGCCGCCAACGACGTCGCGGGCCGCCCGGAGAACGCCGGCAAGACCATCGTCGTCATCATCCCGTCGTTCGGGGAGCGCTACCTTTCCACGCCGCTCTTCGAGGGCCTGGTCGACTAGACCGAACCAAGCCACCCCACCAGAGCCACCCCACCAAGCAACCCCACCAAGCCACCCCACGAAGTTCTGCGCTCGCAGGCTCGCTCCGATACTTCGCGGGGACCCCGGGAGTTCTGCGCTCGCAGGCTCGCTTCGATACTTCGCGGGATCCCGGGACAATCTAAGGACTGAGACATGAGCCACCAGCATCTCTCGCTGATCGGCGGGGTGCCTGACAAGCGGGTGCGCCAGCCGGTGCGGCGCGTCGTGGCCGCGGTGCGTGACGACCTGGACGCCGCGATCGCACGGGATCCGGCCGTCGACTCTCGCCTGGAGATGATGCTCGCCTCGCCCGGTCTCCAGGCGATCTGGGCCTACCGGGTGGCGCACCGGATGTGGCGGCGCGGCGGTCGCTGGCGGCTGCCGGCTCGGCTGCTGTCCCAGTCGGCGAGGTCCGTGACGGGGGTCGAGATCCATCCCGGCGCCACGATCGGCCGGCGATTCTTCATCGACCACGGCATGGGCGTCGTGATCGGTGAGACGGCCGAGGTCGGCGACGACGTGATGCTCTATCACGGCGTGACCCTCGGAGGCCGAGCGCTACAGCGCGTCAAGCGGCATCCGACCGTGGGCAACGGCGTCACCATTGGTGCCGGTGCACGTGTGCTCGGCCCGGTGGAAGTTGGTGACCAGGCGCAGATCGGGGCGAACGCCGTGGTCGTCAAGGATGTGCCCGCACAGGCCGTTGCCACCGGGGTCCCCGCGACGATCCGGTTCCCGCACGAACCGCGCTCGCAAGGGGACTTCTTCGCCGACCCGGCGCTGTGGATCTAGTCACCCCACAAAGTTCTCCGCTCCTTCGTCGCTTCGATACTTTGCGGGGTCCCCGACCAGGCACACGGCATACCTCCGACGTACGGTAAAGGGGCGTTCACCGTCATGGTGAACGCCCCTTTTGTTTTGTGCGGTGCTTGGATCACTTGCCCTTGGCGGCGGCCTTCAGTTTGCTGCCGGCGGTGACCTTGGCTGCGTGGGCGGCCGGGATCTGCAGTTCCTCACCGGTCTGTGGGTTGCGGCCGGTGCGGGCTGCGCGCTCGACGCGCTCGATGGTCAGCAGGCCCGGAAGCTGGACCTTCTCACCACGACCAATGGCCTCAAGGATGACGTCGTTGAGGCCGGTGATGACGGAGGTCGCGTCCTTGGCGCTGACGCCGGTGCGCTGTGCGATCGTGCTGGCGAGGTCAGTGCGGTTCATGAATGTCCTGTCTCGTGTTCATCGGTGTGGCCGAGTGCTGCCTCGGTCACCGGTTTTGAGTTGATGCTGGGCGTGGCCCAACTGAGCCAAGTTGACCACATTCACCCGCATTTTGGCGGGATCCCGCGGCGTTCTGCTCGACCTTACGGTAGACGCAGCAGGCCCAGAGGTCCAAGACGGGGCTGCTCGGCGCGTCTTGGAGCGATGCGATCAGGCCCCGGCGCCTCCGGTGCCGAGGTCGGGATTGACCCCGTCGGGCCGCTGCCCGTCGGCATCAGCCGGGTCGCTGATGGAGCTCTGGACAACCGGGCCGCGGTTCTTGCCCGTGGCCGCGGAAAAGCCTGCAACTGCGGCGTTCTTTGCGGCCTCACCCGCTCCGCGGAGCGCGGCCTGGCCGGCGGCGGCGGCGACTTCGGGGCCCCGCTGCTTGACCTGTTCGGTCGCGTTCGCGACGTGCTGCTGCACCGCAGGGTGCTGCCAGACCTTGCCGGCCTGCAGCTTGATCTGCTCGTACCGCTCTTTGCCGGCGCGGGCGCCGACGACGTATCCGGCGCCGAACCCGATGAGAAATGACAACTTGCCCATGGAGGATCTCCTCTGTGTTGCGTTGTGCCGACCCTACCTGCCTGCCCGGGGTGTGGGCGGTGGGGCACGGTGCCCTTTGTGCGCCCAGAAGGCTTCGGCCGTAGGATGGCGCTGCACGGCTGGGCCAGGTCCCGGCGTGCGAGGAGGGCTCGCATAGTGGCCTAGTGCGGCGGTCTTGAAAACCGCTAAGTCGGTAACCCCGGCTTCGTGGGTTCGAATCCCACGCCCTCCGCCACGATTCGCCACATCCGTCGCCCCGCGCCCGCCGGGCCGCGCCCGGGCGCCCGCCGGGTGGAGCAGATAACCGCCGAGTGGAGGGCACGTTTGTGCTCCACTCGAGCCGTGAGTACTCCACTCGAGGGTGGCGCCTGGCCGCCCATGAACCCGGGGCCGCTCTCTGCAGGTGAGACGGTCTGTCGTCATCCATAACGCCCTGCTATGTTATCGATCATGATTTGTTCGCGCAGTGTCGGCCGGGTAGCGGCGATGATCCCGATGCTGTGTGACTGTCGGACGCTCGCCTAGACCGCGAAACGAGTCCGTGCTCGGCCACGGCACTCGGCGTGCCTCCCGCAATGGCGGGACCGCGTCAGGCGACGACCCGTTCGAGGCGCCCTCGCCACCCGCATCCGCGAACCCACCGCACGGAGGAACCATGACCGCAACGACCACTCGGACCCGGCGCTCGCGCGCCGATCGGCCGGCGCCGGACTGGGAGCTGGTCTACAAGCGCAACTACATCGAGCGGATGAAGCGGGACCGGCCGCCGCTGGACGTGCGGGATGAGCTGCCCGAGCTGATCGCGCGTGGCTACGAGGACATCCCCGAGGAGGACATCGTCCGCCTCTACTGGTGGGCCCTCGCCCATGACAAGCCCAAAATGGGCACCTTCATGGTGCGGGTCAAGGTCGCCGGTGGGTTGGTGACCGCCGACCAGGTCCGGGCGCTGGCCAGGATCGCTCGGACGTATGGCCGGGACGAGGCGGAGCTCACCACCCGCCAGGGCATTCAGCTGCACTGGGTGGAGCTCGCGCAGCTGCCCGCGGTGATGGCCGACATCGAGGCGGCCGGGCTGACCACCAACGGTGGCGAGGGCGATACCGTCCGCAACATCACCGGTTGCCCGGTGACAGGTCTGACCCACGACGAGGCGTTCGACGTGACGCCGGTGATCCGTGAGGTCGCCGAGCACTTCTACGGCAACGCGGAGTTCTCCAACCTGCCGCGCAAGCACAAGTACACGATCTCGGCCTGCACGGCGCAGTGCAATGCGCCGGAGATCTCCGACGTCGCGCTGATCGCGGTCGAGCAGGGCGGCCGGGAGGGCTTCACGCTGCGGATCGGCGGTGGGATGACCAATACGCCGCGCATCTCGCGGGACATCGGAGTGTTCATCCCGCGCGCCGACGTCATCGAGGTCCTCGAGGCAGTGACCAACGCCTGGCAGCGGGACCTGCGCTACCGCATCTCACGGGCCAAGGCGCGGATCAAGTTCATGATGGACGACTACGGGCCAGAAGGGATGCGGGCCAAGATCGAGGAGACGCTGGGCAGGCCGCTCGAGGACGGTGCGGCTCCCGAGCCCAAGGTCGATGCCGACCATCTCGGTGTGCACGAGCAAGGACAGCCGGGTCTGGTGTATGTCGGTGTCCCCGTTCCCTCCGGACGCGTCACCGGGACAAAGTTGGAAGTGCTCGCCGATCTGGCGGAGAGCTACGGCGGCGATGTGCGCCTTACCCGCCAGCAGAACTTCATCCTCGGAAACGTACCGGCCTCGAGGGTCGACGAAGTCAAGGCGGTGCTGCGGGACATCGGTTTCGACCTGGACCGTGGTCGCGCGTTCGGACGCTCGCTGGCCTGCACGAGCCACCGCTTTTGCAACTACTCGGTGGCGGAGACCAAGGGCAAGCTCGAGGAGATGCTCGATGAGCTGACGGCACACTACGGGGCCGAGGAGATCGGGGACCTGGCCGTCCACGTCGACGGATGCCCGCACGCGTGTGCCCAGCACTGGGTCGGCGAGATCGGGCTGCAGGGCACGACGACCCGCGTCGAGGGCTCCGACGAGCGGGTCGAGGCCTACGACCTGACCGTAGGAGGAGGCCTCGGCACCCGGAGCGCGATCGGCAGGCGGCTGCTGCGGCGCGTGCCGACCACCGAGATCAACGGCGTGATGGACCGGTTGGTCGGTTCCTGGCTGGACGAGCGAAACCGGCGCGGCGACATCGACTTCACCCTCGGAGACTTCTGCAATGCGCGCACCGACGAGCACCTGATCGCCATTGCGAACAACGCCGAGGTCACGGCAGCTCGGCCCGACACCAGTGTGGCAGTGCGAGTTCCCGGCCCGTTGTTGTCGCTCGTCGGCGGCGAGGACCGGGTAGAGGTGCAGGCGGCCACCGTCGGCGAGGCGGTGGAGGCGGTTGCCGACCGGTTCCCCGAGTTCCGCGCCACCGTGCTGCCGGGCGGCACAGTCGATCGCGCGTTCCTGGTCGCCATCGGCGACGAGGACGTCCGAGGACTCGAGGGCATGGCGACCCCCGTCCAGCCCGGCACGGACATCCTCATCATCGCAGCCCTGTCCGGAGGATGACCACCCCACGAAGTTCTCCGCTCGTCACCCGCTGGCTGAAGCCAGCGTGCCAGGGGGAGATACCCCCAAGCTCGCTCCGATACTTCGCGGGTACCCCGAGGCAAAACTTCAGCCTGACCTTCCGAAAAGACCTAGAGGAGTGCACATGACACAGTTGGACCTCGCCCCGCAGACGGCGGACGGCCGAGTCGTCTTCGATGATCTCGAGATCGGCGAGATCGCCGTGGACCTGGACGACCAGGAGCCCGAGGACGTCATCGAGTGGGCGCTCGAGACGTTCGGCGACCGCATTGCCATCGTGACGGCCCTGCAGGAGGACGGGATGGCCGTGCTCGACATGGCGGTCCGGATCAAGCCCGACGTCCGCGTCATCACGGTCGACACCGGCCGGCTCCCGCAGGAGACCTACCAGTTCATCGAGGAGGTGCGCGCCCACTACCCGAAGACCCAGTGGGACGTGCTGTTCCCCGAGGCGGCGGAGGTGGAGTCGATGGTTGCCCGCCGCGGCGTGAACCTCTTCCAGAACTCGGTCGAGGAGCGGATGCTCTGCTGCCAGATCCGCAAGGTGCGTCCGCTCGTCAAGTCACTTCAGGGCCTCGACGGCTGGTTCACCGGCCTGCGCCGCGACCAGTGGGCATCCCGTGCCGCCATCAAGAAGGTGGAGCTGGACCACGACCACGAGGGCATCGTGAAGGTCAACGCCCTTGCGGACTGGGAGGGTGACGAGGTCAAGGCCTACATCGAGGAGAACGGGGTCCCCGTCCACCCGCTCTACGCGAAGGGCTACACCAGCTTCGGCTGCGCCCCCTGCACGCGCGCGATAGAGCCCGGGGAGAACGAGCGCGCCGGCCGCTGGTGGTGGGAGACCGGTGCGCCCAAGGAGTGCGGCATTCACTGCCCGATCGAGACCGGGAGCTTCGAGCACGAGGCCGAGGCGATCTTTGCCGAGGCCGAGCGCAAGTCCGGCCACTGATGACCGCGGAGCCCTTCCGGCTGTCCGAGGACGAGGCGGTCGCCATCGCCGAGGTGGCGACCGCCTTTGCCGCCGTGCTGCCCGCCGAGCGTCGGGGGCCGTATGACGAGCTGGTCAGCGCGGCGGCCGATGGTGGCGTCGATCCCGCACTGCTGCCCGAGCTGGAGCGGGTCTGCGCGCTCGCCCTCGAGACCGGGCGGGCCCGGCAGCTCGGCAAGGCCGAGACGGAGCGTCTGGTGAACGCCGTCTACCGTCGCACTCCAGGGGGACAAGCGCTCACCACCGAGGCTGCCGACGTCAACCGGGTGCTGGCCGCGCTCGCCGGCAAGACACTGCAGCAAGCGAGGATCACCGCCCGGATGCCCGGCCGCTACCAGCTGGACGTCATCGTCGACGGCATCGACCTCGCGATCTCGATCGAACCGGACGGCCTTGAGGTCCGTAGCCTGCAGACCGGCTGACGGCACAGGCGGAGATCGCCTCCGGTCGGACCCTTGCGGCAGAGCTGCCACCCGACCGACCGCCCTGCCGCGGTCTATCCGCTCGTGAGGTATGACTGGGTCCGTGCGGGTAGGCAACCTCAGAGGGCGGTGGGCTCGGTTCGTCACGGAATCGATGGCGCCGGTTGTGCTGATCAGCGTCGTGACTTTCGTGGTTGCAATCCACGCCGCAGGGATACAGCGGGGCCTGCTGATGGGGTTCGTGATGACACTGTGCGCCGCCGTGCTGCCGTACGGGCTCCTACAGATCGGGATACGCCGAGGAATCTGGAGCGACCGGCACATGTCCCGACGGGATCAGCGACCGGCCGTGCTGGCGATCGGACTGGCCTCGAACCTGTTGGGGCTGCTGGTATTGCTGGCTCTCGGTGCTCCACGGAGCCTCTTCGCGTTGGTAGCGGGAATCTGCGTCGCAGTCGCGGTCTGCCTCGGGGTGACGCTCTGGTGGAAGATCTCGATCCACACGGCCTGCGCCGGCGGCGTGGTTGCGGCCCTTACTGTGCTGGTGAGCGCGTGGTCGATCTTCCTGAATCCGCTGGTTGTGCTCGTCGGGTGGTCCCGGGTCACGCTGCGCGATCACACGGCGCTCCAGGTCATCGTTGGGGGCGTTGTGGGCTACGCCGTCGGCGTCGCGGTCACCTCGGTCGGCATGGTGATCTGAGCAGGCCACCGTCGGTGGTGTCCGTGCTACCGTCGGCCCTGGTTGCAGTTGCAGTTCCTCGCTGGATGGCGAAGTTGCCCGCACAGGTGCGGGCGCTTCGGGTATGAACCTGGTTCACCTGTTTGGGGGAGGCCTCCGCAGCCTTGGCCTCGCAAGACGTGAGGCTCAACGCCGCAAAGAGATTGAGAGTTACCCCCATGGCACAGGGAACCGTGAAGTGGTTCAACGGCGAGAAGGGCTTCGGCTTCATTGCGCAGGACGGCGGCGGCCCGGACGTGTTCGTCCACTACTCCGCCATCCAGTCGCAGGGCTACCGCAGCCTGGACGAGGCGCAGCGCGTCGAGTTCGAGATCACCCAGGGAGACAAGGGCCCGCAGGCGACGAACGTCATGCCGGTCTGATCAACCCTTGATGGTGATCGCCTGAGCGATGACCGGCATCGGGCCCCGACGCCGAGAGGCGCCGGGGCTTCTTGTCTGCCGAGACCGTGCTGCCCGGGCTGCTACCCGCGGGCTACGACTCGTTGGCGAGCGTCGTGAAGAAGTCCTTCACGACCGGTGCCGCGACGGTGCCGCCGCCCTGGCCGGACGGCACCTTGACGACCAGCGCACAGAAGGCGATGTTGCCCTGCCAGCCGGCGAGCCAGGCGTGCGAGGCATCCTGACCGTTGTCGATGAACTCGGCCGTGCCGGTCTTGGCGAAGATCGGGCCGCCCGGGGTGTTCTGCATGATGGTGGCGGTGCCGTTGGGGTCGGTGACCGGCAGGCGCATGAGCTGCTTCATCTGCGCGTCGACCTCGGCATTCAACGGTTTCGGGGTGCGGCTGCCAGGCTGCTTGGGGGAGGTCACGAGAGCCGGAGGAATGTAGGACCCGCGAGCGAGCGAGCTGGCCGCCACGGCCAGCGCGAGCGGGGACACCTGCGTCCTGCCCTGCCCGAAGGCGCTCACGGCCTTCTCAGTCGCGTCCTTGGCGACCGGAATGCTGCCGTCGTAGGCGCCCGTGTATCCCAGCTGCTTGGCCCAGTTCGCACCGATACCAAGTGCTTTCGCCCCATTGGTGAGGTCCGAGTCGTCCAGGTCCTTCGAGGCATTGACGAAGGCCGTGTTGCACGAGACGGCGAAGTCCTTGCTGAACGGCGGGTTCGGGAAGCTCTCACCCTCGAAGTTGCGGATCAGCTGCCCACCACCGCTGACCTCCACCGGACAGTTCACCTTCTCGCTGGGGCTGTGCCCCTTGGACAGCCAGGTGTAGGCCGTGGCCATCTTGAGCGTCGACCCCGGGGCGAACTGGCCGGTGATGGCGCGTTCCATCCCGTAGCTCGGCCCGTTCGCCACAGCGAGCACGCCGCCGGTCTTGATGTTGATGGCGACCAGGGCCGACGCCTGCCCCTTGAGCGTGCCTACGGCCTTCTCGGCGGCCGCCTGGATAGTGGGGTCGAGGGTGGTCTGCACGGTCGTGCCGTTCTGCGCCGCCTTCGTGAAGAGCGGGTCGGACGGGTGGGACTTGCCGGCGATGGTGAAGCCGGGCTTGGGCGCCAGCGTCTTCTCGTACTGTGCCTGCAGTCCGGAGATGCCGACGTACATGCCCGCGTGGTAGTACTTCGGGTCCTGCTTGATCATCTGCGCGGTCACCGGCCCGACGCTGCCGAGGATCGGCTGCCCGAAGGTCCGTGTCTGTGCCAGTGGCTGCTGCCTCTTTTGGGTGAGCACACCCGCCAGGGCGTCGAGGGCCGACTTGCGCGCGTCGTAGTCGGCGGCTCGGTAGGTGATCACCGGGATGGTCGCCTGCGAGTGGGACCGCTGGGCCGCCGTGAGCTCGCCGACGAGCCCGGTCACGCTGGTGATCTGCTGCAGCTGTTGGACCGACGCCGTTGTTGCGGTGACCGGGTTGATCACGACGTCGTAGACGGTCTGATTGGCCATGATGTCTGCGCCGCCGCTACCGGTGATCGCACCTCGGTTGCCGCTGTCGGTGGTGACGACGAAGGCGTCGTTCTTGGCGAGCTTGGGATGCCACAGTGAGCGGTCGGGCACCTGGATGCTCCACCCGGAGGTGTGCTTGACCAGGTTGATCGGGTCGGTCCAGGAGAACTTCTGGCCACCGCTCATCGTCCAGGCGACCTTGATGTCCGCGGTGGCCATGCTCCCACGGCGTACCACATCGGTGGCCTTCGCCGTGACCGGACCCGCACCGAGGGCCGCCGTCGTGGTCTTGAAGTTGGCGGCCGCCGCCGCGGGGGTGGTCCCCGCATACTTCGCCCGGTCGAGATGCCCGCTGCTCCAGGCCTTGGCGAAGGTCGTCGCCGCGGCCGTCGCGGCGTTCGTCGCCTTCTGGTCGTCCAGATGCCCCTTCCACAGCACTCCGCCGCCGACACCGGCCGCAATGACGATGCCCGCCGTGGTCCCGGCAAGCACGCTGCGTCGACTCATCTGTCATCCCCACTGAGTAGTTGAGCTGGTCGGATGTGCCCGCGAGACCTCAGCAGGAGCTGGCGGTCTCGGAGATCGGGTTGTCGGTCGCCGTCGGCGTCGGCGTCGCCGTAGATGACGTCTTGGCAGGTGTCGGTGCCTTGGCGTCATGCGGCTTCGCGGTGGCCTGCTTGATCAGCGCCCGGATCTTGGCAAAGTCCGGATCAACGTGGTTGACCGCGGTCGAGATGTTGACGGTGCGCAGGTTGCCGTGCTTCATCCGCTCGACCAGCGTCGCGAAGGCGGGCAGCTTGTCCTGCGGGATGTCTATCGAAATGTTGTGCTTGGCGACATTCATCACGTCAGTGAACTTCGTGATCATCTCGACGGGGTTGGCCTGCGAGATGAGCGCGTCGACCATGCATCGCTGCCGTCGCATCCGGTCGTCGTCACCGTTGGCTGCGCCGACGCGGCTGCGTGAGTACCACAGGGCATCGTATCCGTCGAGCTTCCGGTAGCCGGGCTTGAGGATGCCGGTCACGCTCCCGGGCTTGATGACACCGTTCTCGATGGCGCCGCCGATGGGTATGCCGTCGAACTGGGACCCGGGTGGCGGCTTGGGGATGTTGATGTAGACGCCGCCCATCGCATCGACCAGCTGCTCGAACCCGCTGAGGTCGATGACCGTGGTGTAGTCGATCGGCAGGCCGGTGACCTGCGAGATGACCTCACGGGTGGTGTCGAGGCCCGGGTTGGCCTCGTTCTTCGGGAAGAGGTTGCGGTGGTTGACGCCGGCCTCGGTCCACACGGCGTCCATCATGCAGGCGTTGGCGGCGCCCTGCTGGGGGCAGTAGAACCCGCTCGGATAGACCTTGTGCAGGGGGTTGTTTGCCGGGAACGGGACGTGCTGCAGGTTCCGCGGGATGCTGACCAGGGTTGCATCACCGGTTTTCGTGTCGACGCTGACGACCATCATCGAGTCGGTGCGCACTCCGGTGCGGTCCGCGCCGGCGTCAGAGCCGAGCAGCAGGATGTTGAGGCGGGGTATGTTCGCCCACGGATTGGACCCGCTACCCGGGGCACGCACCGCGTCGCCGCGACCGGCATACCGGCTTTGGAAGACCTTGCTGAACGTATCCTTGGTAATGAGCACGTAGTGCGCGGCGTTCGCGGCGGGGACCGCGACGCACAGGCACATCAGGGCAGCGAACCCGCGGTGCAGCCAGCGAGTCTGCAGCGGCCAGCCCCGACCGGACGTCTCGCGGGCCGTGAGGATGATGCTCACCAGCCACAGCAGACCACCGACGATGACGATGACCAGCAGCAGGATCAGACCGTTATTGGTCAGCAGGCGGGCGGCCGCTTGGATGAGTCCTCCGCGCAGCGTCAGGTAACCGAGAACGACGAGGAGCACGATCGCCGCACAGAGCAGGAGCAGCCCGCTGCGACGTTTGCGGGTGAAGATCAGACCCAGGCCCGGCACGATCGTGCTCAGACCGGTCAGCAGCAGCGCCCTGCGCACTTCCTCGGATCGGAAGCGGCGCACGGCCTGGCGGCTGGTCGGTGTCGATGGTGACCCGGGGAGGCGAGTGCGTGTGGGGCGCCCAGTTGGGGCGCTGCGGTCGCCGGGCACTGCGGGGCGCGTTCGGTGGCCCTGTTCGTCCTCGTGCGTCATTCCCTGCCTTTGGTCGTCTGGCGCTCCGGGTCACAGAGCGATCCATTGTCACTCAGAAACCTGTGGCTTGTCCTCACGTTGAGGACGAACAGCGGGGTTGTCCGGTTGTCAGCCGTCGCGATTTTGTCCGCGGTGGTCGGGCCAGGTAGCCTTGCCACGCTTCACCATGGTGCCTGGCACAAGCGCCAGCGCCAAATGCGCCGGTATTGCCGGCGGGTGAACTGGAGGCGTCGCCTAGTCTGGTTTATGGCGCCCGCCTGCTAAGCGGGTTTGGGGCTAAAACCCCATCGAGGGTTCAAATCCCTCCGCCTCCGCAAATGATGAGTGGCCGCGCCCGAAGGGCGCGGCCACTCATCATTTGTCGAAGTCGGGGATTTGGGAGGAGGCTCGCGAGGGAGCGAAGCGACCGAGCGAGCCGACGGTTCCCTCCGCCGCAATCTCCACAAAAAACTGCACGCACTCAACCACGCTGGAAGATGACTGGGGTGACCGACGCCGTCACAGGGTGTGCGGAGTGACGCCGTTCGAGCCGGTCATCTGCGGTGCGAACCAGCGGCGCAGCAGGACGAACCGCACGATCATGGCCAGGAAGGTGGCGATGACGATGGTGACCATCGCCGTCCAGGTGGTGGACTGAGGCTCGAGGCGCTGCAGCACCACGAGCGCGATCGCGGTGAAGAGCCAGGTGATCGCGAGCAGTGCCAGGTTCTGCAGCTGCACCTTGGCGTGCCCCTCCTGGCCGCGCACCTGGAAGGTGTAGCGCCGGTTGACAGCAGTGTTGACGACGCCGCCCACGACGAGGGCGACCACGTTGGCGCCCTGGTGGCCGAGTGGACGGTCCAGGCTTGCGAAGACCATGAGGTTGAGCAGCATGCTGGCCGCGCCGATGCCCATGAACCGGCCGATCTGGCCGAGCAGGTTCCGGCGCTCATCAATGAGCGTCCATCGGTGGGCCTGCGTCAGTCCGGTCACATAGACATTGTTCCAGGCGTGGCCCAGTCCTCGCGCGGGTGGCTGTCCGGATCGCCTCGCGGCGGGCCGGCCAAGGCAGGCAGCCAGATCTCGAAGCGGGTGTCTCCGGGCCGGGACTTCACGGTCACCCAGCCATGGTGCGCGGTGACCACGGCATGCACGATGGACAGACCCAGGCCGGTGGAGCCCTCGGTCCGGGTGCGTGCGGAGTCGCCGCGGGTAAATCGTTCGAAGATGTGCGGCATCAGGTCCGGTGGGATCCCCGGCCCGTTGTCGCACACGGAGATCACCGCATGCCCGTCGGCCGGTCGCACACCGGTCGTGATGGTCGTGCCGTCGCGGGTATGTCGTCGGGCGTTGGCCAGCAGGTTGATGAACACCTGGCGGACCCGGGCCTCGTCGCCCAGCACCTCCAGCCCCGCATCGGGCAGGTCGAGCTTCCACTCGTGCCTGGGGCCTGCGGCGTGTGCATCGCTGACGGTCTCGATCGCCAGGCGGGTGATGTCGACCGGCGCTTTCTCGAGGGGTCGACCGTTGTCGAGCCGGGCGAGCAGCAGCAGGTCCTCGACCAGGGAGGTCATCCGGCCGGCCTCGGACTCGATGCGGTTCAGGGCATGGGACACATCGGCCGGCACGGGATCGCGCTCCCGGCGGGAGAGCTCGGCATACCCCTTGATCGAGGCCAGCGGCGTGCGCAGCTCGTGGCTGGCGTCCGCGACGAACTGACGCACCTTCATCTCGCTGATCTGGCGCGCGGTCAGCGCACTGTCGACGTGGTCGAGCATGTCGTTGAGCGCCGCGCCCACCTGGCCGACCTCGGTGCGTGGATCGGTGTCGACGGCGGGGACCCGCTCGTGCATGTCGACCTGCCCGGACGACAGCGGCAGCTGCGAGACGCGGGAGGCGGTCGCCGCGACGCGACGTAGTGGGGCGAGGCTACGTCGGATGAGCATGCCCGCGGCCCCGCCGACGAGGATCAGGCCGGCCGCGGACAACAGCGCCACGGTCAGGGCCATTTGGCGCACGGCATCATCGATGCCGCCCACCGGCAGGCCGATCATCGTGACGACGGGCGTATTCGGTGTCACCTGGCCGGTCTTGATGTTCTGAGTGGCGATCGAGTGAATGACTGCGACCACCCGGAACCGGCCGAGCGTCGGGCCGAGGTCGACCACGGTCGGCTCGATGCCGAGGCCGGCCTTGCGCAGGGTGGCGATCTGGGCGCTGCTCAAGCTGGTCTCGACACGGGAGTAACCGGACACGAAGTTCTGCGCGATGTAGCCACCGCGGCCTTCGGCGGAGACCACCGAGCCGTCCGCGGTCACCGTGACCTGGATCGAGGTGTTGCCGACGGTGGGCGGCGGCGGCAGTTGCCGGCCGCCACCTTCGGAGTTCGGCGAGATCGTCGAGGCGGTGAGCGCCAGCTGGTTGTCCACCTGGGTGGTGAGGGTCGCCTTGAGTCGCAGCACGGTCAGGGCGCCCACCGCCGCGGTCACCAGGATGAAGAGCAGCAGGACCGAGCAGACCAGCTTGGTGCGAAGGGTCCACCGAGACGGGCTGACGGCGGGGATCACGTCGGCGGAGCAGGTTTGAGGACGTATCCGGCGCCGCGCATCGTGTGGATCATCGGTGGGTGCCCGGCGTCGATCTTCTTGCGCAGGTAGGAGATGTAGAGCTCCACGACATTGGCCTGCCCGCCGAAGTCGTAGTGCCAGACCCGGTCGAGGATCTGGGACTTCGACAGCACCCGTTTCGGGTTGCGCATCAGGTAGCGCAGCAGCTCGAACTCGGTCGCGGTGAGATTGACCTCGGCGCCGGCGCGGACGACTTCGTGGCTGTCCTCGTCGAGCGACAGGTCGCCCACGGTCAGGACCGAGGACGAGTCGATCGTCATCTGGACGGTGCGGCGCAGCAGCGCGCGCACGCGGGCGACGACCTCTTCGAGGCTGAACGGCTTGGTGACGTAGTCGTCCCCGCCGGCGGTGAGCCCGGCGATCCGGTCCTCGACGGCGTCCCTGGCGGTCAAGAAGAGCACCGGCAGGGTCGGATCGTCGTCGCGCATCCGGCGCAGCACCTCCATGCCGTCGAAATCCGGCAGCATGATGTCGAGCACCACGGCATCGGGGCGGAACTCCTTCGCGGTGCGCACGGCATTCGAGCCGGTTGCAGCGCTCTTGATCTCCCAGCCCTCATAGCGCAGTGCCATGCTCAGCAGCTCCGTCAGGTTGCTCTCGTCATCGACGACGAGAACTCGCACCGGGTTGCCGTCGGGACGTTTCAGGGTGCTGGCAGGTTGACTCATGGCACCAGTGAACCCCGGGCGCCTATGGTCGCGCCAGGGTTTCCCTGTGCGCAGTCTGTGTGAGTCCTGTCGGAGGTCGGGCGAGGTCAGCGGGTGGCGGTGACCTGGCGGAGGCCGACGCGCACCTCGGGGGCGGCGCGCCGGGCGGCGTCGCTGTCCGCATCGTTGTCCAGCTCCTGTGAGGCCCGCTCGGCCCGGACCCGGTCGGCGTAGCCGCTGACCTCGTCGGCGACGCGTGCTGCATCCCAGCCGAGCACCGGTGCGATGATCTCGGCGGCCTCCTGCGCCGCATCGACGCCACGGTGCCGCGTCTCGAACGACATCCGGGTGCGCCGGGCCAGCACATCGGTGAGGTGCAGGGCCCCTTCGTGGGTCACGGCATACAGCAGCTCGACGCGCAGGTAGGACTCGGCATGGGTGACCGGCTCGAGCAGACCCGGGTCGTCGTCGGCAAGCCCGATCACCTCGTGCAGCTTGGAGCCGTAGCGGCCCAACAGGTGCTCGATCCGCCACTGGGGCAGCCCACTTTGATCCGCCAGCTCGTGCTTGAGGTTGACCATGGCGGCGTATCCGTCGGCGCCGACCAGCGGGACGTGCTCGGTGACCGACTCCTTGATCTCGCCGAGGTCCTCGGCGGTGGCGTCGATCGCGTCCTTGGCCATCACCCGATAGGTGGTGTACTTCCCGCCCGCGACGGCGATCATCCCGGGGCAGGGTCGGGCAACGGCGTGCTCGCGGGACAGCTGGCTGGTGTCCTCGCTCTCACCGGCGAGCAGGGGCCGCAGCCCGGCATACACGCCGAGGATGTCGTCGCGGGTCACGGGCACGGCGAGCACGTCGTTGAGGCGCTTCAGGAGGTAGTCGATGTCCGTGGCGGTGGCCGCGGGGTGGGCCAGGTCATGGGTCCAGTCGGTGTCGGTGGTGCCGATCAACCACTGCTGACCCCAGGGAATGACGAAGAGCACCGATTTTTCGGTGCGCAGGATCAACCCGACCTCGCCCGCGATCCGGTCGCGGGGGACCAGGATGTGGATGCCCTTCGACGCCCGCACCCGAAAGCGGCCGCGGCCACCGGAGAGGCTCTGGATGTCGTCGGTCCAGACACCGGTCGCGTTGACCACGACCTTGGCCCGCACGGTCACTCGTTCGCCGGACTCGACGTCGCGAACCACCACACCGGTGACCCGGTCGGCCTCCTTGACGATCTCGATCACTTCGGTCGAGGTGCGCACAACCGCCCCGTAGTGCGCGGCGGTGCGCGCAACGGTCATGGTGTGCCGCGCGTCGTCGGCCTGGGCGTCGAAGTAGCGCACTGCGCCGACCAGGGACTCGGACTTCAGGCCGGGAAAGAGCTTGAGCGCGCCGCCGCGAGTCAGGTGCTTCTGGCGGGGCACGGAGCGGGAGCCGCCCATCTGGTCGTACATCGCGAGCCCGGTTGCCACATAAGGACGCTCCCACGCGCGATGCGACAGCGGATAGAGGAAGGCGACCGGGTGCACCAGGTGCGGCGCGAGCGTGGTGAGCATCAGCTCGCGCTCCTTGAGGGCCTCGGCGACCAGGGTGAAGTTCATCTGCTCCAGGTAGCGCAGCCCGCCGTGGAACAGTTTGCTGCTGCGGGAGGATGTGCCACTGGCCAGGTCGCGCGCTTCGACCAGGGCGGTCCGCAGCCCGCGGGTCGTGGCGTCCAGGGCAGCGCCCGCACCGGTGACTCCGCCACCGATGACCAGCACGTCGAACTCGCGGGACTTGAGTTCGGCCCACGCCTGCTCGCGCTCGTGCGGACCGAGCTTGGCGCTGAACGGCTGCATGACCATGGACGACCCCTTTCCTCAACCGGCGAACACCACTGTAGGCCGGGGCTGAACGCGACGCGTGTCACGCACCCTGATCGACACACAGAAGGTCCGGGTGCGCGGTGCACCCGGACCTTCTGCCCTACTTCCCGGCCTCCCCCGTCGGGCCGTTTCTTTCCGGCGTCAGCCCTACGGGCCGGCGCTGATCTGGATCGTGCACGCGCCGGAGGCCTTGCTCAGGAAGGCCCAGGCGTTGCCGGACGGTGCGGTCCACTTGAGCGCGGAGTCCTGTGTCCAGCCCTGCGGGGGCATGGCCGTGGTCCAGTAGGCCGCGATGCCCGCGCAGTCGCCGGTGGACAGGCGGGTGGTGCGGCCCGTCTCGTCCTGAATGTAGGTCGGGATGGCGCCCGGCAGTGGCAGGTAGTCCGTCCCGGCCGCGATCTTCAGGTCGCCCCGCAGATAGTAGTTGCCGTCGGACTTCGAGGGTGTCGGTTCACTGGTCTGCGTCGTTGTCGGCGTAGAACGCTTCGCGACCGCCGGCGGCCTGGTCGCCGTCTTCACCGCGGGAGGCGTCGAGATCGGTGGCGCCAGCGTCGTGGCCGGAGGTGCCTGCGTTGTGGCCGGCGGCTGCTGCACGTTCGGCTGCGCCAGCTGGTTCTGCTGCGGGGCGCTGCTGGAGGTTGTGGACGGGGTGGTCTCGGGGGTCTGGGTGCTGCTGTGCTGCGAGCTCGCCGCTACCACCGGCTCGTGGGTCGGTGGCTGCTGGTTGGACACGATGAAACCGATCCCGATTGCCGCCGCGACGGCGGCTGCTGCGCTGAGACCGCCCACCATCCAGTGACGCGGAGCACGTTGCGTGTGCGCCAGTTCGTCGGCGAGCTCACGCTCGCGGTCCACCTCCACCATCGACGGCGTGATGCTGGTGGCCTTCGCCTCGAATGCCTCGCGCAGCCTGCGCTCCAGATCGTCCGTCATCGTGCTTCACCTCCCAGCTTGTTCGACAAGGTTGCCATTGCGCGGCTCGCCTGGGACTTCACGGTGCCCCTGCTGATCCCGAGTGCGTCTGCGATCTCAGCCTCGGACAGCTCCGACCAGTACCTCAGCACGAGGACCTCACGCTGTCTGGTTGGCAGCTCATCCACTGCTGCGAGCACCTCCCGGTGCTCCTCACCGAGCAGCACCTCTGCATCTGCCGGCGGCCCGACGTCGGGCTCGGCGACCCGCAGGTGCGCACGAACGGTGCGCCGGCGCCGCAGCGTCGACCGAGCCTGGTTGACGACGGCGCGTCGCAGGTATCCCACGGCAGCGCCCGGATCGCGCAGTCCGTCGCGCCGACGGTGCATCCCCAAGAAGGCGTCCTGCACGACGTCTTCGGCTGTGGCCAGGTCGTCCACCAGGAGTCGGGCCAGACGCACCATCGACAGGTGGTGCGTCTCATACAGCGCGGCAAGATCAACGTTCTCCTCGGTCACCGATGACGCCTCCGCCATCGTGCGCTCTCCCGACAGCTCATCGACGCCTTTCCCTCGTGTCCGCCCGCCGGCGGGTGTGTAGCCCCTCGAGCGAGAGGTCAGCGTCAAGGCTGTCATACAACACAAGACGCACGACGTGCTCGAAGGTTGCATCGAGCCGTACGTGGCACAGTTCACACCCGCGGGCACGCCATCGGGCCGGTGTCCTGCGAAGAGAACACCGGCCCGATCTGGCTTGCGAGCGGGAGGACTTTCTGGGTTTGTCCGGGGTGGTTTGTCTGGGGTCCCCGCGAAGTATCGGAGCGAGCGAGCGAGCGGAGAACTTTGCGGGGTAACTCTTAGCAGTCGCCGAGGCGGGTGGTCAGCGTGTCGAGCTCGACCTGCAGCTCGGTCGGCAGCTGGTCACCGAACTTGGTGAACCACTCCTGGATCTGCGGGATCTCCGCCTGCCACTCCTTCGAGTTGACCGCGAGCGCCTCGGCGATCTGCTCGGTGGTCAGGTCGAGCCCGTCGACATCCAGTGCCTCCGGTGTGGGGACGTGACCGATCGGGGTCTCTCGCGCGTCGGCCGTGCCTTCGATGCGCTCGACGATCCACTTGAGGACGCGCGAGTTCTCACCGAACCCGGGCCACAGGAAGCCGCCGTCGTCGTCGCGGCGGAACCAGTTGACGTAGTAGATGCGCGGCAGCAGGGAAGCATCGGACTGCTTGCCGATATCGATCCAGTGACCGAGGTAGTCGCCTGCGTTGTAGCCGATGAACGGCAGCATCGCCATGGGGTCGCGGCGCACGATGCCGGTCTTGCCGACCGCGGCCGCCGTGGTCTCCGAGGAGAGGGTGGCGCCCATGAACGTGCCGTGCGCCCAGTCACGGGCCTCGGTCACCAGCGGAATGGTGGTCTTGCGACGGCCGCCGAAGAGGATCGCCGAGATCGGCACCCCCTGCGGGTCGTCATACTCGTCGGCGAGGATCGGGCACTGCGTGATCGGGGTGCAGTAGCGGCTGTTCGGGTGGGCGGCCGGCTCAGTCGAGTCCGGCGTCCAGTCGGCGCCCTTCCAGGAGGTGGCGTGGGCCGGTTCGTTCTCCAGTCCCTCCCACCAGACGTCACCGTCGTCGGTCAGCGCCACGTTGGTGTAGATGGAGTGGCCGCCCTTGAGCGTGGCCATTGCGTTGGGGTTGGTCCGCTGGTTGGTGCCGGGGGCGACGCCGAAGAACCCGTACTCGGGGTTCACGGCATACAGTCGACCGTCCTTGCCGAACCGCATCCAGGCGATGTCGTCGCCGAGCGTCTCGGCCTTCCAGCCGGGGATGGTCGGTTGCAGCATCGCCAGGTTGGTCTTGCCGCAGGCGCTCGGGAAGGCGGCGGCGATGTAGTGCGCCTTGCCCTGCGGCGAGGTCAGCTTGAGGATGAGCATGTGCTCGGCCATCCAGCCCTCGTCATGGGCGACGGCGCTCGCGATCCGCAGGGCATAGCACTTCTTGCCCAGCAGCGCGTTGCCGCCGTAGCCGGACCCGTAGGACCAGATCATCCGCTCCTCGGGGAAGTGCACGATGTATTTCGTGTCGTTGCAGGGCCAGGGCACGTCCTGCTCGCCGGGCTGCAAGGGTGCGCCGACCGAGTGCAGCGCCGGGACGAAGTCGGCCTGTAGTTCCTCCATCTTGGCGAGCACCGGCGCGCCGATGCGCGCCATGATGCGCATGGAGGCAACGACATACTCGCTGTCGGTGATCTCCACGCCGAACATCGGGTGCTCGGCGTCGAGATGCCCCATGACGAAGGGGATCACGTACATCGTGCGGCCGGCCATGGAGCCGCGGAAGAGCTGGGTCAAGATTCCCTTCATCTCGTCCGGGTCCATCCAGTTGTTGGTCGGGCCCGAGTCCTTCTCCTCGCGGGAGCAGATGTAGGTGCAGGCTTCGACCCGGGCCACGTCGCTCGGGTCGGATGCCGCTCGGAAGGAGTCCGGTTGCTTGGTCTCGTCCAGGCGGGTGAAGGTGCCGGCGTTGACCAACGCATCAGTGACGTCGCGCCACTCCTCGGGCGACCCGTCGACCCAGATGACCCGGTCGGGGGTGGTCAGCTCGGCGACCTCATCGACCCACTTCGCGAGGGCGTCATGGGAGGTGCCGGCCTGTGCCGGGGCTGTGGGGGCATTGATCGTCATATGCGTAAGACCGTCCTTCGATGGGCGAGCGGCTGGCTCAATCCGGGTCGCCGGAACCCCTGGCGACTTCTCGAACGTACGCCGGAGAATGTGGCGTCACCCGATCCCGCCACGTTCTTCCATGTGACCCACATCACATGAAGGGTGGTCTTTGTTGGCTTCCTCGCGGCTCGTCGAATCAACGCGACGTACCCGCTGGTTATCGCACAATCCCGGACATCGCCGTGGTGAGGATTAGGCGATGAATCGGTCCGCCGAGCCGTCGGCGGGAGACGGGCCCCGAGTCCGCCTTCCGGCAACCCCGGCATGGAAGAACCCGATCGCGGACAAGGCGGCCCCCAGGCCCTCGGCGACCGCACTGGTGCTCTTCTTGGCGAACCAGATCGGCTCATACATCGAGGGCACCGGCCCGAATGCCGGCACGTCGACGTACCTGAAGAGGATCACGGCGATGAAGGCGCTACCCGCGACGACGAACGCCGCGGCGAAGGTGGCCCGGCTGCCCCACGCGAGCACCAGGAGGGCAACCACGAGGGCCGCGATCGCCTCGACCCGGAAGAGGAGGCCCTCACTGAGATGGCCCGGCGCGCTCGCCTGCGCATAGTCGCCTGCCAGCTGCAGGTGCACAACCGCGTCTGCGACGAGGCACGCGGCAACCAGGATCCGCAGTCCCGAGCGCAGTACTGGGGTGGTCATGACGGGGTCCTCGCAAAGTATCGGAGCGAGCTTGCGAGCGGAGAACTTTGTGGGGTGGTCATGAGACGACCAGGGTGCCGTGCATGTTGGCGTGGTATTTGCAGTGGAACGGGTACTTGCCCGGCTTGGTGGGCGCCGTGATCGTGGCGCTGCCGCCATTGCTGGGGATCACCGCGTTGAAGAGTCCGGCCGTGTCGGAGGTGACCGTGTGGTTGACGTTGTCGGCGTTGGTGACGGTGATCTTGGCTCCGGGTTTCACGCTGGCGGGCACCTGATACGCGAAGCTCTTGATGGTGATCTTCGCCGCCGCCGCAGACTTGGCGGTCGCTGCCGAAGAACCGCTCGTCGACGGCATCGACGTGCTCGATGGCGTGGAAGCGGCCGAGCTCGACGAGGCACTCGCTGCGGGCGTCGATGCGCTCTGCCCGGCACCGGTGGATTGACCCCCGCTACTGCAGGAGGCGAGGAGGATGACACTGCAGGTTGCGGCGAGCGCACCCGCTGTCAGTCGAGCAGTCATGAGGGTCCGTCCAATCGGGTCGGAGGCACACGGAAGATTCCGTCCCCAGGAGTTCGTCACCTTCGGGCGCAGAGATTGGAACCGTGCCTGCCTCGACGGGCCGGCCCGTGCGCCCCGCTACAGCCACCCGCGTTGCCGGAAGATCCGATAGAGGGTGAAGCTGACCAGAAACATCAGCACGATGGCCATGGGATACCCGAACGCCCAGTGCAGCTCGGGCATGATGCGGAAGTTCATCCCGTAGATGCCGGCGACGACGGTGGGCGCGAAGAGGATGGCCGCCCAGGACGACACCTTCTTCATCTGCTCGTTCTGCTGATTGCTGACCTCGGCCAGGTGCTGCATCTGCTCGTTCTGCGTCTGCGCGACCAGCGTCGCGTTCAGGGACAGGATGTCGGCGAGCGTATGCCGGAACCCGTCAACCCGGTCGGTGACGCTTGTCGCGTGGTCGGCGACGTCCCGCAGGTCGCGCTGCAGCTCCGGATCGGTCTCGTACTTGTCGAAACCCGCCTCGAGCGCCGTCAGGATCTGCAGGATCCGCCGCGACGCGCGCTGCAGCTCCATCACCTCACGGGAGAGCTGATAGATGCGCCGCGAGACACTGGGATCCGACTCGAAGACCTGGGTCTCGATCTCCTCGATGTCGTTCTCCAGACCCGCCACGACCGGGGCGTACCCGTCGACGACGAAGTCGAGCACGGCATACAGCACGGACTCCGGGCCCATTGCGAGCAGCTTGCTGTCGTTCTCCAGGCGGGTGCGCACCGAGGCGAGGTGTGGCCGATCGGTGTGCCGCACGGTCAGCACGAAGTCCGGACCGACGAAGAGGTGCAGCTCGCCGAAGCTCACCGTCTCGGTCTCGTCGTTGTAGATCGCCGACCGCAGCACCACGAAGAGAGTGTCGTCATAGCGTTCGATCTTCGGGCGCTGGTGCGCGACGATCGCATCCTCGACGGCCAGCGGGTGCAGCCTGAATACGTCGGCGGCGTCCTGGATCTGCTGCGGTGTCGGACGATACATGCCCACCCATGCCATGGCCTCTTTGTGGTCGGCGAGCATGTGGATGCATTCGGTCAGGCTGTGCGGTGTTTCCAGGCGCTTGCCGTGGGCATAGAGCGCCTTCTCGACCACCGTCGACTCGACCGGCCGGATCTCCTCGTCGCTCGGGCGCCTGGACTGCAGCGACCGTTCGACCGGCGGTATATCCGGCTCGGCGCTCGGATGACGGGTCATCATCCGCGTCGGGCGGGGGGCCCGGTTCTTCCATGTCGGCACGCCATAGACCCTAACCGCGTTCGGGCCGCTGTGGCGGGTATGTCGTGAGCTGAGCACGGCTCGCGCACGGCCCCGGCACGGCATCCGGCGCACCCGGCAAGCAGACTGGTCCTCGTGCAGCCTCCCCGTCTCCCGAAGAACGTCCCGCCCGACGTCTTCGCGATGGCCGGTGTCGCGTTCTGCGTCGCGCTCGGGTTCGGGGTCGTGGCACCGGCGATCCCGCTGTTCGCAGAGCAGTTCGGGGTCAACGCGGGGGCCGCGGGTGCGGTGGTGTCCGCGTTCGCGCTGATGCGGTTCCTCTCCGGGCTCGGTGCGGGCCGACTGGTGGACCTGCTCGGAGTCCGGACCTGCCTGATGATCGGGCTGGCTGCGGTCGGGGTGTCCAGCCTGCTCGCGGGGCTCGCCCGCACCTACGACCAGCTGATCATCCTGCGCGGTATCGGCGGTGTCGGTTCCGCGGTGTTCGGGGTCGCTGCGATCAGCGTGGTCCTTCAGGTGGCCACCGACCAGACCCGCGGTCGTGCGATGAGCATCTACCGGTCCGGGTTCCTGACCGGTGGCATCGCAGGGCCCGCGGTCGGCGGGGCGGTGCTCGGCATCTCCTTGCGCGCCCCCTTCTTTCTGTATGCCGGCACGCTGGCCCTCTCCGCGCTGGTGGCACTGGTCTTCCTCGGCCGACCGGCACGGCATACGACCGCCGCCTCGGCAAGCGGCGAGCCCGCCGACGGCGCGCAACCGGTCGACGCGGCACTCATGGCGGAGACCGACCCGGCGGCCAGCGCTGTGCCACCCCCCGAAAAGAGCCCGGCGAAGGAGCCACCACCCAAACTCCGTGAGGTGCTACGCACTCGGGAGTACCAGGCGGCGCTCACCAGCAACCTGGCGATCGGGTTGGCGATCTTCGGCCTGCGCAGCACGATCGTGCCGCTGCTGATCGTGGACAAGATCGGCGAGTCCGCCGGCTGGGTGGGCTGGGCCTTCCTGGTCTCTGCAATCGTCGAGACCGCGCTGATGTTCCCGGCCGGTCGCTGGAGCGACACCATGGGCCGTCGGGAACCATTGGTCGCCGGCGCGTTCGTGTCGGCCGCCGCGATGGTGCTCCTCGGCCTCAGCGGGACGATGCTGCTGGTGATGATCGCGATGATCGTCTTCGGTGCCGGCTCGGCGTTCCTCGGCACAGTGCCCGGCGCTTTGGTGGGCGACGTCATCGGTGGTCGTGGGGGCACGGTGATCGCGATCTTCAACATGGCCAGCGACCTTGGCGCGGTGGTCGGCCCGGTGCTTGCCGGTTGGCTGGTGGACAAGGGTTCCTACGGCGCGGCATTCGGGCTGGGCGCCGCCGTCATCGCGACCGCCGGACTGGCGGGCCTACGCCTGCCGCGTGGGGTGGCCACCGCTGCGACATGATGCAGTGTCCGGGCACGCCCGGTCGACCGAGATTCCACTTGTAAAACCAGTCCTAGGTCCATGATCCAGAGTCGCTCGGAGGCAGTTCACATGAGCAAACCAGTCATAGCAATCGTCGGTGCGGGCCCCGGCGTCAGCGCGGGCGTTGCCAGAAAGTTCGGCGGGCACGGATTCACCGTCGTACTCCTTGCCAGAGGCCGGGAGTCGTTGGATCTGCAGGTCGCCGACCTGCGGGAGCGAGGGGTCGATGCCCACGCGGTCACCGCCGACGCATCCGTGAAAGAGACTCTGGTCACGGCATTTGCCCAGATCGAGTCAGAGTTCGCCGCACCGGACGTCCTGGTCTACAACGCCGGCGCCAACACGATCAGCGACCCGTCGGACCTGGCGGAAGAGGACCTCCTGGCAGACTTCACCGTCAATGTCGCGGGCGCCCTTGTCTGCTCGCGCCTGGTGATTCCGCGGATGACCGAGCGCGGAACCGGATGCCTGCTGTTCACCGGCGGCATGCTGGCCTTGAAGCCTGTCGCGTCCAGGGCCTCCGCTGCGATCAGCAAGGCCGGCCTGCGCAACCTGGCGTTCACGCTTGCCGATGAGCTGGCACCGGCCGGCATCAAGGTGGGCACCGTCACCATCGGTGGCGTGGTCAGCCCGGGAACCTTCTTCGACCCGGACCTGATCTCCGAGGCCTACTGGGACCTCTTCAACGGCAGCGACCAGACCGAGATCCTTTATCAGCCGGCCTGATCGGGCCGGAACCTGGCGGCGCCGCTTCCCGCCGAGTGGAGTACCGAGTGGCGTAGTTGTTTGTGCTCCACTCGAGAGATAAGTGCTCCACTCGGCGGATGGGTTGCCGGTCAGCCGAGGTGGGTCATCGACAGCACGTCGAGAGCCTGGTCGAGCTGCTCCTGCGTGATCGCGCCGTTCTCCACGTGACCCCGCTCGATCACGACCTCGCGGATCGTCTTGCGCTCCTTGAGGGCCTGCTTGGCGATCTTGGCCGACTCGTCGTAGCCGAGGTAGTGGTTCAAGGGAGTGACGATCGACGGTGATGACTCGGCATACTCCCGGCAGCGCTCCTCGTTGGCGGTGATGCCGTCGACGCAGCGGTCGGCAAAGACGTTGGAAACATTGGTGATCAACCGGATCGACTGCAGCAGGTTGCTCGCGATCACCGGCAGCATCACGTTGAGCTCGAAGTTGCCGGCCGCCGCGCCCCAGGCGATCGCCGCGTCGTTGCCGACGACCTGCGCGACGACCTGCACCATCGCCTCGGCCAGCACCGGGTTGACCTTGCCCGGCATGATCGACGAACCGGGCTGCAGGTCGACCAGGAAGATCTCGGTCAGACCCGTGCGCGGGCCGGAGCCCATCCAGCGGATGTCGTTGGCGATCTTGTTCTGCCCAATCGCGATTGTGCGCAGCACACCGGACAGCTCGGCGAGGGCGTCGCGTGCACCCTGCGCCTCGAAGTGGTCCCGCGCTTCGGTGAGGGGCAGGTCGAGGTCGCTTGCGAGCTGCTGGATCACCTTGGCGGCCAAGCCGGCCGGGGCGTTGATGCCGGTGCCGACGGCGGTGCCACCGAGCGGCAGCTCACCGACTCTCGGCAACGCATCCCGCAGCCGCTCGACACCGTGACGGACCTGTGCGGCATACCCGCCGAACTCCTGGCCAAGCGTGACCGGGGTGGCGTCCATCAGGTGGGTGCGACCGGACTTCACGACGGTCTTGAACTCCTCTGCCTTCGCCTCCAGGGACTTTGCGAGGTGCTCGAGGGCCGGGATGAGGTCGTGGCTGACGGCCTGGGTCGCGGCGATGTGGATGGCCGACGGGAACTGGTCGTTGGACGAGAACGGGTCGTTCACGTCGTCGTTCGGGTGCACGTTGGTGCCCAGGCGCTCCTGCGCGAGCGTGGCGATGACCTCGTTGGCATTCATGTTGGACGAGGTCCCGGAGCCGGTCTGGAAGATGTCGATCGGGAACTCCGCATCCCAGTCGCCGCGTGCGACCTCGGCGGCAACCTCCTGGATGGCCTTGGCCTTGTCGGAGTCGAGCACGCCCTCACCGGCGCGCACGGTGGCGGAGGCACCCTTGATCGAGCCGAGGGCACCGATCAGTGCCCGCTCGATGGGCTGACCAGAGATCGGAAAGTTGTCGACGGCTCGCTGGGTCTGGGCCTGCCATTTGGCCTGCGCGGGCACCAGCACCTCGCCCATCGAGTCGTGCTCGGTCCGGAACTCCTGCTCACCCATGTGCTTGCCCTTTCGTCGACTCCCACCAGGCTATGCCGCGGGGTAAGCACAAGGGCAGACGGTCCGCGCGGCATACGGCGCGGACCGTCTGCCCTTGATCGCTCAGGAGACGCGTTCGAAGACGGCGGCCAGGCCCTGGCCGCCGCCGATGCACATGGTCTCCAGGCCGTAGCGCACCTGGCGAGCATGCATCTGTCGGGCGAGCGTCGCCAGCATCCGGGCGCCGGTCGCGCCGACCGGGTGGCCCAGCGAGATGCCGGAGCCGAGGATGTTGGTGTGCTCGCGGTCGGCGTCGGTGAAGCCCCACTCCTTCATCACCGACAGCGCCTGTGCGGCGAACGCCTCGTTGAGCTCGATCAGGCCCATGTCGGCCAGGGTGAGACCGAGCCGGCCGAGCACCTTGGCGGTGGAGGGGACCGGCCCGATGCCCATGGTCTTGGGCGGAGCACCGGCGACAGCCCAACCTGCGAGTCGGACAAGCGGTTTGAGCCCGAGCTCCTGTGCCTTCTCGAGAGTGGTGACGATGCAGAGCGCCGCCGCGTCGTTCTGTCCGCTGGCATTGCCGGCGGTCACTGTGGCGTCGGGGTCCTGTCGGCGCATGATCGGCTTGAGCGCGGCGAGCGACTCCATCGTCGTGTCGGCACGCGGGTGCTCGTCCTTGGTGATCACGGTGTCGCCCTTGCGCGATGTGACCGTGACCGGCACGATCTCGTCCTTCAGTGCGCCGGACTCTTGGGCGGCTACTGCTCGGCGATGTGACTCCACGGCAAGCGCATCCTGCGCCTCGCGGGTGATTCCGTGCTCGCGGCGCAGGTTCTCAGCGGTCTCGATCATGCCGCCGGGCACCGGGTAGTTCTCGCCGCCGGCGGTCTGCCGCGCTCGCACGAGCTGGTCGTGCACCGCGATGCCGCCGCGGGCCCCGCCCCAGCGCATGTCATTGGAGTAGAAGATCGCGTTGCTCATCGACTCGACGCCACCGGCGACCGCGAGATCCATGGCCCCGGTCTGCACGGCCATTGCGGCGTTGATGACGGACTGCAGGCCGGACCCGCAGCGGCGATCGAGGTGATAGCCGGGGACCTCCACGGGCAGCCCGGCATCCAGCGCGATGACCCGGCCCATCGCGGGTGCCTCGGGGGAGCTGTTGCCGTTGCCGACGATGACATCCTCGATCAGCGCGGGGTCGATCTGGGTGCGCTCCAGCAGAGCGCGCAGGACCGTGGCACCCAACTGGGTGGCTGTGACCGTCTTGAACACCCCGTCATACCGCCCGATCGGGGTGCGGATCGGCTCGCAGATGACGGCTTCACGGGTGCTCACATGAGCCTCCCGCCGGTGATCTCCATGACGGTGCCGGTCATGTAGGACGACAGGTCGCTGGCGAGGAAGAGCGCCACGGAGGCGACCTCGGAGGGTTCGCCGACCCGTCCCATGGGGATCTCGGCCATCTTCGCGTCCCACGCCTTCTGCGGCATGGCTTCGGTCATGGCGGTGCGAATCAGCCCTGGTTGCACGGCATTCACGCGGACGCCCTTGAAGGCGACCTCCTTGGCGGCGGCCTTCGTCAGTCCGACGATGCCGGCCTTGGCGGCGGAGTAGTTGGTCTGGCCGATGAATCCGACCTTGCCGGAGATCGACGACACGTTGACGATCGCGCCGTGCCCCTGCTCGCGCATGATCGCGGCGGCGGTCCGGGTGCCGTTCCAGGTGCCGCGCAGATGCACCTGCATCACCACATCGAAGTCGTCGCCGGTCATCTTGCGCATGGTGGCGTCGCGGGTGATGCCCGCGTTGTTGACCATGACGTCCAGCGAGCCGTAGGCCGTGACCGCGGCCTGGCAGGCCGCCTCGACCTGTTCCAGGTCCCGCACGTCGCACGCGACGCCGGTGGCTTCGCCGTCCAGCTCGCTCGCGGCCTTGCTGGCGGCCTCCTGCTCGAGGTCGGCAATCACCACCTTCGCGCCATGCTCGACGAAGGTGTGTGCGATCGCCAGGCCGATGCCCTGGGCACCGCCGGTGATCAGCGCGACCTTGTCTTTCAGGAGACCGTCCATGGGTGAACCTTTCCGCCGACGACGTTGTCGGTGTCCAGTGTCCCAGAGCCCACGCGAACGAGCGTCGGTGGTGCTGTCTGACGGGGTCAGCTGGCGGCGGTGTGCGCAGCCTGCTGGGCGACGTCGGCGCGCAGGGCGTCCAGGTTGTCGGCGGTGGCCAGCATCGCATCGACCACCGGGTCGCCAGACTGCATGATCGCCTGCAACAGGTCGCAGCCCGCGAACCCGTGGCCGTCGCGCATTGCCAGACGGGCGTCCTGCATCACCTCGAACATCGCCGGGCTGAAGCGCCCGAACGGTCCGAAGCGGCGGCTCTGCGGACCACGACGTCCGCGTCCACCCCCACGGGGCCCGAACTCGGCCCAGTCCTCGGGGTCGAATCCGTGACGCTCGCCGCGCTCACCGTGCGGGCCGCCACGACCGTGCGGTCCATGACCCCGGGCGCGGCCGCGGCGACCGCGGCGCTCGCCCCATCCTTCGGTGAGGTCGTCGCCGAAGGCGGACTTGACGGCGTCGCGCACCTTGTCCAGGTCGATGCCGATCGCCCGCAGTGCATCGCGATCGTCGTCAAGATTGCTTGACGCGTCGTCGCGACACTCTTGGGTCGTGCCGTCGGTGGGTTGCGCGGCGCGCGCGGCGAGGAGTGTCTCGCGCGCCTGGTCGAACTGCATACCGTGCGCGGTGAGCAGTCGGTATGCCGATCCCCGGACGTTGGTGAGCAGCCCCAGGAGGACGTGCTCGGGTCCGATGCTGTCGTGCTGCATCTCGCGGGACTCGCCCGAGGCTTGGATGATCGCTATCCGGATCTCTGAACTAATACGGTCGAACATGGTTGAACTCCTTGAAGGTTCATGGTCCGCGATCAGTCGCGGGAGTGTTTCTGATGAACGGCCTGACGGCTGATGTGCAGCACGTCGGCGATGGCCTGCCAGCTCCAGCCTTGACTGCGGGCGTTGCGCACCTGCACGTCCTCGAGTCGGTCGGCGAGCACTCGCAGTGCCCGCACGGCTCCGAGGCCCTGTGCCGGGTTGCTGCTGGCGGCTGATGTGGCGATGTCGACGTCGTCCATGTGTGTCAACATAACCTGACGCCCTATGCGGTGTCAACATTTCCTGACATGGGATTTGCGATGACGGGCCTCGCGCCGGATCCATGGCGGGCGTCGCTCAGACCCGACCAGTCCCTCTGGGGATCAGCCGGTTTCGTCGTGGGTGATGCGACCGGCGAGGATGGTGGCTCCGACGGTGACCTGACGCAGGTGCACGGCGACCGCTCGCGCGTCACCGACGGCGGCCAGCGGGTCGTCGTCGAGCAGCGCGATGTCGCCGCGACTGCCGGGAACGATCGTCCGCTGCCCGTCGGTGCTCGCGGCTAGCGCATCGGCCGGCGAGATCGCCTCGTCCTGGTGCCACGCCGGCCGATCGTCCCCGCTGCGCCAGACGGCGGCTGCCATCGCGAGCCACGGGTCCAGTGCCGCGACCGGCGCGTCCGAACCCAGCGCGAGGGTCACCCCCGAACGCAGCATCGTGCCGATCATGAAGCACCGGTCGGTGCGGTCGGGCCAGCACTTGTCCGACGGGTCGCGGTCGTCCCAGACGTGCGCCGGTTGCACACTGGCGCGGATGCCGTGCCGCGCCATCCGCGTGATGTCCTCCCTGCGCATGAGCTGGGCATGCTCGATGGTGCCGCGCGCCCCGCTGTGCTCATACGCGTCCAGCCCGACCGCACCCGCGGCGTCGCCGATGGTGTGCAGCGCCACCTGGAGCCCGCACCGCGTCCCACGCCGCATCAGTCGGACCAGCTCGCCCGGCGACAGGTTCTGCTTCCCGTGCGGCTGCGGCAGGTCTGCGGCATCGGCATACGGGTCGCAGCAGTAGGCCGTGCGCGAGTTGAGAGAGCCGTCCGAGATGATCTTGAGCGGGCCCATGGTCAGCAGCCCACCACCCTCGGGCAATGGGTCACCGGTCCGCAGACCGGCGGCGACAACGTCCTCCAACCCGTCCGAATAGGTTGCGGGCCGCACCCGCAGCTGGTCGATACCGTTCGCGAATCGCTCTGGCCAGGCGAGGTACCCCGGGCCCCACTCCATGTCGGCAACGCCGACGACACCCTTGGCTGCGGCGTCCCGAACGGACTGCCGGTAGGCCCGATCAACACCCTCGGAGGCGCCCGGCAGCTCATCCAACCGGCCCATGAGCAAGAACCACTCGTTCTCCTCGAGAACGGTGTCCCGGGGCTGTAGGCCGAGCATCCGCAGCGCCCGGGAGTTGAGCCAGCCGTTGTGGGCGTCACCACTGATCATGACGACCGGATGATCGCCGCTGACAGCGTCCAGCTCGCGGACCGTGGGTGGCCGGTGCCAGGTGGCCGACCGATACCCGCACGCCTGCACGAGGCTGCCGTCCCGCGACGACGGCAGCCCGGCGATGTGGTTGGCAATCCTGGCGGTCACATCCTCCGGTGAGGCGGTGTCCGCGAGGTCGAGCCGCAGCCGAGTCTGCGCCCAGGTCGACATGTGCACGTGCTGGTCCCACAGGCCCGGGATCGCCCAGCGGCCACTCCCGTCGAGCACTGGCTCGCCGTGGTCGGTCAGCCGCTCGCCGATCTCGGTCACCACGCCGGCGGTTACGCGGACATCGATGGGTCCGGCCGGTGCGGCGGCGCCACCGATGGGCACGAGGCGCGTATGCCGGATCAGCAGCGACTCGGCGAAACGTCCGGGTGCAGTGGGGGACATGTCACCTCCGATGATGAGTGCTTGTGCTACCGCGACCCTATGCGGCGGCCGTCGTGCTGGACCGGGGGCGTGCCTCAGACAGGGCCAGGGGCGGCGCGCCGACGAACCCGGGAGCGCAGGGCCACGCTCCTGGGTTCGACCGGTTGTGCTCAGCGCTCAGTGCTCAGTGCTCAGTGCCCGTGACCGTGCCCTTGCTGCCCAAGCTCCGAGGCGAACAGCGACAGGTTCGGTGTCCCGAGTCCGACCGCCGGGTTGTACAGGGTGTGCGGCGTGCCGGTGTAGAAGATGTTGTCGCTGCCGGTGCCGCTGGTGTTGATCGGCGTGACCGGCGAGTTCGACCCGCGGGCGAGGTGATACATCATCGGGTTCCACAGGCCTACCCGGTGGCCGAGGGCTTGGTCGATCACCGCGGTGCTGCCGTTGAACTGCGGGGCCACGAAGCTCGTGCCACCCCAGCCGGACTGCAGCGCTGCCGACCCAGCGGGCACGGCGCTCGGCTCATAGAGCAGGTATCCGGTCTCCGGATCGGCGTTGGCGGACACGTCCGGCTCCGCTCGACCATTGCTGAATCCGGTGGTCACCGACGGGTTCGGGTTGAACGACCACGTCGTGGGAGCGGTGATGCCCTGCACATTCTGGTATCCGGTCGGCGTGAGGTACTTCACCGCCGAGAACCTGTTGATGCCCGGAATCTGCTTCTGGTAGGACGGCATCCCCTCGAACGTGCTGTAGCCGCCACCGCCACCGACGACGTGAGACTCGGCTGCGGTCGCCAGCGGCACGTCGTCAAGCGTGGCGATCGGCTGCCAGAGGTAGTCCCAGCCCCAGGCCCGTTCGGCGGGAACCGACACCGGGACGGTGCCGCCCAGCTTTCCCGACCACGGGAGTGTCGTGCCTCCGGCGGAGGTCACATACGGACTGTCGGCCGGCGTGTCCACGGCGAGGTTCGTCGTGCCCAGGTCGGTGGATGCGGTGTAGGCACCTTCGTCTCCGGCGGACAGGAAGGTCGACTGGCCCTGCGCGCCGAGCTCGAGGTAGGCCTCGTCATACGCCGTCTGCAGCGCCGGGGTCTCCACACCGGACGCGATGGCGGCCTGCACGATGGTCTCCGACTCGCCCCAGCTGGACGACACCGAGCCCGCAACGTTCTGGCTGGCAGCGGTGAAGAACGCGTCCGCCCAGCCCGCGTCGGTGTTCGGCGCCTGGTAGACGATCACATTGGCTCCTGGCGCCACGCCGCCCGACTGCTCGACGTCGAGGTCGGTCTCGCCGCTGCCCGCGGTATCGCTGGGAGCCCCGGGGCCGCCGTCGATGTTCTGGATCGACACGGTGCGACCCGTGCTGGGTACGTGAGCGTATTTCTTCCAGAACGTCTCCGGCGCGCCCCGATCCAGTGCGGCGAGGGTGACGATCCCGATGGTCTGACCGCTGCCGTCGGCGCCCGACTTGTAGAGCTTGTTCATGCCGTACTTGCCCGCATAGTCACTGGGCAGGTTGCAGCCGGCGACCGGCCCCGTGACCGGGCACGCCTGGGCGGATCCGCTCGCCTTCGCGGTGAGGCCTGGGCTGACGTGCACGGACTGGCTGCTGAACGGACTGTAGTTGGACAGGCCGAGCACCGCGGTGACCATCCGCGCGACCGAGCGCGGAAGCATCGGCGACTTGTTGGGTGCGTGCACAGTCCGCGCGGGGCGCCGTTGATGGCCGTTCCGAGCGGCCTGGCCGGGCACGCGGTAGTTCTTCTGCGTGACCGACAGCGCCTTGTCGAACTCACCGGCCGTGCCGGTGGCGGACACGTTCACCCCGTTGGCGTACACGGTGGTGGCGATGCCGAAGTGCTTCAGGTAGTCCGTCAGCTCCCTGATCGACTGCGGACTCTGGCCGTATCGGCGGGCGAACTGCTGAACCGACAGGTCATGGGTGACGCCGCTCTCGACCTGGTTTTCGAGCGAGGACATGCCGCGCTCCTTGAGCACGAACGAGACGGCCTCGGGTGTGTTCGGATCGGTGTTTCCGAAGACACTGCCGCCGGGCAGGCTGCTGGCGGTGACGCCGCCGGCGACGGCAACCAGACCGCCCGGCGACGCAACGGCCGCCGACCCGGCCGCGGCGGTGAGAGTGAGTCCGAGTCCGCCGGCGACGCCGAGCGCCGCCACCTTCCGCGCTCGAGATGGGTTGCGACGTGTCATGAGTACCTGGTTTCTCCGGAGAAACCCGCGCGTGTGGCAACGGGGTAGAACAGCCGGAGCCTATTGGTGATGCGGTCCCGCAACTCAGGGAAACGCCGACATCCCAGGGAACGTTCAGGGTACTGCGGAGCGACTCTGTCTCAACACCGAAGGCGAGACCACGCTTCGCGGTGCCTCGCCTTCGGATCCATTGTCTCAACGTTGAGGGCGAGTCCCCGCTTCGCGGTGACTCGCCCTCAACTCCATTGTCTCAACACAATGTGTGCACCCGGAGAGATTCGAACTCCCAACCTTCTGATCCGTAGTCAGATGCTCTATCCGTTGAGCTACGGGTGCGCGCTGCAATGTCGCAACGTCGAGATACTTTACCCACACCTGCCCCGAGACGCGAAATCGGGTCGCGCCCGAGGGGAGAGGCCGGTCGGCAGAGACGCGTGGCTGCCCGTTCAAGGAGGGCGCGGCATCGATCAGGCGCCGAAGGGGCGGGTGGGCAGCCCGCCCACACCGGGCGTGCAACTGAATACCGCTCCCGCCAGAGGTTGCTCGCCATCCGGCACATTCTCTCGCGTCGTCGTGATGTAAAGGGTCCGTAGGTCCGACCCGCCGAAGGTGCACGCGGTCACGTTGGTGACCGGCAGCTCCACGACCTGGTCGAGACTGCCGTCCGGGGCATATCGGTGAA
Source organism: Leekyejoonella antrihumi (assembly GCF_007845645.1). Taxonomy (GTDB): domain Bacteria; phylum Actinomycetota; class Actinomycetes; order Actinomycetales; family Dermatophilaceae; genus Leekyejoonella; species Leekyejoonella antrihumi. The sequence continues at coordinate 193,183 of NZ_VCQV01000004.1, forward strand.
CGGCCGAACCGCCATAGAGCGCGATCCACACCCCACCCTGCTCGTCCATGCATAGCCCGTCCGGGTTGCCCGTCTCCTGCTTGGGCAGCTGCACAAAGGGGCGCCGGTTTGCCAGGCCGCCCTGCGGGGTCCAGTCGAACATCGCGATCTGGTGAGTCGGAGTGTCGTTGAAGTAGACGAGCGAACCGTCCGGCGACCAGGCGATCCCGTTGGAGATGGTCAGGTCCGTCAGCACCTGCGTGGTGACGCCCTCCGTGCTGTAGACGTACATCGACGCGCCACCCTGGTGCTGGTCGTAGGCCATCGTGCCGCAGTAGAAGTTGCCGAGTGGGTCGCAGCCGCCGTCGTTGAATCGCACGCTCGAGTCGGACCAGGTCTGCGGCAATGGCATGACGTCCGAGAGGTCCGGTCGTTCGGCGAGCGCGAATCCGCGCTCCACGCCGATGATTGCGCCGCCGCTGCCGCGTGGCCGAAGCGCCGCGGCGACCTTGCCGACGTGCACCCGATTGACGCCGCCGTCCTCGCGGGGCGAGAGCACGTCGCCGGCCATCATGTCGACATACTTCAGCCCACCCCACTCCGGCCACCAGCAGGGGCCCTCGGCATGGAAGGCATGGGGCTGGGCAATGGGTTCGGCGCGCATGTCCGCCACCTTAGGACCCATCGCTGTGGCAGGGAGACCTAGTGGCAATGCCGTTCGGTTAGCGCCGGTGCGGTGATGTCAAGCCCTTCGCGGCGTTGCGGCCGAACATTGTGACGCAGCCCTTGTAGGAATGGATCTGTCCGCCAAGACCGATCTACCCCACAAGGGCTGCGATGTCTGATTCTGCCACCACTCCTGTTTCCCTGTCCTCGGGTGTCTACGAGCCGGGGCATCTGGGCGAACTGACCCAGGTCGTCCCACCGGAGATGGTCGATGCCGCACTGGAGGCCACCGGCGGCACGCAGCAACGGCTGCGCCGGTTGCCCTCGAGGGTGGTGGTGTACCTGCTGCTGGCCGGTGGCCTGTTCGCCGGTCAGGGGTGGCGGCAGGTGTGGTCTCGCCTGACCACGGGCCTGACGAGCCCGGTGGTTCGCCCGTCGGGGTCGGCGTTGACCGCGGCGATGCGCCGGGTCGGGCCCGGGCCGGTGCGGGAGCTGTTCGCTCTGCTGGCCGGACCCGCAGCAACTCGCGCCGAGCAGGCGGTCCGGTTCGCCGGGCGGCTCGTGGTCGCGATCGACGGCACCCAGATCGCGGTGCCGGACACCGACGCGAACCGGGCCCGTTTCCCCAAGTCGGCCGGTGGCCCGAACGGGGAGCCCGGGTACCCGATGATCCGGTTGCTGGCCCTGGTCGCCACCGGGACCAGGTCGATGATTGACGTGGCCTTTGGGACCGACCGGGTCGGGGAGCTGACCTACGCCGCACAACTGACCCGCGCGCTGACGCGGGGGATGCTGCTGCTGGGCGACCGCAACTTCGCGGCCTACGCCTTCTTCACCCAGATCACCGACACCGGCGCGGACTTTTTGATCCGCGCCAAGACCGGGCACGGCGCGATGAAGCTGCCCGTGCGTCGGCGACTGTCGGACGGCTCCTACCTCGCAGATGCCCACGGGGCCCGGGTCCGCGTGATCGACGCGGAGGTCACGATCACCACCGAGGCCGACACCCGCACCGGGACCTACCGGTTGGTTACCACCCTGCTCGACCCAGACCATGCCCCCGCCAGGCAGCTGGTCGAGCTGTACCACCACCGGTGGCAGATCGAGACCGCCTACTGCGAGCTCAAGTCAACGATCCTCGGTGGCCGGGTGCTGCGCGCCCGTCACCCGTCCGGCGTCGAGCAAGAAGTCTGGGCCCTGCTGGCCGCCTACCAAGTCCTGCGCACCGCGATGAGCGACGCGACCTTGTGCCAGCCCGACGTGGCTCCCGATCGGGCATCGTTCACCGTGGCGCTGCAGGCCGCACGCGACCAGATCATCCAGGCCGCGGGAACCATCGCCGGCACCGCGATCGACCTCGTCGGCCGGATCGGGGCCGCGATCCTGGCCGACCTCCTGCCCGCCCGGCGGATCCGGACCCGGCCACGAGTGATCAAACGCGCGATCTCCAAGTACCGCGCCAAAGGCCGCGACGTTGACCATCACACCTATATCGCGACACTCCACACCACAATCTTGACGCCAGAACCCGACGACTAACCGAACGGCATTGGACCTAGTGGGGCGACTTGTCGAGGGTGGCCTAGATGTCTTCGGCCTTCTCGGTGGTCGGGTCCCACTTGGTGATGTGGTCGTCCTGCCAGCCGCGCATCTTCAGAGCCTGGCGCGCATCGGTGCGATAGGTGGGGGTGAGCCGGTCCAGGTAGAGCTTGCCGTCGAGGTGGTCGGTCTCGTGCTGCAAACAACGCGCGAGCGTGCCACCGTCGGCCTCCACGACCACCTCGTTGCCATCCAGGTCGGTGCCGGTGACTCGTGCCCACGTCGCGCGGGCGGTCGGGAACGCCTCGCCGGGCACCGACAGGCAGCCCTCGCTGCCCTCTTCGGGGTCGGGATCGCCCGGTGGCACCGGTCCACGCTCCAGGACGGGGTTGATGACGTAGCCGCGGTGCGCGGTCCCCGCGCCGTCCTCGCAGTCGAAGACGAAGATCCGCTGACGGACGCCGACCTGGTTCGCGGCCAGCCCTGCGCCGTTGGCAGCCTCCAGGGTGTCGAACATGTCGTCGATCAGGACGCGGGTGGCGTCGGTGATCTCCTTGACCTTCTTGGTGGGCTGGTGCAGAGCCTTGTGCCCGATGATCGTGATCGGCCGGACCGCCATGGGTGGGTACTCCTGGATGATGTGAGGCAGGGCCTCGATGGTACTTGGGGGCAGAGGAAGTGAATCATGCCTCGTCGTCGCGACGACTGCGGTATCGGTGACTCACGGGCTGCGGGGTCGACGCGTCCTCGTTGCTGACCGTCCAACCCTGGTCCGACTCGTAGTGGTCCAGCGGCAGGTCGCCCGCGGGTCTGGGGCGTCGCAGTAGGCGGTGCCGTAGCCGGGTCGTCCGCCTCGGCTCGGGGGGTGTGCCCGCGCCGGTGGGATGCACCCCCAGGTAGTCGCCGTAGCGCCGGAGCGGCAGATCGGTCGGGTCCGCGTGCTCCGCCTCCGTGGCGAGGTCGACCGGCACCAGATGGTCGGCATACGCGTCGTCACTGCGGTCCCCGAAGATCTGGTCGCAGATCGATCGGTAGGTCTCGTCGGGGTGCGGGATGTAGTCGATGCGGCGCATCGCCTGCTCCTGCCCGGCGCTTTCCATCACAAAGCTGCCGTAGCCGAGGATGAGCCCGGGCAGGGACCGGTTGAAGGACATGTCGGTGACCTTCTGCATGGGCATCATCGCCACCTTGTGGTTGATGACCCCGTAGGTCAGCAGCAGTCGGCGGTCGGTGGCGACGAACCACTCCCGCCGCCACTGCCAGAAGCTCCCGGCCGCATAGACCAGCAGCACGAACCAGATCCACCAGGCGGCGTTCGACAGGGTGCCGGCCGAGGCCGGGGTCACCAGACCGATGATGACGACGAGGACGAAACCGACGACGCAGCATACGATCACCTCGGCCAGGCGCGCCCAGTGCTGGTGCACCGCGGCGACCAGGTGTTCGTCATCGAGGAGGTAACGCCGCATGGCCGCGGCACCGCGCGCATCGACCTGATGCATGACCGACCGTCAGCGGTTGAGAATGCTGTTGAAGAAGGCGCCCAGGTTCTTCACGCCGTCGGAGAGGATCTGCCAGCACGAGTGCACGATGTCGGCAGAACGGGTCGGTGAGGTGAAAATGGCATAGACGATGAAGGCAAAGACCACCCAGATGATGATCTTCTTGACCCTCTCGGTCGCCATGGGTCCTCCGGTCTCAGACGGGTGTCGACGCACGGTCGTGCGGGCAGTAGACACCCATTGTGACAGAAGTGGTCAATGTGACTGCCGATGAGCCGAGCCCGGGTGTGTCGAACGGTCTTCTCACCCTACCCGTGGGGTGTTCTGTGGGGTGGCCTAGCCTGCGAGCCATGTCCGATAGTGCGAGCGACCCCAGCATTCTGCTGCGCCGGGCGCTCGATCAGGTGGCCGACACACGACCGGCGGCGCAGATCGCCGCATCCGTCGAGCGGCTGATCACTCGCTATCGGGCCGGCGGCGCCGCCACGGCGCCCATCCTGCGCGACCCGGTCGACGCGCTGGCCTACGCGCTCTATCGGATGCCCTCGACGTACGCCGCGGTGACCGCCGCGTTGGGCCAGGCGAGCCTGCGTTGGGTCCCGGCGGGTCCCGGCGTGCGCACGGTCCTCGACCTCGGCGGCGGCACCGGCGGCGCCGCCTGGGCGGCAACGCGTGTGTGGCCGCAGGCGCGGGTGCAGGTGGTGGACCAGGTGCAGGGGTGCCTCGACCTCGGCCGGCAGCTCGCCGGCGACGATGCGCCGATCTCGTTCGGGTCGTGGCGACTTGGCGAAGCGTTGCGCGACCCCGCGGATGTGGTGACGGTTTCCTACGTGCTGTCGGAGCTGACCGAGCGCCAGCAGCGGGAGATCGTCGACCAGGCGTTGAAGCTCGCCCGGATGGCGGTGCTGGTGATCGAACCGGGCACTCCGGACGGGTACGCCCGGGTGCTGGGCGCTCGCGATCGGCTGCTCGCGCAGGGCTGGACAGTGGTTGCACCGTGTCCCCACCAGGGCGCCTGCCCGCTGGCCGGGTCGGACTGGTGCCACTTCGCGGCTCGGGTCGACCGATCCGCGGTGCACCGCCGTCTCAAGCAGGGCAGCCTCGGTCACGAGGATGAGAAGTTCTCGTATGTCTTCGCCGTCCAACCCGGCCAGCCCGTGCCGGGAGATCCGGCCCCCAGGGTGATCCGCCATCCGGTCAAGCGCAAGGGCCTGGTCGACCTGCAGCTGTGCCGCCCGGACGCCACCGTGGGACGTGCGGTCGTCACCAAACGGCAGGGCACGACATACAAGCAGGCGCGTTCCGTGTCCTGGGGTGACTCCTACACGACGCCGTAGAGCCGGTCGCCGGCATCGCCGAGACCCGGCACGATGTAGCCCTTCTCGTTCAAGTGGTCGTCGATGGCGCCGGTCACCAGCGTGATCGGCACGTGCATACCGTCCATCTCGGCCTCCAGCGCCTTGATGCCCTCGGGCGCCGACAGCAGCGTGACCGCGGTGATGTCGTCGGCGCCCCGTTCGACGAGGTACTTCAGCGACATCGCGAGGGTGCCACCGGTCGCCAGCATCGGGTCCAGCACGTAGCACTGCCGGCCGGACAGGTCGTCGGGCAGCCGGTTGGCATACGTGATGGCCTGCAAGGTCTCCTCGTCGCGCATCATGCCGAGGAATCCCACCTCCGCGCTCGGCAGCAGCCGCACCATGCCTTCGAGCATGCCCAGCCCGGCGCGCAGGATCGGCACCACGAGCGGTTTCGGTGAGGACAGCTTGATGCCGGTGGTCGGGGCGACCGGAGTCTCGATCTCGAAGGGCTCGACCCGCACCTCACGCGTTGCCTCGTAGGCGAGCAGCGTCACCAGTTCCTCTGCCAGCCGGCGGAAGGTGGGGCTGTCGGTGCGCTTGTCGCGCAGATAGGTCAGCTTGTGGGCGATCAGCGGGTGATTGGCGACATGGACGCGCATGGCCCAGACTCTACGCGTGACCAACGCGTCGGAGGCCGACCCGCAGGACCCGAGGTATGCCGGGTGGATGGGCCTGGCGATCGAGCAGGCACGGGCGTCGCTCGAGACCGCCGACGTCCCGGTCGGGGCGGTCGTGCTGACGCCGGACGGCGACGTGCTCGGCCACGGTTGTAACAGCCGCGTGGCCGACGGCGATCCGCTGGCGCATGCCGAGATTCTCGCGATCCGATCGGCCGCGCAGGCTCGTGGCCACTACCGCCTGGACGACACTTTGATGTGCGTCACGCTGGAGCCGTGCTTGATGTGCATCGGCGCGATCATGCAGGCCCGCATCGGCCTGGTCGTCTTCGGCGCGTGGGACCCGAAGGCCGGCGCCTGCGGCAGCGCGTGGGACGTTACGGGCGACAACCCGTCGCCACTGCATACGAGCGCAGTCGGGGGTGTGCGGCAGCAGGAGTGCGCCGCGCTGCTGACGGACTTCTTTCGGGCGCGGCGCGCGGAGCGACGCGGGTAGGCCGCACAAGAGGTCGGGCCCAGACGGTGTCTGTGCCCGACCTCTTGGTGTAGTGCCGGTTTCGTGTGGCGCCGGTCAGATCGCTGCCGGCTCCGGGCCGTCCACCTCCAGCTCGGGCTCCGCGAGGATCTCGCGCACCCGGTCACCGGGCAGCTGGCAATACCAGGCCACCGCGAGCACCACCGCAGTGAGGATGATGTTCGCGATGATGCCGCCGTTGAACCCGTAGACGTTCGCCTGGCCGGCGTTGGTCGTCGACGTACCTGAGTAACTTCCGAGGTAGCTGACCAGGAGAATGCCGGCGAACCAGAGGAGTACCCACCAGCCGTACCTGAAGTCCAGCTGCGGTGCGCGCCGGATCGGGCCCCGGTCGGTGAGTTCGAAGATCCCCAGCAGCACGTAGCCGAGAACCACCGCGCACATCATCTTCCAGACCTGGTCCCAGCCGGCCCAGTACATGATCAGGTTGGTGGACAGCAGCGCCAACGGGGCGATGATCCACACCCCCTTCGCACGGTAGGGGCGCTCCACCTCGGGGATCTGCTTGCGGAAGGTGAGCAGCGCGATGGCGCCGCTGCCGAAGGACAGCACGGTCAGCGAGGTGACGATGCCGACCAGCGCCTGCCAGCTCGGGAACGGCAGGAAGAAGATGCAGCCGACGACCCAGGCCAGGATCAGGCTCGGCCACGGCACGCCGTTGTCGTTGACCTTCGCCAGCACGGCCGGAGCGTTGCGGTTGCGGCCCATCGCGTAGGACATCCGGGCGGTGACGCTGGTGTAGATCAGGCCGGTGTCACCGGGGGAGATGAAGGCGTCGGCGTACAGCAGGCCGGCCAGCCAGCTCATGCCGAGCACCGTGGCCAGCGTGGCGAGCGGGCTGAAGTTGCCCGCGTCGCTGCCGGTCTTGATCAGGCTGCCGACGTCGTGCCAGCCGTGCGCGGCCAGCGCCGTCGGGTCCTGGGCGCCGATGAAGGCGACCTGCAGGAGGATGTAGAGGACGCCGCAGATCACCACCGAGCCGATCAGCGTGAGCGGGACGTTTCGCTTCGGGTTGTCCGTCTCACCGGCCAGCTCGATGCCCTGGCGCCAGCCCAGGAAGGAGAAGGCGATGCCTGCGGCCGGGATGGCCTCGAAGGCACTCTTGATCCCGTACGGCGCGAACCCGCTGCCGTCCTTGGTGTGGAGGCTGAAGTTACCGAAGTGGAACGTGGACACGATCACCGCGACGATGACCAGCACCATCATCGCGAGCTTCCACCAGACCATCGTGTTGTTGATGCGGGCGAACCACTTGACGCCGAGATAGTTGATCGCCACGAACAGAGCCATCAGCGCGATCGCGATGATCAGGCCGGTTCCGGTGAGGGTGGCGTTGGCGTGCTCCAGCCAGTGCAGGTAGGACGCCGCGTAGGTCAGCACCGCGGAGACCTCGACCGAGGCGACGGCGGCGCAGGACAGCCAGGTCACCCAGCCCATGGAGTAGCTGGCGAACGATCCCCAGGCGTAGTGCGGGTAGCGGGCGACGCCTCCACTGCGAGGGAACATCACACCCAGCTCGGCGTAGCTGAGGCCGATCAGCAGGAACATGATCGTGCCCACGATCCAGGAGATGATCGCGGCCGGGCCGGCCTGCTCGGACGCGTGCAGGGAGCTGAACAGCCACCCGGAGCCGATGATGGAGCCGATCGCGGTGAACAGAAGCCCGACCGTGCCGAATTCCTTCTTCAGGCGAGCATCATCGCCTGAAACGGTGCCGCCACCACCCTCTGTTTTGACAGACATTGTCAGTCTCCTCTCGGGTCGCGTGTCTTGGCGACCTGCACGACTACTGCCGGGGCACCGCCGTTCCGCTGACCCGATCGATACGGGCCTCCGGATCGACGACTGATGAACTCGACCACCGACGTCTCCTTCCTTCGCCGGTCATCGACCGGGCTGACTCCCCATTCTGTTCGAATGGCGAGGTAACGCTAGTCCCATCAGTCACTCCGTGCAGGGATATACGGGCATTTGATGCAAAATTGCCGCAAAGCCCGACGAGGGTTGGCAATCGGTCCGAACCGTCGATTCCGCCTGCTCGCAAGTCACTATTCGCGCAGTGCCGATTCGCCGTCATCGGAGGCGGAGGCGCGGCACTCACTCCTGCCAGGGGTAGAACGGCGGCAGGTCCCGCGACGCCGATCCGGTGAACTGCGCCGGCCGCTTCTCCAGGAACGCGTGCACGCCTTCGACGCCGTCGTTCATGCTCGTGTAGTACATGGCCAGCGAGTCGATCCGGTGCGCCTCCAACGGGTGCGGCTGGGCCGCGTTGCGCCACATCATCTGACGGGTCAGTGCGATGCCGACGGCGGAGTGACCGTCGACGAAGGAGTGCGCCAGGGCGTATGCCGCGGGCAACAGCTCGTCGGGTTCGTGCACCGAGCGGACCAGGCCACCGTCGTGGACCTCGTCCGCGCTGAGAATGTCGGCGCGGTAGGACCACTCGAGTGCTCGTGAGATGCCGACGAGTCGCGGCAGGAACCAGGAGGAGCAGGCCTCGGGGACGATGCCGAGACGGCCGAAGACAAAGCCGACGCGAGCCTTCGACGAGGCCAGTCGCACGTCCATCGGCAGCGTCATGGTGGCGCCGATGCCCACGGCCGCGCCGTTGATGGCTCCGATCACCGGTTTGGTGCAGGCATACATCGCCAGCGTCACACGGCCACCCGTATCCCGCACGCGGGCCTTGATGTCCGGATCGTCGAGGCGCTCGTGCATGTCCTCGAGCGTCGGGTCGTGGTCGACCCCGAGACCGAAGACGTTGCCGGTCGCGGACAGGTCCATCCCGGCGCAGAACGCGCGACCGGCGCCGGTGACGACCACCGCGCGGGCGTCGTCGTCGGTGTTGACGCGGGTGTAGGCATCGACCAGCTCGTCGGCCATCTGCACGGTGAAGGCGTTGAGCTGGGAGGGTCGGTTCAGCGTGATGGTGGCGATGCCGTCCCGCGTGGTGTAGTCGATCGTCTCGTAGGTCATTCGCCGATCATCCCCGACGCATCCGCCCTACTCCAGTTGTGCACTTCCGCTCCAAAGGCGCACCTACAGCTGCGCGGTTGGAGCGAAAGTGCACAATCGGGAGGAGGGATCGGTTCGGGCGCGAGCCGTTATCCGAGGCGCCGCTTGAGCAGATCCTCCAGCACGTGGAAGTGCTTCTCGGTCGCGTCCTCGTTGTAGGTCGCCGTGTCGGCCATCGTGTAGCCGTGCGCCGCGCCGGCATACACCTCGGAGGTGTAGGTCACCCCGGCACGGTCGAGGGCGGCCTCGAGCTCTTCGATGGCTGCGGCCGGCATCGAGCGGTCGTTGTCCGCGTGGCCGAAGACGAGCTCGGCCGACACCTTGTCGGCCAGGAGGTGTGGGCTGTCCGGGCCGTCGGTGACCAGGCCGCCGGCGTGGAACCCGCCCGCCGCAACCACCTTGTCGGGGTAGGTTGCCGCGGTCACGAAGGACAACCGGCCGCCCATGCAGTAGCCGGTCGTGCCAACGGCGCGCCCGGTCACGCCCGGCTGCGCCTGGAGCGCGTCGAGGTAGGCGCCCGCATCGCTCATCGCCTGCTCGGTGGACAGGCTCTTGACCCGCGTCATGGCGTCGGCGAAGAACGCCTCACGGTTCTCCGGCACGCTCAGGTCGGTCTTGGGTGCGAGGTCGGCGGCCTTGCCGGTGCGGTAGAAGAGGTTCGGTGTCAGCACGACATACCCCCAGCTCGCGATCCGGTCGGCCATCTCCTCGATCCGCGGGCGAAGCCCGATCGCGTCGATGAACAGCAGCACACCCGGGTGATCGCCGTTGTCCGGTCGGCTCAGATAGGCATCTGCGACACCGTCCGGGGTCGTGATGGAGGTTGTTTCGCTGCGCATCTCTGCTCCTCGTTGGTCGTGGTCCGTGCACGAGGTTACGACCCGGACTTGTGTGAACGGTCAACGACCGGTAGGCAGGGGGCATGGATCAGATTCGGCTCGGCGACAGCGGCCTCAAGGTTTCGCAGATCATTCTCGGATGCATGAGCTTCGGCGACCCGGCCCGTGGCAACCACCCCTGGTCGCTGGACGAGCAGTCGTCGCGCCCCTTCATCCAGCAGGCGCTCGAGGCCGGCATCACGACCTTCGACACGGCGAACGCCTACTCGGACGGCAGCAGCGAGGAGATCGTCGGGCGCGCACTGGCGGACTTCGCTCAGCGGGACGAGATCGTGCTGGCGAGCAAGGTCTTCATGCCGATGGGGCAGGGACCGAGCCAGTCGGGCCTGTCCCGGGCCGCGATCATGGCGCAGATCGATGCCAGCCTGCGACGGCTGGGCACCGATCACGTCGACCTCTACCAGATCCACCGGTGGGACCCGCATACGCCCATCGAGGAGACGATGGAGGCGCTGCACGACGTGGTGAAGGCGGGCAAGGCGCGCTACCTCGGTGCCTCCTCGATGTATGCGTGGCAGTTCGCGAAGGCGCAGTATGCCGCCGACCTCGGCGGCTGGACCCGGTTCGTGTCCATGCAGGACCAGTACAACCTGCTGCAGCGCGAGGAGGAGCGGGAGATGCTGCCCTTCTGCGAGGACCAGGGCGTCGGCGTCATCCCGTGGAGCCCACTGGCCCGTGGCCGGCTGACTCGCCCGTGGGGCGAGCACACGCAGCGCACGGAGACCGACGACTTCGGCAAGCGGCTCTACCAGCAGGCCGAGGACGCGGATCGGGCGGTCGTAGACGTCGTGGGCGCGATCGCGTCCGACCGTGGTGTGTCCCGTGCGCAGGTGGCGCTCGCCTGGGTCCGTCAGCAGGGGGCTGTGACGGCGCCGATCGTCGGTGCCACCAAGCAGTCGCACCTGACCGACGCCATCGCCTCCGCCGAGCTCGAGCTCAGTGGCGAGGAGTTGCGGCGGCTCGAATCGCCGTACACGCCGCGAGAGCCGAACGGATTCTGACCACCGTAGTTGCAGCGGGGACAGGAAGCTGACCGGTGGCAGCCCTGGTCGAGGTCACGTCGACGGGCACCGGGCGTTCGTGCCCGGTGATCGCCGTGAGCCGACCGGTATGGCGGCTGCTTGCCGAGCACTCGCGGCTGCGGGTCCACTCGGTGTTCAGCACGGCCGTGAACCTCCGCTGCGGCAAGCGGCTCGTCACGTGCACCTCTGGCGGGGTGCGGGCGCCGCACGGCGTCGACCTCACGTCGGCCGGCCTGGACCGGCTTCGGCGAGTTGGCGGCGCAGGCAACGAGGTGGAGTTTCGCGGGCAGCCCGGTGAGACCTCCGCGAAGCGGCCTCCCCCGGACGGCTCAGCGGGTCCGCTCATCTACGACCCGAACGTCCCGGTGATCCCGTTGGAGGTTGCGCGGCCGGCGGCTCGACGGTTGCTTTCCCAGCTCGCGCGGACACGGCCGGCAACCGGATTTGGCACGGTGTGGCCGGATCTCAGCCACGACCCGGCGCTCATCTCAGTGGCCTCGTCGGTGCGTCGCGGCAAGGTTGACGCCGCGGTCGTCGACTGCCTCGGCCGGGGTCCGGGCCTGACGCCGAGCGGGGACGACTTCCTGGTCGGCGTACTGGCTGCGCTATGGGCTGTTCAAGCGGTCGACGTGGTGCGCATGGGTGATCTGGCGCCGATGCTCGAGACAGCGGCCCGAAACCGCACGACCGACATCTCGGTGGAGTACCTGCACTACGCCTGCTCCGGGATGGCGACCGGAGCGCTGCGTGCCGTGCTCGCCGCGCTCGGGCACGGGGATTTCGCAGCCGTGATCGACGCGGTGGACCGGTTGCGGCGCTTCGGACACACCTCGGGCATGGACGCCCTGCTGGGAGTCGTCGTCGCACTGACGACGTGACCGGGCGCGGTCAGGAGTCGCGCAGCACGTACCAGACGGCGCGCGCGGAGGTCTTGCGCACGTTTGCCCAATGGTGCGGCTGATCGCCGAGGAAGTGCAGCGAGTCCCCCCGCCGCAGAACGTATTCGGAGCCGCCGATATCGAAGGTCAGGCCACCACTGACGACGAAGACGAGCTCCTCACCGGGGTGGGCGAGCAGCTTGCCGCCACTGTCGGCACCGGGCTCCACCGTGGCCATCGCCGCCGCGCTGTGGAACGGCGAGTAAGGCCCAGAGATACCAGCGAGGTGCAAACCCGTATGCGGGGTGAACACGTCCTCGCGGTGTGCCGCCGGGGTGAAGGCAACCGGGTCCGAGAGCCGGTCGTCGCCGATGAAATATCCCACGGAGCAGTCGAGCGCCGCGGCAATCTTGAGGAGGGTGGTGACGGTCGGCACCATGTCGCTGCGCTCGACCTTGTGGATCGCCGCCGCCGACACGTCCGCCTTGACGGCGAGCTGCTGCAGGGACAGGCGTTGGCTCTTGCGCAGGTGCCGGACCTTGGCTCCGATCGAGCCGACGATCCCGGTGACGTGGTCGTCGATGCGCGTCGCGTGCGACGAGCCACGTGAGTGCACGGTTGCGGCGGGCTCCGCCGTTGCGCTCGGGATCTGCTCGGTCGTCCGTTGCAGGGCGGGTGTGTTCTTCATGATGGTTTCCGCTCTCAGCTCTGTCGCAGTTCGCGTAACCGCGCTGCGCGGGCGGCGTCGAACGCGGTCTGTGGGTCGAACCCCTCGGACTGCACTACTTGTGTCTTGGCACACCGCGCCAGGACGTCCGCGGCGGCGGTCTCGATGAGTGCAGGCACCGACATGCACTCCGTGCGGAGCAGATCCCGTGCCTCGACGACCAGTTCGACCACCAGAGTGTAGAGGTCGGGGTCGGCGACGATCAGCGGATACAGCCGGTCCTCGGCGGCGCGCCAGCGCTCGGCCGCGACGGTTTCGGCTCCTCTGGGCGGGACGGCGACCACGCTGTCCGCGGTGCCTTCGGCAGGTGTTTTCGGCTCGGTCACGGCCGTTAACTATAGCGTACGAACCTCCACTGTTCGACAATGCGGCGCGCTTACGCGACCGCGAGTCGGGTCGGTCCGAAATCCGCAAACCTCTACTATCCGACATGGTTCTGTTGTATGGTAATTGGTATGTCCCCTCGGCTTGTCAATGATGCTCATCGTCACATTGGGATCATGCCCGAGTACCCGTTCTATGGCGGGCCTCCGGTGCACCCCGACATCTCGGCTCGGGCGACCGTGGCCGAGCTGATCGCAGACTTGGATAGGGAAGGGACCGAACGGGCCCTGGTGATACCGAATTACGGTGTCCCCGACCCCACGGTCTCGTTCTCGCTCAACGAGCTCGCGCTGGAGGCGGCCGCCGCCGACGATCGCATCCGCTGCGGCATCTGGACCTCACCGCGCCCGCAGGACGCCGAGCTCAACGACAAGGCACTGGCGCTCGCCGGCGAAGCGGGCGTGAAGGTGCTCAAGACCAGCTTCCTGCTCGGCGGGCGCGCCGACGACCCGGAGTGCATCGTCCAGCTGGACCGGATCTTCGGTGCGGCACGCGAGCACGGTCTGGTGGTCCACGTGCACACCTCGCCAGGCGGCAACTCCGACATCGACGTCGTCGGCACGCTGGTGGATCGCTACGCAGACGATGTCAAGATCCACCTGGTGCACCTGGGCGGCGGGGTCAGCGCGCACATCAAGCTGATCGGGCACCAGTTCTTCGACTGGATCGAAGCCGGCAAACAGGTTTACACAGACACCAGTTGGGCCGTTGGTTTCGCGCCCCGCTGGTTGGTGAACGAGATCGAGAAGCGGGGCATCGGCCAGGACCACCTGCTCTATGCCAGCGACGAACCATGGGGTGACCAGGCCGGTGAACTGGCTCGCATGACGGCCGCGGCCGGCGACGGCGAACTGGCCAACCTGTTCCTGCGAGACAACTTCGCCACCCTGTACGGCGACTGATCTCGAATGGTTCAGAGATGTTTCAAACCGGTCGTCCATCGGAAAGGAGACACTAATGGTGGATATCGTCGGTGAACGGGTCAAGGCAGGAGATGCAATTGTCGACTACGAGGACAAGGTCTTTCCTGACCATCAGGCGGAACCGGGACAGAAGGCTTTCGTCTTCTATCACTGTGTGCCGTTTGAAAGTTCCGCGTCGTTGGTCAACCTGCTGACCGCAACCCGAATCCTGCGCAAGGGATTCGAGACGCACTTCGTCATGTTCGGCCCAGGATCCCTCGCTGCGGCCGCGACGCGCGGGTTCCCGAAGGTCGGTGACGAGGGCTTCCCGGGCAACATGAACTACAACACCTTGCTGCAGCGGTTCATGGACGAGGGCGGCCATGCGTATGCCTGTCGGTTCTCGGCTGCCGCGTTGTACGGCATGCGCGAGATCGACATGATGGAAGGCGTCAAGCCGATCAACCCCAAGGATGTGCTGGACGCCGCGATCACCGCCTGGAAGGAGCATGCGCTCACCCTGAACACCTGGACGATGTAGCGCCGTCCGACCTTCTGGTCAAAGCGCCCGGTGGCCCGTCACGATCGATCGTGACGGGCCACCGGCACTGTTGCAGTCAGGGCTTCTGCGTCGATGTCCACTGCTTGCGGTGACTTCCCGGCATCGCGACGATCACGCGGTGCTTGATAGACCACGGCAGGCGGCGGTAGAGCGGGACGAAGACGTATTTCCAGAACACGACCTCAGGGGTCTTGCGGCCCACCGGCCCCGAGCGGCCATACTGCTTCGCGAGCTCGGTCTGGGTCGCCTCGAGCAGATACTTCTGCGAGTTGGTGCGCACCCACCAGAAGAGCCGGTTCATGACTGGACCGCCGTCAGACCGTTCTGCGCCGCGAGGGCCATCGGCTCAGCCAGCGCGCCCATGGCGGGCGAATAGACGTTCTCCATCCAAGCAATATCGTGCAGGGTCAGTCCTTTCCGTGCCGCCATGGCCAGGAAGTCGCACCGCTCCTTGATCCCCTCACCGCCGACCAGCTGTGCGCCGATGAGTTTGAGGGTGCCGGGCTCGGCCAGCAGCTTGACCCGGATCTTCTTGAACCCGGGGTAGTAGCGGGCCCGCGAGATACCCTCTGCCACGCCCTTCACGTAGGGGATGCCCAGGGCGCCGGCGAGCGTCTCGCCGAAGGACACGCCGCCGACCATCCACTTGCCGGCGACGAGGCCCCAGGGCACATACACGGGGGAGTAGCTGCGAAGAGTGCCGGCGGCGCCACTGCCGGCGATCTTGCCCTGGGCATACGCGTGGCTGCCCGACAGTCCCTGGACCGGCACGCCGGTGGTGCCCTGGGGCACCTCCACACAGTCTCCGGCGGCGAAGACGTCGGGCACCGACGTGCGCATGTGTTCATCGACGATCAGTCCGCCGGTCGATCCGCACTTCACACCGGCCGCGGCGGCCAGGTCGTTGTTCGGCAGCTTCTTCGTGCCTACGACAACCATGTCCACCGCGATGTCGCCGTTCGACGTGCGCACGGCCTGCACCCGCTCGGTGCCGAGGAAGGCGTCGATCCGGGTGTTGAGGTGGAGGTGCACGCCCAGCTCGCGCCAGGACTCCTCGACCGGCTCCATGATGTCGGGGTCGGTGATCTCGGCCATGGGCCATGGATGCGGATCGACCAGATGCGTCTCGATCCCGCGATGTGCCAGTGCTGTTGCCATCTCCACACCGATGGGCTGTGCGTCGGCGATCACGGCGTGATGCACCGAGTCGAGGATCTTGTCCCATCGTTGCGCGGCGCGGATGTCGCGGACGTAATAGAGGTTGCCGAGGTCGGACCCGGGCACCTTCGGCTGTTCATACTTGAATCCGGTGGCGATCACCAGCTGGTCGTATCCGACGGAGCCTTCACCGGGCACGTCGATGGTGTGCCGCTTGGTGTCGATGCCGCTCACAACGGTCTCGTAATGGATGTCGAATCCGCGGTCGGCGTAGAACTCCTTTCCTTGGAGTATCAGCCGGTCGAACGAGTCGATCTCCTTGCCGTGCACATAGGGGATTCCGCATGGGCTGTAGCCCACGTCGGCGAGCTCCGTGTAGATGATGACGTGCACGTCGGGGTCGACCTGCTGGGCCGCGCCGGCGGCTCCCATTCCCGCCGCGCTGCCGCCGATGATCACGATTGTCCTTGCCATCGCCGTGTCCTTTCCGTCGGATTGTCGAGCCGTGATGCTGGTAGGCGGTCGGATTCAGCCGCGCAACGAGCGATAGAGCCGTTCGTGCTCGGCAGCGGCCTGCGCCCAGGTGAAGCGGTGCGCAAGGGCCAGACCGTCCGACGCCAGTCGCGAGCGCAGCGGTGGATCGTCCATCAGTGACCGCATACCGCGTGCCAGGTCGGTGGGGTCGTCGGCCCGCGTCAGGACGGCGGTCACGCCGTCGGTGAGATATTCGCGGAGCACCGGGATGTCGCTGGTGACGGTGGGCAGCTCGGCGCTGAGTGCCTCGAGGACGGCGAGTCCCCATCCCTCCTTCAGCGACGGGAAGGCGAGTGCGTCGGCGGACCGATACCAGTGGTGCAGCGTTTCGTCGCTCACCGTGCCGACCTGGATCACGTCCGAGCCGAGGGCGAGACCGAACTCGTCCAGCTGTGCCAGCGCCTTGTCGCGGTAGTCCGTGTAGTCCTGGAAGGAGTGCCCGCCGACGATCACCAGGGCCGGCCGACGGCCGTGGTCGCGCACCTGCGCGAGGGCGCGAAACAGGCAGGCGGTCCCCTTGCGCGGCTCGATTCCGCCGACCGCGAGGAAGACGAATCGGTCTGCGACACCTGCGGCCTCGCGCAGTTGCGTCCGAGTAGTCGGGTCGATCGGACCGAACCGAGCGCTGTCGACGCCGTTGTGGATGACGGTCGCCGCCACGCCGTATTCGCGGGCAAGGCGCCGACGCCAGTCGTCGCTGACGACGATCAGCCGGTCGGGTTCGCTGATCGCCTGCTGTTGACAGTCGATCAGGGCCGCAGTGGTGAAGTCGTCGACATGGTGCACGGTGCGCACGACCACTACTGGCGCGCCGGCGTCGCGGACGCGGGCCGCGGCGCGTGCGGAGATGCAGTCCTGGGCGTGTAGGACGTCGACGTCCTCGGCGACATCGTGCAGCCCTGCTTCGAGCGCGTCGACGGATGCGAAGACGCGCTCTTCCAGCGTAGGCAGCGGGGCAGGCCCAGGGATCAGCATCGTGGGGGCGGAGACCGCGCGGAAGAAGCCGATGCTCGGCCGACGGTCCAGAGCCACCACTCGCACCGGGTCGTGCCGTGCGACCAGAGCGTCGGCGAGCGAGAGGGTGTGCACCATGCCGCCTCGGGGCCTGGTGGAGTAGCTGACCAGCGCAACACGTGGCAGGTTCATAGTGGGGTCTCCATCAACGACAGATCCCCGGTCGCGAGGGCCGCGGCCGCGAACGAGGCGCGCGCTGCGGTCTCGGTAACGATGGCGCCGACACTCATGAGTGTGTCACGTTGTGCGCTCCACCGCTGTGGATCGCTGTCGGTGCCCAGCACGTAGGCGACGATCTGCGGGCCGCCGTTTGCCATGATCTCCGCGCAGACGGGGGCGAGTGCGCCGGCTGGGTCGGGGTTGGACCCGTATCCCAAGACCACATCGAGGATGATCGCCGCGACGCTGTCGTCGGCGGCGTGCTCGCGCAGCACGTCGATGCGTGCCTCCGGGTCGATCATCGGATGCGGACGGCCCTTCGTGTATTCCTCTTCGCCCAGGTCCAGGCACTGGTGGCTGGCGGCGGGGGCCGGCAGGCACCACGCGCGGTTGATCGGGGTGTTGGAGTAGACCGACCCGAGGATGGCGCCGAGGATCACCAGCGACTCGTAGCACAGCGTCCCACCGGAGAACAGCCCGCGCACCGTGCGCCGACCCGGCGCGAGCCTGTTGCGGGCGTCGAGGAGAGCAGGGCCGCCTAGCCGGGTGGTGTCCGGCGGGCTGTGGCCGAGCACCCGCAGCGTCGCGGCGACACCGGATTCCAGGGTGCGGGCCAGGGTCACGGTGTCCGGCACCGCGAAGCCGGATTCGTCGAGGCCGATCAGCGCAGCGACCAGTGGCGTGGTGCCTGCTGATTCGATCACCTGCTGCGCCACGTTCTTTGCCGGAGGTTTGGACACCAGGAGGATTGCGTCCGTGTCCGGGTCGTCGCGCAGGTACTCGACCCCGGACCGGGCCATGCGCCCGTCGATGTCGCTGCTGAGGTCGCGGCCACCGACGCCGATGACCTGGCTGACGCCGACACCCCACCGGTCGAGCAGGGTCATGGCCTCCTGCGCGCCCGTGCCGGCCGCTGCGACGACCCCGACGCGACCGTGACTGACGGCATTGGCGAATCCCAGGCCGGTGCCCGCGAGCATTGCCGTGCCGGCTCCCGGACCCATGACCAGCAGGCCACGCGACCGGGCATAGGTCTTGAGGGCGAGCTCGTCGCGCAGCGGGACGTTGTCGCTGAACAGCAGCACATGCAGGCCGGCGCTGAGGGCCTGGTAGGCGGCGAGGGCCGCGTAGTCGCCGGGGACCGACACGACCGCCACATTCGTCTCCGGCTCGGCCGCCAGGGTCGCACGAACCGTCCTGGGGTGCCGTGTGGTGGCGGTCTCCTTCGGCGTGGCGGTGAACACCGCCTCCTGGCCGAGCTCGAGTGCGTGGTCGGCGGCGTTGCTCTCGTCGGCCCGCACGGCCAGGCAGAAGTCGTTCGCCGTCGCGGTGCTCAGCCGCTCGTCCGTGATGCCCTCGTCGCGCAGCGCAGCCAGGTTCGCGGGAGTGGCGGCCACGGCCGTCGCCCACTGCACACCGTCCGCCTCGCGCATGGCTCGCATGCCACGCAATGCGACGACCGAGTCCACGTAGGTGCCGGGGAAGACGCTGACTGCCACGATCAAGAGGTGCTCCCCTCCGACGACGTGGCCGCGCGCCGATGAACCAGTCGGGTGCCGGCGGACGAGTCATCCGGATCGGTGCACCGCAGGCCACGGGCAGCGAGCGCCGCCGTGGTGATGACTGCGACCTCTCCACCGTGTCGCAGGAAGTAGGTCGACGCTCTGATCTTCGGTCCCATGCTGCCTTCGGGGAACTGGCCCTGCGCCAGGTGGCATTCGGCCTCGTCCAGTTCCATCTGCGCGATCGGCCGCTGTCGTGGGGTGCCGAAGTCGAGTTGAACCGCGTCGATCGCCGTGACGATCACCAACGCCTGCGCTCCGACCGCGACCGCGAGCTCCGCTGCCACGTAGTCCTTGTCGATCACGGCATCGGTGCACTCGAACTCACCGCCGACTCCGCGGACTACAGGGATGCCGCCGCCGCCGCCGGTCACGACGACGTGGCCGGCTCGAAGGAGCTGGCGGATCGCGTCGACTTCGGTGATGCGAACCGGTCGCGGGGAGGCGACGATGCGCCGCCAGCCGCGGCCCGAGTCCTCGCGGATGTGCCAGCCGCGGTCCGTTGCCAGGCGATGCGCTTCCTGCTCGGTCAGGAACGGCCCGATCGGCTTCGACGGTGCGGCGAATGCGGCGTCGTCCTGGTCGACGACGACGTGGCTCAGCACACCCGTCACGTCCGTGCGCCCGGTCGCATTGCGCACCGCGAGGGTGATGAGACTGCCGAGCTCGCCCTGGGTCATCGCGACGAGCGAGAACAGCGGTTGGGCCGGCACGAGGTCCGCCCCGTCCTCCTGCTGGATCGCCAGGTTGCCGACCTGCGGACCGTTGCCGTGGACAAGAGCCAGCAGCCAGCCGTCATCGAGCATGCCTCCGATCAGCTCGGCCATGACGGCCGCGTGGCGTGCCTGGTCCTCATAGCGGCCGGCCTCGTTCTCGACCGTGAACGCGTTGCCTCCCAGTGCCACGACGGCCAACTTCGACACGTGCGTCAACTCCTTGCCCAGGCCCGCCCGGTGCGTCGGATCCTGGATCGAACAAAATCACCGATCATCAACCATAAGACGTGCATATACAACGATAGTGTACGTCATGCGGTCGGACAAGGTCGGGAATTCTGCTCGCATCAGTCGTATCCCGGCAGCGGACTGCGAATCATCCTTGACAGTGCGCCGACGACGGGCTTGTCTTATAGGACGCGACTCATGTCGTGGAGTGTACGTATGGAAGGCCTGAGCATGAGTATTCACATTGCCGGTGGCCCAGCCGCCGACACAGTATCGACTGATGAGGGTCGGCGCCGGCAGGCTGCACTCGCCGAGCTGCTCGTCGACCTGCAGGCCCATGGCCTGCGTGTCGAGTCGCCCATCGAGGGCCGTCGTGGTGGCGCGGGTCCCTCGGACTCCGGCCAGCTCTGGGTGGGCGGCTACTCGCTCACTGTGCCGACGGACAATGCCACCGCCGCGGACTCGCCCTATGCGCTGAAGGCGGAGGACGACGGATACGGGATCTATCGAGATGGCGAGCGCCTGGCCGATGCGCACGGCCAGGCCCGCCCGCGGTTCTACGATCTGCAGACGGCCGACGGGATCCCCTACTGGCAGATCGGCCTGCTGCATCTGGACTCGTTTGCGAGCACCGTCGTGCAGACCTGCACCTATTGGGGCACCGCAGACCAGTGCACGTTCTGTGGGATCGAGCTCTCGCTGGAGGCCGGCCGGACGATTGTGAAGAAGACTCCGGAGCAGCTGGCCGAGGTCGCGCTGGCCGCCAAGAACCTGGACGGGGCGGTTGACGTCACGCTGACGACCGGCAGCTCCAAGGCCCCCGATCGCGGTGCGCGCTACGTGGCGCGATGCGGCCACGCGGTCAAGGAGGCCACCGGCCTCCCCGTCGAGGTGCAGTTCGAGCCCCCGCGCGACCTCGAGGTGCTCGACGAGGTGCACGACCTGGGCATCGACACCCTGGGCATCCACGTCGAGACGTTCGATCCGGACGTGCTCGCGCGGGTGGCGCCCGGGAAGGCGCACACGGGTATCGAGCGCTACTTCGAGACCTGGGAGCGGGCGGTCGAGATCTTCGGCAAGGGCCAGGTGACGACGTACGTCATCCTGGGCATGGGCGAGGACCCCGACCTCACCATTCGGGGATGTCAGCGTGCCATCGACATCGGCGTGTACCCCTTTGTCGTGCCGCTGCGGCCGGTCGCCGGCAGCCTGATGGCCGACGCGTCGCCACCGGACGCGGCCTACACCAACAGGATCAACCGCCGGGTCGTCTCCTATATGGCGCTGCGGGGCATGTACTCCACCGTCGCGAAGGCCGGCTGCGCGCGATGTCAGGCCTGTTCGGGGATGCGAGCGCTCGAGCCGCTGGCCGCGCAGGGCGCGTTGTGAGTCTGCGCGTCGCGAGGTCGGAACGCGCCCCGTCGATTCTCGCGGGCGGCCTGATCACCTGCCGGGCTGCGGTGTCGTCGGCGGAGCTCGCGGCACAGCAGGACATCAGGCATGCGGTCTTCGTCGCCGAGCAGGCGGTGTTCCAGGAGTCCGACCACGACGCGCACGACGATGACTCGGAGGTGATCCACCTGCTGGGCCGCTATGCGGGTGACCTCGCCGGCGCCGTGCGCCTCTTTCCGCTCGACCACGCGGAGGGCCTGTGGCAGGGAGACCGGCTGTGCGTGCTTCGGCCCTACCGGGTGCACGGTGTCGGGGCGCCGCTCGTGCGCTGTGCCGTTGCCACAGCCGGCGCCCACGGGGGCACGCGGATGGTGGCGCACATCCAGGCGCCCAACGTCGCCTTCTTCGTCCACCTGGGCTGGCACGCCGAGGGCGACGCGGAGTTGTACGTCGGTCTGCCGCATCAGCGCATGTCGATCGACCTGCCATCGCCCGACGTCGGCGCGCGGACGATGCGTGAGCTCTCGGCGGGGATCCGCCACTGACCCGGCCGGGTCAGTGGCGCAGGCCGGTAACGGTGTCGACTCGCAGATCCATGACGGTCGCCACGTCTCCGTCGCGCTGGATCGCGAGCACCCCACTGGCATCGAGGTGGCCGAGGACCGTGGCCTCCAGTCCTCGATCGGTGAACGCCGCCGCGCACTCGCCCGCGCGGTCCGACGGCGCGCAGAGCAGGAACGCGAACGCCGGGAAGCACATGAGCCACGCGTCCAGTGGCACCCCGGCCGGCACGGGCAGCGCGTCCAGGTCGACGGTGACCCCGAGTCGCCGGTGCTCCAGCAGCATGGCGAGCGAACCGATCAGACCTGCCATGCTGACATCCTTCGCCGCCACGCACGCGCCCGACTCGGCCACCGAGGCGAGGGTTCGCACGTCGTCGCCGAGGCGGTCACCGCGCTCGTCGAAGGATGCGAAGAACGGGAAGTCCGGCCGCATTCGGCCGGCGGTGCAGCAGGCCAGCAGCAGCGTCTGGCCGGGAGCGGCCCGGGTCGACGACAGGGCCCGGCGGGTCTGGCCCAGCCCGAATGCCGAGAGCGCGGCCGCGCCGTCGTGCAAGGTCAGGTGCCCACCGACGAGCGGCACGCGATACATCTCGCTCCCGGCGCGCAGGCCGCGCAAGATCTCGCGGGCCACCGGCTCGCTACCGACGACGGTGTCGACGATGCCCTTCGGGACCGCGCCCATCGCCGCGAGGTCGTTGACGTTGGTCAGGATCGCGGCGAGGCCCGCGCCATACGGATCGGCGGTGATGAACGCGGGCAGCAGCGCCTCGCCGCACGCGACGACGTCTGCGCCGGCAGGGTCGGGGTCCATTGTGACCACGGCGCCGTCGTCGCCCGGGCCGGTGATCCAGTCACCGCCACCGAAGACGTCGCCGACCAGCGCGATCTCCTGCTTCGCCGTCAGCGCGGGATTGCGGCGGAGTGCGCCGGCCAGTGTGGCGAGCCCGGCCGAGCCGCGCGATTCTGCCATTGCTGCTCCCATCCGTTCATCATCCTGTCGGAAAGTGGACAGGACGTTTATCATAGAGCATATGATGTTGCCAACGTTCCTTGAACTGCCTCCCCGCCCCGGCAAACCGAGGGCGACCGGTATGACGCATGTGCTGGACAATGGAATCGACCTGCAGACGGTGACGGGGGTTCTCGACGCGGCGGCCGACTACCTGGACGTCTGGAAGCTCGGCTGGGGCACCGCCTACGTCGACCCGACGCTGAGCGAAAAACTGACTCTGATCGCGGACCACGATGTGCGCACCTGCCTGGGCGGAACCATGCTCGAGGTTGCATGGGCACAGGGTAAGGCGTCCGAGTGCCTCGCCTGGGCGCATGACGTGGGATTCGCCTCGGTCGAGGTGTCCCGTGGTGTTGCCGCCATGGAGGTGTCCGAGAAGCACGATCTGATCCGTCGGGCGGCGCGCTCGTTCGCCGTCTTCTCCGAGGTCGGGCGCAAGGACTCCCAGGAGGAGTTGTCCAGCCGGCAATGGACCGACGAGATCATCGGCGACCGCGCCGCGGGCGCCCAGTGGGTCATCGCGGAGGGCCGAGAGAGCGGCTCGGTCGGCGTCTATCGTGCGGACGGCAGCGTGCGCACCGACGTCGTCGCGGCGATCAGCCGGGCGGGCGGCATCGAATCCATCCTGTTCGAGACCCCACAAAAGGACCAGCAGGCTTGGTTCATCCACGAGTTCGGCCCGAACGTCAACCTCGCCAATGTTGCCGCATCCGACGCGATCGCCCTCGAAACACTGCGTGTCGGACTGCGAGCCGACACCTTCGGACTGAGTCGACAGTGGCTGCCGATCTGACGTCGGCGGAGCCGCTCACGGGCGCCCTTGGCGACAACATCGTCCCCGGCAAATACCGAGGGGTCGCGGTCTCCCGCCTCGACATCCCGCTGGACGCGCCCTCGTTCACCGGGCACCTGCTGGGCAAGTCGGCCTATCGGCGCACGCGTTTCGTGGTCGCCCGCAGCGGGCCGGACACCGCGGTCGCCCAGGTATGGCGCGACGACCCCGACGCGCTGTTCGCCCCGATCACCCGGGTGCGGGTCATCGCGGAACCGGGTGACTGCGCCTATGTGCACAGCCCCGAGACCGACACGGCGATCCCCTCCGCGCTGGCGCAGGCGGCGGCCGCCGCGCCGACCGGGCGCTCCGCCGTTGTCGTGCAGGGCCGCTACGAGCACGTGAGCTTCATCGTCAATCCGCGGCCCTTGCGGATCGCTGTCCGCGAGATCACGCCGCCCGATCCGCCGAAGCTGCTCGACCAGGCCAGGCGCGTGCTAGCCGTCATCGAGGACCTGCCGCCGATCGAGCTGGTGCCCGACATCGTCCGGCTGGCCGACCTCGCCGCGGCGCACCCCTCCGACTGCTACCTGGTGCCCTGTCGTGGCAGCGGATTCAGCCCACCCGATGCCGAGGTGTACTACCTCGACGAGCATCCGCCCGAGCATCGGTGGACGTTGATCGGGCCGGAACGTTCTCAGCAGATCCACGAGTCCTTCTACGGCGACCGCGCCGACGACGCGATCGACATCTGCCCGTGTCAAAGGCCGCCGGTGGACGGGCCACTGTTGACCAAGTGCAGTCAGCTCGAGCACGAGATCCGTGCCGACGACGGGCAGGTGACCGTGCCCTGGGGCGCTTCGCTGTCGCAGGTCGAGCAGGCATTGCGCGCGTTGGCGCGAGCATGGGAGCCATCGTGGGAACGCGTCTGAGCGACTCACGCCAATATGCCCATTTGTGGGGCACCGGCGAGCTGGTGGAGATCTTCGGCGAGCGAGCACGTCTGGCGTCCTGGGTCACCATCCTCGGCGCACTCGCGCGGGCCCAGGCCAGGTTGGGCATCATCCCGGGCGACGCGGCCCAGGCCATCTCCACCCAGCTGGATGCCGACAAGCTCGATCTTGACCGGATCACGGAGCAGACGATGCTGACGTCGCACTCGACCCTCGGGGTGATTCGCGAGCTCCAGCGACAGCTGCCGGAGTCGGCACGTGAATTCGTCTACTACGGTGCCACCGTGCAGGACCTGACGGACACCTGGTTCGCGCTGGTCATGCGCGAGGTCGGCTCGATCGTGTGGCGTGATCTGCGCGCCGTCGAAGACGCCCTGCTCGGACTTGCGCACCGTCACCGAGACACGGTCATGCTCGGTCGCACCCACGGCCAGCCGGGGGCGCCGATCACGTTCGGCTACAAGGCGGCCGGGTGGTCCGACGAAGTGCGCCGACACGTGCAGCGGATGGGCGAGGCCCGCCGACGCCTGCTGGTCGGGCAACTGGCCGGCGCCGTCGGAACCCTCGGATTCTTCGGCGTGGACGGGCTACGGCTACGCCGCGAGTTCTGCGCCGAGCTCGACCTGGGCGAGCCGGGCATCTCGTGGCTCACCACGCGGGACCGCATTGCCGAGTTCGGCACCCTTCTCGCGATGATCTGCACCACCCTTGCGCGCTTCGGCGACGAGGTCTACGAGCTGGCACGGCCGGAGATCGGCGAGCTGCGTGAACCGCTGAGCCCGAACGCAGTCGGTTCGATCACTATGCCGCACAAGCACAATCCTGAGGCCAGTGAGCACCTGGACACGTTGGCGCGGCTGGTCCGCGCCAACGCCGCCGTCCTCATCGAGGGCATGGCCGGTTCGCACGAGCGCGACGGGCGGGCCTGGAAGGCGGAATGGATCGCGCTACCGGAGGTATGCGAGCTCACCGCCGTTGCGCTGCAGACTGCCCTGCGCCTCGCGGGCGGGCTACGAGTCGATTCCCAGTCGATGAGCGCCAATCTCGCGCGGATGCAGGCCCAGGTCTCCTCCGAGCAGTTGTTGGCGGG
This sequence comes from Leekyejoonella antrihumi, assembly GCF_007845645.1. GTDB lineage: Bacteria > Actinomycetota > Actinomycetes > Actinomycetales > Dermatophilaceae > Leekyejoonella > Leekyejoonella antrihumi. The sequence goes on from NZ_VCQV01000004.1 coordinate 218,924, forward strand.
GCTCTCCGCACGAGTGGGCAAGCACCGAGCACAGCAGCTGCTCCAAGACCTGTCGATGTCGGACCCGGGCGGCGATCTCGCCGCCCGGATGGTCGACGCCGGTCTTGCTTCGGCCACCGAGATCGACACATGGACAGGCCGGCCCGCCACGGGCGCGGCCGCCTCGATGGTCGACCGGTTGGTCACCGCGTCGCGCACAGCCCGGGCCGAGGAACCCGAGCGCTGGTGCCCATGACTGCGCCGGATCGCTTCCCGCTGACCATCACCCCGACACCGTTGCGGCGTGCGCCGGGACTCGAGGATCACCTGGGCTCCGGACCGATCTGGGTCAAACGCGACGACCTGATCGGGTTTGCTGTCGCGGGCAACAAGGCCAGGCCGCTCGAGTACCTCATCGGCGACGCCCTGGCACACGGAGCCGATGTCCTCGTCGCGACCGGTTCGCCGACCTCCAACTTCTGCCCGGCCGCGGCGCTCGCTGCCCGCCGAGCCGGGCTGTACTGCGAACTCATCCACAGTGGAGCGCCACCGGCCGATCCACCGGTCACGATGCGGATGTCCGAGGCGGCCGGTGCGCAGCTTCGATTCGATCCGACCGTCTCCCGCGCGGATCTGGACGAGGTGGTGCATCGACGGGTGGTCGAGCTGCGCAAGCGCGGACGGCGGCCGTATTCCGTGCCGCGGGGCGGCGCGACCGCGATCGGCGGCGTCGGGTTCGCGGTCGCGGCGCAGGAGCTGGCCACGCAGTGTGCCGAGCTCGACATCGAGGCGGGCACGATCGTCATACCGACCGGATCGGGCGGCACCCAGGCGGGGCTCCTCGCGGGCCGCGCCGGCTCGAACCTTCCGCTGCAGGTCGTAGGGGCTTCGGTGAGCCGGCCGGTCGAGGAGATCCGCGCCCGCGTGCACCATCTCGCCGGCCAGTGTGCGCGGCTCCTGGGCACACTCGAGCCGAGCGCGGACGACGTCGAGGTGCGTGACGCGGTCGGTGCAGGCTTCGGAGTCGCCTCCGTCGCCGACCGGGAGAGTGCGCACCTCGCGCTCACTGCAGTGGGGCTGCTGCTCGATGACACCTACGGCGCCAAAGCCATGACCGTGCTTCGCGCGCTCACGCGGGAGAGTGACGGGCCGTTCATCTTCTGGTGCACCGGTGGGCTCCCTTCTGCCCTGCATGCTTTGGAGGGGCCAGCATGAATCCGAAAGCCCGCCGCAGCGGCCCGCCCACCGGGGGGCCTGCTCCCGAGCTGATCGACTCCGGGTTCGCCCTGGAGAACGACGACGCACCCTTCCTGCACGAAGGTTTCAACCTCGCGGACATGGCGCACGTGCTGGATCTGCTTCGTCGCCAGATCATTCCGACGGACGCCGCTCGGCGGATCCTCGCACTCCTGCTGGAGGTTCACGAGCTGTCTGCCGAGGAATTTCCCTACGACCCGGCGTTCGGGGAGCCCTACAACTCCCGCGAACGGTACTTCGTCCAGCGGCTGGGCACCGTCGCCGGCTGGCTGCACGCGGGCCGGCCCCGGCGGGAGGCGGCACGGATCGCACTGAGGCTCTTTCTGCGCGCTCAGCTGCTCGAGCTCGTCGAGGAGGGAAGCCGTTTCGTCGCGGCCTGCGCCGACCAGTCCGCGGCGCACCTGACGACGCTCGTGCCCGACCAGACCTATCTGCAGCAGGCGCAACCCTCCACCTTCGGGCACTACCTGCTCAGCTTCGCCCACCCCGCCGCGCGTGACGCGGAGCGGCTGCTGGAGGGATACGACTGGGTCAACCGCAGCCCGGGGGGCGCGGGCTGCGTCAATGGAACCCGGCTGTTGGAGGACCGCAGCCACATAGCCCGGGCGCTCGGCTTCGACGGCGTCATCGAGCACACCCGCGACGCCATGTGGCAGGTCGACGGGCTGATCCACATCCTCGCCACCGCGGCCAGCCTCGCCTCGACGCAGAGCAAGCTCGCCGAGGATCTCGAAATCTGGTCGAGCAGCGAATTCGACTTCGTCGATCTCGACGATGGCTACACCCGGTCCAGCATCCTCATGCCACAGAAGCGCAACCCCTACTCGCTGTCGATCGTGCGCGGCGCGTCCGGCATCCTGATCGGCCGGCTCAGCGGATTCCTGGCCGTGGCCAAGAGCCCGTCCGCGCGCAGCGACAATCTGATCTTCGCGTATGGCGAGGTGCCTCGTGCGCTCGATCTGTCGATCCGCGTGACGCGACTCATGGTTGGCGTCGTGGCGACCTTGACGGTCAACGCCGAGCGGATGCGGGAGTCCCTCGACGCCGGCTACACCCAGGCGACCGACCTGACCGAATACATCACCCAATACTGCGGCGTCGACTACCGCACCGCCTACACGGTCGTCGGCAACACGGTGCGGGAAGCTAGTCGGCGCGGAATCCCCGGTCACGGCATCACCGGGCAGATGCTCGACGAGACCGCGCGCGCCGAGGTCGGGCACGGCTGGGGGCTGGCCGAACTGGACCTCTCCGAGGTGCTCGACCCGATGAGCATCGTGACGACCCGCACCGCGATGGGGGGCGCGGCGCCACAGGCTGTCGCCGAGATGGTCGACCACTGCCGCAACACGTCGAGCGACCTCGCAGCGCGGGTCGAGGTCCGCCGCACCGCAGTGACCGAGGCCACCGAGTCATTGCTCGCGCAGGCGCGGGCAGTTGCTGCATCCGCATCCGCATCCGCACCCGAGGAGGAACCATGACCATTCACATCCCTGACGATCTGTCGGTCGTGAACATTGGGCTGCCGCTGTTCGCCGAGGCCATCGCGCAACAGGGCCGGCCCGTCCAGCAGCTGGACTGGCGGATCCCTGCAGGTGGAGATCCGGCGGCCGTCGCCGCCCTCGCCGAGCTCTTCGGCCCGCGGTCGCGCGACATCGACCGCGCCAACGCGGAGGTGGTCCGGCGTCTCGACGAGGGCGCGCCCATCCTGACGCGGGTCGCGCCGGCCCGCGACGTCATCGACGGGTTGCCCGACCGGACCCTGCTGCACTGCGGCCCGGCCATCGCCTTCGAGGAGGTGTGCGACCCGCTGCGCCGCTCCATGCGGGCCGCCGCTGTGGCAGAGGGGTGGGCGGCCGACCCGGTCGAAGCCGATCGGCTCATCGCCGACGGAAGCCTCGCGCTGTGCCCGGCCGGCGACTACGGGGTCGTCGTGCCAATGGCGACCGCGATGGGCCCGGCCACCCCGGTGTTCGTCGTCGACAACGAGGCCGGCGGCACCCGTGCCTTCTCACCCGTCAACCAGGGTCCCGGTGACACCGCCTGGTTCGGCCGGGACAGCGACGGCGCGATCGCCCGGCTGCGCTTCCTGCAGGGTGTCGGCGGGTCGATGCTGCGTGACGTGATGCGTGCCGCCGGTCCGATCGACGTGATGGCACTGGCGACCCAAGGTGTGCAGATTGGCGACGACGTGCACATGCGAACGCAGGGCACGACCAACCTGCTGATCCGCAATCTGCTGCCGCACCTCGCCGCGCTGCCGGACGCCGGGCGGGTTGAGCTGGCCCGGTTCCTGTCCGGCAACCACCTCTTCTTCCTCAACCTCGCGATGGCAGCGGCGAGGTCTCTGACGATGTGGGCCGAGCAGGTCTCGGGTTCCAGTGTCGTGACGACGATGTGCCGCAACGGCACGACCTTCGGTCTGCGGCTGGCCGGCAACGACACACTCTTCGTGACCGAGGCACCGCCGATCCTGGACGCCATGTACTACCCGGACTATGGCCCCGAGACCAGTGCGCCGGACATCGGCGACAGCGCCGTGCTGGAGCTGGTCGGGCTCGGCGGTGCCGCCGCCGCGGGCTCCCCGGCCGTCGCGGGGTTCCTCGGTGGGCGCATGTCGGATGCCCGGGCGGTGACCGAGGACATGGCGCAGACCTGCGTCACCCACAGCAGCCGGTTCACCCTGCCTACCTGGGACTATCAAGGCACCCCGCTCGGCGTGGACGCACGATACGTCGTCGAGCTCGGCCTGCCGCCGAGGATCACCACCGGCATCCTGCATACCAGTTCCGGCGCCGGCCAGATCGGTGCGGGCGTTGCCACCGCACCCATCGCGTGCTTCCGCGACGCGGTGCTCGCGTTGGCGGCGGAGGATCCGCGGACACCAGTGACGCCCAGCAGCTGACTAGGGGAGTTGCGCCCTACGCCGCCGACGAGGCCGCCTCGCCCCAGGGTCTTGCAGCGCCCTGGCCGGTCGCTCCGCAAGCTGATGGCGAGCTCTACCAGGAAGCCGAGGATTGTGGCGTCGGCCGCTTCGACTTCGAGAGCACGCCCGCCGCGGTCAGCAGGTGGCGCAGGTCGGGCCCGAGCAACCGTTCATACGTCGCCGAGATGTGTAGGTAGTCGGTCTTGATGAGGGTGCGCCGACCGTCCAGCGTGGTCACCACCGGGCAACTGCCGTCGACGCAGTACCAGTGGGTGAGGTCCAAGAAGGTCACACCATGGACCTTCGCCTCGGCGTCTCGCGCCAGCGTCCAGAATGTCGGGATGCCGACGACGCAGGCGCTCGGGGCGCCGCCGGGTCGGTAGCACTGCGATGGAGCGACGCCGGAGATGGAGGGTGTCACAATCACGATGTGCTTCACGTAGGGGCGGATCGTGTCGACGAACTTCTGGTCGGCGCCCTGCCACTGCGCGGCGGCCTTCGCTCCCTGCGCACCATCCTTCAGCTTGAGGATCCAGGTGTAGGTCTCGACCATGACGAGGACGTCGGGACGTGCCTTGCGCACGTACCGGATGACCGAGTTGCGATGGTTGACACACGGAATGGCCCATGCGTCCTTGCCGTAGTCTGCGTCGACGCCGTTCACCGCGCAGGCCTCCTTGGTCAGGCCGCGAACCTTGTAGGTGGAGCCGAGCCCCGACACCGCGGCACCGAGCAGGTTCATCCCCATCGAGTCGCCATAGATGTCGATCTCCCGCCCGTGCGAGTTGCCATAGGTGCAGGAGTGCGGGTCGGCGACGTCGGTGGCCGCGCAGGCCTGCCCGTTGGGCAGCTGGTCGGGGTCGGACGAAGGTGACGCCGGAGCCGGGGTGACGTTCCGCCAGGACGATAGCCGGATACCGTCGCTCAGCCCGCGCTGGATCGCCAGACCCGTTGCGCCCAGCGGGGGTTGAGGCGTCGGCGTCCAGCTCGAAGGTGCAGAGGGACTGCGGCTGGCTGGTGTGGGGGAAGGTTTCGGCGAAGTGGTCGGCGCGGCAACGGCGTCGTTGGGCAGGGCGCCGCTCAAGTGCGAAGGGGCAGCGAAGGCGCTGGGTCTTGCCTGTGCCGTGATCGTCACCGCTGCGAGCAGCACGACGAGTGCCGTGCCGGCGCTCGCCATCCGGATGCGATGAGTGACCCACCACTGCGACCAGGACCGCCGGTGGCGCGGCCAGTCGATGATCGGCTGCTCGAAGAGCGCGTGGCAGATCGCGGCGAGCGCCACGGTGGTGGCGGTGGTCGCCAGGCGCATCCGAAGCGATCCCGGCACCATGAACACCTCGAGCGAGATCAGCAGAGGGTAGTGCCACAGGTAGAGCCCGTAGGAGATGTCACCGAGGTAAGAGGCGACGGGGTTGGCCAGCGCCGGCTGCCACCGCACGCGATCGCCGATCCCCCCGGCGATCACCAGGGCGGACCCCAGCACTGCCCACGTCGCCGCGGGCGCCGGCATGGACGACTGCGGCCCGACCACGGCATACGACACCACAATGATCACGAGGCCCAGCCACGACATCGCGGTCCGTGCCGCGGCGCGTAGTCGAAACGCGGGCAGGCAGGCCAGCAGCGCCCCGGCACCGAGCTCCCAGGCGCGGGTCAGCGACGAGTAGTACGCCGTCGTGGCATCGGTGCCGGCCTGGTGCAGGGCCCACAGATAGGAGACGATCACGACCAGGAGGCCGACCGCTGCGACGAGAGCCCGCGGCGAGCCGCGTCGCCACTGCGTCCCGGCCGCCACGAGGGCGAGCACCACGAGGGGCCACACGAGATAGAACTGCTCCTCGACACCCAGCGACCAGAAGTGCTCGACCGGTGACGGTGCGGCGCCCAGGTCGAAGTAGTTGGCCCCCTGGGCGGCGAAGTGCCAGTTGGCAACGAACACTGCTGCCCACGCGACGTCGGTGCGAGCCTGCGCGGCGAGCTGCGGGCCGTCCTGGATCGCCGCGAGCACCAGGGCGGCTGCGAGCACGACCAGGGCGAGCGGAAGGATGCGGCGCGCACGCCGGCGATAGAAGTCTGCGAGGGACGCGCGGATCCCCTGCGGAGGGTCGCGAATCAGTACTCGGGTGATCAGGTAGCCGGAGATCACGAAGAACACGTCGACCCCGAGGAACCCGCCGCTCGGCCAGTTCCAGACGTGGGATCCGATCACCGCGGCCACCGCCATGGCTCGTAGCCCCTGGATGTCGCGTCGACGATGCCCCCGGCCCGCAGATCCGGCGCGTCGGGCGCCGGCTCGGTTGTGTTCGGCGGGCGTCGACATATGACGAATTGAACACCTCGCGGTGCCATACCGGGGCCTGAACAGGTGGGCTCGAGACGACGTGCATGGGCTTGTGACCCGATTCCTTGCTCGGCGCCTCGGCGCCGAGCGGTAAAGAAGGCGGTCCCGGTTGGAGTAGATATCACCCACCCAATCCGGCGAGATGGTGTGCGATCCATCTCTCGCGTTGTGACGTAGGTCATTTCTAACATGGCGGAATGCGAGATCGGTCCTCCGCATGGCGTGGTCGCATCTCGGGCGATCAGCGCCCGCAGTGCAGGACGATCCGCAATCGGGTCACGAAAGGTGACATTCCCATGGTGCCAGGAGACAAGTCATGAAGCCGATTCAGATGCTCGCGGCGGTCGCGTCAGCGGCCCTGCTGGCCAGCGTCAGCGCCTGCGGCTCGGGCGGTTCGAGTTCGACCGGTGGATCGGCCGGTGGTGCCGCCGGTGGATCTACCGGCGGCAGCGTCAACATCGGTGTCTCCACCTCCTTGACCGGATCCATCGCATCCTTCTCGCAGTCGGGCATGCAAGGCATCCAGCTGGCTGTCTCCGACCTCAACGCAGGCGGCGGAATACTCGGCAAGAAGGTCAAGGTCGTCAGTGCTGACGACAACCTGACCCCCGCGACCGGTGCGTCCAACATGCGCAGCATGATCACGAACGACCACGTCGTGGCAATGTTCGGACCGGTGGCCAGCTCGATCGCGTCGGCGGAGGAGCAACTGGCCGCGCAGTACAAGGTCCCGATCTTCTTCCACATGGCCAATGACTCGAGCCTCATGACGAAAACCTTCACGCCGTATGCGTTCCAGATCGTGCCGAACACGGTCATGGAGCCGCGCGCCGTCGCCGACTACCTCGCGCAGAAGATCAAGAAGGGCAAGCCGATCACCGTCGGCACCTTCGCCCCCGACTACAGCTTCGGCCATGACACGGTGTCGGGCTTCCTCAAGGCGCTGGACGACCTGCACGTCAACTACAAGGTGGTCAAACAGGAGTTCCCGCCACTGGCAGCGACAAACATCGGCTCCTACCTGTCGGCGCTCGTCGCCGCGAAGCCGGACTACGTCTTCAATGCGCAGTACGGCGGCGACCTGGATGCCTTCACCAAGCAGGCCGAGTCCTACGGTTTCTTCAAGCACACGACCGTGATCGGCATGTACGGCTACCTCGACATGAAGGCTCTGGGCAGTCAGTCTCCCGCCGGAGCGATCGGCTTTGACCGCGCTCCGTTCTGGGCGATCAAGAACCCGCAGATGGCGACTTTTGTAAAGAACTACAAGGCCAAGTACGGCGACTATCCGAGCACCTGGGCGACGCTGGGGTACGCAGCCGTCCAACAATGGGCCTGGGGCACGAAGAAGGCAGGCAGCTTCGATGGCACCAAACTGACCAAGGTCCTGCCGGGTACGACCCCGCCGACGATCCTCGGCAAGTTGCAGATCCGCGCCTGTGATCACCAGACCGAGACGCCCGAATACGTCGGCACGATCAGCAAGACCGGAAACTCGAAGTACAACGGTGTCCACCTGTTCGATGACCCGATGTTCAAGGCCCCGTTCGACCAGATCGCACTGACCTGCGCCCAGGTCAAGGCATTGCAACCCTGAGCTTCTGACACCCGACGACACGATGCCGGGGTCGGCTCCGCGGCGGAATGCGGACCGGCCCCGACCTTCGAGGAGGACAGCACATGGACCTGAGTGCATTCGTCACTCAGAGCATCGGGGCGCTCAGTACGGCGTCGTCGTTGTTCATCGTCGCCGCGGGCCTGACTCTGGTCTTTGGCGCATTGCGACTCATCAACATCGCCCACGGCAGCTTCTACATGTACGGCGCACTGGCTGCCACAACGGTCGTCGGCTGGTTTCCGGACAGCGGATTCTGGATCGCGCTGATCGTCGGTCCGCTTGTCGCACTCGTGATGGGCGTCGGCGTGGAGATGGGCGTGCTCCGGCGGTTGTACGGACGGGAGCACCTGACTCAGCTACTGGCGACGTTCGCTCTGCTCCTCATCTTCGCAGACCTCGCCTTGCGGTTCTGGGGCAAGAACGTGCGCAGCATCAACCCGCCGAAGGTCGTGAACGGCAACTTCGGTCTCGTCGGGGCACGCGTCCCCGCCTACGACATGGTCATCATCGCGGCCGCGATCGTGGTCGGCGGCGGGCTGTGGCTGTTGCTGACCCACACGACCCTGGGCTGGAAGATCCGGGCGGTCGTCGACGACCCGGAGGTGTTGGTCTGCTCCGGCGTCAACATTCGGATGCTCTACACGGGCGTCTTTGGACTCGGCGCCCTGCTTGCCGGTCTGGCCGGTGTCGTCATCGCACCACAGCAGGCTGTAGGCCCCGGCATGGATGCCCAGATCATCGTCGCGGCGTTCATCGTCGCGGTCATCGGCGGTCTCGGCTCGATCACCGGCGCCGCCATCGGTTCCCTGATCATCGGCATCGCCGAGACGTTGGGCGCGAACCTGGCGCCGTCCTGGGCCTCCACGTTCATCTACCTGCTGATGATCGTCGTCCTCGCCGTGCGGCCCTGGGGTCTGCTCGGCACCCCCGAGAGGTAGGAACGAATGTCCACCTACGGACACCTTGACACCGATGCGCACGACGTGGATCCGCCCGGGCCCGATACGCGGTCAGCGCGCCCCGCGCCGGCGAGTCGCACCGTCCTGCTCAGGCGGGCGACCGCACCGGTCGCCCTCACCGCCGTGATGTTCCTGCTGGCCTTCACACTCGGCTCCACCACCCTGGTGACCATGCAGGAGGTGCTGGCGTTCGCGGTGTTCGCAACGGCGACGAACCTGCTGCTCGGCCAGGCCGGTCTGGTCAGCTTCGGACAGGCCGTATTCTTCGGGATCGGCTCCTACACAGTGGCACTCGGCTGGCTGCACTGGCAGTTGCCGTTCTGGGCGACGTTCGTCCTCGCCCCGTTCGTCGGCGCACTGGTGGCCATCCCCATCGGTCTGGTCGCCCTGCGCGCTCGGAAGCTCTACTTTGCGCTCTCGACGTTGGCGTTCTCGGAGTTGGCCTACCAGCTGGCGGAATCGCGCTACAACTTCACCAAGGGTGCGAACGGCGTCTTCGGACCCTTCGTCCCGACGGCACTGACCCAGCCGCGAACTGGCTATCTCTTCCTGCTCGCCGTGACGGTGGTGTCGCTGCTACTGCTCTGGAAGGTCAATCACTCACCGTTCGGTCTGGTGTTGCGGGCGATCCGCGAGAACCGGGAACGGGTGCAGGCCCTCGGCGTCAACGTCTACCTCCACCAAGTCGCCGCGTTCGTCATCTCCGGTGCGTTTTGCGCCCTTGCCGGAGCGATGTTCGTGATCTACAGCCAGTCCGGCTACCCCGAGCTGCTCGACTGGACAACGTCGGGGTGGCCCGTATTCATGGCGGTCATCGGCGGCATGGGAACCTTCCTCGGACCTGCACTCGGTGCGCTCATCTACCAGTTCGGCCACGACCAGCTGGTGCTCTACTTCTCCGACTGGCAGCTGGTCCTCGGCGCCGTGCTGCTGGTGATCGTGATGTTCTGGCCGGACGGCCTCATGGGCGCATTGGCACGATTGGGCGGCGTCATACGCCGCTGGTGGAAAGGCCGGCGATGAGCGACGAAACCGCACACGACATTCTGCTCAGCGCCCGGGGGCTGGTCCGCGACTTCGGACCGTTTCGCGCCGTAGACGGCGTCGACCTGGACGTTCGCAGCGGCACCATCCACTCGGTGATCGGGCCGAACGGCGCCGGGAAGACGACGCTCTTCCGACTGCTGACCGGAATCCTGCGCCCGACAGCCGGTTCGCTCGAGTTTGCCGGCGAGCAGCTCGCCGGTCGGCCGACCCACGTCGTCGCCCGGCGGGGCATCGTGCAGGCGTTCCAGACAACCAGCATCTTCCCGCGACTCACCGCCCACGAGTCGGTGTGCGCGGCGCTGGTCAGCAAACACCGGCGGAGCCGGGACCTCATCACCTGGTTCCACCGCGGGTTGGCAGGCGAGGCGTCGCAGGTCCTCGAGACCGTCGGTCTGAGCGACGTCGCCGACGAGCAGGCGCGGGCCCTCTCACATGGCGACCAACGCGCGCTCGAGGTGGCATTGGCGCTCGCCATGTCGCCCCGGCTGCTGCTGCTCGATGAGCCGACGGCAGGCATGTCGCCCTTCGAGTCGCACAAGATGGTGCAACTCGTGCAACGACTGGCCAAGGAGGAGCAACTCACCGTGATCTTGTCCGAACATGACATGGACACCGTCTTCGGCATCTCGGACCGCGTCTCGGTGATGCATCAGGGCAGAGTCCTCGCGGACGGTCCGGCGCCCGAGGTGCGCAGGAACGCCGACGTGATGGCTATCTACTTGGGGAGCGAGGCATGAGCCTGACAGTTGACGGCATCCACACCTACTACGGCCAGAGCCATGTATTGCAGGGGATTTCGCTGAACGTCGGCGACGGCGAGACGGTCGCACTGCTCGGTCGCAACGGTGCGGGCAAGACCACCACCATGCGCAGCATCGTTGGTCTGACCCCGGCGCGCAGCGGGAGCATCCGCCTCGACGACAAGGAGATCAGCCGGCTGCAGGCATACCGGCTCGCGCGGTTGGGCCTGTCGTTCGTGCCCAGCGGTCGGCGGGTATACGGGTCCCTGACCGTGCGTCAGAATCTCGCCCTCGCCGCCGAGCGACCACGCAAGGAAGCGGCCTGGTCACTCGAGCGGGTGCACGACATGTTCCCCAACCTCGTCACACTGGCCGGGCGCCAGGCCGGGCACCTGTCCGGCGGCGAGCAACAGATGCTCAAGCTCGCACGGGCCCTGCTTGGCGGTCCGCGGATCCTGTTGCTCGACGAGCCAACCGAAGGGTTGGCGCCGGGGATCGTCGCCGACCTCGGCCGCTGGCTGGCGATACTGCGCAAAGAAAAGGTCACCGTGCTGATCACCGAGCAGAACGCTCTGTTCGCGCTGCGTTACGCCGATCGTGGCTACATCATCGAGAAGGGCACCGTCCGCTACGAGGCGCCGGCGGCCGAACTGCGCGACAGCGCTGAGATCCGCCGCTACCTGGGGGTCGGAGTCGACACCTGAGGCAACTCCACCGCCGTGCGCAATTCGTGCAGTCGTAGCGTCAGCTGCAACGGGAGGCTGAACTCAGGGGAGCGCCAGTCCTCGCCGAGCAGCACGCTGATCCGCTCCATCCGCTTGAGCAGCGTGTTGAGGTGGACGTGCAGCGCCCGGGCGCTCTGGGCGACATTGCCGTTGTGCGCGAAGTACTGAGTCATGGTGTTCACGAGATCTGTCGAGCGGCGTGCGTCGTAGGCAAGGACCGGGCCGATCGTGTCCTCGATGAAGCGGCCGAGTTCGACGGCCCGCTCGGTGTCGAACAGCAGCGCGTACACCGCATACTGGTCGGATGACGCCCCCTGGTCGGGCCTGCCGAGCGCCTGGATGACCGCGCAGCAGCGGTTTGCGATCGAGAATGCGCGCGCCCAGTCGGTGCCACGAACGCGTTCGCTGACGACGGTCACCTGCTGCCGCAGCTCGCCGCGCAGCCGCTGGTGGATGGCCCGGGTAACGGTGTCGAGCCTCGTGATTGCGTCACGGTCGGGTACGTTCAGCAGCATGGTCGCGCGGCCGAGGTAGACGCCCGACAGTCCGTTCCACTCAGTGGCGATGTTGTGCAGGTGCCGGGACACCTCGCCGGTCGACATGCCCAGGGCATCGACGACGACGACGACGTTGAGCTTGTCGACGAGGAGGCCGCGGGCCTGCGCGCGGGCGCGTTGTGCCGGGCCGACCACCGGGCTGCTGACCAGTAGGTTCGTCATCATCTCGCCGCTGAGACGTTCGGCCGTCTGCGCGACGGCGCTTTCCTTGAGAATGAGCATGCCCATGACGTGCGTGGCCCGCTCGAGGGTGCGGACATCGATCGGTGGCGGCTGCTCCTGCCGGGTCAGCAGCAGCGCGCCCAGATAGCTGTTCCCGGCCTGGATCGCGGCCGCACTCTGCGATAGGCCGACACTGTCCTCGATGGTGACGCAGCGGCCGGTGTTGCGGGCTTCAACGATTGCGGCGGCCACCTCGGAAGAGTCGTGCCGCACGGGACTGGCGCCCTGCGGCCGACTGAGCAGGATCGAGTCGTCACGCTCGAGCACGGTGACGGTGCCACCGACATGTTCGACGAGCTGCTGCGCGACGTCACCGGGACCCCCGCCGCTCAGCACCGCATTGCTCAGCGCCTCGTGGACCGCCTGGGCGCGCTCCATCGTCGCGTAGGCGGACTCTAGGCGCTGCACTGCCGCCCGGCTCTCGTCGTAGAGCCGGGCGTTGTTCAGCGCGATCGCGGCGTGGTCCGCGAACGCGCTGAGCAGGGCAATCTCGTCGGTCTCGAACGGTCGCTCGGTTCGGTCTGCAGCGAACAGGACGCCGACGACCTCACTGCGCACGAGCAGGGGGACGCCAAGGAGCGCGACGAGCCCCTCCGGGGCGACGAGCGCATCGAACTCGCCGACGTGGGTCAGGTCACCCGCTCTGAGGTAGTTGCTCACCCACATGGCGCGGCCGGTATCGATGACCCGACCGCCTAAGCCGGTGTTGCTGGGGATCCGGGCGGCAAGGAACTCGGCGGAGATGGTGCCGGCAGAAGCCTTGAGGCTGAGGTCCTTGTCAGGTCCGACCAGAGACAGATAGGTGAAGTCCGTGCCGATGAGCTCGTGAGCGTGACGGACGATCGAGTCGAGCACCTCATCGAGTTCGCGCAGGGCGGCGAGCGAACGGGCGATGGCGTAGAGGGACCCGAGTTCGCGGTCGCGGCGGCCGCGGTAGGTGACCAGGTCGGCCTGAGCGATGCTCCGAGGGCTGCTCGTGGGCGCGGCGCCCCCGGCCTCAGTGTTCGCTACGTTCAGCCGTCGATCGGTCATCGCAGCTCCTCACAGGATTAGTAGCCGAAACGTACACCATTTGAATCAGGTAGTGGATGGTTTTGGGGTGTCTGCGACTGCTGCCGCATCCCTACGCTCACTGCATGGGTCGTGGCAACCGGATCGCGCCCCACGCCTAGCGACGCCATCGCTGGAGGGTGAAGGGTGCAGATGCAAGGACTCATGCAGGCCAGGCCCCTCACGATCGCGCATGCCTTCGATCGGGCTGAGCGTCTCTTTTCACACAAGACGATCGCCACGGCGCGCAGTGCCCGGACAGAGACCGTCGACTATGGGACGTGGGCGGTGGGCGTACGCCGCCTGGCTGCCGCGCTCGATGCGCTCGCAGTTCCGGTCGGAGCACGCGTCGCCACGTTCGCGCGCAACCACCAGGAGCACCTGGACCTGTATTTCGCGGTCCCCGTGACAAAGCGGGTGCTGCACACCATCAACATCCGCCAGTCCAGCGAGCAACTCCGATACATCGTCGACGACGCGCAGGATGACGTCGTCTTCGTCGACCGTGAGCTGTTCGCGACATTGTGGGCGAGCGCCGGGGATGCGGCGTCCGTGCGCCATTGGGTGATCATCCCCGATGGCAGCGATGTCGAGCTACCGCCAGACCCACGGATCATCCACTTCGCCGACCTCGTCGGTCGGTGCGAGCCGTGCGCAGGATCCTTCGAGGCGAACTTCGGTGCCGCGGACGAGAATCTGGCGTCCGGGCTCTGCTACACGTCCGGCACCACCGGCCGCCCGAAGGGCGTCGTCTACACGCACCGGTCGACGATGCTGCATTCGCTCGGCGTCCTGGTCGCGGGACTGATCGGGATGTGTGAACGCGACGTCGTCATGCCGGTGGTGCCCATGTTCCACGCGAACGCATGGGGGCTGCCCTACAGCGCGGTGCTCGCCGGTTCCAAGCTTGTCTTGCCGGGGTCTTCGCTCGACCCGGTGCACCTGCTGAGCCTGATCGAGGCGGAACGGGTGACGTTGACTGCTGCGGTCCCGACAGTTTGGCTGGACGCGCTGCCCCATCTCGAAGGGCATGATCTGAGTAGTCTGCGGATGGTGATCGGCGGCGGTTCGGCGATCTCCCCGTCGCTCTCGGAGGCATACCGCACCGCGATCGGAATCCCCGTCACCCACTCATGGGGTATGACGGAGATGAGCCCGACTGGGGTAATCGGTGGGACGCGCAGCCAGCACGATGGACTCGCGCCGGAGGCGTTGGTCGAGGTTGGGGCGGCGCAGGGGCAACCGATGCCACTCGTCAATCTTCGAATCGTCGATCTGGACACTGGCGTGGAGCTGCCGTGGAACGGGACTGCCATCGGCGAGTTGGAAGCCTGCGGGCCGTGGGTCGCAGCCGGCTATCTGCACGAGGAGGGTGAGGGTGCGTTCACCGATGACGGCTGGCTGCGCACCGGCGACATCGCCACGATCGGACCGGATGGCTATGTGCGCCTCGTCGACCGGATCAAGGACCTGATCAAATCCGGCGGTGAGTGGATCTCGTCGGTTCAGCTGGAGTCTGCGATCGCCTCCCACCCCGCCGTCGTCGAGGCAGCGGTGATCGGTCGTCCGGATCCGCGCTGGATCGAACGGCCCGTCGCCTACGTGGTGCTCAAGGCCGGAGCGTGGGTGAGTAGCGAGGAGTTGCTGGCCCATCTCGCGCCACAGGTCGCGAAGTGGTGGATTCCCGACGAGTTCGTGCTCGTCGAATCGCTGCCCCGGACGGGGACGGGCAAGATCTCGAAGGTCCAGCTGCGTCAAGGGGTGCAATCCACCTGAGTAAGGAGACGCCTGGGGTGAGGATCGCCTCCGGATGCAGCGGGTGAGGGCCATGGTGAGCGCCCCGGTCAGCAGCTCCATTCGAGGCCCGAGGCGGTGCGACCGCTACCTGTAGAGCCGACTTCGCAGATATGCATCATGCGCGCGTCGTCGTGGCGGCGGTCACCGGTGGCGGTGGGTCGTGGCCGCCGGGTAGCGGTGGGAACCGTCGCTCCTCGCTGCGCTCGTCACTCCTCCCAATCCCTCATACCCAATAAATGAGTCAGGCGCGGCACCCGCTCGCTTCGCTCGGGATGCCGCGCCTGACTCATTTGGCGGTGGCGGTGGGATTTGAACCCACGGTGGAGTCTCCCCCACACACGCTTTCGAGGCGTGGGAGGCCACGTTCGGGCCCGGAACGGTGGTCGGGCTTGCGCCGTCCGCGGCCGCGGCGGAGGTCCTGGCCGACGCGGTCGGGGTGCCGACGGAGAACACCGCCAAATGGATCAGCGAACACAAGCGCCTGCCCGACCGCGAAGCCACCCTCGCCTCGTATGCGGCCCGGCTGGCCCGCGCCTACCCCTCGGTCGAGACCCGGCAGCTGCAGCTCCAAACCCTCGCCGCACGGAACGAGTACGACCGGTGGGCCCTGCAACCCGGGCAGCTGGTCATCGTCGACGAAGCCTCCATGGCCGCCACCGCAGACCTCGACTACCTCACCACGGCAGCCACCCAGGCCGGGGCGAAAGTGCTCCTGGTCGGGGACTGGGCCAAACTGTCCCCGGTCCAGGCCGGCGGTGCGTTCAAACTCGTGGCCGACCACCGCACCGACACCCCGCAACTGCACGACGTCCAACGGCTCCGCCACGAATGGGAACGCGCCGCCTCCCTCAAACTGCGAGCCGGGCGGGTCAGCGCCGCCGCCACCTACGCCGCCCACGGCCGCATCGAGTCTGGCGGGAGGGAGGACATGCTCGACCTCATCTTCGACGGCTGGCTCACCGACACCCGGGCCGGCCGCACCTCACTCATGCTCGCCACCGATGCGGAAACGGTTGCGGAGCTCAACGCACGGGCACGTGCCCACCGCGTCGCGACGGGCGAGGTGGGCAACGACGGGACCGCCTTGCGGGACGGTACGACGATCGGCGTGGGCGATCGGGTCGTCACCCGCCTCAATCGACGTGAGCTGGTCACCGGGCGCGGTTGGGTCAAGAACGGCGACGACTGGATCGTCCAAGCCATCGACCAGAACGGGACCGTTCGAGTGCGTCGAGCCGGTGGCGGAGCCGTCGCGTGCTGCCGCCCGACTACGTCGCCGACCACGTCGAACTCGGGTACGCGACGACCGCCCACCGCGCTCAAGGCCGCACCGTCGAGACCACCCACTCCTACATCACCGCCACAACCGTCCGCGAGCCGCTCTACGTCATGGCCACCCGCGGCCGGGAGAGCAACAAGATCTACGTCGACACGGCCTTCGACCCGGACACCGCGACCAGCCACGAAGAACCCGGTGAGGTCGACCCGCTGGACGTTCTGCGGTCTGCCATCGACACCTCCGGCGCCGACGTGTCCGCCACCCAGATCCGCGAACAGGAGAAGGCAGCCGCGTCGGCATCCTGGCGGCTCGAAGCCGAGGGCGCCTACATCAGCACTCAGCGGTCGCCATACCACGGACCGCTTCCCTGACCGCAGGTCGCTGGGCCAGAGGTTCTATCTGCCGAGGGCGAGAGCGAGGAGGGTATTGACCGCAGTCTCGAACGGACGGATGTCTCGTTGAACTTGGGCGAGTAGCAGCCCTCCTTGGAGCGTCGCCAGCAGAGTCGTGGCGAGGTCGTCCGGGTGGATGTCGGCCGGGAGTTTCCCCTCTGCGTGCAGGGGTCTGAGTCCGTCGCTGATGGCGGATGCCCACTGATCGAACCCGGTGGCGATGAGCGCCCGGGCCTCGGGGTCGCTCTCGGCGAGTTGACCACCCAGCGAACCAAGCTGGCAGCCGCCTCTTGCCTGGGTGCGCCTCGCCGCTGTGATCACCATCTCCCGCCAGGCTTCGATGCCGTTCGCGCCTGCGAGAGCGTGCGTGTTGCGTGTGACGATGTTGTCGGCTTGGTAGTCGATGACCGCCTGGACGAGTTCGTTCTTGTCGGGGAAGTAGTGGTACATCTGCGAGCCGCTTACTTCTGCCGCCACCTTGACGTCTTCCAAGGTGGCGCCCGCCACCCCGCGCTCATGGATCAAGGTCGCGGCCTCCTCCACTATTCGTGCTCGGGTGCGTGCTCCCTTGGGGGTAAGTCTCGGCCGATCACTGGTCTTTTGGCCCATCTGCCAAGGGTACCCGATTCTGGGTTCGACAACCCAGTGCCCGTGCTAATCTGAGTCACACAACCCAGTTATGACGAGAGGACCACACATCGCATGACAGACCTCAACGGCAAGACAGCTCTGATCACAGGCGCCAATGCCGGGATCGGCAAGGACGTGGCCCGGCAGCTGGCGCTCCGTCCCGAGATGGCTCGGATCTACCTGGCATGCCGGAACCAAGAACGGGCGACGACGGCGAAGGCTGAGCTCGAAGCAGCGACCGGCCGGCGCATCTTCGACATCGTCGTTATGGACGTCGCCGATCTGGGTTCGGTCCGCGCCGGCCTTGCGGCCATCGACGGATCCGTCGACGCGCTGGTCATGAACGCCGGTGTCATTGGCCCGCAGTCGATGGACTTGACCACCGACGGGGTCACCACCGTGTTCGCGACGAACGTCCTTGGCCACGTTGTCCTCCTCGAAGGACTCTTGGCCGAGGGACGGCTTGGCGGGGTTGCGGTCCTCGCTGGAAGTGAAGCGGCCCGCGGAGTTCCGAAGTTGCGGATGGCTAGACCCTCCTTTGTCTCCAACTCGGCCGATGAACTCGCCACCGTCATCGACGGCAGCTACTTCGCCAGCAGAAAGCCTGACTTCCAGCTCGCCTTCGGGCAGGCCAAGTACATCGGGACCCTCTGGATGGCCTACCTGGCCCGCCAACACCCCGACCGCCGACTCATCACCGTGAGTCCCGGCGCCACCACCGGCACCCAAGCCTCCAACGACCTTGCCCTACCGCTGCGGGTAGCCGCGAAGTACGTCCTGCCCGCCCTAGGCTTCTCCCACAAACTGGACGTGGGAGCAAAGCGACTCGTCGACGGCGCCACTGATCCCACCCTGTCCAGCGGCGCGTTCTACGCAAGCGCGGCCAACAAGCTCAGCGGTCCCCTGGTCGACCAAGCAGACTTCTTCCCTGACTTGGCCAACCCGGCATTTCAGGAGCACGCAAACGAGGCCATCCACCGCTTCATCACCTAGACATTCGCTGACTAGAAGGCCCACACCTTCAGCAGCCGCCAACTCCACAACGACGAGCACGACCCGCTCATCGGCCACTTGTTTCATTGACGTCATGGCCGGGATCTGACGAGGCTCGGTCTAGAGCGTGTCTCCCAAAGATTCGGCGCTGACGTTGAGAGCGTGGGATGCATGGTGCGTGAGGATCAGATTTCCGATGAGTTCTGGGCAATAGTCGAGCCGCTACTGCCGACGTCGACCGGTCGCCAGGGACGGCCGTGGGCCGATCACCGCAGGGTGCTGGAAGGCATCTGCTGGCGGTACCGCACGGGCTCGCCGTGGCGAGACCTTCCTGAGCAGTTCGGGCCATGGAAGACCGTGTGGAAACGGCATTTCCGCTGGTCAACGGACGGTACGTACCAGCAGATCATGGACGCGGTCCAAGATGCTGGGCTACTCGACCAGAGCGCTACCGACGAGGTTGAGCAGTTGCTCGCGGTGGACTCAACGGTCGTGCGGGCGCACCAGCACGCGGCAGGCGCTCGGCATGACTCGGTCACACCGAACGCCCCGGCGGACCGTGCCGGGGACACAGGGGGCTGGATCGAGTTACAAGAATCCGCCGCTTGGCCTGCGCATCCCCGGACGTCGCCAGGGCGGGAGAGGCTCAAGAGGGGTTTGCCCTAGGAGCGTGGGTCAGTAACGCGCCGGTCGGGGTGCGGGTGTCGCGGTCGGGGGTTTGAGAGAATTTGGCGCGCCGATCGACGATGACGATGATGTGCTGTTTCGGGTGTCCCCGGGGATGGAGGGGACCCAGCGCCGGGCGGCTGAGGGCCCGGTGGATAAGACGTTCCGGGCGTTTGATCCGGGCCAGGATCTGTTGTTGCCGCCGTCGTTGGATGAGTGGCTACCGGGCGATCATCTGGCGCGGTTTATCGCGGACCTGGTCGATGAGCATCTGGACCTGTCGCGGATTCATGCCGCGTACACGAACCGTAAGGGTGGCCCACCGTTCGATCCACCGTTGATGGTGCGGATCCTGTTGTACGGGTACACGACCGGGGTGCGCTCCTCACGCAAGATCGAGGCCGCATGTGTTGATGTGGTCGCGTTCCGGTGGTTAGCCGCCGGGACGGTGCCGGACTTTAGGTCGGTGGCCCGGTTCCGCAAACGGCACCTGTCGGCGCTGGGGCACCTGTTCGTGCAGGCGCTGGCGTTGTGTCAGGCCGCGGGGATGGTGTCCCTGGGGCGGGTCGCCCTGGATGGCACGAAGCTGCGGGCGAACGCGTCGCGGCGTAAGGCGATGAGCTACGCGCGGATGAGCGAGCGGGAGAAGATCCTGGCCCAGGAGGTTTCCGACCTGCTCGGTCAGGCCGAGGACCTTGATGCGGCCGAGGACGCCGCGTTCGGTAAGGACCGGCGCGGTGACGAACTGCCGCAGGAGCTGGCTCGACGCGAGTCTCGGTTGGTCACGTTGCGTGAGGCGAAGGCCGCGTTGGAACAGCAGGCCCGGGACCGGGCCGAGGACCGGGCCCGCGCCACCGCGGCGGCCAAGGACGAAGACGACGACGTGACCGCGCAGCGAGTCGCCGACGCGGTGGGTAAGGCGGTGCCGCGGCCGAAGGCGCAACGCAACTTCACGGACCCGGAGTCGCGGATCATGAAGACCTCGGACGGCTCGTTTCATCAGTGCTACAACGGGCAGGCGGTGGTCGATGCGGATCACCAGGTCATCGTCGCTACCGGCGTGACGGACTGCGCCGCCGATGTGGGCGCCCTGATCCCGATGGTCGAGCAGGCCGTGGAAAATACCGGGCAGGCACCGGCCCAGGTGCTCGCCGATGCCGGCTACACGTCCGAGGACAACCTGACCCAGGCCGAGCAGGTCACGGCGGAGACCGGTACCGAGTTTTTCATCGCGCCCGGCCGGACCACGCATGGGGACCCGGTCCCGGTGGCGCCGCGGGGGCGGATCCCCAAGAACGCGACACCCAAACAGAAGATGGCCCGCAAGCTGAAGACTAAGAAGGGACACCAGGTGTACGCGCGGCGGAAGGTGATCGTGGAGCCGGTGTTCGGGCAGATGGGCACCTTGCAGAACGGGCAACATCTGTTGCTGCGTGGCCTGGAACAGGCCCGCAGTGAATGGTCCTTGCTCGCCGCGTGCCATAACCTGCGCAAGCTCCACCGCCACCTCGGGATCGACGGACTCGCGGGCCTGGCTATCAGCTGAACCGGGGCCAACGGGGGCCTCGGTCCGTCCGAAAGCGACCCTCAAACGCCGAATCACCCCAGCGACACGTCAATCCGTCCCACACGGACATTCCCGGATCCAAGCCCTGCCCGACGGACAAGACCAGGCAAAACCATTACCGACCCACGCTCCTAGCTCGAAGTAGCGTTGCCCTCCCTGCTCGACAACCACAACAGGTTCGAGTTCGGAGGACACCATGAACGAGGTAGCACCGCGGGTGGTCATCGGGATGGATCCGCACAAACGATCGGTGACGATCGAGATTATGACCGGCGACGAGTCCATTCTCGGCAAGGGCCGTTTTGGCACCGACCGTGAAGGGCATGAGGCGATGCGTCGCCAGGTGATGGCGTGGCCCAACCGCGTCTGGGCCATTGAAGGCTGCCAGGGGATCGGTCGACACGTGGCCAACCGCCTCCTGGCCGAGGGCGAGACCGTGGTTGATGTCCCACCGAAGATGTCGGCCAGGGCTCGGGTCTTCTCGACTGGGCAGGGCCGCAAAACCGACGCCACCGACGCCCACTCGGTGGCACTGGTGGGCACCCGGATGAGTGGGCTGCGGCCAGTCATCAACGATGAGCAGCTGGCCGTGTTGCGGATCCTGGCCGACCGGCGCCGGTCCTTGGGCGAGGAACACACCCGCAAGATGTCCCAGGTCCACCACCTGTTGCTGGAACTGATCCCGGGCGGGGCGAAGAAGGACCTGTCCGCCGCACAAGCCAAGGCACTCCTGGCGACCGTGCGACCCCGCGACATCGCCGGCAAGACACGGCGCCGGGTCGCTGCCGAGCTGATCGCCGACCTCGAGCGGATCTATCAGCGCAAGAAGGCCGCGAACAAGGAACTGAACGCCCTGGTCGCCGCGACCGGCACGAGCCTGCTGGACCTCAACGGCATCGGACCTTCCGGGGCGGCCCGACTGCTCGTCGAGATCGGCGACATCACCCGCTTCCCGGACAACAACCACTTCGGCTCTTGGACCGGCACGGCACCGATCGACGCCTCCTCAGGCGACAACGTCCGCCACCGGCTCTCCCGCGGCGGGAACCGTCAGATCAACCGGGTCCTACACATCATGGCCGTCGTCCAGCTCCGCAACCCCACCGAGGGCCGGGCCTACTTCGACCGCACCAAGGCCCGCGGCAAGACCTCGAACGAGTCCATGCGACTACTCAAACGCCGGCTGTCCGACATCGTCTACCGAACCATGGTCAACGACGCCGCACGGCACATGACGACGGGCCCGGGAGGGCACCGGGGCAACGACTCTGACTCCAGCGCGGCCGGCTCACAACCCCACACCAGCTCTTCGGACAAGCCACTTCCCGGACCCGCCAGAAACCAGCCTACGATCCCGCACGCTGCCGCGTCTTGACACAGAGGGGTGCCAGGGTCTATCTCAAATTCGGTGTTTTTGAACCTCCACGACACGCCGCCAAGGTGGCGAGATCTGGAGTGATGAACGATGAGCATGTCGGATATGACGACTGCGACGAAGGACACCTCGACCGAT